>FR902206.1:218116-218334 GCA_000437855.1 Clostridium sp. CAG:567 | reverse complement strand
TCTTATCCTAGTGCTACATCTAAAATCATCATTATTACAAATCCAAGAGCAACGCCTATTGTTCCTATATTTGAATGTTCACCATTTTGAGATTCTGGTATTAGTTCTTCAACAACCACATAAATCATAGCTCCTGCTGCAAATGATAATAAATATGGTAATATTGGTACTACTGTGCTTGTAAGTAGTATTGTAATAATTGCCCCTATTGGTTCTAC
>FR902206.1:217387-218065 GCA_000437855.1 Clostridium sp. CAG:567 | reverse complement strand
CCCATATAAAAAGGCCTTTGATTTTGACATTCCTTCGCTTTTTAATGGCATTGATATAATTGCGCCTTCAGGAAAGTTTTGTATTGCAATTCCTATTGCTAAAGCAAATGCTCCTGCCATTGTTATTCCAGTATTTTCAATAAGTGCACCAGCAAATGTAACACCTACTGCCATTCCTTCTGGTATATTGTGAAGTGTAACTGCAAATACCATCATTGTTGTTTTCTTAAGTTTTGCTTTTATTCCTTCTGTTTTATCATTATTTAAGTGTAAATGCGGAATTACACTATCAAGTACAAGTAAAAAGGCTATTCCTAGTATAAATCCAACTGCTGCTGGAATCCATGCTACTTTTCCTTGTTCACTTGCCATATCAATTGATGGTATAATTAAAGACCAGATTGAAGCTGCAATCATTACTCCTGATGCAAAACCTAATAGTAATTTTTCTACTTTTGAGTTCATCTTGTTTTTCATTAAAAATACCATTGCTGAGCCAAGTGTTGTTCCTAAAAAAGGTATTGCTAAACCTGTTACTAAATTCATAAAATCTCCTCCTTATTTATTTGTTTCTATAATAAATTTAAAATCTTCTATAGCCTTATCTATATTCATCATTCTATTAATAATCCAATTTTATAAAATAACTTCCATATATTTTTTGTACCTATCCAAGGT
>FR902206.1:216725-217175 GCA_000437855.1 Clostridium sp. CAG:567 | reverse complement strand
AACTTAATATTTAATTCCATCCCTCAAATATACTTTTATTTGTTTTATGATATGAGGAATATTATAGTTACCTGCAAATTTTTCATTATTTAATAATTCTTCATTTATAGTTACCCATTCAAGTTTATTTTTTTCTTCTACCAAAGTTACTTCATTTTTTAATATTCCATAGTATACTTGTAAATTGTTTTCATATTTAAAGTAATTTAAATCCATAAAATGGTCTAACTCAATATCATTACTGCTTATTCCTGTTTCTTCAAATAGCTCTCTATAAGCCGCTTCATCATTTGGTTCATTTCCTTCTACTTTGCCTCCAACAAAATTGTATAATCCCTTGTATGGTTCTTTTGCTCTAATGCAAAATAGAACTTTTGTTAAATCTTTATTAAATACTACTATTAAATTAAGTCTTTTCATAATTTCACTCCTATTTTATTTTGCAGTTCT
>FR902206.1:110505-216611 GCA_000437855.1 Clostridium sp. CAG:567 | reverse complement strand
TGCCTATTTTATATCATAAAAGCAGATAATTTTCAATTACCTGCTTTTAGTTTACCTTTCTTCACTTTTATTATGCTCTATACCTGCTGTTTTTCCTCTTAAATCTGCTACTATTTCATTTTTCTTTTCTTGCCATTGCTTTGAATTTATTTGCTCAAATCTTATTAATGCAGTTCCAACGTTTTTATCATGTCCAAAAATGTGTGTAGCAAGCTGAGCTTCTGGAGTTTCTTGTACAAATTTTTCATCACTAAGTTGTTTCTTACTATATGAATGAGTTGTAAAGTCTAATTCTTCTAAAAATTTCATTTCTCTTTTTATTACTGCTGGAGATATCATATATATACTATCTTTATCTTTGAATCTATAAAAACCTCCGTCTCTCATTTCTTTTATTTTATCAATTGCATCTAATAACTGTAAGTTAACTAGAGCTATTGTTTTTGATATTCCATTTCTCGCCATTAATTCATGCAAGTCTGTTGGTAAGTGTAAGTGAATACAATTCCCTGATATTCCATAAGTAAACATATCATTAATAGTATGTTTTTCCTCATTTCTATTTTGAGAAATTTCTTCTATTTTCTTTGACAAGGTTTTTCTTATATTCTGCTCACTATTTCCTAATCTTTCTGTAATTTGCTCAATTTCAGTATTACTTTTCATGTCTAATTGACCAAGTAAATGATTTACTGCTATTTCGTTTTCTGGTGTTCTCATTGATATTAAAATATTTTTTACTTCTTTTTTATTCATTATAATATCACTTCCCTTTTACTAATTATAACATAAATAGTAAAATTTAGTAAATAATTCATGTTCTATTTATTGTCACTAACCATTTTTCTTTTAAATACTATTATTGATATTGCTAAAATCGCAATGGTGTATATTAAAAATACAATTATATTTCTTAGGCTTATTATTTGAATGTTATTATTCATTATTCCTTTTATAATTGTTACACAACTTTCAAATGGAAGTATGTTGCATATTTTTGCAAACATATCTCCTAATATTTCTTTTGGAAAATATATTTCTCCTGTAAAGCATACTAATTGTACTACAATACTTGATATTCCTGACGATGCCTTTTCTGTAAATGTGCTTCCTATCAATATTCCTATTGCTATAAATAGTATTGCAACAATAATAGATACTAAAATTGCCAATATAATGTTTATACTAAAGCTTAATCCTAAGATTATGGCTAATATAAAAAATAATACATTTTGAATAATTATTATGGGAATTATTGAGATTATATAACCTAATATATATTCTACTGGTTTCATTGGGCTTGTTCCAAGTCTAATTAATAATGATGTACTTCTATCTTTTGCAACAAGCATAGCTGTAAAAAGCGTTAGGAAAGAAAATCCAAAAATAATTATTCCTGGTGTAAAGTTTTCTAATTTATAGTTTTCACTTGGTATATTAAATTGTTGAAATATAAAAAGTAAAAATAATGGCAATAAAATTGCAAATATTATACTTAATGGATCTCTTATTATTTCTTTAAAATTTCTTTTAGCAAAGTTTATTATTCTCATAATTCTCCTCCTGTTGCTATTTTTACAAAAGCATCTTCAAAATCTTTTGCATTTGATTTTTCTATTAATTCTTCTGGAGTTCCTACATCTATTAAACTTCCTTTTGCCATTATTCCAACTCTATCTGATAAACTTTCTGCTTCTTCCATATAATGTGTAGTTAGTATAATTGTTATTTTTCCTTTTTGACTTTCTATAATACTCCATAGCTCTCTTCTTGCAATAACATCTAAACCTAGTGTAGGTTCGTCAAGAAATAGTATTTGTGGGTCATTTATTAAAGCCATTGCAATAGATACTTTTCTTTGCCATCCTCCAGATAAAGTTTTTGCCTTTTGATTTAGTATTTCTTCTAATTTGAATGTTTTTACTAATTCATCAATTTTCTCTTTTGGATTTTTTATTTGATATACTCCTGCTATAAATTCCAAATTTTCTTTTACAGATAAATTCATTGCAATTGCAGTTTCTTGTGGTGATACATTTAAAATTTCTTTTATCTTCTGTTTGTCTTTGTTTATATCTAATCCATTTATTTTTATGTTTCCACTAGTAGGTAAAATCAAAGTGGATAGCATTTTTATTGTAGTAGTCTTTCCTGCTCCATTTGTACCTAACAAAGAAAAAAGCTCTCCTTGTTTTATTTTTAAACTAACATTGTTAACTGCTGTTTTTTCTTTGAATTTTTTAGTTAGATTTTCAATTTCAATTGAGTACATTTTTACTCATCTCCTTTTGGGAATATTTTATTTGATAAATCCTCAATAATATCAGACTTTACTAAAGCTATTCCTTGTTTTTTATCACATAAAACAACAATTGAATCTCCCGGATTTATATTGAACATATCTCTTGCTTCTTTTGGTATTACAATTTGTCCCTTTTCTCCAACTTTGCAAATACCAACATATTTATCTTTTTTCATAATTTTCTCCTTTCAGTCTCAGTTATACTTTTCATACTTATTATACTTTTTGAATGTAAAAAAAGCAACATCTTTTTAAAATGTTGCTTAAATATTTTAATATGAAATATTTTTTGTACTATACGTTACAGTGTTATTGTTTGAACTTGTACTACTATTTCCATTTGAGCTTGTATTATTTTTATTTGAATTCGAATTATTGTTAGTATTTAAATTAGTATTGTTGTTTTTGCTTGGTGTACTTATTATTGCAACTTGTCCAGTTCCTTTTGATGGTGTTTTTTCATCTTTGTTAAATATTTCTTCAAAATCAATGCCTTCATCCATTATTTTATCAAAATCTACATTTTTGTATGTAAAAGACACAACTACTACAATTAGCATAATTGCTAATATTATTCCTAGTATAGCTGGAGCCATTGATGTTTTTTGCTCTTCTTCATCTTTTAATTTTATATGTGTATTTTTAGCTTTCCAATTTTCGATTTTTATTGGTAGCCACAATCCAAAAATTCCAAATGTAATAATACATAAAAACCACCATAATAAATAGTTTCCTATTAAATTTAATGATTTTCCTGTAAATACTATTTTCTTGCGATTTATAATTGTATGTTTTGCAAACCATTTTTGTCTATAACATACTACAAATGGAAATAATAGTCCAAATGAAATAAATGTTAGTATATTACTAAATAAATTTACTCCAATTATACCTAATACTCCTCCATCGAAGTAACTGTCTCCTTTGACAAATTCTTCTTTTTCAAAATGAATATTCGAAACTATCCATTGCTCTTTTTTTATTGGAATCCAGAATCCATAAATTCCTAAAGTAATGATTGTAAGAAAAATCCATTTAAATTTTTGTACAAATAAAGATGCTCCTGTACCTTCAAATTTAAGTCTTTTTCCATTGTATACTGTATGGTCTATAGTATACGCAATAAGTAATTTTTCTGCCCATGCGTTGGCAATTCCAAATGTTACAGCAGTTATTATAAAAGCTAGAATTCTGTAGCCTAGCCATTCCAATACTTTTCCATCAAAATACGAATCTGTTCTTTCTACCTGTTTTACTTTTTGAATTTCGTCATATTGTGTTTCATCTTCTGTTTTTACTTCCACAGCTGTTTGATTGTTCTTTTGTTCCTCCATTACAATTTTCCCCTTTTTTTCATATACATTATATATATCATAAGGTCATAAAAAGAGCAAGTAATTTATATTTACTTGCTCTTAAATTTTTTAATAGTTTTCTGCTTTTATTTCAAAGTATGCTTTTGGGTGTGCACATACTGGGCATACTTCTGGTGCTTTTGTTCCAACTACTATATGTCCACAGTTTCTGCATTTCCATATTTTTATTTCTCCTGCTTCAAATACTTTTCCTTCTTCAACTTTTTCTAAAAGTTTTTTATATCTTGCCTCATGCTCTTTTTCAATTTTTCCTACTTCAGTAAATAAGAATGCAATATGGTCAAATCCTTCTTCTTTTGCCTCTTTCGCCATTCTTTCATACATATCTGTCCATTCAAAATTTTCACCTTCTGCTGCAGCTTTTAAATTCTCTACTGTTGTACCAATCTCTCCACCATTTAATAGTTTAAACCATAATTTTGCATGTTCTTTTTCATTGTCAGCTGTTTCTTGGAATATTGCAGCTATTTGCTCATATCCTTCTTTTTTTGCTTTACTTGCAAAATATGTATATTTGTTTCTTGCTTGTGACTCTCCGGCAAAAGCCTCCATTAAGTTCTTTTCTGTTTTTGATCCTTTTAGTTCCATTTTAATTTTCCTCCTTATTTTTTTATTTTTTATTTATAACTATAGTAGATATAGGTATTAACACTAAAATATATGGTATTATATACCTTGATTTTGCCTCCCACAATATATGAAAAGCAAATCCACCTATAAATATTGTTATTAAAAATATTAAATCAAGTGATAAATTCTTTCTATTTTGTATCAATACTATTAAACTACATACACAAGTTAAAGTCAATAACACTTTTTGATAAAATTCCAATGGCTTAACCAGATTATCTAAGTTTCCATTTACTTCACTATTTCTTATTGCTGAATATGTATTTTCTGCCCACATAGAAGTTATTTTATCTATATAGAACTTAATTGTATAACCAGGATTTTGTAAAAAATATTCTATTCTTTCTTTTATTTCTTGTTTGTACTCATCTGATATGTTGTCTAATCTATCAAATGCTTTTTCCCTTGTAGATTCATTATACCATCCATTTGCTCTTGGTCCTTCTTGCATTGCCATGAGTACATAACCTATGCTAGGATATGTTTTATTTCTTTCTAAGTTATATTTATCTAAATAATATCTACTTACTATTGATGATGGAAATATTGATATTACAACATACATTATTATAATTGCAACACTTAGTAAATTTTTCTTCCAACTTTTCTCCTTAATATTTTTAAATATATTTAATATTAAGTATATTACTGTTGCTATTATAAATATTAAACTATTCATTCTCATCATATATGCAATCATTGTTAAAATAGTAGTAAATACAATATACCTTATTTTTTCAGTTTTTGTATATTTCATTGTAAAATATACTGCGAACAGACATAGTGCTAAGCTTGGAACATCTCCATATATAAAATTCGAAATTATGGGTAATGTAAAAAATGTTAATATTAAAAGCATTAACAATACTTTGTTTGTTTTATATTCTTTAGACAACTGATTACATATTTTATATAATGCAATAATAATTAATACATTACTAATAAGATTTACCACTCTTAATATTTCCATTGCATCAAAGTGTACTATTCTAAAGAAAACATTAAACGCAAATGCCAAAGTTATTTGTTGATGATATGTTTGCATATATTGGCTTAGTGGAATTCCAGCATAAGTAAGATTTGGCAAAAATTCTTCTGGATTATCTCTGTAAAATGTTTGTGCTAAATTAACAGCATGTACTTGGTCACCAACTACTGGCGGATTTACCTTTATTAGCCATATTACATTAAAAATTATGTATATAATTAAAACTATTCCAAATGTCCATTTTCTTATTTTTGTTCTTGCTTCATTATTATATAAATACTTGTCCAATAGTTTACTTCCAAAGTACAATAATACTCCTACAATTACAAGCCCCGCAATATATATTAAACTATTGAATGTTATTGTAATATGCTCTGAGCTATCTAATGTAGCTGTATATATTATATTTAACAAAATAATAATTGATAAAAATATTACTCCAAAAAAATATATAATCTTCTTCATTTTTTACCTCTTTTTTATTTTCTTGTAAAATCCTATCATAAAAATAGATAATTAGCAATCTCTAATTATCTATTTTTGTTTCTATGCTTTTTAACCTAATGCAACATCTAGTATCATCATTAAAACAAATCCAAAACTCATTCCAAGTGTCGATAAGTTTTTATTACCATTTATTGATTCTGGTAAAAGTTCTCTTGCAACCACCGTAATCATTGCACCTGCTGCAAATGCTAATAAAAACGGTAACATACTTCTTATATATATTACAAGTATTGCACCTATTACGGCTGATATTGGTTCAACTAAAGCTGACGCCTGACCTATCATAAAGCTTTTAGATCTTGAATAACCTTCTGTTCTAAGTGGCAATGATACAGCTGCTCCTTCCGGAAAATTTTGTATTCCTATTCCAAGAGCTAACATTATTGCTCCTATTAGTGTCATGCCAGGTACTCCTGTTGCAATGCCTCCAAATGCAACGCCTACAGCCATTCCTTCAGGAATATTGTGAATTGTAATTGCTGCAATTAGTAATATGCTTCTTTTTAAAGAATCTTTGTTATCAATGTTTTTTTTATTTTTTAGCATTTTATCTAAGAACTTATCTGATAATAGCACAAACAAACTGCCTGTTATAAATCCAACAGCTGGTAAAATCCATGCTATGTATCCAAGTTCTTGTGATAAGTCAATTGATGGCTCTAGCAAAGACCAAAAAGCTGCAGCAATCATTACACCTGCACTAAATCCTAAAATTGTGTTTAAAATTTTACCATTTACTTCTTTAAAAAAGCAAACTACAAGTGCTCCTAAGGCTGTTACGCCCCAAGTAAATATTGTTGCAAGTAATGCTTGAATTACCGGGTTTAATGTTTCAAACCAATCCAATTTATTCACCTCACATTACATAATATGTTTTTTATTACATAATGTGACAAGAGCAAATAACTAGAAAACTAATTACTTGCTCTTGTAAATATTATTCATTATTTGTAACTTCATATCCTGTCAAATTAGGTCTTGTAACATCTTCATCTGTTAACTCATTAAACTTCCAATCTTTAAATTCAGATATACAATCATATTCTTTTCCATCAATTACTTTTTTACCATTTTGTGCTTTTAATATCATTCCACTTTCTTTGCTATACCAAGTTATTAATCCTGATGTATTTATTTTATAGCATTTTTCTCCATTTACAGTGTCAGATGTTATGATTGAAAATATTTTCATTATATTTTTATTTTCTTCATCTATCATGTAAGGAGGAAGTTGATTTACAAAAAATTTTGATGAGTTTTTATATACAGAAGCTTTTAAATTTTGTGGAACTAGTGTTATTTGTTCGTTTGCTCCTAGGTCATACCAAAAAATTAAACTATTATCATTATTTTTTAATATCTGCATACTTATTTTGTCTTTTTTATAAAAGCTCATACTTGATTTAGTAGTTTCACTTTCATTATTCTTATTATAAGATTCTACATGATATGAGTAATTGTTTTGGCTTATAACATCTTTTTGATTTGCTACAATTTTTTCAATAATGTTATGTTTTCTCATAATATCTACAACCGATGCTACCATAACAATTACAAATAAAATTAAAGCTATCCAATTAATTATATGATTATTCTTTTCTTTTTTCATAATAAAATCCCCTTTTCTTTTGTTTTACAATATTGATTATATTATAACCCTATTTTAAAATCAATACTTATATCAAGAATTTATATTTTTCTAGAAATTCAAACCATCTTGACTTATTTGTGTCTTTAAGATATAATAGTTTTCGAAACTACATAGTATAGTTTAGTAAATTATTTGTTGGAGGACAAATGAAAAAAGAACAAACTATTATAAAATTTGATAATATTAAGGATTTGTTATATCATTCAGCCAATACTTATGCTGATAATATAGCATTTACAACAAAGATAAAAAATGGCAAAGAAGTTGAATATATAAATCACACTTATACTAATTTATTGGAAGATATTAATTATTTCGGTACTTCTTTATATAAATTAGGTTTACAAGGTAAACGTTCTGCAGTTGTAGGACATAATTGTTATGAATGGGCTGTTGCACATTTGAGCAACTTACTTGGTGGAATTGTTTCTGTTCCTTTAGATAAAGGATTGCAAATTGGAGAACTTGAAGATTCTTTAATCAGAAGTGAAGTCGAATCAATAGTTTTTGATGAAAAGCTAAAAGATGTCATATCAGAAATTAAAGCTTCAGGAAAAACAAATATTAAGCATTTTATTTGTTTTTCTAAGGTACCAGGCTTCTTATATTTCTATGACCTAATTGATGATGGAAAAAAAGCTATTGAAGCTGGTTATTCAGAATATATAAATTATAAAGTTAATCCTTCTGCTATGAGTATTTTGCTTTTTACATCTGGTACTACTTCTAAATCTAAAGCTGTTATGCTTAATCAAAATGGAATTGCAACAAATATATATGATATGCAATTAGTTGAAACTTTTTATAGTACTGATGTAAATATTGCATTTTTGCCATATCATCATATTTTTGGATCAACTGGTATGCTTGTAATGTTAGCTTCTGGCATGAAAACAGTATTTCCTGATGGTTTAAGATATATTCAACAAAACCTAAAGGAATATAAAGTGTCAGTTTTTGTTGGAGTTCCTATTTTAATTGATAAAATGTATTCTACTATCATGAAAGAAGTTGAAAAACAAGGTAAAACTGGGCTTATAAACTTTATGATTAAGCTAAGCAATTTCTTGTTAAAACTTCATATTGATGTTAGAAGAAAAGTTTTTAAACAACTTATTGATGCTCTTGGTGGAAATATGAGATTTATTATTTCAGGTGGTGCTCCTCTTGATAAAAGAGTTGGTAAATGGTTTAACTCAATTGGTATTCATTTAGTTCAAGGTTATGGCTTGACTGAAACCTCTCCTGTTATATCTGCTGAAAATGATACTTGTGTAAAAGAAGGTTCTGTTGGAATACCTATGGGAAGTCTTGATGTAAAAATTAATAATAAAGATGCAAATGGTATTGGTGAAATAATTGTTAAAGGGCCAAATGTTATGCTTGGATATTATAAAAATGAAGAACAAACAAATGAAGTATTAAAAGATGGCTGGTTCCACACTGGTGATTTAGGTTATATAGATGATGATGGTTACTTATTTATCACTGGTAGACAAAAAGATTTAATCGTTTTAAAAAATGGTAAAAAAGTATTTCCTGAGGAATTAGAAATTTTGATAAATAGATTAGATGAAGTTGAAGAATGTTTTGTTTATGGTCTTCCAGATGCTCAAGATAGTAATGATGTTAAAGTCTCTGTTGAAGTAGTATATAACGAAACTGTTACTAAGTCTAAATACCCTAATGCAACAGAACAAGAACTAAAAGATATTATTTGGAATGAAATTAAAGAAATAAATAAAACTCTTCCTATGTACAAATATATAAAGCATCTTGTTTTAACTAAAGAACCTTTAATAAAAACTACTACAAATAAAATAAAAAGAAATGAAGAACTAAAAAAAATTATTGAATTGGAGGGATAGTATGCATAGAGTAAAATTAGCTGACAGAGTATTGCCAACATATACAAAAGGTGAAGAAATTTTTAATATGGTATCACATATTGTCGGTGGTGCACTTGGTATTGCTGCTCTTGCTTTATGTGTTATATTTTCAGCATTACATCACAATGTTTATGGTATAGTTTCTACCTCAATTTATGGTGTATCTTTAATTTTATTATACACTATGTCAAGTATATATCATGGCTTGAACTCTAATCGTACGGCTAAAAAAGTTTTTCAAATAATTGATCACTGCTCTATATTTATTCTTATAGCTGGAACTTATACTCCATTTGTTCTATGTACTTTAAGAGAATATAATACAGCTACAGGATGGACATTGTTCGGAATTGTTTGGGGATTAGCAATATTAGGAATAGTACTTAATTCAATTGATTTAAAAAGATATAAAGTTTTTTCTATGATATGCTACATATTACTTGGTTGGTGTATTATATTTAGAATAAATGTAATTATAGAATTACTAACTATGAAGGGATTTATTTTATTATTAGCTGGTGGGCTTGTATACACAATTGGAGCAATTTTTTATGGACTTGGTAAAAAGCATAAGTGGATGCATTCTGTGTTTCACATTGCTTGTATAGTTGCAAGTACATTACAATTTTTCTGTATATTCTTTTATGTAATATAACTTTAAATGGGAAGAGTTTACTCTTCCCATTTTCAATTATTTCTTTAATATTCTAATATCATTTAATACTGCAATTACTGAAACGCCAACATCTGCAAAAACTGCTTCCCACATTGTGGTAATTCCTACTGCACTTAAAATTAATACTAATGCTTTAATTGAAATTGCAAATATAATATTTTGTTTAACAATTCGCATTGTTTTTTTAGAAATCTTAATAGCCTTGTTTACTTTAGATGGTTCGTCTGTCATTATTACTATATCTGCTGCTTCTATTGCTGCATCGCTTCCAAGACCTCCCATTGCAATTCCTATATCTGATAAAGCAAGTACTGGTGCATCATTTATTCCATCTCCAACAAATGCAAGTGTTCCATTTTTTTGCTTGATAAGCTCTTCTACTTTTTTAACTTTTCCATCTGGTAGTAATTCTGTATATACTTTATCTATTCCTAATTTTTTAGCAACATCTTCTCCCGCCTCTTTTTTATCACCTGTAAGCATTATTGTCTGTTTTTTATTATCTTTTAATTCTTTTATTGCCTTAAATGAATCTTCTTTTATTTCGTCTGATATAAGTATATAACCAGAATATTTATTTTCAATTGACACATATACTACAGTACCTATTTCATTACATTTTGTATATTCAATATTGTTTTCTTGCATTAGTTTTTCATTTCCAACTAATACTTGTTTATTTTCAATTTTTACACTTATTCCCTTTCCAGATATTTCATTTATATCTGAAATCAATTTTTCATCTATCTTTTCGTTGTATACTTTTTTTATTGATACTGCAATTGGATGATTTGAATAATTTTCTGCATAAGCCGAATATTTTATAATGTCTTGTTTAGGCGCTCCTACTTCTTCTACTTTTTGAACTTCAAATACACCTTTTGTAAGTGTTCCTGTTTTGTCAAAAACAACTGTATTAACATTTGCTAAAGCTTCTAAATAATTTCCACCTTTAATTAAAACTCCTATTTTAGATGCTCCACCAATTCCTGCAAAAAAGCTTAAAGGTATTGAAATAACTAGCGCACATGGGCATGATACAACTAGAAATGATAATGCTCTATATAGCCATTCTGTGAAATTTGCTTCTTTTATAATAATTGGTGGTACAATAGCTATAATCACTGCTAATATTACAACTACTGGAGTATAATATTTTGCAAATTTAGTAATAAAGTTTTCAGATTTAGATTTTTTGTCTTCTGCATTTTCAACTAGGTTTAATATTTTACTAACAGTTGATTCACCAAATTTCTTAGTTACTTGAATTCTTAATAGCCCAGTTTGGTTTATACAACCACTAAAAACATTATCTCCTGTATTTGCTTTTCTTGGAACTGATTCTCCTGTTAATGCTGTTGTATCTAACATTGACTCTCCATCTATAATCTTTCCATCAAGAGGTATTTTCTCACCAGGTTTTACAATAATTATTTCTCCAACCTTTACTTCTTCTGGGTTAACCTTTATCTCTGCGTTTTCTCTTAAAACATTTGCAAAATCTGGTCTAATATTCATTAAATTCTCTATTGACTTTTTAGAGTTATCAACTGCATAATCTTGGAATGTTTCTCCCACTTGATAAAGTAACATTACAGTAACAGCTTCTGGATATTCACCAATAGCAAAAGCACCTATTGTAGCTATTGCCATTAAAAAGTTTTCATCAAATACTTCTCCTTTAAAAATGTTTTCTATTGCTTCTTTTAAAACTTCAAATCCTACTACTAAATATGCAATTACGTATATAGCAATCTTTATTATTTGATTATCAATTGGCATTAGTAATGCTACTAAAAACAAAACAAATGATGTTAAAATCTTTATAATCTCTTTTTTCATAATATTATCTCCTTTTTTATAAAACACTATATTCTGTGTTCAATATGCTCTGCACCAATCTCAAATACTTTCTTTACATGTTCATCATCAAGCATATAAAATACTTCTTTACCTACTCTTTTACATTTTACAATTCCACTTCTTCTTAATGTTCCTAATTGATGTGAAATTGAGGATTTACTCATACTTAAAACATTTGCAATGTCACATACACACATTTCATTTTTGTCTAAAGCTGATAATATTTTAACTCTAGTAGTATCTCCTAATATTTTAAAAAACTCTGCTAAATTGTTAAACAAATCTTCATCATTCAGCATTTGCTTTTTAGTACTTTCTACTACTTCTTGATGTATTGCATTACAATCACAAATGAATTCATTTCTAGACATACTATTTCCTCCTTAGTTATTATTTATATGCAAATATAGTTGAATGCTTACTCAACTTTGAATATATTATAGTTGAATATATATTCAATTGTCAATGGTTTTCAATAGAAATTTTATAAAAGATTTAAGTAATTTTGATTATTATGAAAAATATGTAGAATATAAACTTGTCCGAAAGATATCATTAATTTTATATATTATAATATAGTTATTAACTATTAGTCGTCTTATATTTTCATCTTTTATATTTAATTTTTGATATCTTTCGGGATAATATTTTAAAGAATAAATTTGATTTATAATTTGATTATAAAGATTATCAGCAATGATTTTTGCATTTAATTTATTACAGATATAATTATATATAGATTCTAATTCTCGTTTAAAATTCGGAGACCAAATAATATTATATTTTCTCATTTATATGATACTTGTCCTCCATTTCTGCAACAGCTTCTTCCATTGTTATTCCTTTACCTTCTTCTATTTCATTTATTGCTTTATTAATTTGTTCAAGTACATCTTTTTTAAATTCTTCGAAGTCAGCATATTGTTTATCAAACTTTTCTGAAATTCGTTTTTCTATTTCTTTTTCCGTTAACCATCCATTTGTTAATTCTTCATAAGCCTCATTACTTAATAATACTAAATCATTATAACCGTTTTTAGTAATATATATAGGTTGTTTAGTTTCATGACAAATTTTCGAAATCTCACTATAGTTATTTCTCAAATCTGCTGATGGTCTTATTACTGCCATACAACTTCCTCCTTTTAAATTAATATATTCAAATTATATCGTAATTATTACATTTAATCAATAGTATTCAAAACAAAAAGCCAAAATTATTTTGATTTAATAATCTTGGCCCTTTTAAATTTATAAATTATCTGTACTTATATCTTCTTTAACAATTGTTTTTAGGTCTTTTTTAGCTTTCTTTCCTCTAGTATTTGATGCATGTTTTATTATTGTTTTTTCGTATAGGTTTCTTGCAAATCTTGCATTTCCAAAGTTTTTAGTATTTCTATATTTGTCTATTACTTTTACTACTTCATCACATGCTTCTTTAGTAATACTAAATCCTGCTTTTTTAACCATTCCTTCAAAGATTTTTAATAATTCTTCAGATGTATAGTCTTTAAAATCTAGTGTATAACCAATTCTAGAAACTATACCTGAGTTAGCATTTAAAAATGCTTGCATTTCTTTTGTGTATCCAGCAAAAATTACAACCAGATTATCTCTATAATTTTCCATTGCCTGTATAAGTGTTGCAATAGCTTCTTTATTAAATGAATTTCCACTTTCTTCTTCAGATGCAAGTGAATATGCTTCATCTACAAATAGTACTCCACCCAAAGCTCTTTCAATAACAGCCATTGTTTTTGGTGCAGTTTGTCCAACATATTCAGCAACTAAATCTTTACTTGATACTTCAATTAATTTATTTTGTTTTATATATTTTAAATTATATAACATTTCTGCAATAATTCTTGCAACAGTTGTTTTGCCTGTTCCTGGATTTCCTAAAAATACCATGTGTAAATTTATGTCTTTAATTTTTAAGTCATCTTTAGTTTTATTTTTTAATTCTATTAAATCTACTAAATCTTTTAATACTTGTTTTATATTTTCAAGTCCTACAAGATTATTTAGATCTGCAAATATTTCATCCATAGATTTTTCCTGTTCGTATTTTGGTAAATCATTTTCTGTTATTTCTTGATCTTTGCTAAATAATATTTTATTACATAATTTATCTCTGTATTCAGGAAATGATAAATTTGTTTTTGGATATGTAGCAGCAATATAATCTAATAGTTTAATTGATGCCTCGTCTGTTATTTTGCTACTTTCTTTTAATTTACCTAATACTTCTTGATAAACATCCTGTACATCTATATTAGTTGATTCAATTTTAAATTCAAAATATTTCTCAAGCATATCTGATTGCATCGCTTGTTCAATTGTTTCAGGTGTTTTTGAAATCAAAATAGTCAAAAAGTCTTTTTGATTTTCTTCTAACTTTTCTTTCATATTATGCAAAAATCTATCTTTAAATTCTTTTTCTTTTGCTAAAAGTCCCTCAAAATCTTTTAATACAACTACACTATTCTTTTTACTATATATTTCTTCAATTTGTTCTGGTTTTTCTATGTTATAAAAAGAAGTCTCAATAGTAGTTCCTCTTTTTATATATGAGAAAAATGTCGCAGTATCACTTATTATATCAACTATACTATACATAGTTTCTTTATTGTTTGAATAAATGCACATATTAAATGGAATGTATTGTTTTTCTATTCCTTCACTATATTTTCTCATATACTCAATAATTTTTTTAAGAGTATTTTTTGATTGTTCTGTAATGTATAGTTTTTCTAACTTTTCAAAAGCCTTTAGCATAAATTCATCTTTTGTTTCTTTTATTTGCTCTTCAGTTAGTTCATCTTTTGCCTCATCTTGCTTGTTTAATTCAATTGTAGGATAATCTTGGTTTAATCCTAATTCTTTTGCTAATTTTTCATTTTCTGCTTTAATTTTTTCCACTCCAAAAAAATCTTCATATACATCTTTAAAAAATTGTTTAGTATCCATATATTCCTCTCAATTGACAAATTATTTAACTTGTAATTCAATCATTTTTTCTTTTAATTCTTTTTCAATATTTGCAAGTTCTACTTCAGCTTCTTGACGTTTTACTCTTCCATTTTCATGAATTTGTATAACTTGATCTAATGTATCAATTATATCTTTATTAGTTTTTTGTAATGTAGCAACATCAACAATAGCTCTTTCTGATTCTTCTGCAATTTCTATTGAACCTTGTTTTAATATTTCGCTATTCTTTTGTAGCATACTATTTGTTAAATCTGTAACAGCTTTTTGTGCTCCAATTGCTTGTTTAGCATTGTTTATTCCTAATGCTAATACCATTTGGTTTTTCCATAATGGAATTGTATTTGTTAAAGAACCTTGAATTTTTTCTACAAGTTCTGCTTCATTGTTTTGTAGTAAACGAATTTGCGGTGCCATTTGAATAGATATAATTCTTGTTGTTTTTAAATCATATATTTTCTTTTCAAATCTATTTATCATGTTTTCCATATCATTTACTTTTTGTGCATCAAGTTGTTCTCCTGATTCTTTAGCCTTTTTTTGTAATTCAGGTAATGTTACATTTCTTAATTCTTCAATTTTCTTTTCACCTGCAATAATGTATAAAGATAGTTCTTTAAAATACTCTAAGTTTTTTTCATACATTGTATCGAATATTGTAATATCTTTTAACATTTGTAATCTATGTTTTTCTAGTCCTGCTTCAATTTTGTCTATGTTTACTTCAACTTTTTCATATCCAGCTATTAGTTTTTCTAATTGTTTTTTTACACTAGTAAATAATTTTCCTAATCCAGTTTTGTTTGTATTAGCTATATCAGAATCAAATGATTTTATTTCACCCACAAGGTCTGCAAGTAAGTCGCCTACTTCTCCTGTGCTTCTTGTTTTTACATCTTCTAATACACTATCAGAAAATTGTGATATTTTAGTTTGAGCTTTTGCTCCATATTGCAATATTTGTGTTGCATCTTCAACATTTATTTTTTGATTAAATTCTTCTATTGCATCTTTTTCTTCTTGTGATAATAAATCATAATTTAATGACTTTTCAATTTTTTCATCTGTTACTTTCTTAGATTCTTGAGCTAAGCTTTCTACTTCAGTTCTATTTACTTCCTTATTGACTTTTAATTCTTCCATTTGTTTTTTCTCCTTTTATATTATTTTTTTAAATATTCAATCAACTGATTATAAACATCCATCTTTAAGCTTGTTACAGTACTTGTTATGTTTTGTGGAATTCCTATTTCTAACCCTGAAACATCATAGTTTCCACCTGTAATGCCAGTTCTAAATCCATATTCAGACCATGCAATTTGTTGAATTTCTTTATCTTCAAATGCTTGGTAGAATTTATTTCCACTTTCATCAAAAGTTGCTATACAATGTGAATTCCATATTGTTGGAGTTGGGTATAATATACGTATATCTTTTTTAACTTGTTCAAAGCCTTCAGGATTTGAATTTGCAAATTCAATTATACTCTTTTCATAGTCAACAATCATAGGTTCCCCACCCATACCTGTTTTTAAATATTTTTCAAACAAGTCTGCAGGTGTATTATTCATGTATCCAGATTTCTCATAAAATTCTTTTAATTTTGGTAAATTGGTTTGTAAATTCTTGTCATTTATTGAGCTTTCACACATTATTGATAATAATAATCCATAATATGTTGCACCTGGTGATGATGTAACTGGGTCTGTAGAAGCAACATTTATATTACCATATAATTGACTTAATCCGATATCAGACCATTTTTTTCCTGTTAATATATAGTTTAGAAGTTTTGGCATATCTGTTATATAGTATACTCCATCTTTTTGAGTTACTATTTTTTCCTTTTCTAAAGCATCAACAACTTCTCCCCAACTATATATTACTATTGGAGTATTTAAAGTTAGTCCTCCATTTAAAACTCTATATCTGTCTGCTTCTCCTTCTGATTTATTTGGAGATAACTTATAGTAATCATAAAATCTTTGATCAGAGCAAAACATTGCATCATATTTAGTTATTCCATCTTCTCTTACTAATGAACTCTTAATTAATTTTCCATTGCTCCACGAATCATAAACAACATTTAGTCCATATTTATTTTCCATAATATTTATTACATTTTCATTTGCAATAAATCCTTCTTTTCCACCTCCTGTTGCTACATATACTGTTGTTAGGTTTTTTCCTGATAATGAGTCCTTTTTATCTCCTATAAATTTAATTCCAATTATAATTAATATCAGAACTAAAAATATTATGAGCCCTATAATTTGTTTTTTACTCACTATTTTCTCCTCCTTTATTAAATTTTAAAATCATTATCGTCTACATCATAACCATCTGATTTTAACATTGTATCAAATACCTTCATTTCTGCATCAGTATCAATCATATCAGATTGGTATAAATTTGATAGTTGTTTTTTAAAAGCTTCATTTATTTTCTTTACCATTTTCTGTGTTGATTCCATAAATTTTTTGCTGTCTTCAGTATTCAATTTTTGATTTTCAATTTCGTCATATTTAGTTAATATGTTTATTGTTACAGGTAAATAATAACCAAAAAAATTATTCATTTTTTTGTATTTATCTGGTTTCTTCTCAACAGTTTCAATTATTTTAGATACTGTTGTGTGAATTTCTGATATATTATTAGATAATTCCGGATCCTCAACTTGAGAAACCATTTTTTGAATTTTTGTATTTGTATTTTTAGCTTCATTTAGAGCCTCATATACATTTAATTTTTCTTGTTTTGTTTTTTCAGTTTTACTTAATATAAGTTCTCCTGCTCCAAATGCACTTGCTCCTATTGCAAGTGAAGGAATTATTCCTATTGATAATCCTAAATATGGAATTGCAAAAAATGCTCCACCGCACTATTGCAGATACAATTGTTGAATTTTTCACGTTTTATACCTCTTTTTTAATTATATCCTCTTACTTCTTTAAAAGCCTTTTTCAAATCTTGTTTTCCATCAAAAACCTTTCCATTACTTAATGTTGCCATATCTTGCAATTGTTGTTTTGCAGCACTTCCAAACATTATAGAATATATTGGTATTGATTTTCCATTTCTATTATATATTGTTTTTAATTTTGAAAATGTTCCCACATTTGCTTTTCCATCAGTCATTGCAATTATTGAAACATTATATTTTTCCATGTCTTCTTGGCTTAATTTCATTAAAGCTTCTATTACTGCTGGGTAAAGAGCTGTTGTATCATTAGGTTTAATTTTTCTTATATTTGTTAATAGCTGTTCTGTTTTTGTTCCATTATCAGTGCTATATGACTGCAATACAGTTCTGTTAAAAGGTATTATATCTATTTTGTCTTTTGCTGAAAATTGCAAAAAGTCATTTGCAGCTTCATCAGACAAAATATAGTTCATTGCATTCATTAATTCTGCATATCCTGTACCAGTCATACTTCCAGAATAATCTAAGCAGAATGCAACATGTACTGGTTTTCTTAACTCAGATTGATATAAGTTAAGAGCTAATTTTATTACTTCTGTACTTGGATATTTGACAGGTGAAATGTATTTAGTAGTATCAATTCCCCACTCTGGGTTAAATATACTTTTATCTACATTAGAGTTCACGCCTCCATACCATGTTCTTCTTCCTTTTGCTTGTAGTAATTTTTGACCCTCATTACTTAATATATAAGATTGTAAATCTAAGAAAATCTCTTTAGATTTTTCATCTTTATTGTCAATATATGCAAATGGTGAATCTGATATTGAAACTCCGTCCACAGGATATATTGCATATAATGTTTCTTTTCCTTGTTGTTGTAATTTTTTATTTATATTTATAATTGAAGACTCATAAGTAACCACTGCTTCATAATTACCATTAAGAAATATCTCTTCCAAAAAGTCTTCACTTCCAGATGATCTCTCTAGTCCCGTAAATAATGTAGTTAAGTTTTTAACTAATTTTTTATTTTGTAAATTTTCTTTTTTTAGTACTTCTGGATTTCCTGCCAATGTATATAAAAATCCCAAGTATGCTGATGCACCACTATTAGTACTTGTTGGGTTTGACATACTAAATTTTAATTTTCCACTAGAAATTGCATTTACTATGTCTTTTGTTTTTATTGTTTTATCTGTAAATCCCAATTCTTTAGCTTTGGATTTTTTTATACCAAATACTATTGGGTTTATGCTTGTGTATTTTGAATTCGAAACTTTTACATTGTCGTCTAGCATATAAAGCCATATAGAATTTGATACCCACACTGCATCATAATTTTCACCACTATTTAATTTTTCCATTACATCTAGTGTGCCAGCATATTCTATATTTATATCGTAATTCTTTGTTTTGGCATAATTTTGTATTACTTCTTCTAAATCTTCATTTTCTTGGCTTGCAATTATATTAAGTGTTTTTTTTGTAAATATATCCATAATGTTATTTTTTGCCTCATTTACTAAGATATTATCTCCTAGTGCTTCAGCTACCAAAGAAAGCATAATAAGTGCAAATATTATTATTGCAATCCAAACTGTTGCTTTTGTTTTTTTCAAGCTACCCCCTCCTTTATTTAGTTAATTATATATTTAATTATTTTAATTGGCAATATTTTTTAAATAAATATACACATATATTTTTAAGCAAAAAACAAGAATAAATTTACATTATTCTTGTTTTTTATTAATTAAAATTTATTCAAATATATTTTATCAGTATATAGTTTATTTGCAAATGAATATACTACTCTTTTTAAAACGTATTTATCAAATGTTATAGGTTCTTCAGGTGTGTATTCTTTTCCTGCAAATATTGCGCTAATTGCATTTTCTAAACTTTCACAGAAATTATTGTATACTGTTTGAATCGGAATAGATTTAGTTGCAGATTTTATCATTGTGGCAATATCATTTATACTATATAAAGGTTTAAGAATGCATATAACAAATAAATTTGCAATATGTTCTTTATTATACTTTTTGTTAATTGCTGGTTTTATAACGTTATGTTTTACATAATTATTTATCATGCTTTTTGTTATAACATGACCTTCTTTTTCTTTACTAACAAAATTAGACAAGGCATCATCTAAAAAGCAAATGACTTGATCTACATACAAATCCAAGTTAGGTAGTTCTTCCCATCTTGGAATATGAAAGTCAGCAATCTCCTTTTCTTTATAAATTTCTTGCTCCATTTTTCTTATCCCCTTTATTATATCTACAATTATCTCTTAATTTTATTAGTTGTAGTTTTTTCAAACTCCTTATCTCTAATAACTATTTTTCCTATTCTTTTGTATACTGGTAGCACTTCACATTCTTTTGATATATCTTTCTTTAATTCTTGTTCTTTGTCTTGTATATTTAACTCTTTTAATTTGTCTTCATTTAAAAACACTTCAGCACATAGAGCTATTTCGCTTCCGCTTTTGTCTTTTACTCCTGATACAACTACCTCTTGAACATAAGGAATTCTCATTATATAATTTTCAATTTCCTCTGGGAATACATTTTTACCATTATCTAGAACAATTAGGTTTTTCTTTCTTCCAGTTATCATTAATTGACCTTTGTCATTTATTTTTCCATAGTCTCCTGTTATAAACCAACCATCCTGTAAAACTTCTGCTGTTTTTTCAGGTTGTTTATAATAACCCAGCATAACTATGTCACCCTTTACGCAAATTTCCCCGTCTCCTTCTGGTGTTACATCTTCTAATTTAATTTCTACACATTCTAGTGGGAATCCAACTGTTGAACAGTCATTGCAATAATCCATGTTAACGCTAACTAAAGGAGAACATTCTGTTATTCCATATCCATTTATTAAGTCTATTCCTATAGTATCAAAGAAATCGCCTAATTCAGGTCTTACTGCTGCTCCACCTGTTACTATTTTTCTTAAATTCCCACCAAATGCATCATGTATTGATTTAAAGAATTTTATTCTTAGATCTATTCCCACTTTTCTAAGTCCATTACTTATAACCATCATTGCTTTTAGTGCTTTGTCTTTATGACTTTCTTTAGCATTTGACCATATCTTTTTATAAAACAATTCTACAAATGCTGGCACAAGATATATATAATCTGGTTTGTATAATTGTAAGTTTTTAAGTACTGCTTTTAAACTATCATTAATACATATTGTCGAATGATGATGTAATGATACTAGAATTCCAGCAACAGCTTCATAAGTATGGTGCCATGGTAAAACAGATAAACATCTATCATATACTGTTGAAACTCTTAATCCATAATACACTATGCTTATTAAGTTATGTTCTGATAGCATTACTCCTTTAGCCATTCCTGTTGTTCCTGATGTATAAACTAACATTTTAAGACTATTATGATCTGGTACCATTTCAGTATAAGTTTTATCTCCACCTTCGTAAAGCTTTTTGCCTTCTGCTTTAAATTCATTATATGACAATTTATTTCCTTCTGACTTTTCTGTTTCAAATCCTATAAAATATTTTACATTTGGTGTTTTTGAAGCAATTTCTTCAATGTCCTTTTCATATTTTTTTGCATAAAATAGTACTTCACTATCACTGTCATTTAATACATTTATAATATCATATACTGGTAATTCTTTATCAATTGGAACAATTACACCTTTGCTCTTTAATACTGTTAAGTATACAGTAACATATTTATAACTGTTATCTCCTATTACTGCAACATGCTTATCAGCCATATTTATAGAGTTTAGTGCTGTTCCTAGTTCAAATGTATCTTCTTGAAATTCTTTATATGTAACATCTTTAACTTTATCTTTTCCTTCTTTATATTTAAAAGCGATTTTATCTCCTGCTTGTTCCACAGCCATTTCAAGTAACTGTTTAATTGTGTTAACCTTTTGAACATTATAATATTTCAATTCTTTTGTTTTTCCCATATTAATAGATCCTTCCTTTTATAACCTCGACTTACTATTATGCAAACCATATAATCTAGTTTTCGAAACTATTATATACATTCTTATTTAATTAGTCAATAATTATTACTATCTTTCTTATAAAATATAATAGGTAGTCTTACTACATGTTATACTTACACTTACATGTCTGCTTTTTTTAGTTCTACATCTGATTTTAATTTAAATATTTTTTATTTATTTAGCAGTCCCCACAATAAGTGATATTCTGAAACCACAGCTAACTTTAAGAGTGCCAAAACTGTCAGGTCCGAATGAACCTCTTGAAGTATACGCGTAAACATCATTTTTACTGCTATCATACTTTCCTCCACGATACGAAACATTAAACCACGTAGAATTTTGATGTATTGGGTTATCACAGTCTTCTGTTGTCCATTCTTCAACATTTCCTGACATATCCCATATATTACAATATTTATCATTGTTTATTCCTGTATTTGCAAATGATGTACTTTTATTTTGACTTGCATATGTGCTTGCCTTTTCTTCTGTTGAATATGTTTGTATAAATATTATTGCTGTATCCCACGCATAGTCATTTGTCAATCCACTTGCATATATCAGTTTATCATTTTTTCTGTTTCATAATACATTTTTGAAGCTATAAAACAACTTTTTTCATTTTCTTATGTTTCCCCTTTCTATATTTTTCCTCTGCATTGCATATAATTGTTTTACAATTAAAACACACAAAAACGCAAACTGTTTTTATTCACAGTTTGCGTTTACTATATGCTTAATAAAGCTATTTAAAGCCTTTATTTTTTTATAAAGTTACGTGTGTACTCTTGCAACGGTTTCGGTCCTCATCATGGTCTACACTCTTTCTTTATTTTTCTTTTGAATTTTTCTATAATTATAATAATATAACTATTTGAGTTTTTCAATAGAATTTTAGATTTTTATTACAAATTCTGACCAATCACTCGAATATGGTGCTATATATTCTAAGTCCCATGTTTGTAAACTTCTTACTGTTGTACCATGTGCTCCCCCTGTGAATGTATAATCATCAAAATACATACTTATTAATTTATCATCATTATATGTGATATTTGTTTCTCTATATAGTTCATATATCATAATTGGATATCCATTTTTTTTATTATATTCATAAGTTTCTTTTGCTTGATTATATAGTTCTCCTTCAGCATATTCTTTTAATTTTAAAGCCTCTTGTCTATTCTCATGATTAAATCTCTGTTTTCCAATATCATATTGACTTTGTGTTATTTCTGGATATTTTATAGTATATTTTAAAATTACTTCTCCTTTGTAATATAATTGTTTTTCGGCAATATTTATTTTTGTTTTGTTTTCCATTTTGTTTCTCACAAAAACTCCTTTTTCCATATATTATGAAAAAAGGAGTTTTTATGTTCTATTTTAATTTTTCAACAAATTCTTTTGCTTTTTGTTGTAATTCTTTTAGTGTTCCATCATTTGTTATATGATAGTCATATTCGTATTTGTCTACATCTCTATCTGAAATGTTTGTGCTTATTGCTGCAACATTTTTGTTTGTAATCAGTAATGTTTTTGCACCTAAACACTTTTTACATTTTTCAATTTCTTCACATTCTCTAATATGTACAAACATTATTTGTTTATCTGAATTTTTAAATTCTTCTGCCATATTAGAAATATATTTAAATGGAGCATCATTGTATTCAATTCCAAGTTCCTTTAAATCCGATAAAAACTTTCTAGATTTTTCGTCCTTTTCTCCATTCCAACCAGCAAGAACTTTTGCTGCTTCTTTTACTTTATCTACAGAAGATATATTCATTATTGGAGTATACTCATTGCAAAACTGTACAAAAGTGTCTTTTCCAACTCCTCCACTTCCATTTATAACAACAATCTCTTTCATTATTACTCCTTTTCAATGCACTTTGACAATATAATATGATGATTCTATTTTAATTTTTATTTCATCATATCTTTAATAGCTTCAATTTCAGCTTCAGCTTCTAATCTTGCAAATAGCACTTCTGGTTTTTCAGTAACTTTAATATTAGCTAATTTAGTATAATTGTATAAGCTATCCCATATTCTTAATTCTTCTGGAATGTTAAGTTGGTTTAACATTTTTTCAGAAGTATGGTTCATATATGGATTAATTAAAATAGCAATTCTACGTAAATTTTCTACTAAATGATACATTACAGATTTTAATTCTTCTGTTTTACCTTCTTTGAACAATACCCATGGTGCAGTTTCATCAATATATTTATTTGTTCTAGAAACTAAATTCCATGTTTCAATTATTGCATTGCTTGTGTGATATGTATCAAATTGCTCTTCTACTTGTTTTATTGAATTTTTAGAAAACTCTTCTAATTCTTTGTCTAAGTCTGATATATTAGTTGGATATGAAGTTATTTCTCCTCCAAAATATTTATTTATCATTCCTATAGTTCTATTTAAAAGATTTCCTAAATCATTGCATAAATCAAAATTAAATCTTTCAACAAATCCCTCTGGAGTAAATGTTCCATCTTGTCCAAAAGACATTTCTCTTAAAATAAAGTATTTGAAGGCATCTAGCCCATATCTTTCAATAAGTGGTTCAGGACATATAACATTTCCTTTAGATTTAGACATCTTGCCATCTTTCATCATTATAAATCCATGTGCATAAATTTGTTTTGGTAATGGTAAATCTAATGCCATTAAAAATATTGGCCAATATAGTCCATGAAAACGAATAATATCTTTACCAACAATGTGTAAATCTGCTGGCCAGTATTTTTTCATTAAACTATCATCGTCTGATAAATATCCAAGTGCTGTAATATAATTTGTTAAAGCATCTAACCAAACATATACAACGTGTTTTGGATCTTTTCTTACTTTTACTCCCCAATCAAAACTTGTACGGCTTACACATAAATCTTCTAATCCAGGTTTTAAAAAGTTATTAAATAATTCATTTTTTCTAGACTCAGGTAAAATAAATTCTGGATTATCATTATAGAATTTTATAAGTCTATCCGCATATTTTTTCATGTTGAAAAAATATGATTCTTCTTTCATTTTTTTAACTTCTCTACCACAGTCAGGGCATTTTCCATCCACTAATTGAGTTTCAGTAAAATACGTTTCACAAGGCATACAATACCAGCCTTCATATTCTGATTTATATATATCTCCTTGTTCCATTAATCTGTCAAAAATTTCTTCTACTACTTTTGTATGTCGTTCATCTGTTGTACGAATAAAATCATCATACTCTATTTCCATTAAACTCCATATTTTTTTTGCTTCTTCAGCCATTTCGTCAACATGCTCTTGAGGAGTTTTCCCTCTACCTTCTGCAACTTTTTGAACTTTTTGTCCATGTTCATCCATTCCTGTAAGCATGTATGCATCAAAGCCTCTTGCTTTTTTATATCTTTTTATAGTACTTGCTAATGCTGTTGTATAAGCTGTTCCTATATGAAATTTTCCACTTGGATAATAGATGGGTGTTGTTATGTAAAATTTTTGCATTTTTTTCATCCCTTTCTTAGTATAAAAATTAATTTGAAAATATAACTGTTGACTAAATTTTAAACTTAGTTACAACAGTTATATGTTGCTCATGATTATTTATTTATAATACCCTATACCTTATTCCAAAACCAGTCTAAGCTATTATCAATGCTTTTTCTTCTACCTTCTTTTGCTTCTATATCATCTATCCATAAATATGAAATAAATGATATAAATATAAATAATAAGTCTATTGTAGCAGATGTAGTAATTGCATTATAGATTTCTTGGCTTTCATTTGGCATCAATATAAATTCTACTGTATGTCCTACTAGTAGTCCAATAAATGCAAATAATACTGTACCTATAATCCAAGCTTTCTTATTTTCTTTTGCAAGAAAAAGCATTAGAACAAATAATACTACTCCTACAAAAATTGAAAATGGTTGTGTAAAATTAATAATTGGCATTAAAAATTCCTCCTTTGTATATTTATATTTTAATTTAATTTTTTCTCTATTAATTTTGCTAGTGTTTCTGCTTTTTCCTTAATGTAGTTTTGATCTTCTCCTTCTATCATTACACGTATTAGTGGTTCTGTACCAGAAGGTCTAATTAAAACTCTTCCATTTCCGGAAAATTCTTTTTCAAGTTTTTCTATTTCGCCTTGAATTTCACTATCTTCTTTGTATAAGTTTTTCTTTTCACTTGATACTTTTGCATTTACTAAAACTTGAGGATACATTTTTATAATGTTGCATAATTCTGAAGCGCTCTTTTGTTTTTCAAGCATGACTCTAATTAACATTAAAGATGTTAAAATTCCATCTCCTGTTGGATTGTAATCCAAGAATATAATATGTCCAGATTGTTCTCCTCCTATATTATAACCATTTTTTAACATTTCTTCTAGTACATATCTATCTCCAACTTTAGTTTGTACAAAATTTAATTTATTATTCTCTGCGTATTTTTTTAACCCTAAATTACTCATAACTGTTGCAACAACTGTATCATTTTTTAATGTTCCTTTTTCTTTCATGTAATTTGAAATAATGGCTAATAATTTATCTCCATCAATTTCATTACCTTTTTCATCAACGGTTAAACATCTGTCTCCATCTCCATCATAAGCAATTCCTAGGTTGCAATTGTTTTCTACAACATATTTTTTTAACATATCTAAATGTGTAGATCCACAATTTTCATTAATATTTACACCATTTGGAGTATTATTCATAATATAATGTTTTATTCCTAATGCTGTAAATACTTTTTCTGCTACAACTGAAGTGGCTCCATTAGCTGTATCAATTGCAACTACAAAATTATTTGTATCATAATTTTCAAATTCTTCTTCAAAGTTTTTTCTGAAGAAATATACATATTCATCTAAAAGATCTGTTCTTACCTCAGCTGTTCCTATTTTATCATTAACAGCTGTAAAGTCATCTAATTTTTCAGAATCCATCATTTCTTCAATTTCTTCTTCAATCTCATCTGGAATTTTCATTCCTTTATTGCTAAAGTATTTTACTCCGTTGAATTCATAAGTATTGTGTGATGCTGATATAACAACACTTGCATCAGCTTTTAATTTTTTAGTAAGGTATGCAACACCTGGAGTTGGTATAACTCCTAAGCTTTTTACATTTGCACCATAGCTTAAAAATCCAGCTGTCATAGCACTTTCTATTAATGTACCTGAGATTCTAGTATCTCTTCCTATTAAAATTGTAGGTGCATGATTTGAATGTTTTGCTAATGCATAGGCTCCAGCTTTTGCTACACGGTATACTAATTCTGGTGAAAGCTCTGTATTAGCAATTCTTCTTATACCATCTGTTCCAAAATATTTTCTCATTTTGATTTTCTCCTTTTAAAGGTTTATATATTTAGTTTATTCTTTGCTTACTTATTTTGTGTATTTAAAAATTTTGCTTTTAAAATTATACCATAATATCAAAATTTTGCAATGTTTTTATTTACATCTTTTCTGGCATTTCAATTCCTAATATTCCAGCACCTATTTTTAATACTAGCCCTGTAGCATAAGTTAAATATAGTCTTGCATCTTGTATAGCTTTTTCTTCTCCAATTATTTTATTTTCATTATAAAAACTACTAAATGCTTGTGCTAATTTTATTAGGTATCTTGCTATAATGTAAGGTTCATATTTTTCTGCTGATTGTTTTAGTACATCTTCAAATGAATATATTAGTTTTATTATTCTTAAAGAAAGTACATCTGATAATTCTGAAAAATCAATTTCATTTATATTTGGTATGTAACCCGCTTTTTCAATCAAGCTTTTTGTTCTAACATAGATGTATTGCATATATGGTCCTGTTTCACCATTAAAGTTAAGCATTGTATCCCAATCAAATATTTCATCTTTTATTCTGCTGTTGTATAAGTCATTAAAAATCACTGCTCCAACGCCAATTTTTCTTGCTATTTCTTCTTTGTTCTCTAAGTTAGGATTTTTTTCATCCATAATTTGTGTTACTCTACTTATTGCTTCATTTAATAAATCTTCTAACTTAATAACATTTCCTTCTCTAGTTGACATTTTACCTGTTTTTAATTGTACCATTCCAAATGGAACATGTACTAATCCATTTGTATATTTCTCGTCTAAATTTAAATGTTTAGCTGTTTCAAATACTTGTTTAAAATGTAGTATTTGTTCATAAGATGTTACATAAATATCTTTATCAAAATCGTAAGTTCTTGCTCTATATAAAATTGCTGCTAAATCACGGGTTGCATAAGTAGTTGAACCATTTGTTTTTTCTATAATACATGGTGGAATATTATACTCATCTAAGTTTACTACCATTGCTCCCTCTGATTGTTGTAATAGATTTTTTTGTTTTAATATATCTACTACTTCTCCCATTTTATCAGAATAAAAAGCTTCACCATTCCAAGAATCGAATTCAACATTTAATAGTTTATATACCTTTTGGAACTCTTTTAAACTTAAGTCTTTAAACTTAGTCCAAATTTTAGTGCAATATTCGTCCCCATCTTCTAACTTTTTAAAGTTATTTCTACATTCTTCTAGGACGCTTTCGTCTTCTTTACATAAATTATTTATTCTAACATAAATCTTAGTAAGTTCATCAATAGGGTTTTCTTCAACTTTATATTCTTCTCCCCATCTTTTATAACCTTCAATCAATTTTCCAAACTGTGTCCCATAATCTCCTAGATGGTTTACACCTGTACAATTATATCCTAAATGTTTATGTGTTTTATATATAGCATTTCCAATTACTGTTGAACGCAAGTGTCCAATATGAAATGGTTTTGCAATATTTGGTGCAGAATAATCTACAACAACATTTTTTCCATTACCTATTGTGCTTTTCCCATATTCTTCTTGCTTGTCAGCAATTTCATTTAAAACATTTAATACATACTTTTCTGGCATAACATAAAAGTTTAAATAACCATTTACTACTTCTATATTTTGCATAAGCTCATTTTCAAATTTTATATTTTCCTTTATTTCTTGTGCAATCATCTGAGGAGCTTTTCTTAATTCTTTTGCTAACTTAAAACATGGGAATGAAAAATCTCCCATTTTTTCATCTGATGGTATTTCAATATATTCGACTATTTGTTCTTCTGGTATTTTTGTTATTTTGCTTATTTCTTTTGCAATCTCTTGTTTAAAGTTTACCATTTTACTACATCCCTTCTTCTTTTAATCTCCTAAATTTATACCAATATGTCTTGCTGTTTTTACTAAATCATGATCTAAATTTACTCTTCTTATGTTGCTTTCTGGTGTGTTTCCTGAGGCAGCTCCTATTTCTTTGTTGTTTCCTACTACATCTTCTAACGGAACACTGTCTAGCTTTCCATCTTTTATAACAGTTAATACATTAAATTTACCTTCTAGTGCTAATTCCATTGCTTTTGCACCATATTTAGTAGATAATACTCTATCAAATGCTGTTGGGCTTCCTCCTCTTTGCATATATCCCAAAACTGTACACCTTGCTTCTAGTCCTGTTAATTTTTGTAACTCTTCAGCTACTTTTTCTCCTGCGCCTCCAAGTTTTATATTGTCTACTCCTTTTCCTTTACTTCTTATATTTTTTATTGAAATATCTCCTCCAATTGGTTTTGCACCTTCTGCAACAACAACAATGCTAAATTCCTTTCCTCGTTTTTTACGATTAAGTATTTTTTGTGCTGCTTTATTAATATCATAAGGAATTTCTGGTATTAATGCAACATCTGCTCCTCCTGCAATAGCTGATTCTAGTGCAATCCATCCTGCATATCTTCCCATAACTTCTAATACCATAATTCTATGATGTGTATCTGCAGTTGTATGAAGTCTATCTAAAGCTTCTGCAGCAACTGCCACTGCTGTATTATATCCAAATGTAATTTCTGTACATGCAACATCATTATCTATTGTTTTTGGTACACCTATTACATTTATTCCTCTTAAAGATAAATCTCTTGCTGATTTTTGTGTTCCATCTCCTCCTAATGTAAATAGGCAATCTATCTCATCTTTTTTTATATTTTCTACACATTTTTCAGATAAGTCTTTATATACAGTTTCTCCATTTTCTTCTACAGGATAGCAAAATACATTTGCATTTGTTGAAGATCCTATTATTGACCCACCTTTTGGTAAAATTCCAATTGCATTTCCTGTAGCATTTGTACATAATTGCACATAATTATTTTCTAATAATCCTCTATATCCATCTATAAATCCATAACATTCCACATTGTTATTTTCTGCAGTTTTTATTATTGCTCTTATAACAGCATTAAATCCTGAAACATCTCCACCATTTGCTAAAATGGCCACTTTTTTTATCATATCTTTTCCACCTTTCAAATTTGTCAATCGTATACTGTTACTATTATACCAATAAATCTGAAAATTACAATAAGTAACGCAAAAAAATAAGTGTATGACGTTTTAAAATCATACACTATTTTTTACTTATATTAATCTTATTTATGCTCACATTCAACTCTCTTGTTATAATATTTTGTATTTGTGATATTTCTTTTTCCTCTAGTTTGTCTGCTTTTATAATTGCTGTCACATTTCCATTATTTTTAAATATAATTATATCCTTAAATCCTTTAGTTTTAACTAAATTCTCGGCTATCATTATTGCATTTTTTTCATTATTTATTTCTTTTATTTCTTCTTGTGCATTCTTTTTTTCATCTGAACTCAAATTGTTTGTTTCTAGGATTTTTTGATAATTTTCAAGCATTTGAGAATACATTTTTTCTCTTTCTAACCTCGTTTCATCAAAATAACTGTCTTCTTGAGTCTGTTCACTAATATTGGTATTTTTTACTTCATTAACTATATTCTCCTGGTTTGTATCGCTTTCCACATTATTTTGTGATACTTCGTTTGCATTTACTAATTGAGCATCACCAATTCCGGCCATCATTTCCGAATCTGCAACACTGCTTGTTGGTATTAAATTATTTTCTCTATTTTGATTTGCAAAATTTAAGTACCCAGCTGCTACTAGCATTAAAGCTATAACTGTAACAATAATTTGATTTCTTTTTAAAATTTTCATATATACCACTTTGATCCTTCCTATCCTTAATTTTCACTCATAGTAAAAACTTGTATTTTATGTGATGATAATCCTGTAACCGCTTCTACCGCTTGTATAATATCTGTTTTAACAGCCATATTATTAGCTCCTTGTGCTGTAACAATCGCTCCTTCTACTTTTGGACTAATAACACTTTGAGTTATTGGCATTTTATTTCCATTAGTTTCTTGAAATATAACATCTTTTTTTGTATCAGTTTCGGTTACTATTCTTGTTCCCCCAGTCTTATCTTTTTCTTCTGTATCTTTTTTTGATGTATCTTCATTATATAAAGGTAATACTTGACTTGTTTGTGAATATGTAATTAAAACTTTTACTTTTCCAACTCCATTTATATTTTGCAGTATATCCTCTAGTTGTTCTTTCAAATCACTATCACTATCTTTTTTTGTTTCTTCTTGTATTGCTAATTTTTTGTTATTATCCGTTGTTTTCACATTTTCTTTTTTATCATTCCAAATAAAGTTTATTGCTACTAGTACAACTATCAATATAATTAGCAAAAATACCAGATTTTCAATTTTCTTTTTATTATTTCCTTCATCTGTTTTTGAAGTTAGTTGTTTTATTTTTTCCTTAAACATCAGCTATTCCTCCTAATTTATATTTATATCTTTTTTATCCAAATTATATACACTGCTCAAATATGTTTTTAAATTTTCTTGTTCTTTATAAGATATCTTCACATCATCTGTTTGATTTTCATTGTTATCTGCAACAGAAATTTGAATTTCATTTACAATTTTCACATCATTTTCTTCTGTATTTTGTTCTTTTAGACTTAAACTTATATTTATTTTTTTTAGAGTATATTGTTCATCATTTGCTAATTCTAAAAATATACTCTTTACTTTATATCCCTTTTCTTCTATTTTTTGTTTCATATCTTTTTTTAAATTTGTTTCATAAATTTGTTTTATTTGATTTTCTTTATTAATTTCTGCATAATCTTGTGTACTTTTAGTTGATGCTTCTATATATGAGTTTATGTCATATATGTCTGATACTCTAAATTCACTTCCAGTAACCTTTGTTATTACTGGAGAAACTATAGAAAATAAAATATATACTCCAATTACAACTTTAACATATTTTTTGCAATTTCCTTCCGGTAACAGCATTTCAATAATTGTTCCTATTATAACTGCTATTATTATTCCTTGAATCCAATTACTTATCCAATTCATATTACTCTTCCTCTTATCTATACATTAATCCGCTATTTGTAATTTTCAGTACCAGAGTAGTACCTACAATTAGCATTACTGACACACTGCACATTATGGCTAAAAGCATTTTAAAAGTATTTCCAATTTCTTCTAATAATTTAACAATCTTCTCATCTGCTATTGGCTGACATATTGCGCTTGCCAAGTAATACATTCCCATAAGTATAGCAAGTTTAATTATTGGTCCCACACATATTGTAATAACTACAATAACACCCACAATACCAACTGCATTTTTTAAAATATTGCTACATCCGATTACTGTATCTACTGCATCTCCAAGTATTTTTCCTACTACAGGTATAAAATTAGAAACTGCAGCTTTTGTCGTTTTCGCCGTTATTCCGATCAACAGTACTACTTAAGCTTCCCTCTATTGAAATTATTCCAACAAACAGTGTAAGTACAACTCCTAATATCCATACAACACTCGAATTAAAAAATTTTGATAATTTATCTATCTGAATTTTATTAGAAATTTTTGATACAATTGCAAGAGCTGTTGATATCAACACAAATGGAAGCAGTATTGCTGTTATAAAATTTCCTATAAATGTTATTATGAATAATATAATAGGTTCAAGTATTCCTGCTGATGCAAAATTTCCAGTTGCCAGCATTAAAGTAATTAACAGTGGAACTAAACTATTCATAAAACCTACTAAACTTTGTATACTACCTTTTATCATTTGAAGAATTTCTGAGAAGTTCGACATTATTAATGTAACAATCATAATGTATTGTACATAATATGTAATTTGTGCAACGCTTTTATTTTCTAAGCTATCACCTATACTTTTTATTATGCTATGAATTATTATAATTACAATTATGCTTCCTAGTACTGTAATACAATTTAGTAATTCTTTTCCTGCTATATGTACTATACCTTTTATAATTGTATTATTATCTACTTTGCCTGTAATTGCTGACTTAAATAATTTATCTACATTTATATCTTCAAATGTATCTTCTGTGTATTTTTGTGCTTTTTTTATAAATTTTGATATATTTAATTCTTCCTGTTGTGAATTTAAAACATCTTGACTGTCTGTTTCAGAACCATTACAAAAATTTGGAATAAAAATTAGTAATATAATAGTTATAATAAATATTTTTTTCATTTGCCTAACTCTATTTTAAGGTAATAGTTTTACTATAGTTTCTAGCAAACTAGCAATTATTGGTATTGACATTGAAATTATTAATACTTTTCCACCTAAATCCACCTTATTTGCAATTGCTGTTTCACCAGTGTCTTTGCATATACTCACTGTAAACTCTGTTAAAAAAGCTATTCCTGTAATTTTTATCAAAAGGACAAGAAATTCGTTATTTATTGCTGTTTTATTTGATAATGTTGTAAGTAAGCTAATTATGGAATTAATTTTTTCCATTATCATTACTAAAATTAATATACCTGCTGCTAAAGAAACATATAATACAAATTCAGGTCTATACTGTTTTACAATTACAATTATAATTAATGAAGTTAATCCTATTCCAATAATTTTAATTATGTCCATCTATATTACCTTAAACCCTTTCTTCTGGTAATACTGTTATAGTCCAAACATGGTTCTTACACTAGAAAATAATGTACTAATTTCTTTTATTACAAGAGTAAGAACTATTATAAGTCCAGCCAATGTTGTCATCATTGCTTGATCTTCTCTTCCTGCTCTTACAAGAACCTGATAAAGTACAGCTACTAAAATACCAATTGCTGCTATTTTAAATAATAAGCTAATATCCATATTATTCTCTCAACTCCCTTTATTTTTTATATCAAATTAATATAATCGCAATTGTTAAGCCTGTAACTAGCCCTAAAGTTCTATACATTTTTTCATTTTTTCTTCTTTCTTCAGATGCATTTTCAAGTTGAACAGTTAAGAAGTTATTTACGACCTCAACTTCACTAATTTGTCCTTCTATATCAGTTTGTCCTAACAATCTGCTCAAGTTTTGTATAGTAGCAACATCTTCTTTATTTAAATTGTTTTTGCTTATTAATAGCGCTTTTCTCCATGCTTCTCCTGCAGACATCTCTTTCATATTATTGGCAGCCACATTAAAAATCGTGCCAATATTCCCATCTATTTTATTTGCAATTTCCATAAATACATTTGGTATTGGCTCATAAGTAAACTTTATTTTAGTTGAAAACATATTTAGTGCATTTTTCATTTCTTTAATTTCCTTTTCTCTGTTTGCATATCTTTTTGAAAAAAGTATTCCAATTATGCTACTAACAACTATAATCATAGCCAATATAAATAATCTAAATGCTAACATTTTTCATTTCTCCTAACTTACTTTTCTTTTACTTTGTTTTTCATATAATAAATGAACATTTCTTTGTTTGTCCATTGCAAGGACTTTTTCTATATATCCATTAATAATTAATTGATTTAATATTGGGTTATGTTCAATTTGCTCCAAGTCACTTCCATGAGCTGTAAATATTCCTTTAACACCAGAGGTTACTGCATATTCAATAGCATCAACATCTTCTTTTTTTCCTATTTCATCAGCTATTATAACTTTTGGACTCATTGATCTTATTAACATTTTCATTCCCAGTGCCTTTGGAATGTTATCAATTACATCTGTTCTTATTCCTAAGTCATTTTGGGATATTCCCTTATATGTAGCTGATAATTCTCCTCTTTCATCTACAACTCCACATGTAACACCTTTAAAATTAAATTCGGGAATTCCATTACTTATTTTTTTTATAATATCTTTTAAAAGTGTAGTTTTTCCAAAGCCAGGTGGAGAAATTATCAGTGTATTCCATACTGTATTTTCATTTAATATATGTACAATTGCTTTATTTCCGCAGTCATCAATCTGTCTTGCAATTCTAAAATTTAAGCTACTAATATAATTCAATGTAAACACTTTGCCATCTTTAATAACTGCATTACCTGTAACTCCTATACGGTGACCACCTTTTAATGTTATAAACCCCTCACAAATCTGATTTTGGTATGCGTATAAAGAATTATCACATATTCTTTGTAAAATTTGTAATACGACTTCAGGTGTCATGTTATAGTTTATAATTTTCTCTTTTATACTATTTTTCAAAACAACTGGCTTCATAGTTCTAATTCTAATTTCTTCTATGCCATTCATATTAGTATCTATAATTTTCTGTTTTAGCATTTCTGGTAAATAATTTAATATCTCATTCATAGCTTGTACTCCTTTATGTGCCATTGGGGACGGAGAATATTGGCACATTTTAATTAATAAAATTAAATTACACCAACCAAATTTGACCATGTGCCAATATTCTCCGTCCCCAATGGCACAAGTTTTAAATTCAACAAAAAAACATAACATATATATTAAATATATATGCTATGTTTCTCATTTTAGAACTATTTTATTTAATTTCATGTATTAACTTCTCAGTTCAGAATTATATATTATTCTTCCCAGTTGTGGTACACATTCATAACATCATCTAAGTCTTCTAACATATCAATTAATCTTTGCATTTTTGGTGCATCATTTTCACTTAATTGAATGTATGTAGATGGTACCATTTGAACTTCTGCTTCTAAGAATTCTATTCCTTGTGCTTCTAATGCTTCTCTAACTTTTGAAAAGTCCTCTGGTGCTGTAGTAATTTCATAACATTCATCTGTTGCTTCAAAATCTTCTGCTCCACTATCTAATGCTAACATCATCATATCATCTTCTGAAAGGTCTGTAGTAGTCTTATCAATTACTATTACTCCTTTTTTGCTAAATAAATATGATACACATCCTGTTGTTCCTAAATTACCTCCTGCTTTATCAAAAGCATGACGTACATCTGCTGCTGTTCTATTTTTGTTATCTGTACTTGCTTCTACAATAACGGCAACACCATTTGCTCCATATCCTTCATATATAATTTCTTCATAGTTTTCATTATTTCCAGCTCCTGAAGCCTTTTTAATTGCATTATTTATTGTATCATTTGGCATATTATTTGCTTTACATTTTGCAATAACGTCCTTTAGTTTAGAATTTCCAGCAGGATCAGGTCCTCCCTCTTTTACTGCAATTAGTAATTCTCTACCTAGTTTTGTAAATATTTTTCCTCTAGCTGCATCTGCTTTTCCTTTTTTAGCCGCAATATTATGCCATTTGCTATGTCCTGACATGGTTAATTCCTCCTTTTTTATTATTACGTGAAATATTATACCACAATCATTTAGGTTTTGGTAGTATTTTTTTAAGATTTTATTTATGTTTTTTATATAATTAAACGTAAAAATAGCAGGCATGCGCCTGCTATTTTTAATACTCAATTACTCTTGCAAGTCCAATACCGTTTTCGTCATAGCCAACTCTTCGTTAGCCTCAAGAATCATCACCTGAATAGGTGAAGATTCTGCGGTAAGTACCATAGGATTATTAGAAAGTATTACCCCAACTTTTTCAAAGTCAGAGAAAATCTCTCTAGCTCCAAGATTCCGCCAGAGCATACAATGTCATCAACACTACAACCTACTCCAAAATGAAGAAGTATTATGTATTATCAAATCTTTTTTATGTTTTTACATTTTAATTACTTTTTCCCATGGTAAATTTTCTTTTCCAAAATGTCCATAATTTGTTGTTTGTCTATAAATTGGCTGTTTCAAGTCTAAATAATTTATAATTCCATTAGGAGTTAAGTCAAATTTTTCCCTTATTAGTTCTACAATTTTTTCTTCTGGAATAGTTGCTGTTCCAAATGTATCTACGTATACAGATAAAGGTTGTTTCATTCCAATTGCATAAGATATTTGAATTTCACATTTTTTTGCATATCCATTTGCCACTACATTTTTGGCAATATGTCTAAGCATATAGCTTGCACTTCTGTCCACCTTACTTGCATCTTTTCCTGAAAATGCTCCACCACCATGTCTGCTATAACCTCCATAAGTATCTACTATTAGTTTTCTTCCTGTAAGCCCTGTATCTCCTAAAGGTCCTCCTATAACAAATCTTCCTGTTGGATTTATATATATTTTTGTATTTTCGTCAATATATTTTTCTGGAACAACTTGTTTTATGACTTTTTCAATTATGTCTTTTTTCATTTCTTGCATATCGACATTTTCTAAATGTTGATTTGAAATTAAAATTGTTTCTATTCTTTTTGGTTTGTCATTTTCATATTCGACTGTCACTTGAGTTTTGCCATCTGGTCTTAAATATGGTATTATGTTTTCTTTTCTAACCTTTGTTAATTGTTTAGCTAATTTATGTGCCATATCAATTGCATAAGGCATATAATTTTCAGTTTCATCACAGGCATATCCAAACATAATTCCTTGGTCTCCTGCCCCTCCAATGTCAACTCCCATCGCAATATCACCACTTTGTGTTGTGATATTTGTTTCTATTTTGCAAGTCTTATAATTGATGTCTGTGTTTTCATTGTCATACCCAATTTGTTTTATTGTTTCTCTTGCAATTTTCTCAGCATTAATTTTAGCATTTGTGGTAATTTGACCTGCTATTGTTATTAAATTCTTAGAAGCAAAAGTTTCAATTGCCACTCTTGAGTTTTTGTCTTGTTCTAGACATGCATCCAAAATACTATCTGATATTAAATCACATAATTTATCTGGATGTCCTTCTGTTACACTTTCAGATGTAAAATAATAGTTTTTCATTTTTTCCTCCATTTATCAATATATTTGTGGCATAACTATTATATCATTTTCCCGTATAATTGCAATCATATTTTCTCCTTTTTAGTCATAAATTTATATTGGTGAATTTTAGTGATAATTAAAAGTTTTAAAATATATAAAAAGTCCATATTGATTATGTTAAGTATACTATCTCTGTTAGTAATTCTAATTGTATGTTATCATGTAATTCAATCATTTACATTACAGGTTAGTAGTAGTGCAGAAAAATATATTTATAATAATGAAATTCCAGATTTACAGAGTGAAGAAAAGGATTATATTAAATGGTTTGAATTTAAAGCTAATTATGAAATTTTAGATAAAACATCTAAATTAGATATTAAATCTCACGAAAAGGATGAACCTATAAAATATAACTGGATTGAACTCATATCTTATCTAGCCTGCAAGTACGGAAATAATTTTTCAAAATTCAAGCAAGCTGATTTAGACAAATTAACCTCTGAATTAAAATCAGGTAAAAGTATTGAGGAACTAACTCAAAAAATGAAACTTTATAATTATTATTTTGAAGGATATGATTCTGTTTTGCATGAATTTATAGGTGACTACAAAATTGTTTCCTCTTCCAATCCCGCAGAAAAAATTTTAAAAGAAAAATATGGATTGAAAGCATTTTGCCCAATTGCTAAGAATTATAGTTTTAGCCATTATGATGACTTTGGAGCATCTAGATCTTACGGCTATAAACGTATTCATTTTGGAAATGATTTGATGGGTAGTATTGGAACACCAATTATAGCTGTAGAGTCTGGAATTGTAGAAGCAATTGGATGGAACCAATATGGAGGTTGGAGAATTGGTATTCGCAGTTTTGACAAAAAGCGTTACTATTATTATGCTCACTTAAGAAAAAATCACCCTTATGTTCAAGATATTAAAGAAGGGCAAATTGTTCAAGCTGGAGATGTTATTGGATATTTAGGAATGACAGGATATAGTACAAAAGAAAATACAAATAATATAAACGTTCCTCATTTACATTTTGGTATTCAAATAATTTTTGATGAAGTCCAAAAAGAGGGTCCAAATCAAATTTGGTGTGATTTATACGATTTAGTAAATTTTTTAAAAAGAAATTCTAGTGAAGTATATAGAAGTAATGACAAAACTAAAGATTATAGTAGAAAAATCGACTTTATAGATTCTAGTTTACCAGACTAAAAAATTTCTCAAGTAATAACTTGAGAAATTTTTTAAGCATATATTTTTTTTATTTGTCTTCACTTTCTTCTGACTCATCATATTCATATTCATAATCTATTGGCTCTGGTCTATGGACTTTAGTGTATTTAGGTCTTGCTTTTACTTGATTATTATTTTCTTTTTGCTGTTCCAGTTCATCTTTTTCAAGTATTTCCTTTACTTGATTTTTTATCTTTTCTTGATTCTTCATTTCTTCTTTTTTATTCTGAATATTTTTATTTAATATAATATTGGCTTTTTCCATTAAATCTGGTACATAGTCTAATAGTCTATCAATTGCTGAGCAATGTTCTACCGGTAGTAATTTAACATTATTTGGTTGTACTACTAAAAATGCCACTGGTGCAATCGAAACTCCTGCTCCACTTCCACCTCCAAATGGTAGCCTATATTGTATTGCTTCTTCTTTTTCTCTTTTAGTATACTCATCTATTGTTTCTCCTTTAAATTCACTTCCACCTGCTGCAAATCCAAACCCTACTTTTGATATTGGTATTATAATTGTATTATTGCTTGTCTCTATTGGTTCACCTATAATTGTATTCACATCTACCATATCTTTTATACTATTCATGGCTGTAAGCATAAGATTTTCTATTGGATGTTGTTGATCGTTCATTTTTCCTTCTTCCTTTCTTTAAAAAAATATAATATATTACATTGATAATATGTACCATTTTTATCTCGATTATACAATCAAGATTAATTTTGTATAATTCTTTATTATAATAAAGTGGTTTTATATTGTAAAAATACCTATTATCTTTTAAGTTATTTACCAAATGTGGTAATAGTAGTGATATAGCATTAGAAATAGTGACTACCAAAAACGATGTTACTAAAGGGCTTTTTGTACCTATATTCATGTCTAAATTCAAATCTAAAATTTTCAAATGTAATTTAGTTAATTCCTTTAAATCACTTAGTTTAAATACCTTTTTGAATTTTTTTAAATCTATTTTCTCCAGTTGTACCTTAGAATAAATCTTTTTAGCTCTTTTACTATTAAGATTAAACCAAATATACTTGATTTTATTTGCAAAGTAAATTGAGAATATTATTGCATATTTGTTGTTATTTTTTGTCTGCATATTTGATATACTTAAATTTTTTATTTGTATATGCAATGTCGAGGCTATTATCAAAATTGCAGTAATTCCTATAAGAATTATTAGTCCAAACAAAAATAAAACTAATATCATAATAGCCTCCTTTTTAAGTTACTTGATATTAGTTTTTCCAATTTTTTTATTTTTAAACATTTATTGTCTTTTTGCTTTTTGTACTGTTATATCTCCAAACAATTCTTCTTGATCTGTAACTACCTTACTTCTTCGTGAAAGTTCTAAAAGTCCTGTAAAAGCTGTCATAACTTCTTGTTTATTACATTTTTTAGTTGAAAATAATTTATTAAAAACAAATTTTTTATTACGTATAAGTTCTTTAAACATTACTTTTACTTTACTTTCAACCGTATATGTATCTGTAATTGCAATTTTTTCAATATTTTTAGCATTCTGATTTAGTTTTTGCGCATTTTTTTCTATTATGCTTTTATACATTTCAGAAATCATTTCTTTTGTATATGTTGCTTCAAGTTTCTGTTTTGGTAATTCAATTACTTCTGGATTTTTAAAAACTTTTTTAGAATTATTTTCTAAACATTCTCTTAATGTTTTAGTAATTTCTTTATATTTTTTATATTCAATAATTCTTCTTAAAAGTTCTTCTTCTGTTAATTCTTTTTCTTCTTCAACTTCATTTGGAAGAAGTGTTTTTGATTTTAAATATAATAATGTAGAAGCCATCATTAGAAATTCACTTGCAATTTCTAAATTCAATTCTTCCATAGCATTTAAGTATGCTATATATTGATCTGTGATTTCACTAATTTTTATATTACAAATATCCATTTTATTTTTATCAATCAGATGACATAACAAATCCAATGGTCCTTCAAAGTTTTCTACTTTTACTTTATATTTATTTGTTTCTAATGTTAATACGTTTTGCATAATTTCCCCTTACTATACTTCTTCAAATGCCTCTTTAGTAATCTCTAAAGAATACCCTTTTCTATATAAAAACTGTTCAATTTCTTCTCTTTCCATCTGAGGTTGTTTTTTTAATATAATTTTTTTGGCACATCTTAATTCATATTCTACTATTTCATCTTCATTTTTCTCAAAATACCAATCAATTATATCACTACTAATTCCTTTTGCATACAATTTATTTTTCATTTCTCTTATTGATAATGTGTTAATTGCCATAAACTCATTGACAGCTCTTTCAATATAGCTCTCATCATTTATATACCCAATTTCTTTTAAATGTTCAATAACATCTTCTAATAAGTTTTGGTCAACAGAAGAAGAGAACTTCTGAATTACTTCTTTTTCTGTTCTCTTCTTATACATTATGTATTTTAATATTTTTGTTTTTAATTTATCAAATTCTTCTATATTGTCGTACAATGTCTTCTCCTATTATTCTTCATTTGATGGTTCTGTTTCTTGTTCAGGGTCTAATTCTTCTTCTCCTAAACTTTTCTCAAAAGCTTTTTCATAATTTGCTCTAATCTTTCCTTCTATTTCTTCTGCGATCTTTGGATTCTTTGCTAAATATTCTTTAACATTTTCTCTTCCCTGTCCAATTCTCTCTCCGTTATAACTAAACCATGAACCACTCTTTTCAACAATGTCTAAATTAACAGCAGCATCAAGTATGTTTCCTTCTTTAGATATACCTTTACCATAAATTATATCAAATTCAGCTTCTCTAAATGGTGGAGCTACTTTATTTTTTACAACTTTTACTCTTGTACGGTTACCAATAACCTCTCCATCTTGTTTCAAGCTTTCTACTCTTCTTATATCAAGTCTTACAGATGCATAAAATTTTAAAGCTCTACCACCTGGTGTTGTTTCTGGATTTCCAAACATTACTCCAACTTTTTCTCTTAATTGGTTTATAAATACAATTACACATTTTGATTTATTTATAACACCTGCTAGTTTTCTTAATGCTTGAGACATTAATCTTGCTTGAAGACCAACATGAGCATCTCCCATGTCTCCATCAATTTCTGCTTTTGGTACTAAAGCTGCAACTGAGTCTACAACTATAATATCTAATGCTCCACTTCTAACTAAAGCTTCGGCTATTTCCAATGCTTGTTCTCCAGTATCTGGTTGTGAAACTATAAGTTCATCTATATTAACACCTAAATGTTTTGCATAAACAGGGTCTAAAGCATGTTCTGCATCAATAAAAGCTGCTTCTCCGCCCATTTTTTGTGCTTCTGCAATTAAATGTAATGCCAAAGTAGTTTTTCCTGAAGATTCTGGTCCAAATACCTCTATGATTCTTCCTCTTGGAATACCACCAATTCCTAAAGCAATATCCAAACTTAAAGCACCTGTTGGTATAGCCTCAACATTCATTGCTGTATAATCTCCTAATTTCATAACAGAACCTTTTCCAAATTGTTTTTCAATTTGACCTAGTGCAGCTTCTAATGCTCTCATTTTTTCTGAATTATCTTTACCCATTATATTTTCCTCCTAAAATATCGTAAACGTTTGTTTGTGTTTATTATATATTATTATTTTTATTTGTCAAGCAATTTTTTATATTTTTTATTGCTTATTGTCTGTACCAATTAGAAAAATTATAAAATATACTGTAACAGTTTGGCTTTACGTCACCCATTAAGTCTGTAGAATATGCAATTGTGTCATGATTATAGTATAATCCTATATATGGTACATCATTATCATAAATTTTAAAAATTTCGGCATACTTTTCTTTAAGAACTATTTCATCTGTAATAGTATTTATTTCATTCATAATTGTGTTAACTTGCTCATTTTCATAGTTTGCTAAATTACTTTTTCCTATAATATAATCTAAATTTGGAGAAATCGGAATATACATTCCTGTTAAAATCATTTCATAATTTTTATTTTTTAAGTATTTATTATATTGTTGATTTGATACTTCTTTTATATTAATTTTTATGCCAAATTCTTCTAACTCTGCTTTTAACTCTGTTGCAACTTTTATCCTCTTTTTATTTTCCTTACTTACTACTAAATCAATATTTATTGTTTTTGTTATTCCTTCTATTTCTTTTTGCCATATTCCATATTCATAATTCCATCCGGAATTTTCTAATATTTCTTTGGCTTTAGTTTTGTTAGTTTTATTTTCTTTTGTAAGTCCTACTGTTAAATAGTAATTATTTAATAATGGATAATTAGCTATTGTAGCTTTGTTTTCTAATACAGATGCTACTATCTTTTCTTTATCTATTATCATACTAATGGCTTGTCTTATTTCTTGATATTGTAAAATTGTATTTTTACAATTTAATGCCAAATAGTCATATTCTCTATTTTCATAAGTTTTTTTGTTATACCCTAAACTTCCAATATATTCTTCCGATTCTTCACTACTTGTATGAATGAAATCTATACTTCCTAATTTAAATGAATTATATTCTTTTCCTCTACTATCATAAATATTTATATATATTGTTTTAAGGTTTGAATTTTCAATATCTATATCTCTCCAATTATCATTTCTACTAAGTTCAATTTTATCATTTTCAGTTTTAGTAATTTTGTATTTTCCTGTTCCAACTGGTGTTAATGTATAATTAAAGCTTTTGTTCTTATATTGTTTAGATGAAACTATTGGAAATATTAAATTATATTCAAAAAAAGCTTCTTCTTCTTTTAATTCAATTCTAATTGTATATTTGTCAATTACTTCCACGTTTTTTATATTTTTTACATTTTGATAAAAAATTGATTCTGTTTGATTTTGCAATCTATCTATTGAGAACTTTACATCTTCTGATGTAAAGTTATTATCATCATGCCATTTTACATTTTCTTTAAGTTTAACTATATAAGTTTTTTCATTTACTCTTGACCACTCCTCAGCCAAACACATTGATATTCTGTAATCTTCTGATATACTAAGCAATGGTTCAAATATAAGTTGATCAATATAAATTACCTCTTGATTATTGGTTTGATATGGATGAATACTATCAAAGTTAGAAATTCCCATTCTTATATTTGTAACCATATCAATCGTTTTATATGATATTTCTTTACTTTCTTCATTATTACTGTTATTTTCTTTTCTTGTTAGTAGATATACAGCTCCAGCAATTACTAATAATATAAATATAATAATTATAATTTTAAACGGCTTTAACTTCATTATCCACTCTCCTTTTGCTTTCTCATTGTATAATATATTTTAGGCTTTTTCAAGAATTTAAAACAAAAAGCACAAAAATATAATTAATATATTTTTGTGCCCCTATATAAACTATTTTACAGTTATTTTACTTTCTTGATTCAACAATTAATTTAATACCTGTTCTGTCTTCCCCTTCAACCTCTACCTCTGCAAATGCTGGTATACATACCAAATCCACTCCTGCTGGTGCTACAAATCCTCTTGCTATTGCAACAGCTTTAACTGCTTGATTTAATGCTCCTGCTCCAATTGCTTGCATTTCTGCTTTGTTTGATTCCTTTACCAAACCTGCTATTGCTCCTGCAACTGAGTTTGGATTTGATTTTGATGAGATTTTTAAAACTTCCATTTTTGCCTCCTAATTTTTTTATTTTTTGTTCCGTGAACATTTATATTTATATTACACTTTCAAAAAATTGTCTAGTATTTTTTGGAAAAAAGTGGAAGTTTCGTATTTTATTTTTTTACATTTTTTGTCATTTATTTTACAATTATTCTCTCTATTTTCTCTGTTTTACAATTTTCGTCATTTATTTCAAATATACATCCATTAAGCATACAATTTCCATCTGCTAATTTATATCTTTCTGGTAGCGATGTCACAAATCTCTTTACTGATTCTTCTACTCCCATACCAATAACTGAATTTATTGGACCTGTCATTCCTAAGTCTGTTATATATGCCGTTCCTTTTTCTGTTATTTGTTCGTCAGCTGTTTGAACATGTGTGTGTGTTCCAAATAGTACATTGATTTTTCCATCTAGAAAATGTCTCATAGCGATTTTTTCAGCAGTTGCTTCAGCATGAAAATCAACTATTATTATTTCAGCTTCGTTTGATAATTTTTCAACTAAGTTTTCTGCCACTGTAAAAGGATTTTCTGATAGTACATTCATGTCTGTTCTTCCAATTAAATTTATAACTGCAATATTCTTCTCTTTGCATTTATATATAGCATATCCTTTTCCTGGTATTCCTTTAGAATAGTTTGCTGGTCTAATTAATTTTTGGTGATTTATAAATTGAAAAATATCTTTTTTAGCCCATGTATGGTTTCCCATTGTAAATGCGTCTATTGGTAATTTCAATAGTTCATTCCAATTTTCAAAAGTAATTCCCATTCCTCCTGCAACATTTTCTGCATTTACTACTATAAAATCTATTTTTACTTCTTCTTTTAATTTTGGTAATACTTGTTTTAATTTATCTAATCCATTTTCTCCAACAATATCTCCAACTGCTAATATTTTCATTCGAATCATTCTTCCTTTCTAGGACAAATTTTATATGATATATTATAAACTTTAGTTTCCAGTTTCGTCAATAGTTTTAAAAACAGACTAGTATTATATAAAAATTTAGTATATAATTATTGTTGTTTATGCGAATATGCTGGAATTGGCAGACAGGCACGTTTGAGGGGCGTGTGCAATATTGCGTATGGGTTCAAGTCCCATTATTCGCACCAATTTTATTTAGGAGGAATATTATGAAAGAAGAATTTTTATTATTATTACAGTCAGTTCAAAGAGAAGGTATTGATAAATTACTTGCATACATTGAAAAAACAGACTTTTTTAAAGCACCTGCTAGTACAAGATTTCATGGTAATCATGAAGGTGGGTTATTAGAACATAGTTTAAATGTTTACCATTTATTAAAAGAAAAATTACTACATAAACCATATAGCGATATTGTTAAAGCTTCTGATGAAACAATTATATTAATAACTTTACTACATGACTTTTGTAAAGCAAATTACTATACTGTTGATTATAGAAATAAGAAAAATGAAGATGGTATTTGGGTTAAAGAACCATATTATACAGTTAATGATACTATTCCTTATGGTCATGGCGAAAAATCTGTAATGATGATTACTAAATTTATTGACTTGACTTTAGAAGAAATGTATTGTATTCGTTGGCACATGGGATTTACAGAACCAAAAGAATTATATAATACTATTAGTACTGTTTATGAAAGATATCCTATTGCTTTAGCATTACATGAAGCTGATTTAGAGGCAAGTTACATCCTTGAAAGTAGAAAAAAATAATTATGAAGTTATCATATATAAATTTAAATAAATATTTCAATGTAAAAGAAGTTTTAAAGGCTGAGTTTTCAATGTCTGATAGACTACTATTAAAATTGAAAAAACTAGATAAAATTTATTTGAATGGTAAGGTTACATCTGTAAATCATCCTATTGTTGAAAACGATTTAATTGAATGTCACCTAGATTATGACGAAGATAATTCAAATATTGTGCCTACTAAAATACCAGTCAATATCATATACGAAGACGAAGCTTATTTAGTTGTAAATAAACCTGCAGGAATTCCTGTACATCCTTCCATGGATCATTATACAGACAGTCTCGCTAATGGTGTTATTTTTTATTTTAATCAGATTGGTTTAAAAAAGAAAATAAGACCTGTTAACAGATTAGATAAAGATACTTCTGGTATTGTTATTTTTGCAAAAAATGAATATATTCAAGAATGTTTGATTAAACAAATGAAAAATAAGCAATTTATAAAAAAGTATATTGCTATTGTTAATGGTAATTTAGATAATCTCGAAGGAATTATAAATGCTCCTATAGCCAGAAAAGAAAATAGTATTATTGAAAGATGTGTAAGTGAAACTGGTGATACTGCCATTACACATTATAAAGTTTTAAAAAGAAATGATAATTTTGATGTTATAGAATGTATTTTAGAAACTGGTAGAACTCATCAAATTCGAGTACATTTTGCATATTTAGGTCACAGTCTATTAAGTGATACTCTATATGGTGTATCTTCAACTTTAATAAATAGACAAGCTTTACATGCTTATGAAGTTGAATTTATTCATCCAATTATAAAACAAAAAGTAAAATATATAGCTGATATTCCAGATGATTTTAAAAATATATTAAAAAAAACGTAGGCTCTTACCTACGTTTTTTCATCTTTAAATAGTAAATCTATAAGCCGGGTTCTGTCATTTAAGATAGTCATTTATCTACTACTTATATTGCTATAAGTCTCATGCCACCAAATTGGAAGACGACGAGTAGTCTTATCCTTCCTGCTCGGTGTTGCTCCAGATGGGGTTTACACTGCCTAATATGTCACCATATTAGTGGTAGGCTCTTACCCTGCCTTTTCACCCTTACTATAAATTTTATCATAGCGGTTATTTTCTGTTGCACTTTCCTTAAGGTTGCCCTCACTGGACGTTATCCAGCATCATTACTCTATGGAGCCCAGACTTTCCTCGTACGCTGCTTTTCAGCCTTGCTATACGCGACTATCCAACTTACTACTTCTTTATTATACTACATTTTGGTTTAAATTTCAATGAAAATCACTCATCTTTTTCCAATTTTCATGATATTATAATTTCCATTTTACTCATTAAATTTCTATACTCTATAAAAAATATTTCTTTATCTTTTAGATTAACTGCTTTTTTTAATTCATTTATTAATACATAGCATTGGCTCATTGTAGCTTGATTTGTATAGTCACTTGTTACTGTATTTAATAAGTTAGAAAACCTTTTTTCTGCATCTGATAATTTTGTATATGCCTCATCCCATCTATCATTTGTAACATTTGTATATGCAGTTACAGCATTATGTTGAATTGATAGAATTTCTTTTTGTCTTTCATCTATATTATAGGCTTTTCTGTATTCTAATATTTTAGCATGCATCTCTGTTACTTCATCCATGGCACTTGCTTTATTCTTATTTTTTATTGCTTGTGTAGCTTTATTTAAATTATCATTAAATGCTAATATTATAGAATTATCAATGTTTAATGTATATAAGTCTATGCTAATCGTATTCCATACCTGATATGTTTGTTCTATTTCTGTTTGTATTTTTTCCCATTTAGCGTCATATTTTCCATTATTTTTTAAAATACCGTTTTGAACTGTATCTGTTTTTTCTTCTACTTTGCCATTCTGTTGCAAATTATCATTTGATTTACCTGTTTTACTATCTCTCTGATCACTTAAATTTGTATTTATGTTCGTCTGAATTTTTGGTTCTGTTTCTTGAAGTCTATTATCTCCAATACTCAATCCATTAAATTCTCCTAACATTGTCACAAAATATTGATCTAAATATATTAGCTCTTGAGATATTTTGTCCTCTAATTGATTGGAATCAACTTGACTTTTAGAATATACAATAATTGAAGATAATATAATAATAATAACTAAAATTGAAATTATTATAATTGTTGTTTTTTTCATATTTCTTCACCTTTTTTATTTTCTATTTATTATTTACAAAAAATTGCCTTTTATTCTTAAGTATAATTATTTTTTTTATAAAGATAATAAAATAAAGGGAGATTAATTTATGAATGCAATTGTTAAGTTATACAGCAGTAAATCTGGTGAAATTTCAAGTTTTTTAAAAAAGTTTTCTGAAAAATATTCAGAAATTGATACAGATTTGTTTTGGCAAAAAGAGTATCAAAACCCTATTGAAATTTGTGATATTATTGGAGCTTTAATTGATAATAATGACACATATAATATAAATATTTGGATTAGTTTAGACTCAGATATCTTTATAAATATAACTCAAAGTAATTTAGATGATATCATAAGATACATGTTTGAAAGATATCCTTATTAAATTAATCATTTTTCTGTTATTTATTCATAAAATTAATTAGGAAGGATTGATTTTATGAATAATATTAAACTAGCAATTGTAGGTGCAACAGGACTAGTTGGGCAAACAATTATTAAAGTTTTAGAAGAAAAAAAGTTATCCATTAATGAATATGCTTTTTTTGCTTCTAGTAAATCAGCAGGAAAAAAATTAAATCTATTAGGTAATACCTATATTGTAAAAGAATTAACATACTCTTCTTTTGACTCTAACTTCAATTTTGCAATTTTTTCTGCAGGTGGAAATGTTTCTAAAGAATTTGCTCCTATTGCCGTTTCTAAAGGTTGTACTGTTATTGATAATAGTAGTTACTTTAGAATGGACCCAAATGTTCCATTAGTTGTTCCAGAAGTTAATTTTAGTGATGCAAATAAAAATACTGGAATTATTGCCAACCCAAATTGTTCTACTATTCAGGCAGTAGTAGCTTTAAAACCTTTAGATGATAAGTATAAAATAAAAAGAATTGTTTATAATACATATCAAGCCGTATCAGGTGCTGGTTATAAAGGAGTAAATGATTTAAAAAACGGAATAGAAAATTTTGATAAAGAATTATCAATTTTTGAAAATCAAAAAACAAGTTATGAGTTACAAAAGTTCAATGTTTCCATTTTTAATAACTGCATTCCTCATATTGATATGCTATTAGATAATGGCTACTCAAAAGAAGAAGAAAAAATGATAAATGAGACAAGAAAAATTTTAAATAATCCTAATTTAAAAATAACTGCAACTACAGTCAGAGTTCCAGTTCTTAATAGTCACTGTGAATCTATTAATGTTGAATTAGAAAATGAGTTTAAATTAGAAGAATTAAAACAAATACTAAAAAAATCTCCTGGAGTTGTTTTAAAAGATGATGATTATCCTACCACCCTAGATAGTAATAATAATGATAATGTTTTTATAGGTAGAGTTCGTAGAGACTTTAGTGTTCCTTCTGGAATTAATTTTTGGGTAGTAGCTGATAATTTAAGAAAAGGCGCTGCTAGTAATGCAATTCAGATTTTAGAAGGATTAATAAGAAAGTCATTTTGCTAAGTAGTATAGTAAAAAAGAAAAAAATGGCACATAATGCCATTTTATTCTTTTTCTAATATAATTGTTACTGGTCCATCATTTTGTAATGTAACTTGCATATCTGCTGCAAATTTACCTGTTGCAACTTTTTTTATATTTTGCTTTTTACATTGTTCAACAAAATATTCATAAAGTTCATTTGCTTTGTCTGGTTTAGCCGCATTTATAAAACTTGGTCTATTTCCGTGACTTGTATCTGCGTAAAGTGTAAATTGAGATATCAATAAAAGCTCTCCATCTATGTCTTTTATAGATAAATTCATCTTTTCATTTTCATCTTCAAACACTCTTAAATTAATTAATTTTTGTACTAAAAAATCTGCTATCTCTTTGGTATCTTCTGGTCCAACACCAATCAACACCATATATCCTTGTCCTATTTCTCCAATTGTTTGTCCTTCTACAACTACATTAGAGTTTTTTACTCTTTGTACTACTAATCTCATATTTGTGTATTTCCTTTTTAAGATGTGTTTCTAAACTAATATTACTCAGCCTTCTTTTCTCGAGTCATTAATTGTGTTACAGCTTTTCTTGGATCTAAATTATTATATAAAATATCGTATACAGCATTTACAATTGGCATTTCTATATTATATTTTTGGGCCAATTTATAAGCTGCTTCAATGTTGTCAACACTTTCAATAGTCATTCCTACTTCTTTTTTAGTTTCTTCTAAAGTAAGTCCTCTTCCTATACATCTTCCTGCTTTTCTGTTTCTGCTATGTTCACTCATACAAGTTACTATTAAATCACCTAATCCAGATAAGCCATAAAATGTATTATGTTCGCCTCCCATTGCAACTCCTAATCTTGAAAGTTCAGTTAAACCTCTAGAAATTAATGCTGCAAAGGTATTATCTCCTAATTTTAATTCTGTTATAATTCCTGCACAAAATGCAATTATATTTTTTAATGCTCCTCCTAGCTCTACACCTTGTATGTCATTGCTAGTATATACTCTCATATTTTCGTTCATGAAAGTATCTTGAATTAAATATTGTACATCATAATCCTTTGATGCAGCAACTATTGCAGTTGGTATTTCAAGTGATACTTCTTCAGCATGACTAGGTCCAGAAAATGCTCCTATTTTAACATTTGGTATTTCTTGCTCTGCAACATCATTTAATGTTGATAATGTTGCAAGTTCAAAGCCTTTTGAACATATAACTACTGGTTGAGTTGTTATATATTCTTTATATTTATTTAATGTATCTCTGAAAAATTTTGATGGTGTTACATGTAATATAATATCAGAGCCTTCTACTGCTTCTTTTATATCTGTTGTGCAATATATATTTTCAGGCATTGTTGCCATTGGCAAAAATATGCACTTTCTTTCTTTATTTATTAAATCTGCTTCTTTTTGAGCAAATGACCATATTTTAACATTATGACCAATTTTAGCTGCATGAATGGCTAATGCACATCCCCAACTTCCACTTCCAATTATACAAACATTCTTCATTATTATTCTCTCCTTTTTCAATTTATTTTTTTACTTTTTAAAACTTATTCTATTTTCTGTTCCATTTAGTATTCTTTGTACATTTGCTCTATGATTGAATATAACTAGTAAAGCTATAATAATACTAAATATTAAATAACTCCAATTACTGTTACTCGTGGGAACAATATAGTTTTGGTTAATGAATGCAACTAATACTGGAAATAAAATACCAGCAGATATAGAGCCAACAGAAACCATTTTAGTTAGTGCTATTAGGATTAATGCAAATACTAAACATATTAATCCAATTTGCCAATTTATAGTTAATAGAACCCCTAATGATGTTGCTATACCTTTTCCACCTTTAAATCCAAAAAAGATTGGAAATGTGTGTCCGATTAGTACAAATATTCCTGCAATTTGTACTAATAAAGCATTATCTAGATTTTTAATGATTTTTCCTGCTAAAAAGGCTATAAAAATTGATACAACCCCTTTTAATATGTCACAAATAAGAGTTATAGCTGCCGCTTTTTTACCAATTGCTCTTAACATATTGGTTGTTCCGGCATTTCCACTACCTTTTTCTCTTATATCAAATCCTGCCATTTTTTTACTAATAATTATTGAAAAATTAATACTGCCTATTAAATAGGCAATTACTGCAACTATTATATATGTTGCCATAAAAATCACTCTCCTTTGTACTATTCTTTATCTCCTTTTTCTCTTACAATCATTCTAATCGGTGTTCCTGTTAGTCCAAACTCTTTTCTAATTTGATTCATAAGGTATCTTTCATAAGAAAAATGAAATAGCTCTTTATCATTTACAAATACCACAAATGTTGGTGGTTTTGTTGTAGCTTGAGTCATATAAAAAATCTTTAGTCTCTTTCCTTTATCTGTTGGTGGTTGTACAATTGTTACTGCTTCACTTAATACATCATTTAAAACTGAAGTTGATACTCTTAACGCATTTTGACTTGCAACCATATTTATCATTTCATATAGTTTGTTTACTCTTTGACCTGTTTTAGCTGATATAAACATGATAGGTGCATAAGATAAATAAGATAATTTATTATATACGTCTTTTTTGTAATTTTCCATTGTTTGATTGTCTTTTTCTACTTCGTCCCATTTGTTAACAACAATTATTACACCTTTACCAGCTTCATGTGCTTCTCCAGCTATTTTTGCATCTTGAGCAGTTACTCCTTCTTTTGCATCTAACATTAGAATACACACATCTGCTCTTTCAACAGCTAATAAACTTCTCATAACACTATATTTTTCTATGTTGTCATTTACCTTGCTTTTTCTACGAATTCCAGCTGTATCAATAAATACATATTTGCCAAATTCATTTTGAAATTCAGAGTCAATTGCATCTCTTGTAGTTCCTGCAATGTCACTTACTATTACTCTTTTTTCTCCAAGTATTTTATTTACTAATGAAGATTTACCAACATTTGGCTTTCCTATAATCGCTACTTTAATAACATCACTATCATTCTCATCATCTGTTTGAGGTGGAAGGTTATCATATATAGCATCTAATACGTCTCCTATTCCTTTTGCATTTACTGAAGATACTGCAAAAGGCTCTCCAACTCCCAAATTATAAAATTCATATAATTCATCCGGGATTTTTCCAAATGTATCAGATTTATTACATACTAAAATTATTGGTTTCTTAGATTTTTTTAACATTAATGCTATATCTTGGTCTGTTGCTGTAACTCCTTGCTTTATGTCTGTTACAAATAAAATTACATCTGCAATTTCAATTGCCATATCTGCCTGTCTACGCATTTGTGAAAGAATAATGTCATCAGACTCTGGCTCTATACCACCTGTATCTACTAATGTAAAATTTCTGCCTCTCCAATTTGCATCAGCATATACTCTATCTCTTGTAACACCAGGTGTATCTTCAACTATTGATATTCTCTTTCCTACAACATAGTTAAAAAATGTAGATTTTCCTACATTTGGTTTTCCTATAATTGCAACTATTGGTTTACTCATTTCTCCATTCCTTTCTTGATTTTGCTATTATTATTAAGTTTAAAAAGAATTAGTATATTGCGAGGAAAAGTACATTAAAAAGGCAAAGGCGCATACTCCTGTATGTTGCTGAGGCTGTTAAGGCTTTGCCTGTTACAGCATCAGTATGCAGTAGCAACTGCGTTTTTAATGTGCTTTGACAAAGCAAGATGCTGATTATTTTTAAACTTTAATATGTATATTTGCCTTCTAATAAATCATCATTTTGAATCCATTCATCAACATCAACTTCTATGTATTCAGAATCACTAGTTCTAACTATTACTTTTTTAATTCCACTATTTATTATTAGTTTTCTACACATTTGACACGAATTAGAGACAGGATCATATTCTTCAGTTTCAACTTTATATAATACCAAATATAAAGTTCCTCCCATCATGTCCTTTCTACTTGCACTAATTATTGCATTTTGTTCTGCATGCACACTCCTGCAAGCATCATATCCGCCATGTCTTATATCAGGAAATTGTTTCTTTTTGGTACAAAAACCTATGTCAATACAGTTTTTTCTTCCTCTTGGTGCTCCATTATAACCTGTAGCTATAATTTCATCATTATTTACTATAACACATCCTACTTTTTTTCTTAAACAAGTACTTCTCTCTGCAACAGATTTTGCTATATCTAAATAATAATTTATTTTATCAATTCTATTACTCCCCATTTTTCCTATTCCTTATTTTAAATTTTCTGCATTTATATTTTATCATACAATGTCAAATAATGCTATTATATTTTTCAATTTACACAAAAATAGCATAGCCAATAAGCTATGCTATAATCTTTTTTATTCTTCAGTTTTTGTAACTACTTCTTTTCCATCATAGTATCCGCAGTTTGGACATACTCTATGTTGTAATACTTTTTCATGGCAATGTGGACAATCAACTAAATTTTGATTTTCTAATTTCCATGTAGATCTTTTTAAATGTGTTCTTGCTTTTGACCATCTTCTTTTTGGTTGTGCCATTCTAATTCCCTCCCTTGATTGCTTTTTCTCTGTAATCTATATTTTAATTTATTACCTAAAAATTGATACTATAAAATTATACTAATTTTTTTTACATTTGTCAACTGCTTTGCAATTTTATTTGTTAATTTTTAACAAACTTTTTGTTTATAGCTTGTTTTATAGCTAATATAAGCAATAAAATGATTCCACCAATTAAAAATACATCTGACAAATTACAATTTATTGAGTTAGCAATATTAATAAAATCTATTACATAACCTCTAAATAAAATATCAATCAAATTTCCTACTGCGCCAGCTAATATTAGCATTAAGGACAATAACATATTATCCTTAATATTTTTATTTTTCTTTATTAAGTATATGAAAATAGGAATTATAATTATTATACTTTCCATAGCAATTAATGATAATTTTATTCCCTTTGCAATTTCAAATATTGTTCCTTCATTTTGCCAATAGTATATTTTCAAAACATTTGGAATAAGTTCCATATTCTTATTTATAAATAACATCTTTGTCAGTTGGTCTAATATTAAAGCAACTATTCCAACAATAATTGATGTTCTTTTTTTCATCACTTATTCCTCCTTTGTAGTGTTTATTTTAAATAATTTGAATATTTCTATAACAACGATTGGCATAAATACTAATATAACCGTTTCTAAAATATTCATTGCTGGTAATACTGGTATGCTAAATATATTTCTTAATGCTGGTATAAATAATACTACAAGCATTAATCCTGCAGACACAACTGTCGCAAGTATTAATTTGCTATTATTAAATATTCCTGTTTTGAATATAGATTTTTTATTGTTTCTAATATTAAATACATGTACTAATTCTGAAAGTGCTAAAACTGTAAATGCCATTGCTTGTCCTATTTCTACTTTAACTTCTTCTGCAGATAATGTTCTTACAATTCCATTTGCTTCTGTTACTTGTACAACTGGTAACTCATTTTCTGGTGTTGCTAAACCAATTATAAATGCAATAAGTGTGATTACACCAATCATAATTCCTTGGTATACGACTCTAAAGGTCATTCCTTTTGTAAATACACCTTGTTTTGGTTTTAATGGTTTTCTATTCATAATGTCTTTTTCTGACGGGTCAACTGCTAGTGCTAATGCTGGTAGTGAGTCTGTTACTAAGTTTATCCATAATATATGAATTGGTAATAATGGTGTAATTAAATTTACATCTATATTAAACCATTTGCTTAAAAGTGGAGTCATTAAAATTGCTACAAATAATATGATTATTTCTCCAACATTGCTTGATAGTAAAAATTGAATCGCTTTTAATATATTGTCATATATACGTCTTCCTTCTTCTACTGAAGATACTATTGTAGCAAAATTATCATCTGTTAATATAACATCTGCTGCTTCTTTTGATACATCAGTACCAACTATTCCCATTGCACAGCCTATATCTGCTGTTTTTAATGCTGGAGCATCATTTACTCCGTCACCAGTCATTGCAACAATTTCTCCATTTGCTTGCCAAGCTTTTACTATTCTTACTTTGTGTTCAGGCGAAACTCTTGCATATACACTATATTTTCTAACATTTTTTATCAAATCTTCATCTGACATTTCTTCAAGTTCACTACCTGTAATTGCTTCATCTTCATTTTCTAAAATTCCTAAAGCTTTAGCAATTGCAATTGCTGTAATTTTGTGGTCACCTGTAATCATTACTGTTTTAATGCCTGCTGTTTTACATTTTTCTACCGCATCTTTTACTTCTTCTCTTGGTGGGTCTATCATTCCAACCATTCCAACATAAGTTAACTCGCTTTCAATTGTTTTCATTTCTTCATCTGTCGGTTCATGGTCTAATTCTTTATATGCCATTGCTAATACTCTAAGTGCATTTTTAGCCATTTCTTCATTTTGTTTAGCGATTTCTTTTTTGTATTCATCAATGTCAGTATTTACATTTCCATTTATAACATAGCTATTACATCTGTTTAGTAATTCATCTACTCCACCTTTTGTATATACCATATATTTATTAGGAAATAGATGTACTGTTGTCATGAGCTTTCTGTCAGAATCAAATGGAAGTTCTTTTACTCTTTCATATTTCTCTAAAATTGGTGGTTGAAAGTCTAATTCAAATCCCATATCAATTAATGCTGTTTCTGTCGGATCTCCAGTAAGTTTTCCATCTGATATTTTTGTATCATTACAAAACATACTTATATATGTTAGTTTTTCTAGTTCATCACCCAAATTGTTTGTATCTATATCATCTAAGTCTACTAATTTATTGTTATAAAATACTTTTTTAACTGTCATTTTATTTTGTGTTAATGTTCCTGTTTTATCTGAACATATAACTGTTGTACTTCCTAATGTTTCTACTGCTGGAAGTTTTTTAACAATTGCATGTTTTTTAACCATTCTTTGTACACCAATTGCTAATACGATTGTAGATACAGCTGCCAAGCCCTCTGGTATAGCCGCAACAGCTAAACTTACTGCAGTCATAAACATTTCTATTGGTTCTTTGCCATATAATAAACCTATTATAAAAATTATTACACAAATTACTATTGCTACAATTCCAAGTGTTTTACCTAGTTTATTTAATTTTTGTTGTAATGGAGTTTCTGTTTCTTCAACTTCATTTATCATTCCAGCTATTTTACCAACTTCAGTATTCATACCTGTTTCAACAACAATACCTCTGCCTCTACCATAAGTAATTAGGCTTGAAGAAAATAGCATATTAGTTCTATCACCTAAGCCTATTTTTTCATCATTTATTACATCTGTATTTTTATCAACCGGAACTGATTCACCTGTTAAAGATGCTTCTTGTGCTTTTAAATTAGCAGCTTCTATAATTCTTAAATCTGCTGGTACATAATCTCCTGTATCTAATATTACAATATCTCCTGGTACTAATTCTTTTGATGGTATCACATCTACCTTTCCATTACGAATTACTTTAGTAACATGAGAACTTAATTTTTGTAAAGCTTCTAGTGATTTTTCTGCTTTACTTTCCTGTGCCACACCAATAATTGCATTTACAATTACAACTATTAAAATAATAATTGAATCAGTTATACCTTCTCCTTGATAATAGCCCACTGCTCCAGAAATCACAGCCGCAATTATTAAAATAATAATCATAAAATCTTTAAATTGTTCTAAGAATTTAACAATTAAGCTCTTTTTCTTTTGGGCCTGTAATTCATTTAGTCCATAGATTTCTCGTTTTTCTTTTACTTGTTCATCAGATAATCCTTGACTACCTATTCTTAAATCATCTTTAACTTCTTCAATACTTTTATTAAACCACTGCTTGTCCATTATTTATTCTCCTTTACCATCTAGTTTTTATTTAATTCATTCTTTGAATATAAATCTATATCTATATCAGACATTTTTTCAATAAACATTTCTACTTTATTTAATGGCAAAATATTTTCAAATTTTAAATTTTGATTAACTTCATTTTTACTCATAACCTCTTTAATGTTATTATCTATTCTTTGTTCCATATCCTTGCTTATTTCAATATTGTATTTTTCAATCAAATATAAGTTTAAAATATCATAACTTTTATACAAATTTGGCGAAAATTCTTCTTTGGTATGTTTTTTAAAATATTCTTCATCAAAAAACTCCTTGAAAAAAAATTCATCCGCTAATAAATGTAACGCATACCCTCTATCAAAATCACTTTTAATATTATTTTCTTTTAAATAATTTTTTAAACTCGCTCTATCATTTAGTTCTTGCATTATACTTACCTTTTCTTTTCTTATGGTTGCATAATGACTCAGACTTTTTGGTTTTATAAAATCAGGAGCTATAGAGCCATCTATAAATTCATTTTTATCGTTAATTTTATGTTTTTCTACATATCTTTCTGCTATGGCTAAATGTATATGAATACTTGGCATATCAAATTCTTCTTTCTTATTTCATTCTTTATAGATTATATTTTATTTTATAAAAAATAGCAATAGTTTTATTTTTATGATATAATCTTATTTTCTTGCATGTGGTGAACCTAACAATGCTATTGAACTTACAATTTCGGAACTAGAACATATTACTGAATATGTTAAATGGGTTGATGTTTGTAAATTAAAAGAGTAAAAAACGGATTACAAGAATTTCTACGCAGTGCAAACTGCTAGAAATTCTTGTAATTCGCATATTTATCTTCTACAGAATTTACTCCTACTAGGAGTAAATTCCTAGAATATAAAAAATGCACCTTTGCAGTGCATTTTTTTATTTATAGCTGTTCCATTTACATATAATTTGTATCCATTAAAGCCTATATTTAAAGCCTATATTGCTATTAGTTGTATCAGCATTTTCTAAGCTTGTGACATATGTTTTAATAAATTTGTTATTATTAAACATCTTGTAAGTTAATTCTGTGTGACAATCAAATGAAAATAACAATATTTTTTCTTTACCAATTTGTCATTGACTGTTTGGTAATTTTGTTTCAAGTTGTGTAATGATTATATTATACTTAATTTAGTGGTAATTGTATATAGTTTTCACAGAATTATCATAATATGAAAAGAAAAGGTGATGTTATGGCATTAATAAAATGTCCCGAATGTGGCAACCAGATAAGTGATAAAGCTGAGCGTTGCCCAAAATGTGGTTATGAGTTAAATAAAAAGGAGACTCCTACCACCTCTGATAATAAGGTGGCCAGTTCCTTTATGAATAAAGGTAATATTAAATATATACTAATAATATTAGCTATAATTGTAGCTGGTTTCTTGTTTTTTAATCAAAATAATAACAATACTGGAACAGGTACAGGTGGCACTGGAACTGGTGGTACTGGTACTGGGCAGCCTACCACTCCATCAACTGATTATGGTTATACGGTGTACAATGATCCATATCTTGGAATATCTTTTGAAATGCCTGGTACTTATAAAGTAACTACAGATAAAGAAGGATATATTTATGTAGGTAGAAATATAGATAGTCAAGGTGCTTTAATTCCATATATAATTATTGGCAGATATGACAAATATACTAGTGAAGTACAATTTTTAAATGATTTTACAACTTACATGAAAAAACAATATAGTGATTTGAAAGTTACTATTGATTTACTTTCTGGCACTATTGGAAATAAAACAGTTTATGGATTAGCATATAATTATACTTCAAGTGGTCACTTAGTAGTTGATAATAGATATGCTGTTTTAATTAATGGCAAGGTATATATGGTAGCTTCTAAAGAAGAAAATACAAATTCAATTGAAATCAATAATGTAGTAACTCATATTTTATCAACTTTGACAGAAAGGGGGGCATAAAATATGGCTTTAATAAAATGTGAAGAATGTGGAGAAAGTATATCTTCTAGTGCTAAGGTTTGTCCACACTGTGGTATAAAAATAAATTTGCAAACTTGTCCTGAATGTAGTGCTAAATTAAATGGAGATGAAATTAATTGTCCTGAATGTGGCTACCCTGTCGGCAAAAAAAGTGCTTCAAATATAATAACTGAAAACCTAGATAAGATAACAGGTGCTCAATCTAAAAACTATGTAAAATTTAAAGATTTATTTAAAAATACTTTCAAAAAGCATACTGAAGAAGATTTGGATGAAGTTTTTGTTTGTGGTTCAGATAAAACTACTCCAGATGTTAAAGATATTAACCCAAAGAATGCAGGTGCATGGGTATATTTTAAAATATTTGTATTTTTCATAATTGCATATATCCCCACTCGTATAGGATTTATAGAATATGGAAATGCTAACTTCCTACCACTTATGATAATGTTAGCAGCTTTTGCTGTTCCAGTAACTGTACTTATGTTTTTCTTTGAAATTAATTTATTTAGAAATATACCTTTTTATAAGGTAATAAAATACTTTGTACTTGGCGGAGCATTATCACTAATTTTAGCTATATTATATTTTTCATTACCATATTTTGAAACAAATGCTACTGTTCAAACTTATGAAGGTGCTTTATTGATTGGCTTAATTGAAGAAGTTGCAAAAGCTGTTATAGTTGCTATTTTCTTATTTAAAAGTAAAAAGAGCAATTATATATTAAACGGATTATTAGTTGGTGCCGCTGTTGGTTCGGGTTTTGCCGCATTTGAAACAGCTGGATACATTTTACGATTTGGTCTTAACAATGGTTTACAAACAATGTTAGAAATTATAAAATTACGTGGTTTCTTAGCTCCTGGTGGCCATGTCGCTTGGGCAGCTATAGAAGGTGCAGCATTGATGTATGTCAAAGGATTTGATAAATTAGATAAAAAGCACTTAAATGATAAAAGATTTTTATTGATTTGTTTAATTCCTATTGTATTACATGGTATATGGGATATGCCTATTCAAGCTCCTTATTACCTAGTTCAAATTGCAATGACTATTTTAGCTTGGCTTGTAATAATTTATTTTATAAACTTAGGCTTAAAACAAATTGATGATGCTAAAAGATTAGAATCAAATAAATAGTTGACTAAAACCTCCTTCTTGGGTAAAATGTATTCAGAAGGAGGGATTTTTTTGAAAAAGGGTTCAATTATTATTTTAATTATTGCCATTTTAGTTATTATAGCTGGTGTTGCAATTTATATGATAACTAACCAAAATTCTACTAATAATTCTTCTATTAATTTGAAGACTATGATTGATACAATTTATAAAAACTCAAATGTTGAATTGCCATCATTAGAAACTCAAAAAATTGGTTTGTCTGATAATAATGTTGTTTCTTCATATACATTTTTATCCAATAATGATAATGTTGAAGAATTAGTAGTGTCTGAACCTGTAATGAGTTCTCAAGCATACTCATTAGTTGCTATAAAACTAAAAAATAATGCAAATATCGAACAAGTTAAACAAGAAATTTATGACAATGTAGATATGAATAAATGGATTTGTGTATCTGCTGAAAAGTTCTATATTACAAATCACAATAATGTAATATTCTATGTAATGTCATATGAAGATTGGGCAAAACCAGTTTATGATTCATTTAAAAAATACGTAAATAACGAAGTTGGAAAAGAATTAGAAAAATCAGAAAATTCTGATTATGAACTTCCACCTGAAATGATAGTACAATAATCAAAAGTGTGCCATTGGGGACGGAGAATATTGGCACGTTAAGAATTTTAAAACGTGCCAATATTCTCCGTCCCCAATGGCACACTTTTTAACTTTCTGAAAGGATTATAGTTATGGTTTTTACAAGTATTAGCTTTATATACTACTTTCTTCCCATAGTATTAGCGGTATATTTTATATTGCCTAATAAATTTAAAAATATGGTTCTTCTCCTTTCTTCTATATTATTTTATTTTTATGGAGAACCTAAATATATATTATTGATGATTTTAGAAATAGCTATTGCCTATTTTTCTGCATTGTTGATTGACAAGCATAAAAATAAAGGCATTTTAGCTTTATCAATATTTATACATATTTTATTTTTGTGTATATTTAAATATCTAACTTTTATTACAGAAAATATAAATAGCATATTTAATATTGATATTTCATTACTAAATTTAGTATTACCAATAGGAATATCATTTTACACATTTCAAATAATCAGTTATGAAGTTGATGTATTTAACAAAAAAGTATCTGCTCAAAAGAACTTTTTTAAATTTGCAACTTATGTATTTTTCTTCCCTCAACTTATAGCTGGTCCAATAGTAAGGTATAACTCTATTGCTAATGAACTAGACAACAGAAAGCATACATTCGAAAACTTTGCTTATGGTGCTAATAGATTCACCATAGGACTTGCTAAAAAAGTAATAATAGCAAATAGCCTAGGTGAATTGTGTAATGTATTTTCTTCAGTACCTGATAAAAGTATTTTATTTTATTGGATTTTTGCAATTAGTTATATGTTACAAATATATTTTGACTTTTCTGGCTATTCAGATATAGCAATAGGATTAGGAAGAATTTTCGGTTTTCATTTTCCAGAGAATTTTGATTACCCATACACTGCAAAAAGTATAACTGAATTCTGGAGAAAATGGCATATGACTTTAAGTTCATGGTTTAGAGATTATGTATACATTCCTCTAGGTGGAAATAGACGTGGTATAACAATTCAGATAAGAAATATCTTAATTGTTTGGGCTTTAACTGGTCTATGGCATGGTTCAAGTTGGAATTTTGTTTTGTGGGGCTCATTATTTGGTGTTATACTAATTTTAGAAAAATTTGTATTTAATAAACTTATTGAAAAGTCGCCAAATATTATAAAAAGAATTTATACTTTATTTATTGTTATGATTAGTTTTGTTATATTCCAGTCAACAGATATGAGTCAAATTGGAGTAATAATTAAAGGATTATTTGGACTTAATAATGAAGCTTTAATAAATGATACTACACTTTACTACTTAAAAGGTTATGCCGTAATTATTATTTTAGGAATAATAGGCTCTACCCCATTATTACGTAATTTGGTAAATAAATTAAGTAGTAACTCAAAATGGAACAAAATTATAAATATTTTGCAACCTATTTACATGATTTTATTATTAGGTATTGTGACAATATTTTTAGTAGATAATTCATTCAACCCATTTTTATATTTTAGGTTTTAGAAGGTGAAATATGAGTAATAAATTTAAAAATATAATTGTATCTGTTTTATTTTTAACAATATTACTATTAGTATTTGTTTTAAATATATTAAAACCAGATACAGAAATATCTATTGCCGAAAGGCGTAAGCTTGAGCAGTTTCCAAGTTTTACATTACAGAATTTATTTAATGGTACATTTTTTAGTAAATTTGATACCTATGTAAATGATCAATTTATTAGTAGAGATAATTTTAGAACTGCCAAAGCTAAGCTAGACTTAACTTTCAAAGGAAACTATCATAACATTTATATTAAAAACGATTATTTAGTTGAGCAGACCTATCCTCTTTCTTATGCTTCTGTGACAAATTTAACAAAAAAAATTACAGATATAAAAAATAAGTATTTAGCCAATAACAAGATATATTTTTCAATTGTTCCAGATAAAAATTATTTTGTAAATGATAATAATTTAAAAATTGATTATGATTTGCTTGAAAGTAAAATGAAAGAAAATTTAGATTTTGCCACATATATAAAGATATTAGACAAATTAAATTTAACTGACTATTATAAAACTGATAGCCATTGGAAACAAGAAAACATCCAAAAGGTTGCTGATGAGCTCTTAAAAGGTATGAACAATTATTCAAGTTCTAGTTATAATGTTGAGAATATTGCAAAGTTTAAAGGTACTTATGCTTATCGAGTACCTGTAAATACTGACTTTGATGAAATAAATATAATGACTAACGACATATTAAAAAATGCCAGAGTATTTAATTATACAACTAATACTTATACTAATGTATATGATTTAAATAAAAAAAATTCATTAGACAAGTATGACATATATTTGTCTGGTGCTACTCCCCTTTTAACTATTTTTAACGATAAAAACACTAGCGGAAAAGAATTGATAATTTTTAGAGACTCGTATGGAAGTAGTTTAGCACCTTTGTTATTAAGTTCTTATAGTAAAATAACTCTAGTAGATACTAGATACATCTCACCCACAATATTAGGAAATTATATTAATTTTGATAATAAAGATGTGTTATTCATATACAGTATTTCAATAATAAATAATAGTTATTCTTTAAAATAGGCAATATTTTTTCATTTTTGCTCTTGAATTAAATAATGACAATTTTAATTCCGTGGAATCACACAGAATTAAAGTTGCTGAAGTTGGATACAATCGTTTTACTATGACTCCAAATCGTTGGAAAAAGGATTTTAATGCTATTGGAATTATTCCAAGTAGTGGAAAATATAGTTTAGGAACCTTTGCTCATCCTGATATTGCTTTTGAATTTGCAAGTTGGCTAAATGTAGAATTCAAATTATATCTAATAACTGAGTTTGAAAGGCTTAAGAAAAACGAAGCCTATCAAAGTAAAATCGAATGGTCTGTAAAAAGAGAATTATCTAAAACAAACTATGTTATTCACACTGATAGTATAAAAGAATTTATTGTCCCTACGCTGACCGAAAAGCAAAAACAATTTATATACGCAAACGAAGCCGATGTTTTAAATGTTGCTTTATTTGGTATCACCGCAAAAGAATGGCATGAAAGCAACCCTGATTTAAGTGGAAATATTAGAGACTATACGGATATTCTACATTTAGTTGTATTAGCAAATCTTGAAAACTTAAACGCAGAAATGATAACTACTGGTATTTCGCAAAGTGAAAGACTTGTAAAGTTGAATAAAACTGCACAAAGGCAGCTAAAGTTATTAAAGGATAATTCTAGTATAAAAAAATTAGAAAATATGAATGAGCAATTAAAATTTAAATAAAAAAATTTAATATGGCTGAATTACATAAAAAAACTTATGAACAATTAAATTCGTAAGTTTTTTTGTGGAGCGGTTAAGCTACAGCTTACGAACTACAACTCTCTCTTTCTATAAATATTATATATTAATTTCTGTATGATTTCAATAGTAATAAAACTTTATTTTCTCCGAAAGATAGAAGAATTTTAATTTATATGTTATAATTATTTTAGATAAAATAAAACTTTAATATTATATTGTATAGGTGATAAGTATGAATAAAGATGAATTTATAAGATATGTATCTAGCGAATTGGAGCATGGTAGAGATATAGATTTAGAATATCAAATTAATGGAATTCCATATAAAATAAAATTTTTAGCTACTGATATGAATAAAGGTATTAATATACCATGTATTTTTGCAATTCCGTTATCAGAAAATACAAATGGCCAACTTGTGGTAGAAGCAAACAATTTAGAAAGTGGAAATTTACAAGAAATTATAGAACAAGGAACTCAAACAGGAATTAGATTAGCACAATTAACAAGAGATTTGCCGAGCCCTATTGTTATTCCATTAATACCAAGCTATAGAGATTATCCGTATTTACAACAATTATCTCAAGATTGTTTTAGTATTTCAAGGGATGATAGAAATTATAGAATAGATGAGCAAGTAGTTAAAATTATTTGTAGAGCAAAATCTATTTTGGAACAAGAAAGAGGATTAGTTGTAAAAGATAGAATATTTTTAAATGGATATTCAAGTTCGGGAGTCTTTGCACAACGATTTGCTTTATTACATCCGGACATTGTTGAAACTGCTTGTATAGGTGGTGCAAGTGGTAGTATTCCTATTCCAACAGAAAAATTGGCTTATCCGTTAGGAATAGCTGATTATGAATCTTTAACAGGCAAGAGATTTGATTTAGAAAGCTATTCAAAAATTAAGTTTAGATATTATGTTGGAGAACTTGAAACACAAAACAAATCAAACTCAAGGTTTGATGATTTTGGCCAACCTGCTCCTATGCATGATATGAGTTATTTTGATAGAAGCGTGCCAACAGAAGTCGGAAAATATCAAAGAAGTGTTTTAGGAACAGAAATGTTTTCTAGAGCACAAAAAACAATTCAAATATTGCAAAGCCTAGGAATTGATGTTCAACATAAAATAATTTTAGGCAGAGGTCACAATAATAGAAACGGTATAGGTGTTAATGAACTAGCAGATAAATTTGTTAATGATACTTATAAAAGTACCATTAAAAGTAGAGAAATAAATTACGGAGTATCAAGGTAATTGAATTGTTCCAATAATTACATAATATACATTGCTAAAACCAACATAAATCTTGATTTGTATTTAGGGGTTTGGGGTATTCCCCATATAAGAATTTGTTTGGGAGTACAAATTCAGTGTTGGCTAGACATAGATTTTATTCCCATATTCAAAAAATAAAAAAGAGGATTAAATTATTCTGATAATTTTTTCCTCTTTTTTGAAGATTATTTATATAAAATAAAAACTTACGAACTTTTAAGTCCGTAAGTTGATTTCAAATGGAGCAGGTGATGGGAATCGAACCCACATAGCCAGCTTGGAAGGCTGGAATTCTACCATTGAACTACACCTGCATTTCGTATGAACAAGTATTATTATAAATGTTATATTATATTTTGTCAAGAACTTTTATGAATTTTTTTATTTTTTTTGAATAAATTTTATAAATAGATTTGGAGATTTGTTTATGAAATTTATTCTAGATGTTATTAAAGGTGTTTTTATTGGCAGTGGTGCTATCCTTCCCGGTATTAGTAGTGGTGTGTTCTGTATTATTTTTGGTATTTATGAAAAACTAGTTGATAGTATATTAAACATATTTAAAGATTTTAAAAAGAATTTTGCTTTTCTATTTCCTATTGCACTCGGTGGAATTATTGGAGTATTACTTGTTAGTAAATTATTAAAATTTTTATTTGCCACATATCCTATGCCTACTAACTTTTGCTTTATTGGCTTGATTATTGGAAGCATGCCAATTCTATTAAAAAAAGCCAATAATAAGTCTGGTTTTAGATTGCACTATTTACTATATTTTTTATTTACTTTTTTAATAGGAGTATTATCAATTAGATTAGAACACATTTTACCTCAACTTATAAATTTAAATCTTGATTCTAATTACTTTTTCTATTTAGTATTGGCTGGGCTTTTGATGTCTGCAGGAGTGGTTATTCCTGGTGTAAGTAGTAGCGTAATTTTGATGACATTAGGTGTTTATACTACATACCTTTCGGCTGTTGCAAATATTGACTTAAGTATTTTATTTCCTATGGGAATTGGACTTTTTATTGGTAGTATTTTATTTTTAAAACTTATACAATTTTTGTTTAGTAAATATTATGCACAAACTTTTTATGGAATAATTGGATTTGTACTAGGTTCTGTATTAGTTTTATACCCACGGTTTCACCTTTGATTTAGAAGGTTTTATTTCCTTAGTTTTATTTGCAATTGGTTTTTGGTTAAGCCTACAATTAGAAAAGAAAGAAAGCGCCTAAGCTTTCTTTCTTCTTAAAATCCATCCACCCTCTGCTTTAATTGGTAATTTCATTAAAACAGTTTGTTCTGCTTTTCCCGGATTTACAGTTGGTATCTCTTCTTCTGTTTCTGAGTCCCATAAATTTTCTATCTTAAAGCTTACAGGCTCTATTTTTCCAGGTATTAAAATTTCCATTGTATCTCCAACAGATAATTTATTTCTAATTTCAATTATGTATTTATCTCCATTTTCATTTAACACTTTTCCTCCAAATTCATAATTTGGATTATACTGTTTGCCATCATATTCTTGGAAATCCTTGTTATTTCTATCATTAAAATAGAATGTTGTTAATCCTCTTGTTTTTGTCTTTTCTAATTCACTTAAATATTTTGTATAATCGTAATGTTCTGAATCATTTATATAATCATCAATTGCATTTCTATAAGCATTTACTACAGATGCCAAATAATATTCTGTTTTTAATCTGCCTTCTATTTTTAAGCTATCTACTCCCATATCAATTATTTCAGGCACTTCTTTAATTAAGCATAAATCTTTAGATGAAAATATATATGTACCATTTTCATCATATTCAACTGGCATTAAATTTCCAGGCTTATTATGCTCTTCAACATATACATTATATGCCCATCTACAACTTTGAGCACAATCTCCAAGATTTGCACTTCTACTAGCCAAGAAATCACTTAAGAAACATCTTCCTGAATATCCAAAACAAATAGCTCCATGCACAAATATTTCTGTTGTTAAATCTTTTGGAGTGTTGTTTATAATATCTCTTATTTGTTCTTTATTTAACTCTCTACCTAAAATAACTCTTTTAGCTCCGTTTTTATACCAAAAGTTTGCACTATGGTAACTAACAGTATTTGCTTGTGTGCTTACATGTATTTCAACATCAGGTGCATATTGTTTTAATATTTCCATTACGCCACCATCAGAAGCAATAATAGCATCTACTTTTAAGTCATTTAGCATTTTAGCTTGTTCTTTTATTTCTTCATAATAACTATCCCAAGCATAAATATTTATGGCAGCATAAACCTTTTTTCCTATGCTATGCGCATATTTAATTGTTTTAGCTAAATCATCATTGTCAACTTCTGCTCTACTTCTTAATGAAAGAGCACCTGTACCACAGTAAACTGCATCTGCCCCATATAAAAAGGCTGTTTTAGCTTTTTCAAAAGACCCTGCTGGTGCTAATAATTCTGGTTTTATTTTATTCATTTTATTTCTCCATTTCAAAAAGATTCAATATAATTATACACTACTTGTCAAGTATCATATTAAAGAAACGTCCCTAAACTAATACTTTACATTTTTATTAAAATTTGGTATTATAGATTATATTAAGAGGAGTTTTATTATGGAAAACACATTAAAGAAAAAAGTAAAATTAAATAGGTTTCAAATTCTTATTTTATATTTTCTTTTATTTGCTTGCATTGGTTGGATTATGGAAACTTTGTATGCAATATATAATCTTGGCCATTTTGTAAAAAGAGGTTTTTTGTATGGTCCTATCTGCCCTATTTATGGCTATGGGGCTTTAATTCTCATAATGTTTTTTTATAAATACAAAAATTACAATTTTAAACTTTTTATTTATGCAGCTGTTATTTTTTCCGTATTTGAATATTCAGTAAGCTATATTTTAGATGCAATGTTTGCAATGCATTGGTGGGATTATACAAATGAATTCTTTAACTTAAATGGGCGAATTAGCATTTTTTATTCATTTGCTTGGGGTATAATAGCAATTTTATTTATAAACCACATTTATCCTTTTTTTAAAAAGCATGTGAATATTATACTTTCAAAAATTCCTTATGCAATGCAAATAATTTTATTATATACTTTCTTATTATTATTTATTGTTGACACTATTGCATCTTGTGTACGTTATTTAAATATATAATAAAATTTCTTATACAACGAAAAAGATGACTTTAAAAGTCATCTTTTTGTCTTTGATATAGCAAGACCATCTCCAACTTCTAATATCTCTGTTTCTAATTTTTCATTATTTGTAATTTCAGCAATATATTCTCTTAGGTTCCTTACAGCAGTTCTTTGTTTGTGTTTATTATAATCACTCATAACATAACCCTTGTATAATATATTGTCTGCAAATATTACCCCTCCCGGTTTTATCATCCTCAAAGCCTGATTTAAGAAAAATGGGTATTTTCCTTTTGCAGCATCTATAAATACAACATCATACTCATCATTTAAAGTAGGCAATATTTCTACTGCATCTCCTTCATATATGTTTATTTTTTCTTCAACTTCAGCTTTTTTAATATTTTCTCTTGCCTCTTTTACTCTTTCAGTGTCTCTTTCAATTGTATCTATCTTTCCATTTTCTTGCAAATATTCTGAAAAGCAGATGGCTGAATAGCCAACTGCTGTTCCAATTTCTAATATTTTCTTAGGTTTAATTTCATCTAATATTTTTGCAATAACTTCTAAAGTATCATCCATTATAATTGGCACTTTGTCTTCTAAAGCTTTTTTCTTAATTATACTAATCTCTTTCTTGTTCATCTTCTCTTTTTCCTCTTTTTTGTATCTCTTCTTTTTTAGCATATTGATCATTTATCCATTTTCTAAAATATTGCTTATATTTTTGATATTTTGGATTTGAAGATAACAACTTTACTCCTTTACTACTCTGCTGTAGCTCTTCTTGCCATTCTTTCTCTATCTTTGTTATTTAATATTTTCTTTCTTAGACGAATATTTTTTGGTGTTATTTCAACTAATTCGTCTTCAGCAATAAATTCAATAGCTTTTTCTAATGACATTTGTACTGGTGGTACTAAACGAAGTGCATCATCTGATCCAGATGCTCTAGTATTTGTTAAGTGTTTTTCTTTACATACATTTATAGAAATGTCTTCATTTCTAGAATTAATACCAACTATCATTCCTTCATATACTTCAACACCTGCTCCAATTAATAGTTCTCCTCTTTCTTGGGCATTGTATAATCCATAAGTAATTGATGTTCCTGGTTCAAATGCAACTAAAACTCCTCTTGTTCTTGCTTGAATTTCTCCTTTATATGGTTCATAGCAATCAAATATGCTGTTCATTGTTCCTTCACCTTTTGTATCTGTTAGGAACTCTGTACGATAACCAATTAAACCTCTTGCAGGTATTTTAAATTCTACTTTTGTATGTCCTGCTTCTGCTGGTTCCATATTTATCATTTCAGCTTTTCTTCTTCCAAGTTTTTCAATAACATTTCCTATACAATCATCTGGAACATTTACAACCAATCTTTCCATTGGTTCACATTTTACACCATCAATTTCTTTAAAAATAACCTTTGGACGAGATACTAAAAGTTCAAATCCTTCTCTTCTCATTGTTTCTATTAATACTGATAAATGTAACTCTCCACGTCCACATACTTCAAAGCTATCTGGTGTATCTGTTTCTTTTACACGTAAGCTTACATTTCTTTCTAGTTCTTTAAATAGTCTATCACGAATATGTCTTGATGTAACAAATTGTCCTTCTTTACCAGCTAAAGGTCCATTATTAACACTAAAAGTCATAGATACTGTTGGTTCATCAATATCAACGAAATCTATTTTTTCTGGATTATTTACATCGCAAACAGTTTCTCCAATATTAATATCACTAATACCAGAAATACATACTATATCTCCAGCACCAACTTCCTCTACTTCAGTTCTTTTTAATCCTTGATAAGTAAATAGTTTAGCAATTTTTCCTTGTGCTATTTTGTCGTCTTTTTTGCAAATAGCAACACTTTGTCCAACTTTTATTGTTCCACGTTCAACTCTACCAACTGCTAATCTTCCTAAATAATCATCATAATCAATATTAGAAACTAATAATTGCATTGTTCCATCTTGCTCACATGCTGGTGGATTTATGTTTTTGATAATTGTATCAAAAATACATGTTACATTATCACTTTCATCTGTTAAATTCATTTTAGCAATTCCATTTTTTGCAGATGTATATACAACTGGGAAATCTAGTTGTTCGTCATTTGCATTTAGCTCAATAAATAATTCTAGAACTTTGTCAACAACCTTTAATGGATCTGCACCTGGTCTATCTATTTTATTTATAACAACTATTGGTTTTAAATTTAATGCTAAAGATTTCTTTAAAACTTCTCTAGTTTGAGGCATTGGTCCTTCAAAAGCATCAACTAATAAAAGTACACCGTCTACCATTTTAAGTACACGTTCTACTTCTCCACCAAAATCAGCATGCCCAGGCGTGTCAACAATATTTATTTTTATGCCATTATACATAACTGATGTATTTTTAGAAAGAATTGTAATTCCTCTTTCTTTTTCAATATCTCCTGAATCCATTACTCTTTCAGATACTTGTTCATTTTCTCTAAATACATGGCTTTGTCTTAAAAGAGCATCAACTAATGTAGTTTTACCATGATCTACGTGTGCGATAATTGCTATGTTTCTAATATTTTGATTATTCATTTTTTATTACCCCTATCTATAATTTATACATTTAATAGTCTAACATTTCAATTATACTCTATTGATTTTTGTTTGTCAACATAATAATATTATCCATTATTTCTTTACTTACTTTTTCTAAGACTTCTTTTTCTGGTTTATTGGTTTTATATTCACTAAAATCTAATGGTTTACCATAATATATAGTTACTTTGTGAAAAAGTTTCATCTCTCCCGAAATATTTACTGGTATTACTGGTACCCCAGTTCTCAACGTCATAAATGCTGCTCCATTTTGAGCTCTACCGTTTTTTGCCATTCCTTTTCTTGTTCCTTCTGGAAATAGCATTAGTATCTCACCATCTTTTAAAACTTTTAAAGAATGCTTCATAGAATCTAAATCCATTTTTCCTCTTTTAACAGGAAATACTAAGCACTTTTCACCTAACCAATATATAAACTTATTTTTGAATAGTTCTTCTTTTGCCATAACATGCATTCTTCTTTTAGTTGAAGAAACTAAAATTGGTGCATCCCAATTGGATTGGTGATTAGCACACATAATATATGCTCCTTCTTTTGGCACATTCTCCTTTCCTACTAATTTTACTCTAAATACAATTACTGAAAATATATGTACTAAAAATACAATTACACTTCTAAGCATTTTAAATTCTCCTTTATTTTAAATATTCATTTACAAATTTACATTCTTTATAATCTAAGTCATTCTTTGCTATGTTTATTAGCTCATCTACCATTTCTTTGGTATATTTACTACTTTTCTTTTCATAAAATTTCTTTAATGGTTTTTGCATATCCATCATAACCTTTGTTGCTTTGTTTACATTTTGTTCCTGTAATAGTTTATTCATTTTCTGAATTTGATTTTCATATATAATTTTTCCAACCTTAGTATTTTTAATTTGTTCTAAAGTATTGTCTTCAGAAATATCCTCTAATTTTATATATCTATCAGGAATTTTTTGTCCGAGCAATTTTTCAAAATCTTCATCTGAAACATTTTGAACTTTTCCGCTTCTATATACATCTGGAAAATCCTCTTCTGGCTTTTTATCTTTTGAATCAATATTTATCTTACATTCTAATTCAATGCTTTCACAAGATTTTCCTACTAATATTTTATATTCTCCTGACTCTATTTCCCACTTTTTATTTTGTACATTATAATACTGAAAAGCAGAATCGTCTAAAGTAATATTTACTTTTTTTTCTTCATTTGGTTCTAGTTCAACTTTTTCAAAACCTTTTAGTTCTTTTAAAGGTTTAAAAACAGTCGGATTACATTGTGACACATAAACTTGAGCAATTTCTTTTCCTTTTACTTTCCCAGTATTTTTTATTCTAAATGATACAATATTATTTTCTACATTTAAATTTGAATACTCAAAAGTTGTATAGCTAAGTCCGTATCCAAATGGATATAGCACTTTAATGTTATTCTTATCATAATATCTGTAACCAACATATATAACTTCTTTATACTCTACACTTATTTCTGTACCTGGGAAATTGTTAAAACATGGTGTATCTTCTAGCTTTATAGGATAAGTTTCTGCAAGCTTTCCACTTGGATTTACTTTACCTAAAATACAGTTAACCATCGCTTTAGCTCCTGATTCTCCACCTAAATATCCTGTTATAATAGCTTTTGCTTTATCTTTCCACTCCATTGTTATTGGTGCTCCATTTGATAAAACTACTATAATATTTTTGTTTACATTATATATACTTTCAATTAATTTAATTTGATTTTTAGGAATTTCTAAATTATTTCTATCCATTCCTTCAGATTCATAATTTTCTGTTAAACCTAAAAATAATATAACTACATTTTTGTTTTTTGCAACTTCTACAGCTTGATTAATTAACTCTTTATCATCATCTGATTCAAGTCTGTTATACCCTTTAGCATAATCAACTTCTATTCCTTTTTGTATAAAGCAATCATAAGCATTTTCAACTTTATATGGATTTATTGTTGAACTACCAGCTCCTTGATATCTAGGATTTTTAGCCATATCTCCTATAAGTGCTATTTTTCTTTTATTTATTGGTAATATGTTATTTTCATTTTTTAGTAGCACTATTGATTCCTGTGCTAATTCCATTGCAATCTTATGATGCTCTTCTTTACTGTAGCTATGTTCTACTTTTTCACACTTAAATGCAATATTCAAAATTCTATCTACAATTTCATCTAAATATTCTTCACTTACTTTTCCATCTTTAACTGCTTGTACTATTTCTTCTTTTCCATTACCTCTACCACCAGGCATTTCTAATTCATTACCAGCAATTAAACCTTTTACTCTGTCGTTTTCAGCTCCCCAATCTGTAATAACTATTCCTTCAAAGTTCCATTCTTTTTTTAAAATATTTAATAATACTTCATTTTCAGTACAATATTTACCATTTAACTTGTTATATGCACTCATAACAGACCAAGGCTTTGCTTCTTTTACAATCATTTCAAATGCTTTTAAATATATTTCTCTTAGTGTTCTTTCGTCTACCACTACATTTACTGTTCTTCTTCTATTTTCTTGATTATTTACAGCAAAGTGTTTTACACATGCTCCTACATTATTACTTTGTAAGCCTTTTACATATTGTGTAGCCATTATACCTGTTAAATATGGATCTTCTGAAAAATACTCAAAATTTCTACCGCCAAGTGGAGATCTTTTTATATTTACTCCAGGTCCTAATACTATATTTACATTTTCACTTTTAGCTTCCTCACCAAGTGTTTTACCAAGTTTATATGCAATATCTTTATCCCAGCTATTTGCTATTGTTGCAGATGATGGAAAACATATTGCAACTTCGCTTTTATTTACACCTAAGTTATCTCCTTTTTCCTTTTGAACTCTAAGTCCATGTGGTCCATCAGACATTTTTATAGATGGTATACCTAATCTTTCTATATTCTCACTGTTCCAATAGTCTTTTCCTACACATAAACTAGCTTTTTCTTCTAGTGTCATTTTATTAATTATATTTTCATACTTCATATCTTTTTACCTCATGACTTTTATATAATATATTATGATTTTTAGTTTTTCCTTTTTTTGCTTTGTATAATTTTATAAAAATTTTAGGCTGTTTCATAAGATAGCCTAATATTCTCATTTTTATATTTTTACTTTTTAGTAGTATAGAATATAATTTTTTTGTTTTTATTTCGTTTGTTATATATGATATTTCTTCTTTACTAGTACCATATTCAATTGTATTTTTTAATATTGATAATGTTATTTCCTCTACTCTGTTTATTAAAAATTTATAACTTTTTTTTTCTTTTATTTCCTCTGCAAATTTTTGAAGGTTATTAATAATTATAAAATAGCTTTCATACCATTTGCTATTTGACACAGACGTAGTAATACTATTATTTCTTCTTCTATACATATATAAAGAAATATCTATATATTGTACTCTTTTAGCATTTATGATTGCTCTTGGTGAAAATTCCTCATCTTCAAATTCTATATTTGGTGTAAAGTAACAGTTATTAAATACTAATTCTCTATTATAAATTCTACACCAAGCAGTTGGTAAGTACTCTTTTTTATAACATTGTTCTGCAAAATACTCGTCGCCACTCAAAACTTCTGTTGATTTTTTATTCTTATATTTTTCATCTAATTCTATTTTAAATTTAGTCTCATACTTTTCTTCTATTCTTCCTTCAATAATGTCCAAATCATTTTTTTCTGCTTGTTCTATTAATTGTTTTAGTCCACCTTTTATTAGCATATCATCGCTATCTAAAAAACATATATATTTTCCTTTAGCATTTTTAATTCCTGTATTTCTGGCCTCACTTACTCCTTTATTTTCATTATGTTCTATAATTTTTAAATTAGTTATATTATTTATGCTTACAAACTTTCTTACTTTTTCTATACTTTTGTCATTTCCTTTATCATCTATGCATAATACTTCAAAATCTGCTAATTCTTGATTATATATTGAATTTAAGCATTCTTCAATATATTGTTCAACATTATAAATTGGTACAATAATACTTACTTTCATATAAATTCCTCATATTTCTATTTTGTAATTATTATATAATATATTAATTCAATTTTCAATTTATGGTTGACTTTTTTTAGTATACATAATATAATATTAAAAAATTAGTTATATACTACATTATATTAAATAAACGGAGGATTTATATCATGATGTTTAGTTTTGTTGTTCCGGCATATAATGCTGAAAGGTCCATCCGGAGCTGTCTAGATAGCATTCTGGTCCAGACCTTTAGTGACTTCGAAATTGTTGTAATCAACGATGGATCTACGGATAGCACCTTAGAAATTTTAAAAGAGTATTTAAAAAAGGAAAAGAAGCTGCATGTCTACAGCTTTAAAAATTCTGGCGTGTCTATTACTCGTCAGCGGGGAATTAACCTTTCGAATGGTGAATACATCATTCTGGTAGATTCGGATGACACTGTCAACCCCAATCTGCTCGAAAAACTGTATACTGTCATTTGTGAGCATAATAACCCTGATATCATTCGCTATCAGGCAAAACTGTTAAACGATTGCGATTACAAAGACCATGATCGTTATAACTTTTTCGATGATAGCAAGGCAGTACTCTCCGGGCTTGACGCACTTAAGGAATGGTCTATTCCTGGCAAAAAATATGCTGTTTATTGGCTTTTTGCCTTTAGGCGCACCGTATTTTCCAATGTACTTTTTTTCCCAGATTTGAAGTGCCATGAAGATATCGCCTTGATTCCACTCTTAGTGGCAGCTTCGAAAAGCATTGTAACTCTGAGCTACATTGGGTATAATTATACCTGTAATAACCCGGGTAGCATCACAAATACCAAAAACAAGGAGGCTGAAAGATCTCGTGCAAAGGACTTTGTAAAAGCATATAAGTATGCAACTCAGAACTTTGCCAGACTCAGTAATGTTTCGCCTTTGGACTATGATTTCTTTGTCAGTGATTTCGACAGACGTCTCATTGACAAATATAACTCTTTGTCTGAAGAGTTAAAAAAAGAACTTGCTGAGTTGTTTATTTAAACTCCCCCGAGTGCTTGTATAGCACTCGGGGGTTATTTTAATTATAATCGATTATTTTTTAATACTTTTTCCATTAATGCATCTTGTAAAGTTTTTGAAAAATTAATATTTAATTTTTCAGCTCTCTCATTTAGCCAAAATGGTATTGTTAAATTTTTCTTTACAGATTTTCTACTTCCATATTTTTGACTATATGCTCCTAAATCAAGTAATAATAATGTTACAAATCCGTTTTCATTTTCTAATTTTATATCTTTTATATTACTTGCCTTAGGTATTTCCTCATTATTTTCTACAGATGTCAGTAACCAACCTAATGCTGCATCTTCTGCCATTTGAATTGCTTCTTCAATTGTATCACCTTGTGTACAACACCCCAATAAATCTGGAAATTGTACACTAAATCCACCATCATCTTCTTTATAAAAACATGCAGGATAAACTATTTTCATCAACCTTCCTCCTTAATACCAGCTTGTTTTAATATTGCATTTAAAGTTCCTTTCTTTACATCTCCTCTATGTTTTGGTATTGTTACTTTTCCGTGGTTTTATTCTGTGCTTATATTGTATATGAGAGCCAACAGAATCATAGTAATACCATCCATCTCTTTTTAGCATTTTTTCTAATTCAACAAATGTCATATTTTTCCTTTCTAAATAATAACACGTACAATGCGTATTGTCAATATTTTCTTTTTTATTTGGGAATTTTTTAAGATTTAAAATTAAAATGATTTAAATTATCGTTCAAAATAACATAATTAAATTTTCTTACACTTTCCAGTGCATTGCGTCTTATTTACTTGAAAGTGTAAGTATTGTTAAAAAACTATTGGTTTCTTTCCTTCTCTAGTGGAACTACTTTCAATGTATAGCCCATAGAATATAACATTTTCATTAATGTACTAACCATTGGAGAGTTAGTTCCATTTTCTATTCTAGCTATTGCAGGTTGTTTTATACCACTTATATCACTTAACTGTTGTTGAGTGAGATTTTTTTCTTTTCTTGCTTTAATAACAGCTTGAATGATTTCTTCTTCTACTCTAATCTCTTCTTCTTGTTCCTTAGTAAGTTTTAAATTTTCTCTTACTTCTTTCCAAGTTAAATCTTTCTTAATCATTTAAATCATTCCTTTCCTTGTATTCCTTTAGTAATCTCTTTGCTTTTTCAATTTCCCTCTGTGGTGTTTTCTGAGTTTGTTTCATAAAATAGTTTAATAATATAAATGTATCTTTATTAATACATGAAAAAAATATTCTATCTCTTAAAGGCCTTAGTTCCCATATATCTGATTCAAGATATTTAATATATGGCTCACCTAGTTTCAGTCCATTTTCAGATAGTTGATCTATATATGCAACAATTTTATTTAGTTTTATTCGTTTATTCTTATTTTTGCTCTGTCTTTGTAATTCATTAATATAATTTTCTAATTCACTTATTTCTTTTTCATTTTTGTAAAAAATAATTTTATACATTTAGTCTACCTTTCACATTGCACAATTTCATTATAACATATTTGTTATAATAATGTCAATTATATTTAGATTTTAATATAGGAAATTTTTAAGATTTAAAATTAAAATGATTTAAATTATGAATATATAATATAACTATTAATAAGTATCGTCAAGAAAAATCGTTCGACATAATTTTACAAAAAGTAAAAGAGAAATGCCTTAACATTTCTCTTCAATTTTTTTATCACTCTTTAATGCTCTATATATTGAAATTATTATCAAAACAGCTAATATTCCTGTTAGAACTCCTAAACTATCTATTCCAACATCTACTATGCTTGGACCTCTGCCTGGCACAAAACTTTGGTGAAACTCGTCTGATGCTGCATATAGAACTCCAACTAGCATACTTATAATCCACTTTTTGTACAGTCTAATATCAAAGGTACTCATAAATGCCATTATCCATACACCAACTAATGCATATATAGAAAAATGTGCTAATTTTCTAATTATTGGATTACCATGTTCTACCATCTTTATTTTTATTTCTTCACTTAGTCCTTTAGTATATGGAAAAACATCTATTATCTTTCTTAGTACTCCATTACTTATGTCATCAGACTCTTCTGCTATTTGTGAAGAAAATTTAAAAATAGTTGCAAATGTAGTTAATAATAGTAGCATAAATATAGTTCTTATAATTATTATTTTCATATTGATTATTCACCTAAAACTTTATCTATTTTATCTTTAGCATCATTTACAGATGTAGATGATGGTACCATTACATATAAAGGTGTACTACCCATTGAGTATGTTGATGAACTTGCTCCTGTACCAGTAAGTGAATTTGTTTTTACAGACCAAGATGACATATTATTTATTTGATCTTTTACTAATGCACTAATATCATCTTGTGCAATATTAGTTTGGAAACTTCCTTTTAGTGCCTCAAGAATGTCTGTATATTTGGTTAATAATGTAGTACTATTTAATACTTTTTTTATAACGGCTTCAATAACATGTTGCTGATTTTTAACTCTCTGATTATCTCCTTCCGCAAAGGAATATCTTTCTCTGCTAAATACTAATGCTGCTGCTCCATTTATATGATTATATCCTTTTTTAAAGTTATATCCATCTCTTGAAAAATCATAATCTGAATATACCTCAATTCCACCTAATTTATCAACTAGTTTAATTACTGTTGTAAAGTTAACTCTCACATAATAGTTTATATCAGTATCTAGTAAATCTTCTACTGTTTTAACAGTCTCATTTACACCATATATTCCAGAATGTGTTAGTTTATCTTTTGCTCCATAACTATGAAGTGTAACATAATAATCTCTTGGAATTGATGTTAAAAGTACTTCGTGTGTTTCTGTGTTTACTGTTGCAAGTATATTGGCATCACTTCTTGATACATTACTTATATTTCCAGATGTATCTATTCCACTGATATATACATTAAATTTTCCACTTTTAATACTATACTTTGATGCTGTATTATCTGTCTTTGTGCTAGTTTGTAATTCATGTTTTTCAGTATATATTATTTTAGTATCTGTTTTAAAATCTTTAATCTCTTCTGAAATCATATTGTATTGAGTTGAACTTACTAAAATAACATCTATATTTTTTTGTATTAAATCATTTCCTATATCTGTTAAGTTATTTTTACTGTTAAATGTAATACTTACTTTATTTGCTATTTTACTTTTTACATCATCTGCTACTTGGAACATATACACATCTTTATTAGCTATATCTTCTATTTTTGAATAACTGCTTTCTTTCCTCACAACAATATAATAATCTTCTGTCTCAGCAAATTCTTTTAATACTTCTCCCAAGAAGTTGCTAGTTGCTAGTACATATCTTGTAACATAAATATATATCCCTGATACAAGTAAAACTATTATAAAACAAAGTACTGTCAATTTATAAGTTCTATGTTTTTTTATTAATCCTACTACCATTGCTAATGTAAACACTATTTCTGCAATTGTAAATATAGCAATTACCCATCCTGGTAACATATTCATTTTCAATATAGAAATATAAAAAATTATTGTAATTACAACATAGGCAAATGCTATTAGTTTAAAAGATGTTCCCAATGCTTTGTTATCTTTTCTTCTTTTCTTACTTGTAGCTGCGTTCTCTGTTTTCATTCTTTTACCTTGTGACATTGATTTTCCTCCTTTAATTTTATATTTGTATACATAAGTGGTATCGTTATAAAATATATCATAGATATTGTATCAACATATCCAATTGATAATCTGCATGTAGTTTCAAAACAAGATATTACCAAAAATACAATTGTTGATATTAACATTATGTTTTTTTGCTTTTTATCTATAGCACTATCATTTATTTTCTTTATAAACTTAACTATAAAATAGATTAAATAAATTAAACCCATTATTCCATATGTTACCAAGGTTTCTATATAAACATTATGAAATTGTTCTAACCTAGAATTATATATTATATTATTTAGTTTTATTGCTTTAAATCTTCCTAAACCTGTAAATATATTATTTTTTACCATGTCAATGCCATTTAGCCATATCTTAACTCTACCAGATTCTGTATTTATTGTATATGTTCTAATAAATAATTTATCTATAGTTTCCATTACAGATGGAATAAATATAATTATTACTGATATTAAGATTAAAATACCTAACATAATAAATAACACAAGCTTTTTTTGACCTTTGTTCATTTTTTGTAATATCCTTTTGGCATTAAAACATAAATATAATATATGTACTAAAAGCATTGCTATTATCGCATTTCTGGACATTGTTAAAATTAAACTAATTATAAAAACAACATGCAATAATATATATGCCTTTTTTCTAGTATTCTCAATAATATATAAATTAGATATTAACATTATAATTAAGAATATCCCATATTGGTTTCTGTTTCCCAAAAATGATCTCAAGTTCAACTCATATGAATTTTGAATACTAAATATATTTATTATTGATTCAAAGTTTACAATAAAATTATAAATACACGATACAACTCCTATGAGTACCATCTTTCTCATAAAACCAATAAATTGTTCATTGGTAAGTTCAAACTTAGATGCCATACAAATAAATATATATATATTTATTCCCACTGATAGGATATTTGCAATGTCCTTTATTTCAATATTTCCAAAATTCATAATATTAACAACTTGTGTAATAACTTGCAATATAAAGAATATTATAATACTTATTACCATTTTTTTAGAAGTGTTTTTTATTTTATCCTTAATACCAAACAACATAATTAGTGTTTGAATTCCATATGCACATATTGTTAATACCGTATATATTTTATTGGGTATATTAAAAATCCCTAGTAGCGCTATTGGTATTATATTTATAACAATACATGTAAACAAATAATTTAATATATTTTTGTCATTTTGTTCCATTATTTTCTCCCTTTTTAGTAGCTTTGTTTAGAATAAATATAAACATTATCCATAGACTTATATGAGCAATTGCAGTTGCATACGCAAACCCTATTATACCAAATGAATAACTCATTAGTGTAGCACTTATCAATAGTACAATAATATATAAAATATATGATGTTACTAATTTTTTACTTTCTATATATTTCATTAAAATAGCCTTAACAACAGATGTCACAGTTCCAAATGCTGCACTTATACATATTGGTAATATTAATTTTATAGAATCATTTAAATATTGAGGATACAATAACTTAACCGCCAAATATGTAAGTGGCATACTTATAAAAAATACTATTATAAGCACTGGAATGTTGGCTTTTATAGTTGTTGAAGTAACCTTATTTTTAAAATTTTCATCGTCACCTTTTAGCCATGATAGTATAACCCCATGTAGTGGATTGGTAATTAGATTTAGTATTTTTGACATTGAAGATGTTGCGTAATACACATTTACTGCATTATCTCCTAATATTGGATAAATAATAATCTTATCAAAATATGTAGTCATATTTATTAAGAACGATATAAAACCAAAGCTTATAAATTTAGTCCATATTTCTTTATTTTTTTTCGTTTTTGATATTCCAGTCTTAATAACATCTGTTTTCAACATATCAAAAATCAAGCATATTACTTCTGCTAATAGCATCGGAATTGCTATTAACTTCACTTTATATGTTACAGCTAATCCAATAGCAGTTCCTATCAGATATAACATGTTTTGTATTACTATTTTCTTAAAATCTTTATTAGCTCTAAAATGTGCTGCAGAATATAGTCTGGTATTTCCTAATAATATTGTTATTGTTAACATTATTATCTCTATTACGCTAAATTTTAATATGCACAGCGTTACTATGGATACTAATATAATTAAAGGAAATAATTGCAATAAAATTCTATTGTAATCAGATTTTTCTCTTATTTCATCTTTTTTTACTTGCTTTACTATTCCCAGTTCGCTTCCTAATACATTTGTAATTATCGCAAATATGGATATATATAACACTGTTTTTGCAAAATCTTCATCTGGTAAAATCTTCGCCATAATAGGCATAAGTAAAATTTGTTGAGTTAATATATAAATTCCAAATCCTAGTGTATTAAAAAATAAATCCTTTATTAAATTCTTAAATTTTTTTAACTTTTCTATCATTAATCTTCCACCAATTCTACGATTTTCTCATATGTCTTACTTCTATTAAATTTTTCTTCAGCAAGTTTTCTATTATTATTTCCATATTCTTTCCTTAATTTTTCATCACTGCATAATATCTTAATTTTTTCTGCTAAATCATTTGCATTATTATTTTCACAATTAAATCCTATTTTATAATTTTCCACCAAATTCCTATATTCTTCACATTCCTGAGTATTAATCACAGGTAATCCTGCCGCTGCATAGTCTGCTACTTTATTTATAATACTTCCTGCAGATTTTGCCTTTATTGGATTTATAGCTATATCACAAGCACACAAAATTCCAGTCATTTTTTCATATTCAAGTCTACCTAAAAATTCCGCATTTACATTTTTCTCTCTTGCATAATCTTCAAATTCACTTTTTAATGGCCCATCACCCATAACTATAAATTTTATATTTTGCATATTTAATATGTTTAGTGCTTCTATAGTACATTTTAAATCGTAACTATGTCCAAGTGTACCAATATATACTATTCTTATTTTTTCATCTTTAAATTCAACTTCGTTTTCTTTTTTACATTTATCAAAATTGTCTAAATTTGTGCCTAAATACACACTTAATTTATCTTTATATTTTTTATTTACTTTTTCTGCTCTATTCACATAAGTTTCCGAAACCGCTATTATATCATCAGCCGATTTATATACATTATCAGCCATTTTCTTTAATGGATAAAATATAATATTACTAATAATTGGAATATGAAATACCATTTTAAATGCTTCTGGCCACAAATCTTGAATATCAATTACAAACTTGATATTATTTGCTTTTGCATATTGTGCTGCTGCTTTTGGAACAGATAAAGATGGAATTGCACAATATATAATATCCGGCTTATTTTCCAAACTTTCCAAATATTTTTTAATATTTTTCCCTAATATATGATGACTATAAAACCTTTTTAAAGATACATTCTTTTTATACCCTGGTTCATATATATTAGTTAATTTATATGGTAAAGCCTCTACTTTATCTTTTTCCAATTTTTTCTGACACTTTTGTGCATGACTATATGATGATGTTATTACCTCAACTTTATGTCCTCTTTCTGCTAATAGATTAGCTAAATATGTGAATCTATTATTTCCTCCTTGCCATGGCATTATACTAATGAAATTAGCAATTATAAGTATATTTTTCATCTATATTTCCTTCCTATATGCTGGAAAAAAATCGATTTTTTCCGGATCAATATGTTTTTCTTCACACAATTTATTATATATTTTTTCGTTCCATATTTTTTTGCCAATATAAAAATCAAACTCCGTATTTCTGGCAAAGTTCTTTTTAAATAAATATAAGCTATCTTCTAATGAGTTACTTCTCCCTCCACCATGATGAATTAATTTATAGCCATGTTCTTTTGCCCACAATGTTGCACCATATCTAAGCATATATGCTGGTGATAAATACAAATATTCTGTTAATGTTCCAGATAAATGAATATGTAATATTTGGTTATATATAAAATATAACCCCATTGCTATTGTTTTGCCCTCATATATTGCTTCAACTGTAAGAATATTTTGAGGAAAATATTGTAAAATTTTATTAAAATATTCATCCTTAAAGTAGTAATAATCTGTAGCATTATTTCTTTTCATTGTTGAATAGTAAATTTCCTTGAATTTGCTTATATCTTTTGGAGCTTCCGTAACTACAACTGTAATTCCTTTGTTTTTACATTGTCTTATATTTTTTCTACAACTTTTACTAAATTCCTCTTGGATTGGATCATTGTATTTTTCTAAGTTGGTTCCTAATGTCTTTCTCATATAAACAACGTCATAAATTTTCTTGAAATCTAAAGCATTATTAATTATAGGATGAAATCTTACAAATTCTGATACAATATTGTTTTTTTCACAATATCTCTTAAATGCCTCGTTATAATTTTGAAGTAGTATTTCTTTGTTTTTAGATTCTTCAATAATTGGACCTCCATATCCATATGGTGTTACTATATCATAATAGTCTTGTATCATTGGTATATTTCTTTTTATAAATTGATTACTAACTACTCCATTTTCGTCCTCATATTTAAAAATCTCTGCTTTACCATTCTCAGTATTCTCATATAATTTACCATAATTTTCATCAAAATATAAATCTTTATTCATTTCTAGCTCCTTATCCTAATTAGCGTTATATACTCTTCAATTTGTTTTTCATTGTATCTTTGATCACATATCAAAGATAATTCCTTATTGTATATTTCTTTCATCTTATTTTCTTTAACTATTTCAGGTATTGGCCAATGATTTGGACAATAAACTTTATTTTTTATTAAATATTCTTTTATCTCATTTCTTTTTGTATTTTCCATAAAGATTGGGACAAAAATTGGACAATCTATTTCTAAATCGATGTCTCTTAAATATCTAATTGATTGTTGTTTTTTCAAATAGTTATATATAATTTTTACATTTCTTCTTCTTTTTTTAATAATATCTCTTATGTCTATATTTCTTAGTATATTATATGATTCTTCATCAATTTTAAAGTTTTTATAATTTTCTTTTAAAATTTTATTTGCAGCAGAAAATTTATCAAGAAAATTATCCTTTACATTTTGTTTGTTTATATTTTGTTTAATATATTCTCCTTTTTCCAACATAGCCTGTCTTTTTTTATTAACATATTCTGCATTAGTTTTATTGTATATATGTTTATTTTTAATTTTGCTCAAACAAATTCCACCACTAATTATTGGAAACCATTTTCTTAAGCTTGCAACCACAAAATCCGATTCTTCACTATATGCTCTTGTAGATAAAATACTATGCGTACTATCTTCTATCACATATACACCCTTTCTCTTAAATTCGATTATATATTTTTTCATGTTGTACTTCGAAAAACCAAAATAATTCATTGCAAAGAAAATATCACATTTTTTATTCAAGTCAATATCGAATTTCAATTCTCCGGTTTTCTTCAGTAACAGCATAAAATTCTATTTTAATATTTCTTTCTTGAAAAGGTAATAACATTGATTCACAACAGTATGATGGAAAATATACTTTTTCTATTTTTTTTATATTTTCTATAATCTGTAAGGCATAATCTATTGCCGTTCTACCAGATAAAAACAAATTTTCACTTTTTATAAATTCCGACTCATATTCAATTTTATTCTTATCTTCTAGCCAAAATTCACTTCCTATTTCCATTCATATCCTCACTCTAATAAAATACTATCTAGTATATATTCTTATTGATCTTGCTATAGTTCCTTCTTTTCTTTTAAATATTCTTCTCTTAATATTGATACCATTATTACATCATGATATTTGTTATCTTTAAACACCGATTTTCTAGCAATTCCTTCTATAGTCCATCCACATTTTTTATATAATTTTTTAGATGGTTCATTATATTCTAGAATATTTGCATATAATCTATTTAATTGTAACTCTTCAAAGGCATATTTCATAATTGTAAATACTGTATCTGTACCATATCCTTTTCCTCTCATATTTGAATTAGCAAGTTTTATTCCTTGAGATGCAGTTCTGTTTTTCCAATCTATATTTTTTAATATTGCAAGTCCAATTTTTTGTCCATCTGCTTCTATAATATATTTCAAATTTTGTAAGTCATTTCTCTGTTTTTCATACCATTGCATTTGCATTTCTAATGATACTGGAAAGCTCCATCCAACAACTAATTTTTCAAGTTCGGGATCATTTATCATTTCTTTTAAGAACTCCTGATCTTCCCTTTCAATCGCTCTTAATATAACTTTTTCTCCTTTAAGAATCATTCCTTTTTCCTCCATTTTTTCTATATTCATCAAAATCTATAACTTTTCCCGTTCCTCTCACAGCTACATCTTGACTCTTAAGTACTTTTCCTATTGTTTTTAGTATAATAATACTATCACCCTTAAATGTAATCTTGTTGACATATTGTATATCATAATTAAATCTCTCTTCCCATGAAAGATTATTTCTTCCATTTATTTGAGCTAAACCTGTTAGCCCAGGTCTCACATCATGTCTATGTTTCTCAAATTCATTATAATATGGCAAGTAGCAAACTGCCAATGGTCTTGGTCCTACAATGCTCATATCACCTTTTATAATATTTACAAGTTCTGGTAATTCATCTAAGCTTGTACTTCTAAGTATTTTTCCAAATCTAGTCAAACGTTGTTCATCTGGTAGCAGATTACCATTTTCATCTTTATCATCTGTCATTGTTCTAAATTTGTATAAAGTAAATATTTTCTCATCTTTTCCTGGTCTTTGTTGTTTGAAAATAGCTGGTTTTCCTAGTTTTACTCTTACTAATGTATATATAATAAGCATTAATGGCATTAATATTATAAATGCCATTATACTTAGCACTAGGTCTAAAAATCTCTTCATGAATTTTTTATACATCTTGCAATCTCCTAAAATAATTCTTTAATAATTCTTATTACTTCTTGTTGTTCTTCTTTAGTCATTTTTGTATCACTTGGTAAACATACTCCTCTTGCAAATATATCCTCTGATATAGGTTTTTCTTCTACTTTTATAAAGTCAAATTTCTCAAATACCGGTTGAATATGCATTGGTTTCCAAATTGGTCTTGATTCTATATTTTCTTTGTCTAATGCTTCCATAACATTTAATGGTGTAACTTTTGAGCCTTCTTTTAATAGCATTGTAGATAACCAATAATTTGGTTTTGTATCTGCTGGTACTGGTTTCATCTCTATTTCTTGTATATCTTTAAATGCTTCTTTATATGTTTCATATATTTCTTTCTTTTTAGCTAATCTGTCATTTAAAACTTTTAATTGTCCTCTTCCTATTCCTGCAACTATATTGCTCATTCTATAATTATAGCCTATTTCCGAATGTTGGTAATAACGTGCTTTATCTCTTGACTGTGTTGCCCAAAAACGTACTTTTTGTATTCTTTCTTCATCATCAGATACAAGCATACCTCCACCACTTGTTGTAATTATTTTGTTACCATTAAACGAGAAAATTCCATATTTTCCAAATGTTCCTGTTTGTTTTCCTTTATATGTTGCTCCTAAGCTTTCAGCTGCATCTTCTACTAATGGTACATTATGTTCATTGCATATTTTCATTATTTCATCCATTTTAGCAGGTGTTCCATACAAGTGTACTATAACTACAGCTTTTGGATTTGGATATTTTTCAAAAGCTTTTTTTAGTGCTTCTGGGTCCATATTCCATGTTTCTCTATCACAGTCAATAAAAACTGGAGTTGCATTTTGATATATAATTGGGTTAGCAGTTGCAGAAAATGTAAGAGTTGAACAAAATACAATGTCTCCTTCTTTTACATCTAAAGCTTTTAGTGCCATATGAATAGCAGCAGTTCCTGCTGATAATGCAGCTCCATATTTTGCTCCAACATAATGAGCTAATTCTTCTTCAAACTTGTTTACATTTTCTCCTAGTGGAGCTATCCAGTTTGTATCAAAAGCCTCTTTTATATATTCTTTTTCATATCCCTCTTCAGACATGTGAGGTGATGCTAAAAAAATTCTTTTTTCCATTTTTATTTTTCCTTTCCTTTGTTATTTACCTCTTCTGGTTCTTTAAATGTTGGCACTATTTCTTTGATATATCTTTTTACTTCACTATTTTCGTCTTTTTCAAGTTTTAGTAGTTCTTTTAGCTTCTCTAATTTTTCTTCAAGCTCTTCCATTGTAATGCTCATTGGTTCTGTTATAAATATTTTATTGTGTTTTGTTGATGTTAAGCCTTCTTCTGACATCAATATTTCCTCATACAACTTTTCTCCTGGTCTTAGCCCTGTAATTTCTATTGGTATGTCTACATTTGGCTCATAGCCTAACAATTTTATTAAACTAACTGCCAAATCATATATTTTTACAGGTTCCCCCATATCTAGTACAAATATTTCTCCACCTTTTGCATATGTAACTGCTTGTAATATAAGCTGTACTGCTTCTGGTATTGTCATGAAAAATCTTGTAATGTCTTTATGAGTTACAGTAACTGGTCCGCCTCTTTCAATTTGTTTTTTGAACAATGGTATAACTGAACCATTGCTTCCTAATACATTTCCAAATCTAACTGCTGCATATTCTGTATTACTTACTTTGTTTTTAGCTTGTACTATCATTTCACAGACTCTTTTACTTGCTCCCATTATGTTTGTTGGGTTTACTGCTTTATCTGTTGAGATTAGTACAAATTTTTCTACTCCATATTCATCTGCACAGTTTACTACATTATATGTTCCAAACACATTGTTCTTAATTGCTTCTAATGGGCTTTTTTCCATTAGTGGTACATGCTTATGTGCTGCTGCATGAAATACTATCTCAGGTTTGTATGTTTCAAAAACATTGTTTAGTCTTGCTTTATCTCTTACACTTGCTACAATTGCTTCTAGATTTAGTTTTGGATATTCAGCTCTTAATTCCATTTCTATATCATATAAATTGTTTTCATATATGTCTAATATTACTAATCTTTTAGGATCATATTTAACAATTTGTCTACATAGTTCTGAACCTATTGAACCTCCTCCACCTGTTACTAATACAGTCTTATTTTTTATTAATGAATTGATATTTTTATTATCTAAATGTACTGGTTCTCTTCCTAGTAAATCTTCTATTTGTACATCTCTTAGGCTATTCATAGCTCCATGTTTTGTAATTACTTCTTCTGTTGTTGGAAGTACTCTTGTTTTTACACCAGTTTCTTGACATATTTCTAATATTTTTCTTCTTGAAATTGCATCTATTTTATTTATTGCAAAAAATATTAAATCCACGTTTTTTTCTTTGGCTATTTTGGGTATGTCATATCTTGTTCCTAATACTTTAACTCCTAAAATATAATGATTTATTTTGCTTATATCATCATCTATAATTCCTACAATATTGTATTTATCTCGCATATTGTTTTTTATTGCTATAATAATTTCTCTAGCTCCCATTCCAGCACCAATTATAAGTAAATTATTTGCTTTATTGTCTTGGTTTTTATTTATTTTTTCATATTTCGACATTTTTCTTGCAGCTATAGATCTTCCTAATAATCTATACATTACAAATGTACCTGCAGTTAAAATACCTGATAAAACATTTACTCTTAAATTGATATATTCTAAATTAAATCCTTTATCAATAAGTGTTAGTATTACTACTGAAAGTGATGCACTTATTATATATTTCACATAGTCTTTTCCAACTTCGTATCTTATCATGTTTTGATACATACGAAAACAATTTAAAAATATTTGATAGACAATAACGACTATTACCATATCTATCATAAAGTTCTGCAAATTATTTATCTTAGTATTTAAAAATAACATTGCTACTACATAACAGCATATTATTACCATTATGTCTATTAAAATCAAAAGAATATTTTTATTTTTTTTAAGTAATTCTTTCATATTATCCCCTTAAATATCTATAAAATTTTACATTTATCATTCTATAATACTCTTCTATAAAAAGCAACCCTTTAACGACATTTTTCTAGCTAATTTGCATGAAAAAGCACCTACAATTTTTTAAGTTGTAAGTGCTATTTTTTAATTATTTTTTTCTATATAATTCCAAGAATCTCTGCACATATCTTCTAGGCTTTTTTCAGCTTTCCATCCTAATTCTTTTTCAGCTTTTTCTGGATTTGCATAACATGTTGCTATATCTCCAGGTCTTCTTTCAGTAATTCTATATTTTACTGTTTTACCTGTCGCTTTTTCAAATGCTTTAACAACATCTAATACACTGTATCCTATTCCTGTTCCTAAATTATAAATATACAATCCCTTTTGTTCTTTTTCTAATTTTTCTAGTGCATTTACATGTCCTTTTGCTAAATCTACTACATGTATATAATCTCTAACTCCTGTTCCATCTGGTGTATTATAATCATTTCCAAATACTGATAATTGCTCTAGTTGTCCACTTGCTACTCTTACTATATATGGCATTAGGTTATTTGGTATTCCATTTGGTTCTTCTCCTATTAATCCACTTTCATGCGAGCCAACTGGGTTGAAATATCTTAGTATGCAAATGTCCCAGTTATTGTCTGATTTATATACATCTTCTAGTATTTTTTCAATAAATAGTTTCGTTGTTCCATATGGATTAGTTGTTCCGCCAACTTTACATTCTTCCGTTATAGGAACCACTTCTGGATCTCCATACACTGTTGCTGATGAGCTGAATATAAACTTTTTACAATCATATTCTTTCATTACATCTAAAAGAGTTAGTGCTCCACATATATTGTTTGTATAATATTCTATTGGTTTTCTTACTGATTCCCCAACCGCTTTATAACCAGCAAAATTAATTACAGCTTCTATATTATTTTCTTTAAAAACCTTTTCTACTTCTCCTTTATTTGTATAGTCTAATTCATAAAATTTAAAATCTTTTCCTGTTATTTGTTTTATTTTATCTAATACTTCTGGTTTACTATTTGAAAAATTATCAAGTATGACTATTTCTTTTCCTTTTTTCAATAATTCAACTGCTGTATGACTTCCAATATATCCTGCTCCTCCTGGTAATAGAATTGCCATTTTAGTTCTCCTCCTTTTTATTTAAAATAATTTGTTTTACTTCTTCTTTTACTTGTTCAATTGATAAACTTGTTGTATCTATTACTATTGCATCATCAGCTATTTTTAAAGCTCCTACTGGTCTTGTCATGTCATAATGGTCTCGATTTTTTATAGACTCTAGTACTTCTTCATAAGTCATATCGATGCCTTTTTCTTGATTTTGTTTAAATCTTCTATTTGCTCTTTCTTCTGCAGTAGCATCTAAATATATTTTAACATTAGCATTTGGAAATACTACTGTAGTAATATCTCTTCCTTCCATTATTACATCTTTGTTTTCTGCCATTTTTCTTTGTAGATCAACCATTATTTCTCTAACTTCTATAATTGAAGATATTGGTGCAACAAATCCTGATACTTCTTTACTTCTTATTTGATCACTTACATTTTCTCCGTCTAAATATATTTGTAATGTACCTTTATCATCTTTCATTTCAATTTTTATATTTTTAGCTATTTTTATGATTTCTTCTTTTTTTTCAATAGTTGTTATATTATTTCTTAAACAAGTTAGTGCTATACACCTATACATTGCTCCTGTATCAATATTTAATAGTCCTAATTCATTTGCTATTAATTTTGTAATAGTTCCTTTTCCTGTTCCTGATGGTCCATCAATTGCTACTATAAATGACATATCATTTCCTCCAATTTTTTAAATTATTCTTCTTTTTTCTCTTTTTCTGGTACATATACAGCTTTCGCAACAATTGTAATATCTTTTACACTCATTGTTGTTAGCCTTTCTATTTCTTTCCTTATTTTATCTTTGAATTCTCTTAAAGCTGTTAATATATTAAATCCAAAGTTTATTGAAACTTCCATATATATAATTGGTCCTTCTGGTGTGCTTTCAACTCTTGTTCTCATAACTTTATGTATTGCATCAGAACGTTTTGCCAAGTATTCAGCAATTTGTCTAAACACTGAATCTGATATTGTAAATTTTCCCATATAGCTGAATGTTGGTCTTATTATAGATTTTTCAGCTATATATGGATCATTTCCTTTTCCTTTAAATTTAAATATTTGAAGTGGATCTAGTATATATCCTGAAAAGTCTTTTTTTATTTCAAAAGTTGGTACTGGAATTACGTGTTTTCCTTGTGTTGTACGTATTCTTCTTGCTTCTTCCATTTCAGCTTCTGTAGCAACATCTTGAATATATATTCTTTTACAAGGCTTTGGAATACCTAGGTTTTCTGTAATTTTATCAATCATTCCATCAGAAGTACCCAGAATCAATATAGACTCTGGTTTATACTTTCTTATTGCTTTTCTCATTTCATTTCTGTCTTTTTCATTTATAAATATTGCTTTTTTTACAGTTTCTACTTTTGTTGGAGCTTTTTTGGCAGATGTTCCTGCAACAACATTATTTTCAGAAACAAGTAAGCCATCATCAATAATGTATTTTACATTATTTTCTTTTGCTACCATTTGTGCTCTATAGCTTTTTCCTGTACCTGATGGACCAACAAAAGAATATACTTTTATATCATCAGTTGAATTTAAATTATTAAATAATTGCAATGTCTTTCTCCTTTTAAATATCTTTTTCAATTAAGCAAATTGAATAATTATATTTATGATATTCTGTATAGAAAATATCTTGTTTTACAAGCTTTATTTTATCTCCATATTCTTCTTTAAATTTTTCGTATATGCTATAATTGTCAGAATCTACTAGCCATATTCTCCCTTTATAGTCTTCAAAAACATCAAGACTATTTGTATATATCATTTCTTTTCCAAATGCTCTATATGCTGGCTCTACATTCCAGTTATCATAGTCATAAAAACAATTTGGTACATTTTCAAACTGCATGCTTATTGCAAATCCACTACCTCTGTTGCCAAATAATATCATATCGCCTTGTTGTAAATCTTGTTTTACATATTCTATTGGCAATTTATTATTTTCAGCATAGTTCATTTTAATTACATTTAAGTTAACAAATACTGCTGTTAAAAATGTAATAGCACAAACTATTATTGTTAATATTTTTTGCTTGTCTTTTGCCATAAAGAAAGCCATGAAAAATATAAACAATCCTGTTAAATTTAAAAAGTAACGTGGATAAAATATTGGTGCCTCAATAGACACTATAGCCATTACTGAAAATACTATTAAGTAAACTCCTATTGCTAGTTTACCTGCTAATTTTTCGCCTTTATTTATTATAATACAATAAATACAATATGCCAATAATATTAACCCTAATGTTATTGATACCCATTGTGGTGCACACATTGTATCTAAGTCACCTGTAAATTGAAAACAAAATGTTTGTATTAATGTTTCAATTGATAGTTTTGGAATCCAGAATCCTTTTGCAACTCCAAATATTTGCTTTATTAAGCATAGTAGCCATGGTATGTACAATACTATTTGTGCTATCGCTGAAATAGTAAAGCATTTTAATTCTTTTGTATAACTTTTTTGTTTTAATCCTTTTTTTAATAAGTATATGAATAATATTAAATTTATTACACCTGCTGTTGCTAAAGCATAGTAATGAATGTAAGCTGATGCTAAGCTAAATATTGCAAATATAATCCAATTTTTAGTACTAGAATTTTTATATATTCTATATGCATATATTGCCATTAATGTTACAAATAACATTGCCCATGTATACATTCTAATTTCACCTGAATAAACTGAGGCTATTGGTAAAAAGAATGTGAAAAATGAAAATAATATACCTTCTTTTTCTCCAAAGTCTTTTCTTATATGTGTATACCCTAAAATTCCTAATATTGCTAATGGAATTACCGAAATTATTCTGTATAAATATAAGTTTGTTCCAAATATTAAATAAATTATATGTAATATCCAATAATACAATATAGGGTGAACATCATTACTTCCAATGTTCCAAATATCTATAAAGCTTTTATTTGCCATTCCTACCGAATAACTTTCATCAAACCATAAGTTACTATGAAATACTGGTATTGATATAAATATTATTCCTAATATAATTATTGCAATGTGTAAGTACTTTGTTTTCTTCATTTATTTTCTCTCCTTTTGAAGCAAATTATATCACTGTTATTTTGGGTTGTCTATACTATTCAAATCACTTTTAATACGAATTGAAAGAATTCAACAATACTTAACTAAATAAAGTACCATATAATATGTAAATACTTCACATATTATGTGATACTCTATAATTTTATTTATTTTCTTTTTAATTCTTCAATTTCTTCCTTTGTTAATCCCGTAATTTCTTTGATATCTGACTCTTTTATTCCCTTTTTTAACATGTTTTTTGCTATTTGTAATTCTTTTTCTTTTGACCCTTTTTCAACTCCATCATTTACACCTTTTTCATATATTGCATGTTCATCTCTTATAGCTTTTTCTCTTAGTTCAATTATTCTTTGCATTTTTTCGTCTTCACTTATTTTGTTTAACTTTTCAACTGCATCTTTCAAATTTTCATTTTCTTCCATTTTTAGTGTCACCCTCTCACTTTCTGGATTTTCTAAAAATATTAACCAATCTAACAATTGATCTTTTTCATTTTCTCTACCCTTTATCTTTGACAATTCAATTATATCAAGCTCCAATTTATCTGTCAATATTAACTTTTTAGCATAATTTGTCTCCATTATTTTCCACGTACTATGATATGTTACTTCTTCTAGACCTTTTATATTAAAATCTGCTATCAATATTACTATTGTTTTCTCTAGTTTATTATAATCCTCTCCCGCTTTTATTTGTTTTGTATAAATTTTTGACCAATAATATAGCATTCTTTCAATAATATTATTTTTGTCTATTAATTGCATTTCTATATTACATTTTTCTTTTCCATCTAATTCTGTTATTATATCAAGTACTCCTAATTTGTCACTTTTTAATTCTCGTCTTAATATCTATACTATTAATTAGCCTATTTTATTGCTTTTAATAAATTAATAAACTTTTATTTCTTATCATTTGTAGTGTCTCCGTTGCCACTTACTGGTATTGTATCACCTAAGTATGTTGGCTCTGGTTTTATTATACATTTAAAAAAGTCTTTGTCTCTTGCTAAAATTTCTCTTATTTCTCTTACAAATTGTCCTCTATATGTTCTTGGATCTGAAGAAACTCCATAAGCATCTATTCCTAATTTTTCCGCCACATACAATGCTCTATGTAAATGATATTTTTGAGTAATAATTACAACTTTTTTAGCTTCAAAAACCTCTTTTGCACGGTATAAGCTATCATAAGTTGAAAATCCAGCATGATCCATAAATATGTCTTCTGATTTCACACCCTTTTCAATTGCAAAGTCCTTCATTACATTTACTTCATCATATTCTTCTTTTCCATGGTCACCACTCATAATTATTTTTGAAGACGTACCATTATTGTATAATGCTATTCCTTGCAATAGCCTATCTTCTAGCATTGGGCTTGGTTTATTGCCCCATATTCCAGCTCCCAACACTAAAATACAATCTATGTCTTTTAATTCTTTTGCTTGTTCCTCTGTAATTATTTTATTTTTAGTCTTATTTACTATATAAAAATTTATTGATAACATCACTATTCCAGCAATTGCACATAATGTAATTGCTAAAATTATTAAAATTTTAAGCATGCTTTTCTCCTTTGATTTTTCCATAGCTTTACTCCTATTTTTGAATGTTTTTTGCCATTTTTTATTACTACAAATATAACATCAAAAAATGGCAAGAAAAGATTAACCTTTCTTGCCATAATTGTTAATTTTGAACTTCTTCAGTTTCTACATTTGATACTTCATGAATAGCAATTTTTCTAACATGGTCAATTTTTTCCCATGTAGTATCACGTTTAAATAAGCATTTAAAGTTTATAGCAATCCATGAACCTAAGAATAATGGATAACATAATAATCCTTTTATCATAGGTTTTATTGGTCTTTTATCTAGTAACATAATTAATACTGCTGTTCCTATTGGTAATAAGAAAGTTGGTATTACGTATCTTAACATATTTACAACTAAATCTGCTGTTGTCATGCCATTTCCTGAATACATAATAACGTTTATTGCTAATAAGACTAAGGTTAATACAAACATTGGTATACTTCCTATAATATATAGGAATCCATCAAAGTTCATTATAGTTTTATGCTCTTTGACAGCTACAGCCAATGGTTTAGTATATTCTTTTATACATTGCATGTGTCCAACTGTCCATCTTGTTCTTTGTTTCCAGCTTTGTTTAAATCCTAAAGGTTGTTCATCATAAACTACTGCATCTACAGCCCAACCTAATTTTTTACCTTTAATTATTCTTTTTAATGAAAACTCAATGTCTTCTGTTAAAGTTTTTGTAACCCATCCTTCTGGTTTTACAACATCAAATTTAACCATAAAGCCAGTACCATTAATTAATGGTGATAAACCTACATTGTATCTTGCTAAGTGATAAAAACGGTTCATTGTCCAGTAGAATATTGCATATCCTGCTGTAATCCAGTTATCTGTTGGATTTTTAATATCTCTATATCCTTGAACCACATCTTCACCTTGGCAAAGTTTTTTATTCATATTTTTTATAAAATCTTTGTCAACAATGTTATCTGCATCAAATATACAAAATGCATCATAAGGTGCGTTTTCATCAATTTTTTGTCTTAAAAACCAATTTAATGCATATCCTTTAGTTTTTTTACTTGGGTCAAATCTTTCATATACAATTGCTCCCGCATTTCTTGCAACTTCTGCTGTTTTATCTGTGCAGTTGTCAGCAATTACATATATATCAAGTAATTCTTTTGGATAGTTTTGCTTTTTTAAACTTTCTATTAGTTCTGTTACTACATTTTCCTCGTTGTGTGCAGGAATAATAGCCATAAAACGATGGTTTTTATTTACCAACATTGGTTTATCTTTTAACTTTACTAATGAGCATACACTTATTGCTAATTGATAAAACCAAAATATTGTTATAATCCACACTAATGCTTGTTGGATAATGTATAAGTACTCCATAATTTTCTCCTTTTTTTATGTTTATAAACTTATTATATATATCTTATTAAAAATATTCAACTATTATTAAAATTTTTAATTAAATCTTAATAATTATTCATTTTCTTTATGTTCTTCATTGTTACTGCTAGCTTCTAAGTCTTTCATATTTAAGTTAATTCTGCCTTGATTATCAATCTCTGAAACTTTAACAGTCACTTCATCTCCAACGCTTAGTACGTCTTCAACTTTTTCTACTCTTTTGTTTGATATTTTAGAAATGTGTAATAATCCTTCATTTCCTCCACCAATATCTATAAATGCTCCAAATGGCATTATTTTTGTTACTTTTCCATCATATATTCCGCCAACTTCAATAATTTTAGCAATGTCTAAAATCATATCCATAGCTTTTTTGCCACTCTCTGAATCATTAGCATATACACAAACTTTTCCGTCATCATTTATATCTATTTTAACTCCTGTTTCATCAATGATTTTATTAATCATTTTTCCTCCAGGTCCGATAACATCTTTTATTTTGTCAACACTTATATTTGCCATCATGATTTTTGGTGCATATTTAGAAACTTCTTTTCTTGGTTCATTAATAACTGGTAACATTATATTGTCTAAAATATAGTCTCTTGCTACTTTTGTTCTTTCAAAAGCTTCTTTAATTATATCATATGTTAGTCCATCTATTTTAATGTCAACTTGTATAGCAGTAATTCCGTCTTTAGTTCCACCAACTTTAAAGTCCATATCTCCAAAGAAGTCTTCTATTCCTTGAATATCTGTAAGCATAATATATCTGCTTGGATCATTTTTATCTGTAACTAATCCTGTCGAAATACCTGCTACTGGTTTTTTAATTGGTACACCTGCATCCATTAATGCTAATGTGCTTCCACAAATACTTGCTTGTGATGTTGAACCATTTGAAGATAATACTTCTGATACAACTCTTATTGCATAAGGGAATTCATCTTCTGAAGGTATAACTGGTACTAATGCTTTTTCAGCTAAAGCTCCATGTCCAATTTCTCTTCTTCCTGGTCCTCTTGATGGTCTTGCTTCACCAACACTATATGATGGGAAGTTATATTGGTGCATATATCTTTTTGATTCTTCTTCATCTAATCCATCTAATTCTTGTGCTTCGTTATTTGTTCCTAATGTTACTATAGACATTACTTGAGTTTGTCCTCTTGTAAATATTGCACTACCATGTACTCTTGGAAGTACTCCAACTTCACATGAAAGTGGTCTTATTTCATCTATTTTTCTTCCATCTGGACGTTTATGTTCTTCTAGAATCATTTCTCTTACACATGCTTTTTCTAAGTCATGAACACTGTCTGCAATATCTGTTTTCTTTTCTTCTGCTGATTCTTCTCCATATTTTTCAACAAAATATGCTGTAATATCTTCTGTGATTTTTTCAATATTTGCATCTCTTACAGTTTTATCTGTAGCTTGTACATCTTGATACATTCTATCTTTAAAGTTTGCTACTATTTCGTTATAAACTTCTGGATCTGTTGCAAATGATTTATATTCAAATTTTGGTTTTCCTATTTCTGCTTTGATGTCAGAAATAAAGTTACATATTTTTTTAATTTCTTCATGTGCTGTTTTAATCGCTTCAAGCATTGTATCATTTGGTATTTCATCAGCACCAGCTTCTATCATAGTAATTTTTTCAAGTGTTCCTGCTACTGTTAATGTTAATCTACTTTTTTCTCTTTGTTCTAATGTTGGGTTTATAACTATTTGATTGTCAACATATCCAACTGCTACTGCTGCTGTAGGTCCTCCAAATGGAATGTCTGATATAGAAAGTGCAGCTGATGCTCCAATCATAGCACATACTTCTGGGCTATTGTCTGGATCTACTGATAATACAGTTGCTACAACACATGTATCATTTCTAAAGTCCTTTGGAAATAATGGTCTTAAAGGTCTGTCAATTGCTCTTGATGTTAGTATAGCTTTGTCTGTTGGTTTTCCTTCTCTTTTTGTAAATCCTCCTGGTATTTTACCTACTGCATATAACTTTTCTTCATAATCTACTGATAATGGGAAAAAGTCTACTCCTTCTTTTGGTTCTTTTGCTGCTGTTACGTTTACCATAACAACTGTTTCTCCATAACGTACTACTACGCTACCATTTGCTAATTCTGCAATTTTTCCTGTTTCAATTGATAAATTTCTTCCTGCTAATTGTGTTTCGTATTTTTTAAACATAAATTTTTCTCCTTTTTTATTTTATTTATATTATAAGCAATATGAAAATTAGCGTAACCTCTATTATGTGCTATTATTTTTAGTAGCATATAATACAAGCTACTCTCTAATTTTAATTATTGCTTTTAATACCATTAATTATTGGATTTTAATATAATATTCGCAAAATTGGACGTTCGGCATGAAAGCAAAACGTCCAAATTGTAAATTATTTTCTTAATCCTAATTTTTCAACGATGTCTCTGTATCTTTGAACATCTTTTTTAGCTAAGTAGTTAAGTAAGTTTCTTCTTGCACCTACCATTTTTAAAAGTCCTCTTCTAGAATGATTGTCTTTTACATGAACTTTTAAATGAGCTGTTAATTCATTGATTCTTTCTGTTAAAAGAGCTATTTGAACTTCTGGAGAACCAGTATCTTTTTCATCTCTTTTATAAGTTTCAATAATTTCTTGTTTTCTTTCCTTTGTCATTTTATTTTCCTCCTATTATTAATTTGCCTTAAGCTGAGTTTTAGTTTGGAGTATTATCCCCTAAAACTAAGTAAAAGGTATTGAAAGTACCTGTAAACGGTACCTTTTATATGATAGCATATTTTGCCAATAAAATCAAGAGTTTTTAAAAAATAGTATTCATCTATAGTTGCAAATCTTTAGCATTGCTTATATAACATCTAACTTTATTCTTTTAATTGCTTCTATTGTTTCTTCATAACTTCCATAACCAGTTAATCTAAAATATCCTTCTCCGTTTGGACCAAATCCACTCCCTGGAAGTCCTACAATATTTTTGGTATTTAAAAGTTCATCAAAAAATTGCCAAGAGTTTTGTTTATTTGGTACTTTAACCCAAATGTATGGCGAATTTATGGCTCCGATAAGCATCAAATCCAGACTCCACTAATCCTTGTTTTATTATATTTGCATTATTCAAATAATACCTGATATTTTCTTTTATTTCATTTTGTGCATCATCTAAATATGTTGCTTCAGCTCCTCTTTGCGTAATATATGATACTCCATTAAATTTTGTATTTTGTCTTCTGGTCCATAATTTATTTATTTGTACTATTTCGTTTTTGCTATTATACCCATATAATTCTTTTGGAATCACAGTATATGCACACCTAATTCCCGTAAATCCTGCTAATTTTGAAAAACTTTTAAATTCAATTGCAACTTCTTTCGCTCCTTCAATTTCATAAATTGAATGTGGAATATTAGGGTCAGAAATATATGCTTCATAAGCTGAATCAAATAAAATAATTGCATGATTTTCTTTTGCATATTCAATCCATTCTTTTAGTTGTGCTTTTGTAAGTACTGCTCCTGTTGGGTTATTAGGATAGCATAAGTATATTAAATCAACTTTTGTTTTTGGAATTTCTGGTATGAAATTATTTTGGCTGTTAGATACCAAGTATATTATATTTTCATAGTTTGTTATATGAAAATCTCCGCTTCTTCCTGCAATAACATTTGTATCCAAATATGCCGGATACACAGGATCTTGAACTGCTACAATATTATTCACATCAAATATATCACTGATATTACATATATCCGAATTTATTCCATCTGATATAAAAATTTCATCTTTTTCAAATTCTATATTCTTAGTCAGATAATCATTTTTTATAATCTTTTCCTTTAAAAAGTCATACCCAGTTTCTGGCCCATATCCTCTAAAAGTTTCTTTTTCTTGCATTTCTTTGCAAGCATCTTGCATAGCTTTTACTACCGCTTTTGGAAGTGGTAAAGTTATATCTCCAATTCCTAGGTTAATTAACTTTTTTTCTGGATTCTTCTTTTTAAATTCATCTACTCTTTTTGCTACAGTCACAAATAAATAGTTATTTTGAAGATTTAAAAAATTGCTATTTATTTTACTCATTTATCCACTCTCCTTTAAATACTGTTACCGCAGGTCCATTCATATATATATGATTATTTGACCTCCATTCAACTCCTAAATTTCCTCCTAACAGTTCAACATTAACTTTTCTATTTGTAAAATTATTTAAATAACCTGCCACCACTGAACTGCATGCTCCTGTTCCACAAGCTAATGTTTCTCCTGTTCCTCTTTCCCATACTCTCATTTTTATATTATCTTTGTCTACTATTTCTACAAATTCAACATTGGTTTTCTCTGGAAATATATTTAAATTTTCAAAAATTGGTCCATACTTATTTATTTCTATCTTTGATAAATCCTTTACAAATGTAACTGCATGTGGATTTCCAATTGATACACACGTAAATTCAAATTCTTTTTTATTTATTTTAAATTTCGCTTTTATTTTTTTATCTTCAATTCTAACACTTTCGTTTTTGATTATAGGAATCTTCTCAGGTATTAATATAGGCTCTCCCATGTCTACCTCTACATTATTTACTTTTCCCTTAGTTATATTAAGTTTTAAACTTTTTATTCCAGAAAGTGTTTCTATTGTTGCCGTTTCTCTTTCTATTAACCCCAATTCATAAGCAAGTTTTGCTACACATCTGATTCCATTTCCACACATTTGTGCTTCGGTTCCATCTTTATTAAACATTCTCATTTTTAAATCAGCAATGTTACTTTTACATAATAAAATTAATCCATCTGAACCAATTCCAAAATGTCTGTCACTTAGTTTTTTACTTATATTTTTTACATCAATTGGTTCTTTTTTATTAGTACAATCTATATATACATAGTCATTTCCTAATCCTTGCATTTTAAAAAACATCATAAAATGTAACTCTCCTTTCATTACATTTTATGATGTTTTGACTTTATTATGAATTTTTATATAGTAACTTTATAGATTTTCAAGCATTAGTATAAGTATTATGCTTATATATATAAATGCAAATAATGATAAGCCAATTATTCCCATTATCAATCCAGCTTTTCCTAATTTACTTCCTATTCTTTTTACTGATTTTGCTCCAAATATAATCGCAAGTATACCTGATGGTAGTGTTATATACCAGAATAGTGCTGAAAGTATTGAAATTATTCCTAGAACAAATCCTGCTATTCCTATTGTAGATTTTTCTTTATTGTTTTCTTCCATTTTATATTCCTCCTTCAACTTATTCTATAACAATTGTATTGTTTTCAATTTTATGTTCATCTTTTTCATCTAGCACAATTGTATCATTTTCGTCTTTTCTATCTGATTGTTCAGTTGTACTTGTTGGTACTTCTTTTATCTTTATTTCACCTACTTGTTTTAATGAATCAAGATCGTTTACTTTTATTGCTGTTTCAGATACTGTATATAAATTATTATCTATATATAATCCTCTTAAAAGTTTAGTAGTATTATTATAGTATGTATTTTTTTCCTTTTCATGAGTTATGATTCCTTTTAGCTTGAATCCATCTTGTATGTTTATATTATATACAAAATATCCCTCTGCTATATAAGGCTTATTATATTTTGAATAATTATTTACTAATGATGAATATGAATCCGAAGCATTTATTTCAAAATCGTCACTATAATTATTTACAGGTATTGCAATTAAAGACTTTTCTTTTGAAAATAATAGTGCTTTTGGATTTGTTAATATTGCTGATGTTGTTCTACTGTCTCCTATTACTACACTTGAAATTTGAATTGGTGTATTTACATTTGAAACATCAAATAGAGCCATTTTCATTCCTACAATTTTTGCTGTTGTAGAAATTACTCTTCCACTGTAATCTCTCCTTACAGTTTCTTTTGTCTCCATTCCAATTCCAATTATATGATTTTCATCATAAGGATGTAAATATGTACTATATCCAGGTATTTTTAATTCTCCAAGTACTTTTGGATTTGTTTCATCTGATAAGTCCATTACAAATAGTGGATCCATTGTTTTATATGTTACAAAATAAACTTTGTTTCCTATAAATCTTGATGAATACATTGTTTCTCCTTTTGCAACATAGTTAGATATTCCTATTTGTTTCAATTTCTCATCAAAGATTGCAACTCTTGAACCTTTATTATTGTATAAAGCAATTCTTAAATGATTATCTTTTTCATCTAATGAATATTGGTTTATGGTTTTTCCTTCTATTTTAGTTTTTGCACTGTATTTTACATTTCCATTTTTATATATATCAAATTTATATATTTCTGTCCAATATCCATTTTCTCCGTCAGTTTCATAATCAGCTAATCCAAATACTCCCTTTAATCCAAATATAGATTTTATACTTGGAATATAGCTTTCATATTTATATTTTTCATTCAACAAATATATAGCGTTTTCAGACACATAAGCATTTGATATATCCATTAGATATGAGTCAATCTTAATATCTGATCTCTCATTGTTTAAATCTACTACTGATATCAGCGTTTGTTTTCTTGTTTTCAAATCTTTTAAATATTTAATATTTTCAAGATTTAAACTTTTTTCCATACCATCTTCTGTATAGCTTATATCAATTTCATCATTGTCAGCTTTTTTTAGACTTCCTGTTGAAATTACATATAACACATTATCTATACATCTAGATGTATAATATGGTTCATTCATTGTATAGTTTTTAGTTAAAACTGGATTTTCTCTTGATGATATATCATAAATTTCAACTTTTGTATTCGCATTTCTATAATATGAATTTCCTGTTGTTTCTCCCTCAGATATTACAATTAACTTGTCTTTGTATAATATTAAGTCTTCAGGTATACTATTGTCTGCAATTGCAAATTTAGATACTATTGTTGGTTTTTTAGGATCTTTAACATCTGTTATTACAACATTTTCTTCTGATATTGAATAAATATAGTCTCCATCCGTTTTTACAATATCTGCTTCATCTACATTCTCAACTTGTATATTAGTAGTAGAATAGCTCTTTGTGCTTGAACTTGAACTACTTGATTCAGAATTTGATGTATTATTGCTTATAATGGTGTCAACTCCAGCATCTAGTATCCCGTCACTTTTTGCAATATCATCATAATAGTAATATTTGCTTGGATAATCAAGGATCGAAAATGGCATTGTAATAATACCAATCAAATTCTCTTTTAAGTTCTGATTAGTTTCTCCTTCATATATTTTTAGTAATTCTTTTTGTGATTTTATCGTTCTTAATTCTGTTTCTTTTTTATTTAAAGTTATAATTAAAATGGTTGATATAAGTATAATAACTACTAATAATATAGAAAAAATCTTTATCTTTTTCTTCATATTTATCCTCCTTTTATTTTATACATATAGAATATATTAATTAATAAAATAAGTCAATAATTTTAATTTATACCTTTTAAATTTCGTATAGTCCTTTACTTTATGTAAAGTATGCGATATAATAAATATAATAGCGTATGCTATTAATAACTAGGGGGCATAAGCCCAAAAGGAGTTTATATGAAAAAAATCAGTAAGCTGCTCAAGATGGCAGCTAAAATGCAGCGGCATAGCGGGATAATACGGAGCTATTATGCTCACGCATTACAGCATGCTATTATCTCTTGTGAGAAAAGTCTCACATATAATAAACGGGCTTTAAGCCTGTTTAAGACATTAGTCCCGTATATAGAGGCGGGACAACTTCCCGTAATAAGGGCTAATAACCCTTTCTTATATGAAGAACATCTCCGCGAAGGAGATAGATTTTATAGGTTCTGTCAACAATACAGTTGCTTCGAACTATATTGTTGCCGGGGGCCAATCGGCCAAGTCGGATGGGCGCTTCTGGCATACTTAAATGATTTCTCCCTAGAATTAGGGATAGTATTCATTCCTCTCGGAAAGGATATTTATACTATATCGTTGTAAGCAAACTGTCGTTTTCATTCCAATCCTATTGGAACGTCTTCTGAGAACTCCTTTTAGAGGGTAGCAAATTGCTACCCTCTTTTTTTGCCTCATTTAGTGACAGTTCCTAATTGTTCCATTTGTACAATAAAAAATTTAGTCCCCTTACAAATATAAAAAAGCCCTATAAATAGGACTTTTTTTGTTGGTGCCTCGAACTGGAATCGAACCAG
>FR902206.1:76370-110331 GCA_000437855.1 Clostridium sp. CAG:567 | reverse complement strand
ATAAATTATTTTCAAATTTACTCAATATTCAATTATGAAATGGTGGGCGCAATAGGGATCGAACCTATGACCTCCTGCTTGTAAGGCAGATGCTCTCCCAGCTGAGCTATGCGCCCATTTCTGCTGACTTGTTTAGTATACTAAATTAAATTATAATTGTCAATACATATTTTAAATTTTTTTTATTTTTTTAAAATAAATTTATAAACAGGACAGAAATTGTATAAATATTAACCATTTAATTATTTTCGATTCTGTCCTGTTTTTAGTGTTTTTACTATTTTTTTAGTATTTCTATTGCTTTTTGTAATTGATTATCATCTTTTTCTTCTAAGTTCAATTGTTTTTTTGCTTCATCTGATAATTCAACTTCTACATCTGGTGTAATTCCTATTTTATTAATTGCAGTATGATTTGGAGTATAATATTCGCTTACTGTAACTTTAAGTCCACTTCCATCTGACAACTTATTTAGTTCTTGAATTATACCCTTTCCATAAGTTTTAGTTCCAACTAAAGTTGCTTTATTATTATCTTTCAACGCTCCTGCCAAAATTTCTGAAGCACTTGCAGAATATTCATTTGTAAGTACTACTACTGGCATATTTATTATAGGGTTTTCTGTTGCTTTTGTAATATCTTCATTATTCTTTTTATCTTTTGTTATTAATAAAGTGCTACCTTTTTCTATCATTGTATTTGCTATTTCAAGTGATTTGTCTACTATTCCTCCGCCATTATTTCTTATATCAATTATAAGTTTGGTGATTCCTTTTTTCTCTAGTTCTTTATATTTAGTTTTGAATTCATTAGCACAATCTCCATCAAAGTCTGATATTGCAATATAGCCAATATTATCTTCTAACACTTTAGTTGTAATATGACTGATTACTACCTTTTTTCTAGTAATTTCAAATTCTTTTGTTTCTCCGTTTCTATATATTTCTAATTTTACTTTTGTTCCTTCTTCTCCCCTTATTTTGTTAGATGCCTCTTCTAGCTTGTCACCTGTATATTCTACATCATTTATTTTTGTAATAATATCTCCAGGTAATATTCCAGCTTTTTCTGCAGGTGAATTTTCTATTGGTTTTATAACCATGATAACATTTTCTTTTATGTTTTCTGTCATGTAAATTCCTATTCCAACAAAGTTACCATTCGTTTCTTCCATTATTTCTTTCATTTCTTCTTTAGTATAATATGTTGTATATGGATCTCCTAAAGCATTAACGTATCCTTTAAGTGCCCCATCAATTAATTCTTCATCATTTATTTCTCCAATATACTTATTTTCCAATTCAGTTCTAAATTGAGATAATGTGTATTCTAACCCTTCAAATGATGTGTTATTTCCTTTTCTTATTGCTAATACATTATTTCTTAGATATTGGTATGTTGCAAAAGCAGTTATTAAAGATGTTGTTATTATCACAATAATTATGAGCATTATCGTCTTATAAATTCTTTGTGCACTTTTACTTTCCATTTTATTAAATTCCTCTTTTCTTTTTTACTGTTATTATATTTATTAAAATTAAAAAATATTATTCATTATGGTTCTTTAACATAATTTAGTGGATCTACTGTTTTTCCATTTATTCTAACTTCAAAATGTAGGTGTGGACCTGTTGAATTACCTGTAGAGCCTACTTCCATAATTATATCTCCTTGTTGAACAGTTTGTCCAAATTCCACTAATATCTTTTGTCCATGTCCATATAGTGTAGATATTCCATCTCCATGATTTATTATTACACAATTTCCATAAGACCCTAGCTCTCCTGCATAAGTAACCACACCTCCAAGTGCAGCAACAGCCGGAGCACCAAACCCAGCATTTCCTATGTCTATTCCTAAGTGAAAATTAGTAACTCCCTGAATAGGATGTTGCCTTGTTCCATAATCAGATGTGATTTTTGTTCCAGCTATTGCAACTGGCCAAATCATTAGGCCTCCTGTATACTGAATGTCATAGTCTCCATTTGCCATACTAATTTCTCTAATTCTTGTTTCTAACTGTATAGTTTCTGTTTTATATTTTGTAATTTTTTCGTTTAGCTTTTTTTCACTTTTTGATAGTTTGGCCATATAGCCTTCTTGTAATGTTTTAGTATTTTTGTTTATATTTTTGTTTTGCTCTACCTTTAATTTTAATGTTTTGATTTCATCTGTTTCTTTATCTAGTTTTTGTTTTGCAATTTCTATTGTATTTTTCTCTTCTTCAACAGTATTTATAAGCTGATTATCATACTCCATTACTTCTAACATTTTATAATATCTTGATAAAAATTCAGACAATGTTCTTGAAGAAAGTAAAACATCAAGATATGAAATTGACCCAGCTTCATATAGCGCTACTAGTCTTTCTCTTAATTGCTGTTCTTTTTTGTTATACTCTTCTGTAACAGCATTTAATTTTTCTGTGGTTTCTTTAGCTGATGTTTCTAGTTCATTTAATTTTTTTTCTAGTTCTGCATTTTCATTTTCATATTTTCTTATTTTATCGTCTAATTGCTGAATTTGAATAAGTATTCCTGATATTTCTGTTTGTAAATATTCAAGTTTAATGTTTGCTTCATCAAGTTTATCTTTTATCTCACTTCTTTGATTATTTAAATCATTAATATCATCTGTGTCTGTATTTATTTCTTTTTCTTGCTCTTCTTGATTTTGAATATTTGTTTCATTACTTGCAATCGAATAAATAGATAAATTAAATATAAACACAAAAATAAGGAGAATACTTATAAATTTATTTAACTTCATCTTGCATTCTCCTTTCTTTTCTTATTTTTAAATTTTACCAGTGACAATAGTCAAGAGGATTAACCTCACTGCCATAGTATTGACTTGTTCTAACCTCAAAATGTAAGTGTGGTCCAGATCCGATTCCAGTGCTTCCACTTTTTGCTATTTTAGTACCTGTTGATACAGTTTTTCCTCTTGAAACCAATATTACACTTAAATGTTGATATAAAGTATATAAATTGTCTGCATGTTTTATTATTATAAAATATCCTCTTGCACTATTATATCCTGTAGAAATTACAATACCATTTCCTGCTGACAATACTGGTGTTCCTGTAGGTACACCTATATCTATTGCTCTGTGATCTGATGTTGCTCCTGCAACTGGTGCAACTCTTCCTCCAAAATATGATGTAATCCAGTTATAGCCTGGTGATGATTTTGAAAGTGGCCAGCTCAAAGTTCCAGCAAACTTTCCTGTATATGAGCCATTATAATCATTTGCTGATTTTGCAAGTTCTTCTTCTAATTTTTGAATTTCTTTATTATAGTTGTTAATTTGAGTTTGTAATTTTTTCTGTTCTGAAGTTAATGTTTCAGCTTTTGCTTCTTTTTTTGCTTTAGTTGTTTTTATTTGAGTTTGTTTATTTTGTACTTCCTTTTTGCTTTCATTTAATTCTTTTTTTTGTTTTTCAAGTTCATTTTTAGCATTTTCAACTTCATTTTTCTGAGCTTCAACCTTGTCCATTTGCTCGCTATCTGCCTCTGTTAATTGTTGGACTTTTGAGCTCATAGAAATATAGTCCCATATATTTTCTGAAGCAAGCAAAACATCTAAAAATGTTATTCTTCCTTGTTCATATATTGCAACTAGTCTTTCTTCTAGTAATTTTTGTTTTTCATCATAATCTTTTTGTAATGCTTCAATTTCTTTGTTTTTTTCTTTTATGTTCTTTTCCATTTTGTTTATCTTATTATTTAAGCTTTTTATGTCTGCCTCATACTCTGCAATTTGATCCTCAAGTTCCTCAATTTCATTTAAAACAGTTTCTTTTTCTGCTGTAACTGCTTTCTTGTTTTTAGTTGCTTCACTTAGCTTGTCCTTTGCATCGTTTAAATCAGATTGTGTTGTTGCAAATACTGTAAATATCATTGACTGCAGTAGTATTACCACTAATAATATAGATATAATTTTTCTTTTCATATTTATTTTCTCCTTTATACCTCTAAATATTTTTTCATTGAAATTGCACTACCTAAAGCTCCAACTCCAAGTCCTAATACTAAGTATACAGTTAATAAAGTCTTAAATAATTCCTGGAATGTTAATAATGGTATATTTATCATTCCATTTATCAATGATTGTTGTATTTGTGCTATTACTGCGTTATATATAACTGATAATATTAATAATGAAATTAATACTGATATTAATCCTATTAACATACCCTCTACCATAAAAGGCCACCTAATAAAACTGTTTGTCGCTCCAACATATTTCATAATTGATATTTCTTTTCTTCTAGCATGTACAGTTAACTTTATGGTATTTGTTATTATAAATATAGAAATTAATACTAGAATAATTAAAATTACAGTTGTTATTATGTTTATTCCATCTGCTATTTTTATTAAAGCATTAATTGTATCTGTTCTAACTTCTATATTTGATACTACTTCAGTGCTATCTGCTATTTCTGTTTTAACTTCCTCAGCTTTTGTTAAGTCTGTTAGTGTAACAACAAAAGATGCTTTAAATGGATTGTTTTCTCCATCATAAGTAGCCCATAAGAACTTTTTATCTTTAAACATTTTTTTCATTTCTTCTAATGCTTGTTCTTTTGATTTTTCTTCTATTGTATTTACATAAGGAATACTTCTTATTTTATTCTTTAATTCTGTTCTTTGTTCTTCTGTTGCTTCATCATAAATAAAAACTTCCATTCCTTGTTGTTCTTCAATTGTTTTAGTAATATGATTTACATTTTGACCTACCGCAAAGAAAAGTCCAAATATAAACATTGTTGCACACATTATAACTAATGATGCTATTGTAGATTTTTTATTTTTAAATACATTTCTAAAACCTTCACCTAATAAATATCCAAAAATACTATATCTCACTACTATATCCACCCCTCTTATCATCTCTTATAATGTTGCCTTCTTCTATTTGTATAACTCTTTTTTTCATTTTGTCTACAATATCTCTTGCATGTGTTGCAACAACAACTGTTGTTCCTCTTTTATTAATGTCTTCTAAAAGTGCCATAATATCCCATGCAGTTTCAGGGTCTAGATTTCCAGTAGGTTCATCTGCAATTAGCATAGATGGGTTATTTACTAAAGCTCTCGCTAAAGCAACTCTTTGTTGTTCTCCTCCTGATAGTTCATTTGGATACATTTTAGCTTTATTACTTAATCCTACTAAAGATAGTATCATTGGTACTTGTCTTCTAATATGTTTTGGTGTTGCTCTTACAATATACATTGCATAAGCTACATTATCATATACTGTTCTATCTGGTAAAAGTCTGAAGTCTTGGAACACAACTCCCATGCTTCTTCTTAAAAATGGAATTCTTTTTGGTTTTAAAAATGTTGTATCTTTTCCATTTATAATAATATTTCCTTTAGTTGGTTCCTCTTCTTTTAATATCAATTTAATTAAAGTAGATTTTCCTGATCCAGAGCTTCCTACTAAAAATGCAAATTCTCCTTTTTCAATCACAAAATTAGCATTGTGTACTGCCTCTGTTCCTGTATTGTATGTTTTGCTGACATTTCTAAATTCTATCATTTGAATAACTCCTAACTAAGATTAGACATCTTCTTTCATACTCTCCTTTATCATAACAATAAAAGCTATTATTTGCAATAGTTTTTTCTGGAAAAAAGCAGAATAATTTTGCCTTAAACATGCAACTATTCTGCTTTTCTTATCATTTCTTGTTTTTATTAAAATTTACAAAAAATTCACAATTATTCTTTAACTTTTTCAATAATGGCTTGACTATCTAATTTAAAGTACTTTAATAATTGTTCTGCTTTACCAGACTTTCCAAACTTGTCATTCATTCCCATTCTTATTACTTTTGTTGGATATTCTTCTGATAAAACTTCACAAATAGCTGTGCCTAACCCACCTATTATACTATGGTCTTCAATAGTAATTATTTTTTCGGTTTCTTTTGCACATTTTACTATCATTTCTCTGTCAATTGGTTTTATTGTATGTACATCTACTACACGAATATTTATATTTTCTTTCTCAAGTTCTTCCTTAGCTTTTAATGCTTCTGCAACTTCAACACCTGTTGCAAATATAGTTGCATCTGTACCATCACCAATTTGAACCATTTTACCTATTTCAAATTTTTGATTTTCATCATATATAACAGGTGTAGCAACTCTTGCTAATCTTATATATACTGGTCCATCAAACTTTGCCATTTCTTTTATTGCCCATTTTGTTTGAGTATCATCTGAAGGACATAAGACTGTCATGTTTGGAATACTTCTCATCAAACTTAAATCTTCAAGCATTTGATGTGTTGCACCATCTTCCCCAACAGTAACTCCTGCATGTGTTCCACATATTTTTACATTAAGTTTTGGATATGCAACACTATTTCTAATTTGATCATAAGCTCTACCTGCTGCAAACATTGCAAATGTACTTGCAAAAGGAATTTTTCCAGTTGTAGCTAAACCTGCAGATATTCCTATCAAATTTTGTTCTGCTATTCCTACATTTATAAATCTATCTGGAAACTCTTTTTCAAAAAGACTGGTTTTAGTTGCGCCAGCCAAATCTGCTGTTAAGACAACCACATCTTTATTTTCTTTTCCTAACTCTACTAAAGCTTTTCCAAAGCTCTCACGAGTAGCAATTTTATTATCTAAATCCATATTCATATATCTCCTTTATATAGAATTTAATTTTTAATTTAAAATAGAATTAGTATATTGCAAGGTGATGTGTATTAAAAAGGCAAAGGCGCAACCTATTGGTTGTAACTGCGTTTTTAATGCACATCAACGAAGCAAGATGCTGATTATATTTCAAATTAACCTATAATATGTTGAAGTTTAAGCTCATTAATAGCCTGCTCATATTGTTCTTGATTTGGAGCTTTTCCATGCCATTCTGCCTTTCCTTCCATAAAAGAAACTCCTTTACCTTTAATTGTGTGAGCTATTATAACACTTGGCATTTCTTTTTGATGTTTTGCAATGTTAAATGCATTTATTAAAGCATCTATATCATGTCCATTTACTTCAATAACATTAAACCCAAAACTTTCAAATTTTTCTTTTATATCTATTAGACCTGCTACTTCTTCAACGTTTCCATCTATTTGTAAAGTATTATAGTCTACAATCGCACATAAATTATCTAGCTTGTTTTTACTTGCAGACATTGCAGCTTCCCATACTTGTCCTTCCTCAATTTCTCCATCTCCAAGTAAGCAATATACTCTATATCCTTCATGTTCTATTTTTGAGCTTATAGCCATACCAACTGCTGCAGAAAGTCCTTGTCCTAATGAACCTGTTGACATGTCAACTCCTGGTATTTTTTTCATATCAGGATGACCTTGTAAATTGCTTTCTACTTTTCTGAATCCTTTTAACAACTCCTTATCAAAGTATCCCTTTCTTGCTAGTGTTGCATAAAGTGCTGGTGCACAATGCCCTTTTGATAACACAAACCTATCTCTTTCTTTTGCCTTTGGGTTTTCAGGATCTATATTCATTTGATTAAAATATAGAACTGCCAAAATATCAGCACACGATAATGAGCCTCCCGGATGTCCTGAAGAAGCATTATATATTTGTTCAATAATTTCTATTCTAATGTCATTTGCAATATTTGCTAATCCTTCCACTTTTGTAATTTTCATTATATTTTCTCCCTTCAAAATAATAATTTTTTATTACAAGGCTATTATATATTTAAAAAAAGTTTTAATCAACCAATTCACAAAAAATACACAATCCTATCAATAAAAAACCAGTTTGATTTATACAAACTGGTTTATTTTTTATTTTGTTCCAAATATTCTGTCTCCTGCATCTCCTAATCCAGGCACAATATATTTATTTTCATTTAAATGGTCATCAATATGTGCACAATATATTTGCACGTCTGGATGTTCTTTTTGAACTCTTTCTAATCCTTCTGGTGCTGCAATTATGCATAAGAACTTCATTTTTTTAACACCTTTACTTTTTAATAGCTCTATTGCATCAACTGCTGAGCCTCCTGTTGCAAGCATTGGGTCTAATATAATTACTTCTTTATCTTCAATATGTTTTGGAACTTTAAAGAAATAATTTACTGGTTCAAAAGTTTCTTCGTCTCTATACATTCCAATATGACCAATTTTAGCATTTGGTATTACTCTTGTTATTCCTTCTAGCATTCCCATTCCAGCTCTTAGAATTGGAACAAATGCATATTTGTCCTCATTTAGTTTTCCTGTTTTTAATTTAGTAATTGGTGTTTCAATCTCAACTTCTTCTAGTTCCGCTTCTTCCATAGCTTCATAACATAAGAACATTGCTACTTCACTAGTTAATTCTCTAAATTCTTTTGTTCCTGTTTTTTTATCCCTTAATATTGCTAATTTATGTTCTATTAGCGGATGTTTTAATTCTTTTGCTTGCATAAAATCTACCTTCTTTCCTTATTATACTTTTATTGTTTCTTTTTCTTTTTTTGCATCTGCTGATTCTATTTTCTTTTTTTCTTCTTTATTATTTGGTATACAAAGATTTAACAATATTCCAACTACCGCTGCCAAGCTCATTCCTGAAATTGTAATTGAAAAGTCTCCATTTACAATTGATATTGCAGCTCCTCCTAGTCCTAATACTAGCATTGTTGATGCAACTACTACATTTTTAGGATCTTCAAAGTCCATTTGTTTTTGAACAAGAACTTTTAAACCATTTACTGATATAAATCCATATAAAAGTAATGATACTCCTCCTAATACTGGTTGTGGTATGCTTGAAACTACTGCTGTAAATTTTCCTAGAAAGCCTAAGCATATTGCAATAATTGCTGCTAGCCCAATTACCCAAACAGATGCAATTTTAGTCATTCCAACAACAGATGTATTTTCTCCGTAAGTAGTATTAGCTGGTCCACCTAGTGCTCCTGCCACAAATGTTGCTATACCATCCCCAAGTAAAGTCTTATCTAATCCAGGATTTTTTAATAAATCTTTATTTATAATTGTACTTAATGCTGTGTGATCTCCAATATGCTCTGCCATTGTTACTAATGCAATTGGTGCAATTGTTAATATTGTTCCAAAGTTTAAAGCATAATCTTTAAATGGTAATACAAAATTAGGTAAACTAAAGAAATCTGCTTCTGCCACTTGTGTAAAGTCTACTAGTCCTAAACATATTGATAATACATATCCACTTACAATTCCGACTAAAAATGGAATTATTTTCAAAAATCCTTTTGCTTTTGTCATTACAATTGCTGTTACTAAAAATGATACAGTTGCTATTAATACGCCTTTCCATTCAAATGTTGTTCCTGATGATAATCCTATTTGCGTTATAGCACTTGGGGCTAACCCTAACCCTATAATCATAATCATAGGTCCAATAACAATAGGTGGCAACAATTTATCAAGCCATCCTTTTCCTGTAAAGTGTATAATTGTTGCTACTATTACATAAATTAATCCAACTGCCATAATTCCTGTCATTGTTCCAGATATTCCACCTTTTAAAAATGCTGCTGCCATTGGAGTAATAAATGCAAAAGAACTTCCTAAATATACTGGTGATTTTCCTTTTGTGCATAATATGTAAATTAATGTTCCTATTCCTGATGTAACAAGTGCAACTGGTATTGTAAGTACTGTTTCTCCTGCTGCTGAATTAACTAATATTGGTACCAAAATTGTTGCTCCAAACATTGCAAAAACATGTTGAATTGCCAATATAATCCATTTGCCAATCGATGGCTTTTCATTTACGTCTAAAATCATTTTGCTTTCATTCATAAAAAATCCTCCTTCTAATTTTAGGTACAAAAAAAACACTAATAAATAATTTTAGTGTTTTTTAATTTTTAAAAAATATATATTAGAAAAAATAGAAATTGTAAAAACAGCAATTGCTTGAATTGCTTGCTTTGTTTTAGATAATTTCATTTTATTTTCTAAAAAATTTGTCATTTTTTGTACCTCTTTCGAAAGATGTTACTACACTTTCAAAAAAATTGCAATAGTTTTTTTATAATTATATGTTAAAATATATAATTAATGTTCCTGCTATAGAAAATAAAAATCCAAATATTTTTAACCCTGCTGATCCTTCATTTTGATCTCCAAATCCAAATATTTTTTTAGTTATTATTCTTGCATCAAAAACGCACATTACTCCAATTGTTGCTATAATTAATCCAATCATTATTAAAATAATCTTTTCCATATTTATTTTATTCCTTCCACAAGCCTAAAAAAGTTTTAGCTATTTTTAAAAGAATTCTACAGTATATTTGCACTCAAATAATGTATTTGGTTTCAATGAAATAATATCTTGCTTTTGTGTGAATACTCCTGTACTTTTTACATTATCTGCTGTTGAATACCATGGTTCTATACATATAAAAGGTGCATTTGGTTTTGACCAGATTGCCAAATAAGGAAAACCTGTAAAATCCATAGTAAGTAATGTTTTTCCACTTGCTTTATTTTTCAAACTAATTTTATTTGATGTAATTCCTTTCATGATTAGTGCATCATTGTCAAAAGTATGTAAATCTATTAAAATTTTTCTTTTATCAACTATTCTATCTTTTGCATAGTCTATTCCAACTAATCCATCTACTAAATATAAAAAATGAATTTTTTCTTCATCCTCTTCAAATTCTAGGTAATAATTGCCTTTTCTTAATTCTTGTATATCTATTTTAAATGCTGGATGTCCACCTATCCCAAATGGTAAATTAATTAGTCCTGTATTTACTACTCTATATATTGTAGTAAGTTTATTTTCCTCAGTACGATATGTATTATATAACTCAAATTCATAAGGGTATCTTGTTAATGTATATTTATTACTCTTTAAAACATAAGAATGAAAGTGATCCAATTTAGTTATTGGTTCAAAGTCTAAATCTCTTGCAAATCCATGTTGCATTAGTTCATACGTTCTTCCCCCTATCAATGTTTGATTTTTCTTTAGTTTGCCTACTATAGGGAATAATACTGGTGAATGTCTTTTCCAATATATTTTGCCATTTTCATCCATGCATTGTTCACCTTGATGTATTTTTTCTTCGCCGTTTACTTTAAAGCTTATTAATTCCCCACCTTTTTTTGATGTTAACATTTGATTGTACATAGGCTACTCCTTTCTTGATTTATACAGTATATATAATATTGCTTTTTTATGTAAATGTCAATATTTTAGGCTTAATTACAAGGAAACACTTTGTTTTAATTTATTGTCTACAATTTTTCTTAATCTTTCATTTTTTTGTTGTGTTAATCCCTTATCTTCACTTTCAATTTTTAAAGCTACACTTTGTACAGATTTTAACATTGGCATATCAACAAATAAATTTGCTATTTTAAATTCTGGAATTCCATGTTGCTTTGTTCCAAAAAATTCTCCTGTTCCTCTTAGTTCTAAGTCTTTTTCTGCAATAACAAATCCATCATTTGTTTCTTGCATTGTTTTCATTCTTTCTTTTCCTACTTGTGAACATTTGCTATTATATTTTAGCACACAATATGATTGATATTGTCCTCTTCCTACTCTTCCTCTTAGTTGATGAAGTTGTGCTAACCCAAATCTATCTGCATTTTCTACTACCATAATATTGGCATTTGGTACATTTACTCCAACTTCTATTACTGTAGTAGATACTAATATATCTATTTCTCCTTCTTTAAATTTTTTCATTATTTCATCTTTTTCTTTTGGTTTCATTTTTCCATACACACATTCTACTCTGTATTCTGGAAAAATTTGCTCTTTATATATTTTAGTCCATTCTTTTACAGCTCTTAACTCTTTTGTATTTTCATCTTCCTCCTCTTTTTCTTCAACTAATGGACAAACAACATATATTTGTCTTCCTTCATCAATATTCTTTTTTATAAATTTGTTTATTCTTTCTTCCATTTGCTTTGTCACAGCATAGGTTTCTATTTTCTTTCTGTTTGGTGGAAGCTCATCAATTATTGATATATCCAAATCTCCATATAATATTAATGCTAATGTTCTTGGAATTGGAGTTGCTGTCATTACTAATATATCCGGATTATTTCCTTTTGCTGCAATTGCAGTTCTTTGTTTTACTCCAAATCTATGTTGCTCATCTGTTACTACTAAACCTAAATTTTTAAATGTAACATTTTCTGTTATTAAGGCATGTGTACCAATTAGCACATTAATTTCTCCATTTTGTAGTCTTTCTAATATATCTTTTTTGTTTTTTGCTGTTGTTGCGCCTAATAAAAGTTCGCATTTTATTCCTAAAGGAGCTAATATTTTACTAAATTCCTCCATGTGCTGTGTTGCAAGTATTGCTGTTGGTGCCATTATTGCTACTTGATAGCCTGATTTTACTGCCTTATATGCAGATATAATACTTACAACTGTTTTACCAGAGCCTACATCTCCTTGAAGTAATCTATTCATAGTCTTTTCTGATTCCATGTCTGAATCAATTTCAGCTAATACTCTAAGTTGCGCTTTTGTCAATTTAAATGGCAATGTATTTATTATATCTGACATTTTTGCATTTTTGTCAAATACAATTCCTTTACTTTTCTCACTACTTCCCTTCAATTCTAATAATGCAAGTTGCATTGTTAGGAGTTCTTCAAATACTAATCGTTTTCTTGCTTGCATTCTATGCTCTGCATCTGTTGGAAAATGTATTTGTTCTAAACTATTTTGTAAATCTAACAAATTATATTCTTTTAAAAGGTAATCAGGTAAAGTTTCTTCTAGCTTTCCTTTTGTCATATTTAACGCATTTTCTATTGCTTGCCTTATAGCTGTTTGTGACAATTTGTATGTAGTTGGATATACCGGCATTATTTTTCCTGTGTTTTTTGATGAGTCAATTTTGTCAAATACAGGATTTCTCATTTCAAAGTGATTAAATTCATTTATTGCTTTTCCAAAGAATTTATATGTTTCTCCTTTTTTTATATGCTGTTTAATATATGTTTGATTAAACCATGTTATTGTACATCTACCTGTATTATCTTCAACTATAGTTTTTAATACTGTCATATTTTTACGAATTCTATTTATATTTACTTCTGATACTACTTTTGCTTCAATTGTAACTTCTTCTCCATTGATTAAGTCTGCTATGCTTTTGGTTTTACTTCTGTCTTCATAATCTCTTGGAAAATATGTAAGTAAATCTTCTAATGTAAATATATTTAAATTGTTTAGTAATGATACTTTAGCTGGTCCTACACTTTTTACATATTGTACACTTTGTTTTAAATCGATCATTTTTTACCTCTTTCTACACAATATTTTATCAAAGCTAGACTCCAAAATCAATTATTTTTATTTCTATTATTTTTGCCATATAATTCAGTCAGTCATAAAATTTAACACACAAAATATTGTTATTTTTTATTATTTATTGTATAATATATGTTGTATTTCATTTGGGGATGTATTTGGTTTCGACAGTATCCTAGAAGTATTGATAGCGAGTAGTGGATTCTCACTTGGCCACTTTAATAATGTGAGAAATTAAAAATAAACGCTGATAATAGAGAATTAGCATACGCTGCCTAATTAAAGGCGCGTCATCTTACTTTATGTGCCCACGCTTAAAGATTAAGGTGTCAAATTAGTGGGAAACAAAATTATTTTTAGTTATGGAAATAATGGGTATTTTTAAATAACTACCTTTTTAGTAAATTTGTTTGTTGTGTTATTATTTAGGGAATCTTTACAATAAACTGCACTCGGAGAAGTTGGTATGGAAAGAATATTGGACAGGAGTTCGACTCTCCTCATCTCCACCAATTAATAAAAAGCCTCTCAATTATGAGAGGTTTTTTATTTTTTTTATTAAAAGCCTTGCGTATTATTTTATTTTATGCTAATATTATAGGGTATTAAATATTTAGGGGTATAGTGTTAATGGTAGCACATCGGTCTCCAAAACCGCCTGTGAGGGTTCGAATCCTTCTACCCCTGCCATAAAAAGAAGTTAATTATAATTAACTTCTTTCCTTTTTTCTTGATATTTTGTTTTTATTACTGTATAATAATTACACTTAAAGGTGGGAGGAAAAATGGAAAAATTTAAAAAAATATTAAATAGAGAAGTTATTTTTTATACTATATTTGGTGTATTAACTACAGTCGTAAATATTACCGTATCTTATATTCTAAAAGCATTCTTTCATGTAGAGACAAATATTGCAAGTACAATTGGAATTATTGCTTGTATTATTTTTGCATATTTTACAAATCGTAAATGGGTCTTTGAATCTCATGCAAATACAGCTAAAGAAAAATGGATTGAATTTTTTAAATTCATTTTAGGAAGAGCTTTTACAATGGTTGTTGAAATTGTAGGTGTATTCTTATTAAATGACGTATTTCATGCATTTTATAACTTTGGAGATAACACAGGCTTTTTAATAAATAAATGTGTTATTACTGTAATTGTTATTATTTTAAATTTCTTTATTAGTAAATTTTTTGCTTTTAAAAAATAATATATAACATTTAATTTTTATTATTTAATAAATTGGGGGCTACTAGAATTGGAGGTATCTATGTCTAGTAGTTTTTTTAAACCATTTTATTATTTATTTACTTTTATTTTTATACTCATATTATTTATTTCTTGCTTTTTTAGCTCCAAAATACTTCGGTTTAGAATTTTACCCTTTTAATGAAAATGAACAATATGTATGGCCATCTCCTGGCTATACTTATATAACATCATATTTTGGTTATAGAGGTTTACCAACTGCTGGAGCAACTTCATATCATGCAGGAATCGACATTGGTGCTCCAGAAGGTAGTAAATTTATTGCTATATGCGATGGAACAATTACTTTTGCTGACTTTCTAGGCGGAGGTGGCTATACTATTACTTTAACAAATGAAAATATGAAAATTACTTATTGTCACGTTTCACCTAATTATATTGTTAAAGTTGGGGACTATGTTCTAAAAGGTCAAGTTATTGGTAATGTAGGTCCTAAAAATGTTTATGGAGTTAAACGGAAATCAATATAAAGATGAAAATGGCAATCCAACAAATGGAGCTACTACAGGTCCTCATCTTCATTTAGGGATTAGGATAAATGACAAATACATTGATCCTTTAAGTTTGTTTGAATACTAAAAAAACTTCACAAATATGGCACATACTAATGTTATAAAAAAATAAGCCCTTAGGCTTATTTTTTACATATCTTCATCATTATTGTCTTCATCATGTTCACTGTCATGACCCTCTTCACATCCGTCACAACCTGAACAACACCCACCGCATTCTTCTTCATTCCAGTCTAACTCAATTATATTATGGCATTCTGGACATTCAATTTCTGTATTTTCTTCGCTATTTATATCTGCTACAAATTCATTATTGCAATATGGACATGAAATTTCAAATTCATAAGGTTCATCATCCTCATATATATCATTTTCAATTCCATCAACTGCTTTTTTTACTATTTCAATTCTATCTTCTATTACTTTTTGTTTTTCTTCAACTTCTTTTACTCTTATATCTGTTAAAAATGTTAATCTATCTATAACATCCATAAACATCATAGACAATTCTTGAAATTTATTTAAAACAAAAGCTTTTTCTTCTTTATCTTGAAAATGATTATCTAATTCTGCTAATATTGATTGATAATGATTTTTTAAATCTGACATTGGTTTTATCCTTTCAAACTATACTCTTTCCATATATTCACCAGTTCTAGTATCTATACGGATAACATCTCCAATATTTATAAACATTGGAACTGAAATTTCATAACCGTTTTCTAGTGTTGCTGGTTTTCCAGAAGTTGTAGTTGTATTTCCTGCAAATCCTGGTTCTGTATATGTAACTTCTAATTCAACAAACATTGGTGGCTCAACTGAAAATACATTTCCTTTATAAGATAATATTTTTACATTCATATTTTCCTTTAGGAATTTTAAGCTGTCTCCAAGTTGTTCTTTATTTAATGGTAATTGCTCATAAGTTTCATTATCCATGAAATAATATATATCACTATCATTATATAAATATTGCATTTCTCTTTTTTCTATTTGAGCTGCTGCATATTTATCTGATGGATTAAATGTTTTTTCAATAACTGCTCCTGAAATTACATTTTTTAATTTTGTTCTAACAAATGCTGATCCCTTTCCTGGTTTTACATGTTGGAACTCTACTACTTTAAATACATTTCCATCCATTTCAAATGTTGTTCCATTTCTAAAATCTCCTGCCATATATACATCTGCCATGTTCAATTTCCCCTTTCAAAATTCATTTATTTTTATTACTTATTAATTTTTTTCAAAGCCTTTATATTATACACCTTATTTGCCTTAAAATCAAGCTTTTTATTTTGCTTTATCTACTATAATATAATTTTTATCAGATTTCGTTAAATTTATGCAACCAGATTTTGTAATTAAAGTAGTATCTTCAATTCTTACTCCAAATTCTCCAGGAATATATATTCCTGGCTCATTTGTAACTACCATATTTTCTTTAAATGTATTATCATTTTTATAACTCACAATTGGTGCTTCATGTATATCCAGTCCAACACCATGTCCTAGTGCATGTACTAAGCTATATCCATTTAATTTAAAATCATTTTCTACATTTCTTGCTAATATCCTGATATTTGCTCCATCCTTCATGTCTTTTTCTGTTTGTAATTGATTTTTTAGCACTAGATTATATATTCCTCTTATTTTTCCAGGAACAAACCCAGCAAATACAGTTCTTGTCATATCTGAACAGTATCCTTTATATTTACATCCAAAATCTATTGTAATTGGATCTCCTAAATCAATTTTTCTTTCTGTAGTTTTCGCATGAGGTTTAGATGAATTTGGTCCTGAAGCTACAATCGTTTCAAAAGCTAAACTTTCTGCTCCGTTCTCAGTAAAAAATTTTTCTATTTCAAGTGCTATTTGTTTTTCCGTCATTCCAACTTTTATATATTCTACTAAATGTTCAAAACACTTATCTGTAATTTCGCATGCTTTTTTTAGTAATTCTATTTCGTTATTATCTTTTATAAATCTTTGTTTTTCAATTATATTTTCTGTTTCTTCTAAATGATTTGCTTTATATTTGTGCATGTAATTTTTATATGTTGCATAAGTAACATAATTTTCTTCAAATCCAACATTTTCACAGAATGAAAAAAAGTTTTCATAGTCATATTCACTAATATCAGTGTAATTATATACTATAATTTCGTCGTCTATTGTAATAGTTGACTGTACTTCTTCAATATATCTTGCATCTGTAATATAATAATTTTCTTTACGTGTTATGAGCAATACTCCCTCAGCGCTAATACCTGTTAAGTATCTAATATTGACTGGATTAGATACAATCATCCCTTGTATATCTAATCCTCGAAGTTGTTCTCTTAGACATTTTATTTTTTCATTCATAAAATCACCCACTATTTACCTTATTTTATTTTGCAAGTCCTAAAGTAAATATTTTCCACACTATATTCTGTAATATATCCGCTGGTACAAATATAGCAATTAAGGTGCTAGCAACAATAAATGGTCCAAATGGAATGTATTCATTAGCTCCTTTTTTCTTGCTTATAAGTATTGCAATACTTATAATTGCAGCTAGTAGAAATGATAAAACAGCAACAATAATAATATTGTCTCTTCCTAAGAATAATCCTAATGCTCCCATTAGTTTTACATCTCCAAATCCCATTGCTTCTTTTCCAGCAATAAATCCTCCTATTACAGTAATAAGTAAAAATATTCCTCCACCTATTATCATTCCTAATAGGTTGTTTGTAAGTACATTAAGACCTAATCCTGTATTTGAAATGACCTCAATAAATGTAAAAGCTAATCCAGTTTCAAATAAACTAAGTGTTAGCCTATTTGGAATAATTTGAAGTTTTAAATCAATACAAAATGCTATTAATAGCATTGGTACAAGTAGTGCATATTTGAATAAATCTATACTTACTCCAAAAAAATATACTAGTCCAACAAACATAATAGCTGTTATACTCATTAATATATAGTTTGGTTTAAGTATTTTTTTATATTCTATAAAAAAATCTTTTGAGAAAACTTTTTTATATTCTGGCATACGTTTATTGCACCAATCTATAAATTGACCTGATATAAATCCTATTATTCCAAATATTACATAAATTAATATGTGTGTATCATTGATGTACATTTTTTTCTCCTTTGTTTTTCTTTAAATATCTTTGTATAATCTTATTTTCAATTGGTCTTTTGAATTTTGTAATCCAAATATCTTTTTCATTAATTGGCTTGACCAATATTGGAAACATTTTTGCTCTATTGGCTCCTATTACATCTGTAAATATTTGATCTCCCACAACTGCTATTGCTTCATTTGTTAGATTCATTATTTTTTTTGCTTTATTTAATCCTTTTATACATGGTTTTTTAGCAAAAAATATATATGGAACCTCTATCTTTTTTGCTGTATTTTCAACTTTTTCTTTATGATTAGAATTAGAAACAATACACAATTTTATGCCATTTTCTTTCATGTTATATGCCCATTCCTTTATGCCTTCTTGCATGTTTTTGTCAAAATCTATTAAAGTATTGTCTACATCTAGTATAAGTCCTTTTATGTTATTTTGCTCTAACATTTGAATTGTTATTTGTTTTACACTTTCTAAATATAATCTAGGATATAACAGCATCTTGCCTCCAAAAATAAGCTATTTTTCTTTTTTAATATTATCAGTATGCTTAAGATTTGTCAAGGAGAACTTTTCACGATTTTTTGTTATGATTTCCTTTTAAATTCTTGACTAAAAAGATAAGTTGTGATAGCCTATATTAGAAGTAATGTTTAAGGAAGGATGATATACAAATGACAGATATAGAAAAAAAATTCATATTTACAGTAATTGGCTTTTTAATTTTAATTATGATTGTTGTTTTAAGTATAAAAAGTTCTAATAAAAATAAATTAGAACAACAAAAAGCTAGTGAAAATAATACTCAACTTGAAGATTATGTTACTTCTTTTGAAAAAATAGGAAGTGATGTTAAAGTAAATAATAATGAAGATTTAGCAAAAACTAAAACATATAACAATGTTGAAATGTCTAATATTAAATTTACTTCTCAAAACGGAAATAGTGTATTAGTAGCAGATGTTAAAAATATTGGAGAAATAAAACACGAAAAAGAAATAATTACTTTAAGTATTATTGGTAGCGATGATACTGAAATAGCAACTCTTGATACAATTTTAACTGATTTAGAACCTGGTGAAACAAAACAACTTACTGTTTTAGCAACCGCAGATATAGTAAATGCTAAGAATTTTATAATTAAAGAAAAATAAAAAAAGTATGCCAATACAAAAATATTGGCATACTTTTTTATTTGCAAAATCTATGATTACCTATTGTTATTGTCATTGGCCTAGACCAAATCCATTTATTTGTAGCGGTATTTGGATTAAAATAGTATATTGCACCATAACTAGGGTCCCATCCATTCAAAGCATCTTGAGCAGCTTTTTTTGAAGTCGAATCTGGAGACATATTTATTTGCCCATCTGACACAACATCAAAAGCTCCTTTCTGATAAATAACACCTGCTATCGTATTTGGAAACGAACTACTTTTTACACGGTTTAAAACTACTGCTGCAACAGCAACTTGCCCTGAATATGGTTCGCCTCTTGCTTCTCCGTGAACCAATCTAGCCAATAAATCTAAATTACTTGAATAACTTGAACTAGAATTACTATTCGAAGAATTGTATATTCCCATAGCTTTTAAAGTCTTTTTCCCTGCTATTCCGTCTACAGTTAATCCATTTTTTGATTGAAACCATCTTACTGCTTTTTGTGTCTGTGTTCCATATATTCCGTCTATACTTCCGCTATAATATCCCCATCTTTTTAACTTTGTTTGTATTTGTGTTACTTCGCTTCCTCTTGAGCCATATTTTGATAATGCTTCTACTTTATCGTTTCTAAAAAATACATTATATGAAACAAATACTGAAAAAGCCATCACAATTATAATCATTGATATTATTGTTTTTTTATTTTTTAACATAAAAATACACCTACTTTGGTAAAATTAATTATTTTTATTTTAACCAAATTAGGTGTTTATATACATTAATTTAGAATATTCCTACAATGTTTCCATTTTCATCTAAATCTATACTCTCTGCTGATGGAACCTTAGGTAACCCTGGCATTGTCATTATTTTTCCTGTTAATACTACTATGAATTCAGCTCCTGCTCGTAAAACAACATCTTGTACATGTATAGTAAAAGGTTCTTTGCATTCCAAATTTTTCGGATCATCAGAAAAAGAATATTGAGTCTTTGCAATACATACAGGCATATTTTCATATCCCATTTTTTTAATTTCTTCAATATGTTGTTTAGCTTTATCTGTAAATTCTACATCTTCTGCTCCATATATTTTTTGTGCTACTGCCTTAATCTTGCTTTCTATTGATTCACTTAGCTCATAAGCAAATTTAAAGTTTGTAGGCTCTTGTGCTAAATCGACTATTTTTTGTGCTAAGTCTTCTGCTCCTTCTCCACCTTTTTCCCAGCTTTCAACTAAGCTCAAATTTATTCCTTTTTCCTGTAATTTATTTTGTAAAAATTTAATTTCATTTTCAGTATCATGTGTATATTTATTTATGGCCACTATAACATTTAATCCATAATTATTTTTTAAATTATCAACATGTCTTTCTAGGTTTTCAAAGCCCTTTGCTAAATATTCAACACTTTCATTTTTTATATCTTCTTTTGGCATTCCACCATGATATTTTAATGCTTTAATAGTTGCCACACATACTACTGCATCTGGTTTTAAGTTAGCTTTTCTACATTTTATATCTAAGAATTTTTCTGCTCCTAAATCTGCACCAAATCCAGCTTCTGTAATCACATATTCCCCTAATTTCAAAGCAAGCTTTGTTGCAATTACACTATTGCATCCATGTGCAATATTTGCAAATGGTCCACCATGAACTATTGCAGGTGTTTGTTCTAAACTTTGTACTAAATTTGGGTTTATAGCATCTTTTAGCAATACTGTCATTGCTCCATCTGCTTTCAAGTCTTTTGCTGTTATTGGTTTATTGTCTTTAGTATATCCGACAATAATATTCCCAATTCTTCTTTTCAAATCATTTATATCTGTTGCCAAGCAAAAGATAGCCATTATTTCAGATGCAACAGATATATCAAATCCATCCATTCTTGGCACTATATTTTTTTCTTGTGATAATCCTGTATTTACTGTTCTTAGTTGTCTGTCGTTTAAGTCAACACATCTTTTCCACACAACTCTGTCAAATTCTAATTCATTTCCAAAATATATATGGTTATCTATCATTGCTGACAATAAATTATTTGCAGATGTAATTGCATGTATATCTCCTGTAAAATGTAAATTTATATCTTCCATTGGTGCTATTTGACTATGTCCTCCACCTGTTGCTCCACCTTTTATTCCAAACACAGGTCCAAGAGATGGCTCTCTTAGTGCTAACACAGCTTTTTTTCCTATTTTTCTTAATCCATCAGCTAGTCCTATTGCCATTGTAGTCTTTCCCTCTCCAAGTGGTGTTGGGTTTATAGCTGTTACTAAAATTAATTTTCCATCTTTTTTATTTTTTAATTCTTTATATACTTCGGGAGAAATTTTTGCCTTAAATTTTCCATATTGTTCTAGTTGCTCTTCTTGGATGTTTAATTTTTCGGCTATTTCTGTTATCTTTTTTAATTTTGTATTTCTTGCTATTTCAATATCTTCCATCTATATTCTCCTTTTAATATATATTTTATTTACTAAAATTAAAATAATAATCCTATAATAACTCCAATAGTTGCTCCCACAATAACTTGAACCGGAGTATGTCCTAATACCTCAACTAACTTCTCAGAAACTTGTAGGCCTGTTAGTCCAGGCGTTTCAACTATTTTATTTAACAATTTTGCCTGTTTTCCAGCAGCTCTTCTAACTCCAGCTGCATCATACATTACAATAAATGAAAAAATTAATGACACAGCAAATAAAGGTGAATTAATTCCAACATTTTTTCCTATCATTGTAGTTAATGATACTACAACTCCAGAATGTGAGCTTGGCATTCCTCCTGCTTGCATTAATTTTTTAAAATTAAACTTTTTAGTCTTTATTAAATCATAAATAAATTTAAATAATTGTATTCCAAACCATACCATAAATGGTACAATTATATACTTATATTCTTTAAAAAAATTAAAAATCCCCTGCATCTTCTATTCCTCTTCTTGTACAAAACTTTCTTCTTTTGTTTCTTCTCCATCTTTTAACAAAATAGTAATTCTTTTTTCAGCATTTTCTAGCAAATCATTACATTGTTTTGAAAGTTTCATTCCTTCTTCAAATTTTGAAACTGAATCTTCTAATGATAAATCTCCATTTTCTAATTCAGTTGCTATTTTTTCTAATTCTTTTATAGTTTCTTCGAAACTACCTTTTTTCTCCATAATATACTCCTATTTTTCATTTATAATTCCTGTGGTAACATCCACAATATATCCACTTATAGTCTGAGTTGTTTTTGTATCATAAACTGTTACCAAATATTTGCCATCATTTTGAATGCTTATATTAAAATCAATACCATCTGTATTTCCAAATTTTTCTGTCCATTTATCCTTAACAAGACTGATTGCTTTTGCTTCTTTTGGTGTCATTGCATTTTCGTCTGCAACTGTTTCTTTGCCTGCTACTGCAATACTATTATTCTCAGAATCATTATTTTTTTCTTCATTAGACTCAATATTGCTATCTAATATATTATCTAGCATATCATCTAATCCATTATTAGCATCAGGTAACACTTCTCCAACGCCTAGTTTATCTTGCTCTATTGGCTGTTTTCTAAATTGTTGGTATACTACACATATTAAAGCAAATAATATTATTGTAATTACTATTGCAATTACTATGTTTTTGGTTGTTTTTTTCATTTTTTTCTCCTTACCTATATAATTTTTGCTTTTGTTTCTCCATCTTGCATTCTAATAGATATTTCGTCTTCTTTTCTTAGCATGTTTTTGCTTTTTATAACAATTCCATCTTTTAAAATTATTCCATATCCTCTTGCTAATGTTTTTAGTGGACTTAGTGAATCTAACTTTAATATTAGATTTTGAGTTATAGACTTGTCATTTTGCAATTTACTTTTCACACTGTGTTGCATTGATTTTACTTTCATATCAATTACCATATACTGTTCATTTACTTTTTGTAAAATTCCAGTAAATGCTTTTCTAGTCATACATTTTTCATATCTAAGCTTAATTAACTGCAATTTTCTTATTAAAGCTTGTTCATACCTTCGTTGGTAATTTTTAATTTTCATTTTTAATTCTGCAACATCCGGTACTGCAAGTTCAGCTGCTGCTGATGGCGTTGGCGCTCTTAGGTCTGCAACAAAGTCTGATATTGTAAAATCTGTTTCGTGTCCAACAGCAGAAATAACTGGTAATTCTGAATTATATATTGCTCGTGCAACAATTTCTTCATTAAATGGCCATAAATCTTCAAGTGAACCTCCACCTCTAGCTACAATAATTACATCTGCTAATTTATGTTTATTCATAAATTCAATACCTTTAGCAATTTTTTGTGCTGCTCCGCTTCCTTGGACTGGTACTGGTAACAACCTAATATGCACATTTGGATTTCTTCTGGTAGATACATTGATAATATCTCGTATTACCGCTCCTGTATTTGAAGTAAGTACACCAATTGTTTCTGGCATCATTGGTATTGCTTTTTTATAATTCTGATCAAATAGTCCTTCTTTTTCAAGCTTTGCTTTTAGTTCTTCATACTCTGCTCTCAAGTCACCCATTTTTCCAAGTTGCTTTATAGCTTTAGCATATAATTGATATGTACCATCTCTTTCAAAAACAGATACACTTCCAAGTATCATTACCTTCATTCCATCTTGTGGAACAAAATCTAAATGTGCTGTATATGTTTTAAACATTATTGATTTTATTAAAGATTTTTCATCCTTTAGAGTAAAATATATATGACCAGTGTAATGATTTTTTAGATTTGAGATTTCTCCTTCTACTAAAACATTAGTAAAATACTCATCATCTTCAAATTTATCTTTTATATATTTATTTAATTCGCTTACACTTATTGGATTATATATCATACCTACTCCTCATTTGTTATTCCTGTCTGTTTTATAATATTAGCTAGAATTCCATTTATAAAAGATGGTGAATTTTCGTCTCCATACTTTTTAGCAATTTCAACAACTTCATTTACTACAACTTTATATGGTAATTTCGCATACACTATTTCATAAGTAGCTAATTTTAATAATGCTGTATTAACTTTTGAAATTCTTGAAATATCCCATTTTTCTTTCAAATTTTGAGATATTAATTTTAATATTTCTTCTTCATTTTCATTAATACCAAGTATTGTTTGATTTATATATGTTTTTGCTTTTTCTTGATTAATTTCTTGTTCATTCAAAAACATTTCAATTTGCTCACTGTATTCACTTTTTTCATTTTTTTGAATTTCTAAGCTATATAGTAATTCAAAAGTAAGTTCTCTTGTTTCTGTTCTAGTCATGTATTTGTTACTCCCTTTTTATAACTTATCTATAAAATTTTTTATCTTATCTTTTACTCTCTCTTTATTTTTTTGATAGTAATTTCCTGCCCATATACATATAAGTATTAATGCCATTATAAGTAAAATTTTATATAAATTTGTACAAAATAGTAAGATTGCCAAGGCTATACCTACTAACCCGCCAACAATACCACCGCCATATTTGTCACAAAACATTCTGAAATTTTCCATTTGTTTCGCTCCTTTCAATTTTATTCCTGAACTGCTGGTTTTACAGGTTCAATATCTTTTACTTTTATATTAACTTCTTTTACTTCTAAGTCAGAAGTATTTTTTATTGTTGTTTTAATCTTGGTTTGTAGATTAGTTGAAAGCTCTTTTATTATTGCATTTTCTTTAACACTCAAGTTTACAAATACTGTTACATTATTTTCTTTATCTAATTCCACTCTTGTTGTTACATTCTCGGCACTTTCAAAACCTTTTACTACACTATTTACAAGATTTTCAATTGTATCTTTTGTGATTAATAATTTTCCGTCTGAATTTTCTAACAATATACCATTTTTATAATCCATTTCTTGCTTTGAAGTTGAATCAAAAAATATACATTTGATAGCTAATAAAATAAACATTACACTTAATGCTAATATAATATTAGAAACTACTTCATCTTGAAGTATATTTACAATTATACTATGTACTAATTCTACATTTAACCAGCCAAATATTACTAAACATGTAATTATTGATAATATAAGTATTAGACTCGAAAACAAGGCCAGTCCTATTCTATCTAAGATCTTCATTTTTATTTCATCCTTTCTTACTTATTTTAAAGCATATTTTATGTTTTAAACTTTAAATTAGGCACAGTAAAAAATTATTGTGCCTAATCTTTTTTATTATTCTTTATCTTCTTCTTTGTCGTTTTCCACTCCCATGTTTTCTGTACTAACTCCTTGAATGTGGACATTAACTTCAACTACTTTTAATCCTGTCATACTTTCAACTGCTTTTTTTACTTTATTTTGAATTTCAAAGGCAACATCAGGAATTCTTACTCCATATTCCACTATAATGTTTACATCTATTTTTGTTTCTTTTTCTCCTGTTTCTACTTTTATTCCCTTTGATAAATTCTTTTTACCACTAAGTACTTCTGATATTCCTCCTGCAAATCCTCCTGACATTTGAGCTACTCCTGGCACCTCAGATACTGCTACTCCAGCAATTACTGAAACAACATCATCTGAAATTTTTATATTTGTATTATTTTCTAATGCTACTTCCCCATTATTTTCAATAACCTTTTCAACCTCTTTTACTTCTTTATTTTCTTCTTCCATAAAGAAACCTCCTTTTTCTCAAGAATTATTATATCTTTAGATATATATTAGTATATCAATTTTGTTGGAATTTTACAACTATTTTGCCTTATTTTTTTATATTTATCATAAATTTGTGGCCATGAATATACTCTCTGCAAATCATTTGCTTCCACAGCTTGATTACAGGTAGAAGTATATAAAAATGTAATTATTCCACCGCTTTGTACATTTCTGCAGTGTGCAACACTATCATCAATAAACATCTCAACATCATTTTCTTTTGAAGCATTTAATTTATTCTGTGCATTCATTACAAGTTTATCATATACTATATTGTTTTTTTCAAGCCATTTTTGAGTATAGTTTTGTACTAAATGACTATCTTCTTCAAATTCATATCTTGAAGTTATTATTATTATATTATTTCCTTCTTGTTTTAACTTTTTTAGAATCTCTGCCACTTCATCTTTTGGTGTTGCTATTGTTAGCATATCTATAAAATATCTCTCCCAAAATAAATCTGTTTGCTCTTTTGACCAGTCAGGATACATTGTTTCTATATAATTATGGTCTGCTATTTTACCATATTGTTTTGGGTCCCCACTATTTCCAAATTCTATGTCTGACTTTTGTGCATTTGTAAATACACTTTCAAATGAGTTTGATATTGTATCATCTATGTCTATTCCTATATTCATTTTTCTTCACTCCTTATTTTTTATAGGTTTTAATTTTAACATACTAAAATTAATTTATCAATACACAAAACCTTTGTTTGTCTTTTAAATTATATAATGTTATATTTCATATTTTCATACTCAAATCGTTCTATCTTCTTTAGACTAATAACTGTTTTTACCGCTTTTTTATCTACAAAAAATTTCTCCATTTATTTATTAAAAAATAAATGTAAACACTTTTTGTGTCTACATTTATTTTATTACTTTGCATTAAATGTTTACTTTATTTTACCATTTCATGTTGTGTTGTAATATTTCCCGCATTGTCTTTTACAACGACTTTTACTGAATTGTTTGTTATGCTTTCAGCATTAATTAATACACTTCCTGATGCTGTTGCAAGATCATTTTTATCAATTAAAGCATATTCTCCACCTGTACTTAAATAATATTCATATTCTTTTATACCTGTTTCTTCATCAGTAGCTATTACACCAATTTTGATTGTTACTTTTGTACCTTGTGTTGTTTTTGCTCCATACGTTACTTCTGTTTGTATTTCTTTAATTACAGGAGCTTTTGTATCTTCTACATTAATTGTACTAACATTTCCATAATTTGTTCCATCTGTTGCTACTGCATATATTTTAGCACCATGTTTTAACCCTGAAATAGCACCAGTATAATCTTTATAATCTCCACTTAAAGTATTAACCTTATATTTTATGCTTAAGTTTGGGTTAGTAATTAGCTCTATTGAACATGTTCCCTTATTCCAAACAGGTTCTCCTGCTGTTACAGTTCCTTGGAATATAGTTCCTCCTCCACTGCTACTACCAGTTGTAATTACATTAGTTATAGTTGCCATTCCTTCATTTCCTGCAACATCTGTTGCTGTTACTTTTATATCGTAAGATTGACCTTCAAGTAGTCCTGTAAATGCACAAGTTGTTGAAGTTGTAGTTGTTTTTTGTGTATCAATTGTTTCACCATATAAAACATCAGATGATTTCTTTATACAATACGTATATGTTGGACTAGATGGCATTCCTGATTCCAAGTCTCTACTTGATACTGTTACACTTATACTATTAGCAGTTTTCTCAGCTTTTTCAATAGTTATTGTTGGTTTTATTGTGTCTAATATATTTATTACTGCTTCTAGCTCCCCATAACTATCCGACACTAATTTTGCATATACTTTGTCTCCGCTAATCAAATTAGTAACTGTAGTTCCTACTGTCCATGTGCCAGCTGTTCCGTTTTTTTGCCACTGTATTTCATAATTTTCATCACTTATATTAATTGCTTCTAACTCAATTGTAGCCTTTCCATTGTTCCAAACAGTAATTCCTTTTTGTCCAACTCCTGCTTGTGTTTGCATTAAAGAATTTAATTCATTTATTAATGAATTAACATCATTATTGTCACCTTCTATAGATGATTCCGTTTGTTTAGCTAATTCTTTACTTTGTTTTATTAAGCCTTCATCACCAAATACCGTAGATATTGTCACTCCAGCTAATATTAGCATTATTGCAATAGTTACTACTAATACAATCATAGTAATACCTTTATTCTCGCCAACCTTTTTCATACGTTTCTTACTCTCCTTCTATAGTTTATACTATTCAAGATCTTTTACTTAAAGTTACTATATTTTCGCCCAAAAGTAAACAAGATTTTATATTGCCTTATTGTATTGTTAAGCAATATTTTTTATTTATGTTTCTTTTTTCTTACTCTCTGTAAGGTTTTGTTGTTTTTTTCTCAATATATCTGGTTAGATTTGATATTTTTGTTACAAACTTTTAATATTTTTGTAACAAAAATGTAATATAAGAGGCATTACTCTAACTATGCCTCTTATACATTTTTATTTATATTCTTCTACTTCTTTTTTAATTTTTGATATAAAGTCTTCTAGTCCCATTGCTCCAATGTCACCATCTGATCTTGAACGAACTCCTACGGCATTTGCTTCTACTTCTTTATCTCCAATAATTAACATATATGGAATTTTTTGAAGTTGTGCTTCTCTAATTTTGTAACCAATTTTTTCTTGTCTTTCATCAAGTTCTGCACGAATTCCATTGTTGTCTAATTCTTCTAGAACCTTTTCAGCATATTCTTTATGGCTATCTGCTATTGGTAATATTTTTACTTGTACTGGTGATAACCATGTTGGAAATGCACCTGCATAATGTTCTGTTAAAATGCCAATAAATCTTTCAAATGAACCAAACAATGCTCTATGTAGCATAATTGGTGTTTTCTTTTCTCCGTCTGAATCAATGTATGATAAATTAAATCTTAATGGTAATTGGAAATCTACTTGTACTGTTCCCATTTGCCATTCTCTTCCTAAACAGTCTTTCATTTTAATATCAATTTTTGGACCATAGAAAGCTCCATCACCTTCATTTACACGATAGTTGTCTTTACCACATATTTCATCTAATACATCTTTTAAGTCCGCTTCTGCTTTATTCCATAAATTGATGTCTCCAATATAATCTTCTGGTCTAGTAGATAATGTTAATATGAAATCTAGTCCAAATATGTTATATAGTTTTTTAGCAATTTCAAGAATGTTTTTAATTTCCTCTTTAATTTGTGATTCCATAACATAGTTGTGTGAATCATCTTGTCTAAACATTCTTACACGGAATAAACCATTTAATTGTCCAGATTTTTCGTTACGATGTATAACATCTATATCACTAAATCTTAAAGGTAAGTCTTTGTAACTTCTTAATTTGCTTTGATAAATTTTAATAGAGTTTGGACAGTTCATTGGTTTTAAAGCCTGTTCTTTTCCATCACTATCTATTAAAACAAACATATCATCTTTGTAATGATCCCAATGTCCTGATGTTTTCCATAAAATACTGCTGTTTAATTGTGGACCAGAAAATTCTTGATATCCTCTTTTTTTATGTTCTTTTCTCCAAATGTCTATAAGTATATTCATCATTGTAAAGCCTTTTGGCATCCAATATGCCATACCTGGTGCAGTTTCATCAAAGAAGAATAAATCTAATTCTTTTCCTAATTTACGGTGATCTCTTTTTTTAGCTTCTTCTAACATGTGTAAATATTCTTCTAGCATACTTGCTTTAGGAAATGCTATACCATAAATTCTTTGAAGAGTTTGTTTTGTTTCGTCTCCTCTCCAGTATGAAGCTGATGAATGTAATAATTTAAATGCTTTTACTGGACCTGTGCTCATAATATGTGGTCCTGCACATAATTCTTTAAATTCACCTTGATCATAAAAACTAATTTCTTCGTCTTCTGGTAATTCTTCAATTAGTTCTACTTTATATGGCTCTTTTCTATCTTTCATTAACTTAATAGCTTCTTCTCTTGAAAGAGTATATCTTGTAATTGGTAAATCTTCTTTAACAATCTTCTTCATTTCCTCTTCAATTTTAGCTAAATCTTCTTCTGTGAATGGCTTTTCCACATCAAAATCATAATAGAATCCGTTATCAATAGAAGGACCAATTGTTAATTTTGCATTATCTCCATATAGTCTTTTTATAGCCTGTGCCATAATGTGAGATGTTGTATGCCAATATGCTTTTTTACCATCTAAATCATCAAATGTTAAAATTTCTAATTTACAATCTTTTTCAATTAAAGTACGTAAATCTTTTACCTCTCCATCGATTCTTGCGGCCATAGCATTTCTTGCTAAACCTTCACTTATTTTTTTTGCAACCTCTAAAACAGAAGCTCCTTCGTTTACTTCTATTTCAGAACCGTCTTTTAATTCTACTTTTACCATAGTTTCTCCTCCTTTATTATTTAAAAGTGTGCCAATGGGGACGGAGATTTTTGGCACATTTACAAATTTATTTTTAATTATTTTTTTAGTAATTAGAATGTGCCAAAAATCTCCGTCCCCATTGGCACACTTAATAGCAATACAAAAGCACTCCCAAAGTATTGCTACTTTAGGAGTGCTTATATACACGGTTCCATCCTATTTTTTACTTAATTACTCTTTAACGCAGATATACGCCTAGCTTTTAACTAGGAACCAATGAGGTAGTTTTTCAAATCAGTTTATTTAAGTTGGTTTTCAGCCGGTGACCAACTCTCTCTTTCAACAACCTTGATTTTACTTTGTCTCATTCTTGTCTTTATTTTTTAAACTATATCTTATTATACTCGCTGTTAACATAAGTGTCAAGTAGTTTTATATAAGTTTTAATATATCTTCCTTTGGTTGAACTCCTATTGTTCTTCCTGTTTCAGCACCATTTTTTACAATTATAAATGCTGGAATTGTCATTATTTCATATTTTTCTGCTAATTCATGATTTTCGTCTACATTTACTTTGCATACCTTTACTTTATCTCCCATTTCTTCTGCAATTTTATCTATTACTGGAGACATCATTCTACATGGTCCACACCAATTAGCCCAAAAATCTATCAAAACTGGTACTTCTGCCTCCATTACTTCTTTTTCAAAATTATCTTTATTTAACTCTATTACACTCACTTTATTTTCCTCCTAACTCTTTTATTTAAGTACAGCCAAACCTGCTTTTGTTCCTTCATATATAGCTTTAGATATTTGAAGTAATCCACCTGTACAATCTCCACATGCAAACAAGCCTGGTACTGTTGTTTCCATATTCTCATTCACAACAATATTATTATTTTCAATTCTAGCGCCTATTTTTCTTGCTATATCTGTACTTGATGCAGTTCCAACTGCAACAAATACACCACTTATTTTTTGTTTTGTATTGTCTTCAAATTCTACTTCTTCAAGCTTGCCATTTCCCCTGAACTCTCTTATTTTTTTATCATTTACTTTTAATCCATTGCTTCTATTTTCAATTATTCTGTTTCCATTTGTAAATATAGTTACAGAATTTACAACAGGTTTTAATGTTTCAAATTCATGTATTGCATAATTTCCTTCTCCTAATACAGCTACATCTTTTTCTTTGTAGAAAAACGAGTCACATATTGCACAATAACTTACACCTTTGCCTTCAAATTCTTTTATGCCTTTTATATTAGGAATATTTCTATTTGTTCCAGTTGCTAATATTACTGATCTAGCATTATATTTAGAATTTATTGTTTCTATTGTAAAACAATCTTTATATTCAATGTTTATTACCTCATCTTGTACTATTTCTACACCTAAATTTACAGCTTGATTCAATCCATTTTCATATAGTTTTTTTCCGGATATTCCGTTTGCAAATCCATAATAATTATCTATTTTCTCTGCTTTTTCAAGAGATCCATTTCCTTTTGATATAACTAATGTAGACAAATTTCTTCTTTTAGCATAAATAGCTGCTGTAATTCCTGAAGGTCCACTTCCAATTACTATCACATCATACATTTTTTCATCGCCTCCTCACTAGTTTTATATACATTTTATTTTTTTTCTTCAGTTATTATACACTAATTTTATATTTTTTAAAATATAAAGCTAAAAATAATTTTTGTATTATTTTTTATTTTTTCTCTTGACAAAGCGAACATATTTTTGTATACTATATACGAACATTGATTCGGGAATATATTCTATTTGGAGGTATTAATTATGAACATCTTAAAAACTAGAAATAATGTAATCTCATATACAGTAAATAAGGAAATAAGCTCAAATTGCTATGTTGCGGTTGATGGTGGAGAAGTTGTAGTTAATGCTCCATGGTATTTTTCTAGAAAACAAATTCAAACAATTATTGAAGAAAAAAGACAATGGATTCTAAATAAAATTGAAGAATATCAAGAACAAAATCGAGTATATTCTGACAAAGGTAGTATTGTAATTTTAGGTTCTGCTCATCAAGTACGTTTATATTACAAAAGCCAAAATGCTCCTAGTATAAATATAGTTAATCGCACAATTGAAGTAGTACTTCCTAATAAATACAAAAAACTAGAAACTACTCAAATTTTAAAAATATTAGTTGATAAACTTTATGAAAAAGTTGCTGAACAAGAAGTAGAACGAGCTATGGAAAAAACAAGATTACTTCTTGGATATGCTCCTGAAGATTATGAAATAAAAAAATTAGCTAATAATGTTATAGCACACTTTTCTAGCAACGAACAAAAAATATCAATTAATTCAAATATAGCTAAATATGATAGAAATGTAATTGACTACATTGTATTGCATGAATTTTGTCATATAAAATATAAAATTCACACTAAGAATTTTTGGAAAATAATTGCTAAATATATGCCAAGTTATGAAAAATACGAAAATATTTTAAAAGGCTTGTCATATTAAAGTAACCTCAATTAGTTTTTAACATCAAAAATGCTAACCATTATAGGTTAGCATTTTTGATGTTATTCTAACAATTCATTTTATAGTTCTTCATCTACCATAATTTTAGCATAATATTTTTCATCAAATTCTTTATCATATTCAATATCTGCAAATATTTCTGGCATTTCTTCTTGGAAATATCTTAGTAAAGGAATAAGTACTTGTCTTATTGAAGGATGTACATGTTTTGTTGTTCTTAGGCTTAAAATATGTTTCCATTCTCTAATATTAGCTGTCATAACATATTCTGCTGCTACCGAATGAGGTAATACTTCTCTGCACATATCTGTTGTAGCTCCTAATTCTTTCATTCTCATATATCTTACTTCTATTTCTTGCATTGCTTTTTTCCATTCCTCATATATTGCTTTATCTTCTATATATGATGGATTAATAAATGCAATTTCATTTCCATATTTATCTTTGTCATAACTGCAATATCTTGTTGACTCTATTGAAAAGCTTGCATGTCTATGTCTTGTTAGGTCTTTATATGATCCAACATCATCATAAATTCTAACTGTAATTTTTTCATGTTCTAATACAGATTCATGTCCTTTATTTAAGCAATTTTTTAATAAGTTTTTATATGATTCTTCTGAAACCATTCCTTCTGAGCGATAGCATGTTCTACAAGCTTTTTCTATTTTTTTCATTATTTGTATTCCATCAATTTTTTCTACTTTTATCCATGGTTCTACTATTCTCATTTATTATCCCTCCCAATTTTTACTTCAATTACTATATCAAAAAATTAAAAATATTACAAGAAAATTTTTAAAAAAGAAATTTTAATATAGCAATAGAAAACGAGTTTGAATAAATCAAACTCGTTAAAGGAGCTATGGTCAATGAGAAAATTATTTTCTCATTTTATATGCCATAAGGGCATATAGAGAGTGACCACTGAGGAACATGTCCTCATAAAATACTTTTCCTTCAAAAAGTTGCTCACACAACTTCTT
>FR902206.1:71184-76164 GCA_000437855.1 Clostridium sp. CAG:567 | reverse complement strand
ACTCCAGTCTCTTCTTCAGTTTCCCGAATGGCTGCCATTTCCTCTGTCTCACCTTCTTCAATCAAACCTGCAGGAAGTTCAATGTAGAACTCACCTGTTGTTGACCGAAACTGTTTTATGAAAGCAATCTTGCCTTCATGCCTTACTATTACAGCAACCGACGGTTTACTGTGAATCACAGTATGTGTCAAAACAATATTTCCTTGTTCATCAACATACGTTACTTTGAGTCCCTCCATCCGGGGGGTTTTAAAAATCTGTTCTTGACTTACTTTTTTATAGTTGTCCATGTTGTTTCTCCTTTTTAAAATTACTTAAATATATTATATCATATTTTTACTTTTTATGCAATGTTTATAGGTTTAATTGAAATCAGGTACATATTCTTCTTCATGTTCTCCAAGTTCTTGTATATATCCATTTTCTAAATTTAAAGTATATAAATAATTTTCTATTTCTTTATATTCTCTTTTAGTTAATTTTCTATTTAATAGTTTATCTTCCTTTGCTTTATATGTAGGAAAATATTGTGCCATAACACTTATATATGTATCTTTAGGCATATTGTCTTTTATCCATTTTAAAATATGTTTTGAATTTTGTATATGATTTGGTAGTACTAAATGTCTAATAATTACTCCTTTTTGAATTATTCCACTTTCATTAAATACTGGTGTGCCAACTTGTTTTTGCATTTCTTGTATTGCTTCTGTTGCAATTTTAAAATAGTTATCTACCTTAGAATACTTCAAACTTAATTCGTTTGAATAATATTTTAGATCTGGTAAATATATATCTATATAACCATTTAACTTTTTTATAGTTTCTACATTTTCATATCCGTTAGTATTATAAATAGCAGGTATGTTTAGTCCATTTGACTTGGCTATTTTAATCGCTTCTATAATTTGACATGCATACATAGTTGGAGTTACTAAGTTTATATTATTTACTCCTTTTGATTGTTGGTCTAAAAATATTTGAGCAAGTTCTTCTATTGTTATTTCTTTTCCTTTTCCCTGCTGACTTATTTCATAGTTTTGGCAATATATACAATTCAGATTACAATTACTAAAAAAGACAGTACCTGATCCATTTTTTCCACTTATACTTGGCTCTTCGTAGTTATGCACAGAGGCCAAAGCAATTTTTATTTTATCATTACATTTACAATATCCAACTTTTCCGTTTACTCTATCTACTCCGACAGTTTCTTGGACAAATATCACATTTTTCTAAGTTCATTTTTTCTCCTAATTATAATTGTTATTTTATAATATTTGTATTATAATATCTTGTAGTTGTTTTGTAAAGATATGTTTATTAACCAACAAGGAGGAAAATATGGGTTTTATAGAAAGAGATTATAAAGTTGACATTATGCATATTGGAACTAGTAATTTAATTACCAACTATGGTATTTTGTGTTTATTAGAAGATATTGCTACTGTTCATTCTGATATTGCTGGTTATGGTATAGCTCAAATACCTTTTACTCATGTTTCTTGGATTTTGCTTAATTGGAAGGTGTCTGTTTTTAAAAGAGTAGCTTTTGGAGATATGGTAAAAGTTAAAACTTGGTCTGTTCCATATAATGAATTATTTACTTATAGAAATTTTGAAATTTATGACAATGATAATAATTTAATTTGTATTGCAAGTTCTAAGTGGACTTTAGTTAATTCTGATACAAAAACACTTACCAAGATTACCAAAGAAATAGAACTTAGTTATGAACCTGAAGATAAATTGGTATTTGATAAAATTGAAATTGCAAAATTAAAAGAACCTAGTAATGTTGAACATACTTTTAGTTTTAATGTTCTAAGAAGAGATATTGATTTTAATAATCACATGCATAATTTATATTACCTTTTATATTCTTATGAAGCATTACCTAAAGAAGTATATGAAAAAGGTGAATTAGATAATTTTGAAATTATGTATAAAAATGGAAGTATGTTAGGAGAAAAAATAGACTGTTATTATTCCTATGAAAATAATGCACATTATGTTGTAATGAAAACTGATAATAAATTACATGCAATTATAAAATTATATTAATAAAAATCGACTGAAAATGCAGTCGTTTTTTATTTTTACCTTTTTATCACAGATTTAATTTGATTGTCATAAAATGTAATATAAACTAATTTTAAGGAGGAATATTAAACATGTTTAATCGTTATAACAGATGTTGTTGTCAAAACAAGTATAATCCTGAAATTATAGAATCATTATGTAATAATGTTGGTACAACAGCAGATTATGCCCAAGACCCTGGAAATATTTGTAGTTGTAGGCGTAATAATATGGTAAATACTAATTCATGCTCATGTGGTTTTGATGAAGAGCCTGTTTCTAATATGTTTCCATCTAACCCAATGTTAGGTCAAAGCTATGTCCCACTTCAAGAAATGAATAGAACTTTTACACCTTGCTGTGGTTTAAAAATGGGAACTATATTTCCTGAACTAGTAAGTCCATATATGCCAGGTCAAAGTATGGCTGAAAATGATTATTTAAGAAGAAATAATGAAATTGGAGAGGGGTGTAATGGTTAATGGAAGATGAAAATAGAGATTGTAACTGCGGTGTAAATAAAATGGCTTGTAAAGATTGTAGTTATACTACTCAAGGCATTAATGCTGCATTTGGATATAATACTCCAGATATGATTGCAAATAATGTAAATAATAACTCATGTGGTTGTGGTAATTCAGAAGATCCTGATTGTAGTAGAGCTGACATGTTAAATAGTATTAAAAGTTTAAACTTTGCTGTTATTGAGCTTGGTTTATATTTAAATACTCACTCAGATGATGAAAAAGCAATTTGCTTACACAAAGAATATTGCAGACAATTAAGAGATTTACAAGATAAATATCAAAAAGTTTATGGACCTTTAAGCATTTACTGCCCATGTAATAAGTGGAGATGGCTTGAAGAACCATGGCCATGGGAAGGAGGAAATATTTAATATGTGGACTTATAATAAAGTATTGGAATACCCTGTTAATATAAAATGCCCAAATGCTAAACTTGCTAAATTTATTATTTCTCAATATGGTGGTCCTGATGGTGAGCTTGCCGCTTCCCTTCGTTATTTATCTCAAAAATTTGGTATGCCTGACCAAATTGCAAAGGCTACTTTAAATGATATAGGTACTGAAGAATTAGCACATTTAGAAATGGTTGGTACTATTGTTCATCAATTAACTGAAGGCTTAAGTATTGAAGAAATTAAAGCTGCTGGTCTAGGTGATTATTACACTGACCACGGTGTAGATATATATCCTCAATCTGCTGCTGGTGTGCCTTTCTCTGCAAATTGTCTTGCTTGTAAAGGTGACCCAATTGCTAATTTACAAGAAGACTTGGCTGCTGAACAAAAAGCTAGGGCAACTTATGAAAAATTGATTGATTTATGTGCAGATGACCCAGACGTTGTTGACCCTCTTCGTTTCTTAAGAGAAAGAGAAGTTGTTCACTTCCAAAGGTTTGGTGAAGCATTAAGAAATGTTCAAGATAAACTTGCACAAAAAAGATTTTTTACAAGTGGAATGAATAATACAAATTGCATGAATAACAACACATCTGATTCTGATTGTGGAATGTAAAAAATACCTCCGAATAAAACGGAGGTATTTTCTATTATAATTTATCATCATATTCAAGAAAATATGTACCTATATGTATTTTATTATATCCATTTAACTTGTTATATGCAATAACTTTATAACCTAATCCCCAATATACTTTTGACCCTCCATCCATATAAGTCATACTATCAAAATTCAAACAAAAAATTGGTAATTTTTCTTTTTTCACTCTTGTATAATCAATTGCAAAAAATATTGACCCAATAGTTATTATAATGATTATTAAAAATATAATTTTCTTTAAATATTTCATATTTACCTCCCTTTCCTATTGATTATTCTATACAATAGATTAAACTCTCTGCAATATTTTTTCCGTCCTTTAAAGACAATTCTACTATTATTTCAAGAAAAAGTCGACCATCTTCTTTCTTTAATGTCCTTCCCAATTATTTCCCTCCTTCTATTTTTTTAATTATATATTATATTTAAATTTTGGGGCTTAAAAGAGGAAAAAGAGGAAATTCTAAAACAATGTATCATTTGCTAGTTTCAAATTATCATCTACTATTAATAAAGTACATTTTTCCATAGATTTCTTCATATCTTTATTTTTAGTTGTTGTGCTATCTTTCTTACCATTTATAATATTCTTATATCATCTCATTTTTTACTTCACATAAAAAAGAACTAACTTTTTAAAAATCAATTCTTTAACTTCTAAAAGTAACTCAACTTTAATCTTTGCTTATTTTATTGAATGCTGGAATTTCTTCTATAGCATTGTTCTTGGCTGTTCTTATTAATATTTGAAAGAATTCCATAATCATCTTTTTACTTTCATCATCCAAGCTCTGATATTTCTTTAGCATTAATCTTACATCTGTAAATAATTTTTCTTTTATTTCCTTAAAACTATTTGCATTTGTTGTATTTATTATTTCAAATATAGCATCAACAACAGCTTCTCTTTGCTTTGGTTCTATTTCTTTTAGCCATTCTTTTATTGTTTTGTCCACAAATTGGCTTTCATTAGTAACCTCTGCCAAGCTTATAAGTTTTTTTCCTTCAAGTTGCCAGCTATATAAGTCATGTTGCATAAGGCCTTTCTGTACACTTTGAACTATTGTATATTTTTCTTCGTGGTTTAATAATCTACCTATAACCGATGATTGTGGAATATATGTATGAACCTTATTAATTGCTTGTTTATATTCATCAGTTTCTGTTATTTCTTCCATAAAGCCAGGACCATCATTATTATATACATTTATAATTCTTTTTTTGACACTTTTATCTGCATAAGTTGCAGAATATACTGCTAAATTTCCTCCTTTTGAATGTCCACCTATTCGTATTTTTTGTTTGTATTTTCGTG
>FR902206.1:0-71138 GCA_000437855.1 Clostridium sp. CAG:567 | reverse complement strand
TCATTTATGTATTTTGCTGAATCCAATTGTGATGCAATATGTGATTTGAAGCTCATGTTAAAGTCTTCTTTCCATCCAACTAAAGTATCATCTGTACCTCTATATGATACAAATATAGTATTGTCTGGCATTAAAACCGTAACTGCAAAAAATTGCCTTTCTTCTTCTTTATTAAATTTGTTTGCAATATTTGTTACTATCATTTTTCCAAATCTTTCAGATTTGCCTATTAAAGGAATAAGTTCTTTATCATCTTCCCAAAGTATTCTTAAAGTTGTTTTGTCAGTTTGTTCAAATCTTTTTGCAAATTCTTCTATTGTTATTTCTTCATTTTCTTCTAATAGTTGTTCAAGTGGGAAATATGATAATCTTGATAATATTAAACCATCAATTTCATTAAATACATCTTTTTTTAAGTTTAAATCTCCTCTCCATTTTACATAGTCGCAAACATTTGCCATTTGTTACTTCATTCCTTTCAATATATATTTGAGACCCACATTCCATGTCGAAAAAGAATTAAATTTTCAACTAGTCTGCCTTTTCAACAGCCTCACATATTCTGCTCATTGTTTCTACGCACTCTATTGGGTATTCTCCTGTTGCTGTTTCACCTGATAACATTACATAGTTTGCCATATCATATACTGCATTTGCTACATCATTTACTTCTGCTCTTGTTGGTCTTGGGCTATGAGTCATTGATTCTAACATTTGAGTTGCTATTATAACTGGTTTTCCTGCTCTATTACATTTTCTTATAAATTCTTTCTGTCTAATTGGTACTTCTTCCATTGGAATTTCTACTCCTAAATCCCCTCTTGCAACCATAATTCCGTCAGATACCTCTAGAATCTCATCAAAATTATCTATTCCTTGTCTATTTTCTATTTTTGCTATTATCTTAATATTTTTCCCATCATTTTCTTTAAGTACTTTTTTTATATTTAATACATCTTGTGCACTTCGTACAAAAGATGCTGCTATGCAATCAAAACCAGCTTTTATACCAAATTTTATGTCTTCAATATCTTTTTCAGTTGGACTTGGAAGATTAATTTCCATTCCTGGAATATTTATACTTTTAGTATTAGTTAATTTTCCTCCATCTATTACCTGACATATAATATCTGTTCCTTTTATTTCAATAACTTTTATTTTTATTAAACCATCATTTATTAGAATAACTGTACCTACATTTACTTCATTATATAAATTTTTGTATGTTACTGAAACTTGCTCTTTATTACCTAATATTTCTTCTGTTTTTAATGTAAAAATATCATCTGGATTTAACCAAATTTCACCATTTTCAAATTTTCCAATTCTAATTTCTGGGCCTTTTGTATCTAACATTAAAGATACTTTTTTTCCAACTTTTGCTCTTACTTCTTTAAAATTTTCTATTCTTTCTTCTTGGTCTTGATAATTTCCATGTGAGAAGTTAATTCTTCCAACATTCATTCCTGCTAAAATAAGTCTTTCTAGCACCTCTGGTTTATCAACAGCTGGTCCTAATGTACATATAATTTTTGTTTTTCTCATTCCACATTCCTCCATATATATAAAAGGCGCTTATATTTGACGCCCTTTACCTTACTATTTTGTAATCCATTTTATCAAATCTAAGTTAGCTGAGTCTAATATCATTTCATGTTTAGGCATTACTCTAAATGTATATCCATAATTTCCGCCATTTATAAGGTTTACTTTTGCCTTATATGTATATATTTTACTTTCTTCATCAGCTTCTTCAAGTTCCATTGGAATAATACTAATATCATCTACAGTTCCATTTTCACTTATTTTTCCATAATATACTTGTGCTTCAATATTATCTTTATTAATATTTGGTAATTTTACTTTACATCTTACTTCAATATTATTTCCTGCATCTAATGTGATATTATCCAAATTATTTTCTTGCGTTATTTCAATGTTATCCCATGCATTCTTTAAGCTTTTTTTCCATTCATTAAGTTCTCCAACTTTTCCTAGTTCTGCATAATAGTTGTTATATAAATTGCAAAGTGGTATATACAATTTATCTACATAGTCTGTTAACATTCTAGATGTACTATATTTTCCTCCTGTAGATATAATTGATTCTTTCATTGTTTGCATCCATCTACTTGATATTCCATCTTCATCTTTCTCATAATACATAGGTATTATTTTGTTTTCTAGTGTATCATATATGCTTTGACTATCAGCTCTATCTTGAGATTCATAATCAGAATATTCTAATGATTCTCCTATTTTCCATCCATTTTTTGCATTATATCCTTCTGCCCACCAACCATCTAGAATACTGAAGTTAATTACTCCATTAACAGATGCTTTTTGTCCACTTGTTCCTGATGCCTCCATAGGTCTTCTAGGTGTATTTAACCATACATCAACACCACTAATCAAATATTTTGACATAGCAATATTATAATTTTCTAATAAGAATACTTTTCCTTTAAATTGTGGTTTCATTGAAATTTCATGTATATATTTTATTAAGTCTTGGCCTTCTTTATCTGCTGGATGTGCTTTTCCTGCAAATATGATTTGTACCTTTTGATTTTTATTATTTAGTATTTGTGTAATTCTTTCTAAGTCTTTAAATATTAATGTTGCTCTTTTATATGTCGCAAATCTTCTTGCAAATCCAATTGTTAATGCGTTTGGATCTAAGCAATCAACTATTTTCATTATTTCATCATAATTATATCCACATCTTCTTAGTCTATTTATAGTATTCTCTTTTACTATGGCTAACATTTTAACTTTGCGTTCTTGATGTGCCTTCCAAAGTTCTTCATTTGGAACATCTGATATTTTCTTCCATACTTCGTCATCATAAATTCTATCTTGCCAATATGGAATTAGATATTTATTATATAGCTCTTTTAAATGTGGTGATAACCATGAACAAGTGTGAATTCCATTTGTTACATACGTAATTGGAGATTCATTTGCTGCAATATTAGGCCATACTTCTCCAAATAGTTCTCTTGAAACAGCTCCATGTAGTTTACTCACACCGTTTTTCTTGCCTGCTACTTTTAATGCTAATATACCCATATTAAATCCAGTTGTATCTATTTGAACATCTGGTTTCATTCCCATTTGGAAAAATTCTTGTTTTGTAATTCCTAATTTGTCCCAGTAATCTTTAAAATACTTTTCTACCAAACTTAATGTAAATATATCATTTCCAGCTGGAACTGGTGTGTGTGTTGTAAATACTGTTTTAGAAGCTACTATATCTCTTGCAATTTGAAATGATACTTGTTTTTCTTTCATTAGATTATATATTAATTCTAATATTAAAAATGAAGAATGTCCTTCATTCATGTGATATATAGTTGGATTATAGCCTAATGCTTTTAACATTGCTACTCCACCTTGACCAAGTATAATTTCTTGTTGTATTCTCATTTCTCTGTCTCCACCATATAGAGTTTTGGTAATCTCTCTATACTCTGGAATATTTGCTTCAATATCAGAGTCAAGCAAATATAGTTCAACTCTACCAACATTTACCTTCCAAGCTTTCAAATATAATTTTTTCTTTGGAAAGTGTAATGCAACTAATACATCTTTTCCTTCAGAGTCTTTTACACTTTCAATCGGTAAGTTTTCTATATCAATATCATTATATTCTGTTTCTTGTATTCCGTTTCCATTTATTTTTTGATTAAAATATCCCTTTTTGTATAATAGTCCTATTGCTACTAGTGGAACCCCTAAATCACTAGCAGATTTAAGATGGTCACCTGATAAGATTCCAAGTCCACCAGAATAAATTGCTAATGTTTGATCTAACCCATATTCTGCTGAAAAGTACGCAATAACATCATTCTTATTGTCTGGATATTTCTTTTCAAACCAATTATTTTTACTTTTCATATAATCTTCAAAGTTTTCAACTACTTTATCATACTTTTTAAGGAACTCTGGGCTTTGTGCAGCTTTTTCTAACTTTTCTTGTGTTACTAATTTTAAAAATTTTATAGGATTTTTATTTACACTTTCCCATAAGTCAATGTCTATTTCTTTAAAAAGTTTTAAAAACTCCGTATTCCATGACCACCAAAGATTATATCCAATTTCGGATAACTTTTCAATTCTTTTTGGTAATTGTGGATTTACAGTAATCCTATTAAATATATACATTTTTTCCTCCTTAGTATCTTACAATTCTTCCTATTAATAGTGTTATTCTTTTATATAATTTGCTTTTATTTGTATAGATAAGTAAAATCAATTTTTTTCTATTATATTATCTATTAAGTTTTTATTTTTGTCAATCAATTTAATTAATGTAACTCTAAAAATTCTATGTCTTTTTTTGAATACTCCTCTGGCTTTAATCCTACTTTATTTCTCATTGAATCTAATAGTAATACTATGATTATTGTAATAACACAGCCTAGTACTAATACTGTATTTGAAGGTGTTGTTATTTTCAATAGCCATGAAGCACATAACGCCACTCCAGCTCTTGCAATACTCTCTACTAAATTATATGCTGATGTTATTTTACTTCTTAATGATGAATTAGTAAAATTATTTAAGTATCTTTTTATAAGAGTATAAAAAGCTCCTTTAGCTAAAAACTGTATAAAGAATAGAACTAATAATATTATTAATATTACTGTAAAATTAAATTTTCCTATTAAGCAAAGTCCCATTATTATACATGAAATTGTTGTTGGAACTGAAATTACCGCTAAAGTTTTATTCGTAAATTTATTATGAATTCGATTTTGATTTTTTGCGCTAATTCCAGATACTATTCCAAGTAAAGCAAATATAACTCCAAAGTATTGTTCAGGTACACCTATTTGTTCCAAAGTTCCACTTCTTAAGCTAACAAGTACACCTAATAAAGCTGCAAAAACAGCACCAAATATAAATAAGTATTTTAATCTGTCTGACTGCATCATATATTTAAATGAATTTTTTAAATCTTTTATATATTTTTTTGTACTTACAACTTCTTGGTTTTCCTTTTTTATGTCTTCAAATTTAAATGATAACACAGCAGATATTAAGCAACAAATTAAACATAAAATAAATGGTAAATATCCATTTATTACATATAAAAATCCTGCTGCAACTGATGAAATTGCATCAACATAATAATACCATGCCATACCCTTTCCATCTATTTTTGAAAAGGCGTACCCTCTTTTTCCATTTTGGGGCAAACTATCGCATAGAATGTTAGTTTCTACTACACCTTTTATATCAAATGCTATAGCTGATAAGCATTGTCCTAGTAAAACTAAACTTAAATCTCTTGCCATAATATAACTTAAAATAGAAAGAGCATTTACAATATTAGCTAAAATCAAACTATTTCTTTTGCCAATTTTATTTATTAATGCTGTAAGTGGTATTAATAATATTATTTTAAACACAGGATAACATGCCTCAGCAAATAATACATTTGAGGCACTAATTCCCTTTATCTGAGTTAAAAATATAAAGTTTATTGAATAATAAAATAGTAAATCCCATGACAGCATTTTATATGCAGGATATATTTTTATATTTCTTTCTTCCTTAGTCACTTCCAATATAATCACCAATAAAATTATATAAATAATTGTGTAAGAATGTCAATAGAAAATATTTATATAACTTTAAGAAAGTTTTAATAGATTTTTTACAATTCTAAGGTTATAATATAATTATAAATTTGATATAGGAGTTATATATGGTTAAATTTATTAAAAGAACTTTACTTTTTATTTTAATTATAGTTATTATTGCAAGTGGCTTTGTTCTATATCAAGGTCATAAGATTTATAAAAACGCATTAGATTCTGTGAGTTTGGAAGATAAAATTCAAAAAATAAAAAATGATGATAGTTATGTTGAATTAAGTAGCTTACCTACATATTATAAAGATGCAATTATTTCTGTTGAAGATCATCGCTATTATAATCATGGTCCAGTTGACTTGATTGCAATTCTTAGAGCTACAGTTTCAAACATACGTAATAAAGATTTTGTAGAAGGTGGTAGCACTATAACACAGCAAGTTGCTAAAAATTTATATTTTATTAGTACAGATACTAATTCTCTTTATAGAAAAATTGCTGAAATATTTATGGCTTATGATTTAGAAGAAAATTATAATAAAGATGATATTTTAGAATTTTATGTTAATACTATTTATTTTGGTGATGGATATTATGGTGTTGATGAAGCTTGTAATGGTTACTTTAAAAAATCTGCTAAAGATATGTCTTTATATGAAGCAACTATGCTTGCAGGAATTCCTAATGCTCCAAGTGTTTATGCTCCCACAGTTAATAAAGACTTAGCTTTAAATAGACAAAGAAAAGTTATTTCTACAATGGTTGAAAATGAATATTTAACTCAAGAACAAGCTGATGAATTAATTAAAATGCAAGAAAAAGAAACTCTTTAAAGAGTTTCTTTTATTTATAATATCTTTTTTAGTCTTAATACAATTATTTCTAATTTCATTCTATAATTGTAGCTATTTTATTTAATCTTATGTGTGCTATTTTTGGCACATTATTATAGTTTTCCTTTGAGTATAATATTTCTTCTTTATCTGGGTAGCAGAACTTACAATATCCATCATAAGCATTGTAATCATCTTCTGTAATATCTCTGCAGCATTCTTTACATTGTTTTGTTTTTTCTAGTTTTTCCATATTTCATTCCTCCTATTTATATTTCATATTTTGTATCACCTGTAAAACAATTTTATCACATACTTTTTGTCTACCGTGTGAGACATTGCTTTTTTATATTATTGTAAAATAAGTTTATATTTTATTTAAAAGTGGAGATAATCAGATTATGAATAATATTACAAAATATAATGGAAAACTAAATATACTTGGTCACACTCTGAAATCATATAGAATCAAACAAGGTTGGTCTTTAGCTCAAACTTCAGATCAATTAATGTTAATAGGTATCGATATTCCTAGGTCTTCTATTCAAAGAATTGAATGTGGTGATAGAATTTTAAAAGACTATGAATTAGTTGGTTTCTCAAAAATTTTTAAAATTTCTCCTAATGTTTTATTGGCTAACTTTTTAAAAGAATTAGAATAAAAAAAGAATTAGTATTATAAGCACACTAATTCTTTTTTATTTCATATTTATTATAGCTGTTACACAAATTTATTGTTGATTTATTTTTAATTTCTTTTTTAGGTATTAAATACATTGACATCTCACTTGTTACTATAAACACAAAATCTATATTTGTGTCTATTATAGTTTTATATGTTGTACCTTTAGTCCCACCACAGCTTTTCAATGCTACTTGATAATTTCCATACTTTGTCTTGCAACCTGTAGATTTTACTTGTATACTAGAAAACTTGCTTTCTTTTTCTACAACTAAATCATAGTCTTGTGTATCATTAAGTGGAATAGACACAGTGTATCCAGTAGTCGAAAAATATGCAATTGCTATTCCTAAACTAGAGTTTCCCTTTTCTTTGTTAGTTTCAAATCTCATACCTTCTCCTGTGTAGAATATTTGTTTGCATTATTATGCTTTTAAAAACAAGTTGAAAAACTTGTTTTTGGTGGGCAGAGATGGATTCGAACCATCGTACTCGTACGAGAACAGATTTCTTACTACTATAGTTTTCACTACCATCGAAATGTTTGTAGTCTGGACTTTCTCTTTATCTTGATAAGATACCAGGTATAAAGTCTCTACACTCGAAATTTCTTTCTAGCTCGGGATTATCATCAGCTTAACCTGTTAAGACTTCCCCGAATTAGCCCGGTTTTCATCATACAATCACTTGTATGAGCTGCAATTTCTGATTCTTTGTTTGAACCAAAGTCTACAGTCTGCCGCCTTTAGCCACTCGGCCATCTGCCCAAATATTATTAAATTTTTATACTTTAAATAATTAAAGTATGGTCCGCCATCTAGGATTCGAACCTAGGACCCACCGGTTATGAGCCGGTTGCTCTGACCAACTGAGCTAATGGCGGATTTCCAATGCAGGTTTAAGTATAAAACATTTTTATTAAATTGTCAATAGTTTTGTTTATATTTTTTTATTTTTTGATTATACAATTAAAGTAGTTAGATTTTATCTAACCACTTTAACAATATATCATTAGTTATGTTGTTCTCCTCTTCCCTCTGGAAGTGCTGGTACTTGAAGTACAACTTTAATCTTCATTGCATAGCTTATTGCTCTTACAATCTTGCTATTTTTAATTCTTTGCCATAAAGATGGTTTTACTTCTACTCTTGTTTGTTCAAAGTATGTCTTTTCTTCTGGAGTTTCTTCTTTTATTTCATTTAGTATTGCTTCAACTTCATTGCTATCATCTTGTGGAGTTGGTATCAATTTTAATGCATCTGCTATTTCAATTCCAATGTAGCTTAAAGCTTTTGATCTATCTTCTATTCTTTCCATATCTATTTCTATATGTAAGTTTGATTCTAGATTAACAATTCTTGCATTTATTAGTTTTACTGCATCTTGATAATTTTGTGATTTTGTTGATTTTGTTCTACCTATTAAACTTAATGTATCAATTATATCTTCTGGAAAATCTCTTGAAACACTTTTTACAGCTTCTTTCCAGTTTTCTTCTTTATTTTGTACTATTTCTAATGTTTCCCTTAATTTATTAGCTAATGCAATATTTTTTTCTCTTTGACGAATTAATTCTTCTATTTTTTTTGTGTTTTCTTCAAATTGATTTGTTGCATATTCAACTAACTCATAAGCAGCTTTATATACTGCTTTAGGAAAGTTTTTCTTTTTTGGATACTCAATTAAATAGGTTTTTATAGATTCTATTAAATCCTTGAAAAAAGCATCTTCTTCTAATTGTACAATTTGCTTTTTGCTGTTAGGATTTATTAGTTTTTGTACTTTATCCATATTTGATAATATTTTTTCTTCCGTGATAACCATTCTCACGTTTACTATGCCAGATCTAGACATCGTAAACTTCCCTCCTTTATCCTATGTTATTTTTCCTATGCGTTACTATTATATACTGAATTATAAAAAACCACAATAGGACTTCATCTTTTTTTCTTTTTTCTTTTCTATAACGATTTTATTACAACATTTTTGCAAAGTCAAGGATATTTTGTAATAAAATGTATTTTTTTGTAGCGCTTCTTCATTCATTTTTTCTAATTATTATATTATTTATTCTTTTTTATTTCTGCATATCTTTTAATTTTCATTGTAGTAGTTTTTTCAAATTCATCATGTTTAATTTCAAGATTTTTTATTGCTTTATATGAAGTTAGCTTTTTATTTACCTCTTTTATTTTAGGCCAAATAATTTCTCTAATTTGTTCATCAGTTAAGTCTTTTCCTATTTTTTCAAAGTTAGGTATAACCTTTACAGAAACAATAAGTTCTTTATTACTTTTATCTTTTTCGTCTTCTTTACCATATACCATACATTCTTTTATTTCTGGTACATGAGATAATAGTAATTCTATTTCTTCTGGATAAATATTTTTTCCATTTTGAGTAACAATTACATTTTTGCTTCTTCCTGTTATGTATAAGAATCCATCTTTATCTAAATAACCTATATCTCCAGAATGAAACCATCTTTCTCCATTTATTTCTTCAATAACACTTTTGGTTGCTTCTTCATCTTCATAATATCCAAGCATTAATGTAGGTGTTTTTATAAGTACTTCACCTTCTCCATTTTCGTTTGGATCTTCAATTTTTATTTTTCCTTTTGGTATTGCTTTACCTGCTGAGCCAACTTTAGTTTGATATTCTGGTGTCAAAGCTGCAATTGGAGCTGTTTCTGTTAGTCCATATCCTTGTAGGAATATTATTCCTATATCCTCTACCCATTTTCCTACTTTTGCATCTATTGGAGCTGCTGCAGACACTATAAATCTTAAGTTTCCTCCTAAATTTTCATAAATGTCTGAAAATACTTTGCGTTTTATATCTACTCCTACCACCTTTAATGCATTTGTCACATGTATCATTGAATTTACCAATCCATCTTTATTTGCTTTTTTTATACTTGCATTTATTTTTTTGTATAAGTTTTCAATCAATAAAGGAACTGATATTAAAACTGTTGGCTTTGTTTCCAACATATTAGGAACTATATGTTTTAATCCCTGACAAACTGCTATTGAACATCCCCATGCCATTGGAAGTAAAAATCCAATAGTTGATTCATAAGTATGATGTAAAGGCAATACTGAAAAGAATCTGTCTTCTGGATAAACCTTTGCATAAGCTGTAGCTGCATTTATATTTTCTGCCAAGTTACGGCTTGTTAGCATAACTCCTTTAGCACTTGATGTAGTTCCAGATGTAAATAGTAATACCTTAAATTCATCCGGATTTATTTTAATATTTTCAAAGCTTTTGTCTCCTGAATTAATAAATTTCATTCCTTCATTTATAAGATATTGCATTCCTACATTTCTATCTTTTATATCTTCATCTGAATACATTTTTATAAAATATTTTACGTTAGGGAATTTTTCTATTAGTTTTTTTACAGAGTCTGCTTTCTTTTCTGAATATATAATAATATTAGCTTTAGATCTTCCTACTACATTTTCTAATTCGTTTTCTGGTAGTTCTTTATCTGTTGGGATTGCAATTGCATCAATGCAAAGTGAAGTAACATAAGATACATACCAATCGTAAGTTGTTTCACTCAATATCATAATTCTTGGTTTTTCATTTAATTCCAATACTTTATTTATTGCTGTACCAAAACTTTTAACATCTTCTCCAAATTTTTTATATGTAATTTCTTCGTATTTGCCTTTTGGATCAAATTTTTCAAGTATAAATTCTTTATCTGAATACTTTTTTATTGCATATTCAAATATTTCCTTTATATCAGAATAATTTGTTGCCACATATTCTTTCTTATCTTTTTTTCTTTCTTCCTTTTGTTTTTCTATTTCTTCATTACTCATATTCATTTCTTCAATTTCTGATATATCTCTCATTTTAAATTTTGGAAATTTGAAGTCTGGAACTTTAAAATCTCTTAATCCTCTCATTTTATTTCACTCCCATAATATATATTAAAGTCTCATAAAATAGCTTTTACAATAAAACTATTATACATTTTTATTTTAAATTTTGCAAGTTTTTAGTTACAAGCAAAATAAAAACATAGTGTTTGCCACTATGTTTTTTTATTATTTTCTTCTTTTTCCGTCTAAAGCATCTAAATTATCTAAAGCTTTACCTGTTCCTAAAGCTACACATGATACAGCATCTTGTGCAATCATTACATTAATTCCTGTTTTTTCTTGTAACAACTTATCTAGTCCATCAATTAAGCATCCTCCACCTGTCATATATATTCCTCTATCGCTAATATCAGCAGACAATTCTGGAGGTGTTTTTTCTAGCACACTATGTACGGCATCAACCACCATCATTGCAGGTTCTATTAAAGCTTCTAACATTTCGCTTGAACGAACTGTTATTGTTTTTGGAAGTCCTGTAGCTAAATCTCTTCCTCTTATGTCCATTTCCATATCTTGAATTTTTGGATATACACATCCTATATTAATCTTTAAATCTTCTGCTGTTCTTTCACCTATAACTATATTGTACTTTTTCTTTATATATTTAACTATTGCTTCATCAAACTTATCTCCTGCAACCTTAATAGAACTGCTTACTACTGATCCTCCTAAAGATATAACAGCAATATCAGTTGTTCCTCCACCAATATCAACAACCATATTTCCACATGGTTTAGATATATCAAGTCCTGCTCCAATTGCAGCTGCAATTGGCTCTTCTATTAGATAAACTTTTCTAGCTCCTGCTTGTGATGCAGCATCTATAACAGCTTTTTTCTCTACTTCAGTTACTTTTGATGGTATGCAAATCATAATTCTTGGTGCAAATATAAATTTTCCACATACTCTATTTATAAAATATTTAAGCATTTTTTCTGTTACAGTGTAATTAGAGATTACACCATCTCTTAATGGTCTTGTAGCAACTATATTTCCTGGTGTTCTTCCAAGCATTCGTCTTGCTTCTTTTCCTACTGCCAATACTTCTCCTGTGTTGTTATCAACTGCAACTACAGATGGTTCTCTTAATACTATCCCTTTACCTTTAGCATAGGCAATAACTGTTGCTGTACCTAAATCTATTCCTATATCTTGTCCATACTTAAACATTTAAATCTTTCCTTTCGACAAAGCACATTTCGTTTTTATTACAATTCTGTTACAATTATATTACAAAGCATTTAAAATAGCAATGTATTTTTTAATATTTTTTAAATAAAAAAATAGAGTATAATCTTATACTCTATTTTACCTTGATTTTATTATTTTATACAAATAACCTTCCTAAAAATACCAATTGTAATATTCCGGCTGGACCAAATGGTGGAGTTATTTCTAATTCTTCAGGTGTAGCTTTTAATACATCATCGTTACCTGCAACTGTAATTTTTACTGAACTTACATTATCATATTTAAATCCAAGTTCAAATTGTTTTTCTTCTCCAACCTCTAAACTATCTATTTTCAAATATTTTGTTCCTATATTAACATCTCTTGGCGTATAAAAGTCAAATCTTAAGTATTTATCTGTAACTCTTTCTTCTGTAGTATTTTTAATAGTTCCTTTTACATTACCGTTTACGTTTGTTGCTTCTGCTACATTAACTGTTACTTGAGGTGTTTCTATATTCACTTCATATTTTTCCATAGGTTTATATAATGATTTAGTATATAAATATATCATTATATTTGAAAATACAAACACTATTAAAAACAGTAATACATAGCATAAAAGTACTTTTACTCTAGGTCTACTATTATATATCCATATTGACAAATAATCGCTCATATTATACCCCTTTCATTTATAGTTTTCTAAATACTCCTGCAACTTTTCCCAAAATTTCACATGTTGGTACAATTATTGGATCCATAGTGCTATTTTGTGGTTGCAATCTTATATGATCTTTTTCTTTATAAAATGTTTTTACTGTTGCTTCATCTCCTATTAATGCTACAACTATTTCTCCATTTAAAGCTGTATTTTGTTTTTTAACTAAAATATAGTCCCCATTTAAAATACCTGCTTCTATCATGCTTTCTCCTCTAACTGTAAGCATGAAACTTTCACTGTTTCCAACAAAATCAATTGGAATAGGAAATGTATCTGTAATATTTTCTACTGCTAGTATTGGTTCTCCGGCTGTTATTTTGCCAATAACAGGAACATCAACCATTTCTCTTCCAGTATAATAATTTTTATCTTCATGTTTTTTTACTGGTTCTCCATCTCCGCCTTTTAATAAGCGCAAAGTTCTACCTTTTTGGTCTTCTTTTTTTATGTATCCTTTTTCAGATAATTTTGCTAAATACCCATGTACTGTTGCTGTTGATTTTAATCCAACTGCTTTTCCTATTTCTCTTACAGATGGTGCATATCCCTTTTCTTCAACTTGTTTTTCAATAAATCTTAATATTGCTTTTTCTCTTTTATTAATTGACATTGGGTCCTTTTTTTTAGCCAAAATAACATCACTCCTTATTTTATCTCTTGCACTGGTTAATATATCCAGTTTTTCGTATTCTTTTATATAATAGCATACAAACAAAAAAATGTCAAACAAATATTTGACATTTTTTATGCGGTTCCAATTTTTTTAGTTGTTGCCTGTCTTTTAACTTTAACAGTCTTAGGCTCAATAATCTCTCTATTATTATTTATAATAATTTTAGGAGGTTCTCCATTTCTAACCGTTTCTTCAGTTATTATACATTTTTCTATTTTAGGGTTGGAAGGAATTTCAAACATAATGTCTCTCATAATTTCTTCTATAATAGAACGTAAACCTCTTGCTCCTGTTTTTCTTTCAATCGCTTTATCAACTATTAAATTCAATGCTTCTTGTTCAAACTCTAAATCAACGTTGTCTAGCTTAAACAATTTTTGGTATTGCTTTACTAACGCATTTTTAGGTTTTGTAACAATATCAATTAAGGCATCTCTGTCTAATTCTTGCAATGTTGCTATAATTGGTAATCTTCCAACAAACTCTGGTATTAAACCAAACTTCAACAAATCTTGTGGTAATAGTTGTTCAAATACCTTATATTTATCTATATCTTTATTACTTTCAATTTTAGCTCCAAAGCCTATTGATTTTTGACCAATTCTATCTTTTACTATTTTTTCAAGTCCTTCAAAAGCTCCTCCACAAATGAATAATATGTTTGATGTATTTATTTGTATAAATTCTTGATGAGGGTGTTTTCTGCCACCTTGTGGTGGTACTGATGCAACAGTTCCTTCTACTATTTTTAGCAAAGCTTGTTGCACCCCCTCTCCACTAACATCTCTAGTGATTGAAGGATTTTCAGATTTTCTAGAAATTTTATCTATTTCATCAATATATATAATTCCTTTTTCTGCTTTTTCTATGTCATAGTCAGCTGCTTGAATAAGTTTTAGTAAAATATTTTCGACATCTTCACCAACATAACCTGCTTCTGTTAATGTTGTTGCGTCTGCAATTGCAAATGGAACTTGTAATATTTTGGCTAGTGTTTGTGCTAATAAAGTCTTTCCACAACCTGTAGGTCCTAATAATAAAACATTACTTTTTTGCAATTCTACATCATCAGATTCTTCTTGGTGATTTATTCTTTTGTAATGGTTATATACTGCAACAGATAGCGTTTTTTTAGCTTCATTTTGACCAATTACATACGAGTCTAAAACTTCTTTTATTTCAGCTGGTTTTGGTAGTTTATCTTCGACTTTAGTTGTGTATGTCATTTCTGCATCTTCATATATTTCTTCTTCTAAAATATTGTTACATACTTTTATGCATTCATCACAAATATATACTCCAGGTCCTGCAATAATTCTACCTACTGCTTCTTGTGATTTACCACAAAAAGAACATTTTACGCCTTTAGTTTTATTTGTCATTCTCAGCTAATTTCCTTTCCATTTTTTGTTTTTAATTAAATTCTTTTTTCCATAATGCCATCAATCAATCCATATTTAAGTGCTTCTTCTGCTGTCATGTAATTATCTCTTTCTGTGTCTTTATTAATTATATCTAATGGTTGACCTGTTCTTTCGCTTAAGAACTTATTTAATTTTTCTCTTGTTTTTACCATGTGGTCTGCGTGTATTTTAATTTCTGTTGTTTGTCCTGATAGTCCGCCACCACCAATTAATGGTTGATGAATTAGAATTTCTGCATTTGGTGTTGCAAATCTTTTTCCTTTTTCACCTGCTGCTAAAAGAACTGCTCCCATACTTGCAGCCATACCTATACATATAGTTGAAACTGGACATTTAATATAATTCATTGTATCAACAATTCCCATTCCGTCAGTAATAGATCCTCCTGGGCTATTTATGTATAAGTGAATTTCTTTGTCTGGATCTTCTGATTCAAGAAATAATAATTGTGCAATTACTAAACTTGCTGAAGTTTGATTAACGTCTTCACCTAAAAATATAATTCTATCTTTCAAAAGTCTTGAGAAAATATCATAAGATCTTTCTCCTTTTGCTGTTTGTTCAATAACATAAGGAACTAAACTATTTTGTTCTTTCATATTTATTAATTACCAACCTTTCTCTTTTGATCAATTAAATTAAAACTTATTTTATTTTAGCATTGTTAACGATGAATTCTATTGCTTTTTCTACTTTCATATTATTTTCAATATATTCTTTTATGTATTCATTTTTAGACATTTCTTCTTCAGTTTTGCCATAGTTTTTAGCCATTTCTTTAAGTTTTTCTTCAACTTCTTTTTCTTCTGGTTTTATGTCTTCTGCTTTAATAATTGCTTCTATTACTAATCTAGATTTAACAGCTTTTTTAGCTTGTTCTTTCATTTCTTCTCTAACTTGTGCTTCTGTTTTTCCTGATAGTGTAAAATATTGAGCTAATGTTAAACCTTGGTATTGTAATCTTTGTTCAATGTCTTTCATCATGTTGTCAATTTCAGCATCAATCATTCCAGATGGAATGTCTATTTCTACATTGTCGCTAACAGCTTTTAGCGCAGCATCTTCCATTTCATATTTAGCTTTTTCTTCGTTTGCTTTTTGCATTCTTTCTTTAATACTATTCTTTAATTCAGCTAATGTTTCGAATTCACTAACGTCTTTTGCAAACTCATCATCAATTTTTGGAAGCTCTTTTTTCTTAATTTCATGTAATTTTACTTTAAATACAGCTGGTTTTCCTGCTAGTTCTTTAGAAAAATAATCTTCTGGGAATGTAACTGTAATATCTTTTTCTTCTTCTAATTTCATTCCAACTATTTGATCTTCAAATCCAGGAATAAATGTATTGCTTCCAATTTCTAGTTCATGTTTTTCAGCTTTTCCACCTTCAAAAGGTACACCATCAATAGAACCTTCAAAGTCAATAACTGTTATGTCTCCTTTTTCAACAGGTCTATCTTCTATGCTTACTAATCTTGCATTATGTTCTGCCATGTGTCCTAATTCATGTTCAATATCATGATCAGATACATTATACTCAATTTTCTTTAATTCTATACCTTTATATTTTCCTAATTTTACTTCTGGTTTTATTTGTACTATTGCTGTAAATATAAGGTCTTTTCCTTTTCCAATTTGAGTAATATCTATGTCAGGATTGCTTACAACTTGAATATTATTTTCTTTAATTGCTGTTTCATAAATTTCTGGTACTAGTTCATTAAATGTATCTTCGTGGAATATTTCTGTTCCATATTGTTTTTCTACCATATTCATTGGTGCTTTACCTTTTCTAAATCCAGGTATAGTAAAGTATTTAGCTGTTTTAGCATATACTTTTTTCATTGCTTCATCAAATTTTTCTGCTTCTACTACGAAACTTAATTTTACTTCATTTTTGTTTTCTGTGTTTTCTACTTTTACACTCATTTTATAATCTTCCTTTCAAAAAATAATTAGCTTTTATATTATACCACATTTTTCAAGTATTTCAAGTGTTTATGCTTATATTTTAATCAAATCAAAATTCAAATAGTCTGCACTTACAAGTTTGAAATTTATTCCATCAACGCATCCTTCAATTGCATCTTGATGTGATTTACCATGCAAGTGTCCATAATAGCATTTTTTTATTCCATATTGTTTTAATGTATCAATAAATTCTGATGTTTTATTTTTTTTAGTTATTGGTGGATAATGCATAAATGCTATTATTTCTTTTTCTTTTCCATATTGATTTATTCCTTGTTCTATTGCAAGTTTTAATCTTATATTTTCCCTTTTTATCATTTTACTATCATTTTCTGTATCTAATAAGTTCCATCCTCTGGTACCTATTAAAATCTTATCTTCTATCAAAAAACTATTGTTATATATAAAGTCTATATTTTCAAATTTATTATCTTTCAAAAACTTCTTCATACTTGTAATAGTAGTCCACCAGTAGTCATGATTTCCTTTTAATAATAGTTTTTTACCTGGTAACATATTCAAATATTCAAAATCTTTATATGTGTCTTTTAAATGCATAGACCATGAAAAATCCCCAGGCAACACAACTGTATCCTCTTGTTTTACTTTTGATATCCAATTATTTTTTATTTTATCGCTATGCCCCTCCCAACTTTCTCCAAATATGCTCATTGGCTTATCCTGAGAAAATGATAAGTGCAAGTCAGCTATTACATATATTGCCATGTTTTATTCCTTTTCTTTTTAATTTATTCCTAGATTTGGTATTGCATTTAAAGTCAAATCTGATATATTTCCCGCTGTATATGTATAATATCCTGCTGAAGCAATCATTGCAGCATTATCTGTACATAATACAGGTTCCGGATAATAAACCTGATATCCTTTTTCACCTAATTTCAAAAATTCATTTCTTATATAACTATTTGCAGATACACCTCCTGCTAATGCTATTTTAGTTATATTTAATTCTTTTGCTGCTCTTAGAGTATGGTCTAATAGTACTTCTGTAATAGTTTTTTCAAAGCTATTGCATAAGTCTGCTTTATTAATATCTGGAGTTTTATGGTGTAAATTTATAACTGCTGTTTTTATTCCACTAAAACTAAAATCCAAATTATCTATATGAGTCTTAGGTAACTCAATGGTTGGTTTTCCTTTTTTTGCTAACTTATCAACTTTTGGTCCACCTGGGTACCCTAGTCCTATTACTCTTGCAACCTTGTCAAAAGCCTCTCCCACTGCATCATCTCTTGTTTTAGCTAACACTTCAAACTCAGAATAGCTTTTTATATGTACCAAGTGAGTATGTCCACCTGATATAACTAGACATAAAAATGGAGGTTCTAGTTCTGGGTGACTAATATAATTTGCAGCTATATGTCCATGTATATGGTTTGTTCCAACTAGTGGCTTATTTAAAGAATAACTTAATGCCTTTGCATAAGATACTCCAACCAACAAAGCACCAACTAAACCTGGTCCATAGGTACATGCTATTACATCTATATCATTCATTGTAATATTAGCTTGTTTTATTGCTTCTTTTACAACATTTGAAATAGCTTCTATATGATTTCTAGAAGCTATTTCTGGTACTACTCCTCCAAATTGTTCATGTATTTTTATTTGTGAGTTTATAACATTTGAAAGAACTTCTCTTCCATTTTTTACTATAGAAGCTGAAGTCTCATCACAACTCGATTCTATTCCTAAGGTTAATATATCTTTCATTTTTTAATTTCCTTCTACATAAATATACTAAATAAATTAAGTACCATACTACTAATTCCATAACTAACTGCACTTATTATTGGTGATACAATTTCACCTGCAATCGGTGTAATCCAAATAATTAAAAATATTATATAAAAAGTTCTTTCATGGTTTTCAAACCATCTTTTAGCATTGTATGGTAAAAATGCCATTAATACTTTTGATCCGTCTAGTGGTGGTAATGGTATTAAATTAAATACTCCTAATCCTACATTTACTATTACAGCATATTGTAACATTGTAAATATAATTATTCCTATTCTTGAAATATTAACAAAATTAGTTGCAAATATTTGTAAAGCATATAATATTATTGTTAATACTATAGCTAGTAAGAAATTCATAATAGGTCCAGCAGCTGCGACAATTGCTTCACCTGTTTTTGCTGATATTTTTTTATTAAAATTATTTGGATTTATTTCTACTGGTCTTCCCCATCCAATATGTGTAAAAACTAGCAAAACAACTGCAATCGGATCTAAATGTGTAAATGGATTTAAGCTAAGTCTTCCTTGTACCTTTGGAGTATCATCTCCTAGTTTATATGCAACTATAGCATGTGCATATTCATGAAATGTAATTGCTAAAAGTACTCCTGGTATTGTAAATAATATACTTAATAAGTCAAATCCTCCACCCATTACACTTGCCAATACTATAATAGCTAAAATTATATATACATATCTATTATCAAAATTCATATAATATTCAAGCCTTTCATTTTTCAATTTTACATTTAATATTATACCTCAAATTTAAAAATATGTAAACATTTGGAAGATATTAATTTTACTGCAATACATAAAAACGAAAGTAAATAATTATTACTTTCGTTTTTATATTATTGTATATAGTTTTATTTTAGTTTAATGGTTTCATTGTAGGGAATAAAAGTACATCTCTAATAGATGCTGAATCTGTAAGTAGCATTATTAAACGGTCAATTCCCATTCCCATACCGCCTGTTGGAGGCATACCATATTCTAGAGCTTCTATGAAGTCTGTATCCATCATATTTGCTTCCTCATCTCCAGCTTCTCTAGCTTCTACTTGTTTTAAAAATCTTTCATATTGATCTATTGGATCATTTAACTCTGAGTAAGCATTTGCAAATTCTCCTCCTGCAATGAATAATTCAAATCTTTGAGTCATTTTTGGATTATCTTTGCATTTTTTAGTAAGTGGTGAATTTTCAATTGGGTATTCATATAAGAATGTTGGTTGTCTCAATGTTGCTTCAACTTTTTCATCAAATATTTGAACAATTATATCTCCTCTGCTTGTTTTTATAGGGTCTATTTCTACATTTAACTTTTTAGCAGCTTCTTGTGCTTGTTCATCTGTTTCTATAGCATGGAAATCTACTCCTGTAACTTCCTTAATTGCATCTATCATTGTAACTCTTCTAAATGGTGATTCTAAATCTATTTCTTCACCTTGGAACGTAATTTTTCCTGTTCCACATACTCTGTTAGCACATTTTCTAATTATTTCTTCTGTTATATTCATCATACCTTCTAGGTCTGTATATGCTTCATATAGTTCTATACATGTAAATTCTGGATTGTGCTTTATATCCATTCCTTCATTTCTAAAGTTTTTGCCAATTTCATATACTTTATCAAATCCACCTACTATAAGTCTTTTTAAGTATAATTCTGTTGCAATTCTTAGGTACATATCAATATCTAGTGTGTTATGATGAGTAATAAATGGTCTTGCTGATGCTCCACCTGCTATTGTTTGTAGTATTGGTGTTTCAACTTCCATAAAACCTTTTTCATCTAATACTTTTCTAATTTCTTTAATTATTGCTGTTCTCTTTTTAAATGTTTCCTTTACTTCTGGATTCATTATTAAATCAACTGATCTTTGACGATAACGCAAATCAGTGTCTTTTAATCCATGAAATTTTTCTGGTAATGGTCTTAGTGATTTTGATAATAAAGTAACTTCTTTTGCATGTATAGAAATTTCACCAGTTTTAGTTTTAAATACAAAACCGGTAATTCCAATTATATCTCCAATATCATCTTCTTTAAATTGTTTATAGCTTTCTTCTCCTAAATCATTTATACTAACATAGCTTTGTATTCTTCCTTCATTATCTTGAATATGACAGAAAGATGCCTTTCCCATTATACGTTTAGCCATTATTCTACCTGCTATTGTAACATCTTTTCCTTCTAATTCTTCAAAATTATCTTTTATTTGCTTACTATTATGTGTTCTATCAAATTTTATAATTTCAAAAGGATCCTTACCATCAGCTTGTAATTTTACCAACTTTTCTCTTCTTATTTTCATAAGTTGATTTAAATCTAATTCTTGTTCTTGGTTGTTTATATTTTTTTCTTCCATACGCAAACTCTCCTTTTATTTATTATTTACCAATAGTATTATATCTCAAAAAAGCTTATATGTAAACATTTGGAAGAAAATTTTATAAAAACTATTATCATGATGCCTTTCTTAATTCTTTTGCATGTGCTTTAGCTATTTCTGTCACTTCTCCTGATGAAATTCTTGCAATTTCTTCTATTGTCTCATCTTCATTTAATAATTTTATACTTGTATATGTTTTATTTTCTTTCGTTTGTTTGCTTATATAATAATTATAATCTCCTCTAGCTGCAATTGACGGCAAATGTGTAATACAAATTACTTGATGTAATTCTGCAATTGATTTCATTTTTTCAGCCACTGCTTTTGATGCTTTTCCACTAATTCCTGTATCTATTTCATCAAATACTAATGTACTAACTTCATCAACATCTGCAAGTACATTTTTTATTGCAAGCATTATTCTTGCCATTTCTCCTCCTGAAGCGATTTTGGTAAGAGGTTTTAGCCCTTCTCCAACATTTGTGCAAATCATAAATTCAACTTCATCGATTCCATTTTCGCAAAATCTTTCTGTTTTATTTATTTTTATTTCAAATTTAGCATTTGGCATTTCTAAATCTTTTAGTTCTTGATTGATTTTTTTTGATAATGTTTCTGCATATTTAGTTCTGACATTACTCATTTGATTTGCAATTTTAAATAATTCTTGTTCTAAATTCTTTATTTGAATTTTTATTTTGTTATGATATTCATCTAAATTTTCTATTTTATTTATTTCATTTTCAATTTTATTTCTAAACTCTAATATTTCTGTAATTGTATTACCATATTTTCTTTTCAATGAAAAAATCAAATCAAGTCTATTTTCTATTTGATTTCTTTCGTTTTCGTCAAAGTCTACTTCTTCTCTCATATAGCTTAAATCTCTTGCAAGTTCTTGTATATCATAATAACTATTTTTTAATATACTTAATTTTTCACTATACTCTTTCCCACAATCTTGTATTTTTTCTAAACTACGTATTGAATTACTTATGGCAATTATTGCATTTTCATTTAAATTTGTATCTATTTCAAATAAATTATCTTTTAGCTTTTCTGCGTTTTGCATCATTTTATGCTTATTTTGTAATTCTTCTTCTTCATTTTGTTTTAATTTTGCTTGTTCTATTTCATTATATTGATAACGTAATAAATCTAATCTTCTTTCTTTTTCTTGATCTTCTCCATAAGTATTCTTTAGTTCTTGCTTTAATTTATTATACTCTTCAAGCTTTTTTATGTACTCACATACACTTTCATTCAATTCTTTCCCAATAAATTTATCTAGATATATTATGTGTTGCATTGGATTTAATATTAGTTGACTATCATGTTGCCCATGTATATCTATAATTTTACTCATAAACTCTTTTAATTCATTTACTGTAATTAATCTACCATTTATTTTGCAAGAATTTCTACCATTTAAATGTATTTCTCTTGATACAATAATATTGCCATCAACAGCCACTTCATTGTTTGGACAATAAAAATTTGCTTCTACATAAGAAAATTCTTCTCCATTTCTAATCATTTCTTTTGAAAATCTTCCACCTGCTAAAATTGCAAGTGAACCAATTATTAACGTTTTTCCAGCTCCTGTTTCACCAGTTAGTACGTTAAACCCATTATTTAAATCAATACTCAAATCATCTATAATTCCAACGTTTTTTATATGTAAAGTAGTAACCATTTAGTCCTCCTTAATATACGAATTAATGTTTGTATATTTGTATTATATACCAAATTTTTGTTTTGTCAATTGCTTTTATTTACTTTTTACAAAAATCATGATCTACTCATTCCATTCACAAGTGTGAAAAAAAAGGAGCGTATTGTGTATGAGTGACATTCTCAAGTTATCTCCGCAGGCTGGCAATAATAAAATTATTGCTAAAATCAAAATGGACGCTTCTCAACCGGCAACTTTTTTGGGAGTTCCTCAAGGTTCTACCAAAAAGGTAAACAAACGCACTACCGAAAAAAAAGTCGTTACGAAGTTTCGTCAGGTAAAGGCTCCTCAGTAACGCAAAAAAGATGGAAAGTTTTTAAGCTTTCCATCTTTTTCTTTTGGTGACCCCTACGGGAATCGAACCCATGATTCAGCCTTGAGAGGGCTGCGTCTTAACCGCTTGACCAAGGGGCCTTTTAACTTGCTTTATTAATATACCACATTTGTATATTTTAGTCAATACAAGCACATATAAATTTTATATGTTTAATATCTCTTTTAACCTCTCGTCTTGTTTAGTTAAGTACAAATATCCTATTAGAGCTTCAAATGCTGTTGCATACATATAGTCCTGCATACTTGCATTTTTAGCAATATGGTGAGTTTGTGTATTTCTTCCTCTTCTAGCAATTTCTTTTTCCTCTTCTGTAAGACTATTTTCAATATCTTTTAATGTTTCTGCCTGTGCTTTAGCCTTTACATATTTTATTGATTTTATATGTAATTCGTGTGGCTTTAATCTTGTAGTATCTACTAATTTTGTACGGATGTATAACTCATATACGCAATCTCCAACATAAGCCCATGTTAATGGTGACATTTGGTTTATTTCTTCTATTTTTTTATTTCTATTAAATATTTCCAATTTCTTCTCCTTCTAGTTTTTCAAGAGTAATTCTGCCTAACCTTCCGCTTCTAAAATCATCTATCAAAATATTAGCAACTTTTTCTATGTTTATTTCTTCACCAGAAATAACAGCTCCTCTTTTTTTGCCAATCATATTCATAATTTCTAATACTTTTTCATTTTCTCCTAATTCTTGGTTTTGTATTATATTTTTTATTTGCTCCTCACTTAGTTTATACCTTTCTATTAAGTTTTGCATATAATTTTTAATCATAGTTTTTAATAGTTCAAAACCAATTTCCTCTGTCTGTAAAACATCATCTTTAATAGTTCCTGTAAAAGCTAAATACATTCCTATTTTCTCATTATTTATTTTAGGCCATAAAACGCCAGGAGTATCTAATAATTCTATTCTATCTGATACTCTTATCCATTGTTTTTTTCTTGTAACACCTGGTTTATTTCCTGTTTGAGCTGCTGTTCTTTTAGCAATTCTATTTATAAATGATGATTTTCCTACGTTTGGTATTCCTAAAATCATTATTCTTATTGATTTTCCAACTCTTCCCTTGCTTTCATGCTTGTCGTTATCATAAATTTGCTCTATTTTTTTTGTTACTTCTTGTATTCCTTTTCCTGATACTGAATCAACTAAAACCGCAGGAATATTATTTTTTTCAAAATATTCTATCCACTTCTTATTTTCTTTTTCGCCAGACAAGTCACATTTATTTAAAATAACTAGCCTTTTTTTATTTTTTATAATTTCTTTTATATCAGGATTTTGACTAGCAAGTGGTATACGTGCATCTAATATTTCTGCAACTATATCAATTAGTTTTAAATCTTCTATTATTTGCTTTTTTGTTTTAGCCATATGTCCGTGGATACCAGTTGATACTCGTAGATGATAAACTTTTTGTATCTTCGTTCATTTTTTTATTTTTTCTCATTTCTCTTTTTTGGTACATATCCATTATTTATCACTTCTTTCTTTTTTTATTAAGTCGTTTTTCCACTTATATATTATATCATATTTTTTTGTGTTTTAAGATACTCTAATGCAATTTTATATTGTTCATTATATCTAAAAATAATATCTATGCTTCCATCTTCATTGACATATATATTTGAAATATAACTATCAACTATATTTCTGTCTATCTTATCTAGTTTTTTAATATTTTTAAAATGTTCTAATCATTCCAAATTATATGAATTGATTTTTTCCTTATCTAAGTTTTCTTTTGCAATAGAATAATAATTAACTTTGTTATTAGTATTTTTTTGATAATTAGCATAGTTTATCTTACTATTTCTACATGGTTTTTCTTGTATAACTGATAAGCCATATTCCTCACATAAAGAATCTGATAATCTTCTTAATTCTGCATAAGTTTCTCTTTTATCATAATATCTTTTTCCATCTTTAAATGATACAGAGTTTATTACAAAGTGATTATGATAGTGATTACTATTAAGATGTGTACTGACAATAACTTCAAATCTATCTTTCCACATTTCTTCGGCAAGTCTAACTCCAATAGCGTGACATTGTTCTGGTGTGACTTCTCCCTCTGCGAATGATTGAAATAATTCAGTACCATTATATTTTTCTGTACAAGTGTATCTTACAAAATAATCTCTATCAATAGTTGAAATAAAGTTCACTTGTGTTTTATGTTTTAAAAATTCAAATGTCTTATTCATTTTTAAAACATCTCCATTTAATTTTTATACTTTTAATTTTCATGAAGTTCAAATCTATATTTTTGTTTAATTTCTGGATACTTTTCACGATCTACTTCTGACATAAACATATTTAATGGTCTTGAAGCAAAATCAACTCCGTTTGTACATTCAGTTGAATATAAAGGTTTATAAATCATTAATTCTTCCTTATTCTCAGTATGTCTTGCAGTACCAATAATTTCATATAAATATAAATTTGGTTCTTCTTTTAATTGTTCCTCTGTCATTTTTTCTCTCTTAAAATGTTGAACGATATCTCCCTTATTAAATTTTCTTTCCATAAATAATTCCTCCTAATCTAATTTAAAATCTAAATATACATATTTATCCATATCGTATGCTAAATTATTATCTATCAACTTTTTAGCAATTTTACAAGATTCAGACATTCTTTTTCCATTAAATAATGGGTCGATATATCTTACTTTTGCCCCGTGATTTACATAGTAAACATTTTGAGGTTTTTCTTTTGATACTTTTACCTTTTTTGCTTTTTTCCAAATATTAAATATATCTTTATATTTAGATTTTTCAATAACATCTATTACATTGCTTTCTTTTAGTCTATATAAATCTTGCTTTGTTATTTTATTTTCTTCACTTAATTTTTTCAATATATCTGCAATTAGTTGCATAGAATATCTTGTTCTATCTTCACGATAAATAACAGATAATCTGCTAGTGACTTTGACAAAATTCCTAGCAATTTTTTTAGTTTTAAATCCTAGTTCTATTTCTTTTTCTTCATTTGTTTGTATTTCAATATCATCATACATTTCTTTAATATTTTCATAACCTAATAGTTTATAAGTAAATAAAGCATTAGATAAAGAATACTCTAATCTATCAGCAGATAATTTTGGAGTATCATTATCAGCAATAGGATAAATATGATAATTATCTACTTCTGATATTTCAATATTATCTCTTTTTAGCAATTTCATTATTTCATCAGAATTTTTAATAATTTCTGTTGTTAAGTCCTCTGTTGATTCTTGTGTCATATGATCTCCATTTAAGAAATCCACACAATGTTTAAATGCAGGAGTTGCTATATCGTGGAATAAACCTGATAAAGTCTGTTTTTTATCACGAGTAAAATGCCACACTATTAAAGCAACTGCTACTGAATGGTCTAAACTTGAAAAGAAAAAATCACTTTCAAACAAATCAGAATATATAGTACCACAAGTCACACTTATATATTGCTGTGATAACAATTCTTTTGTATCTATATACTCATTTAACCATTCTGGAAAATCTGGCTCTAATATTTTAAAATAATCTTTTATCTCTTTATTAACACTATCTATATATCTCATTTCTATCTCCTTATACAATTTGTTTTAGTTCATTAAAAAATCTTTTTTAGTTATGAGTACATTTCTATTATCAATCATATATGATAAAAATTTATTTTTCTAATACCCTTATCTTTAATTTTTTCAATTAATAATAGATTATGTCCCCAAGGTAATTTGGCAACAAGCTGTTGCCATTTTTCATCTTCAACATTTTCTTCATAGAATAATCTCATTGACCTTATATTTCTTTCAGAAAGGCCTTTCATATTAGGAAAAGTTAATTTAAGTTCTGTTGACACTTGCTTCGTAAAATTATTTCCATATTGTTTGTTTTCTGAAACAATTTTTCCTAATTTAAAATACAACATAATTAAATTACTATTGACTTCCTGCATAGTTTTAATTTACGTATTTATAATTTCTTCTTTAATATTACTAATAATATCTTTATAATTTTTATCTAGCATAATTCACATCCTTTCTATTGTTTTTCATAACTCCCCACTTACCAGTTGATACTCGTAGATGATAAACTTTTTGTATCTTCGTTCATTTTTTTATTTTTTCTCATTTCTCTTTTTTGGTACATATCCATTATTTATCACTTCCATTCTCTATCATTCTTGTTTCATTTAAAAAATTGTCAAAGTCTGATTTATATAATTTATCTTGTTTAACTTTAAATTTATCATACTCTTTATAAGCTAATTCTTTTGCTACACTAGCCGATATTTTCCCAGCATTGTGTAATATTTCTTTACCATTAAATTGCAAAAATGCATTCAACTTTTCTACCCAATCTTTCATCGTCATAGCATTATGATTTTCTGCTTGTAATTCTGCATAGTCTAAATACATAGTTACAATTCTATTCAAATCTTTTAATTCCTTTTCATTTAGATAATTTTTTGCAATGTCCACATCATATTTATAAATTGGTCCATCAGGAGAATTTTTCCAATTTGTTAGTCCCATATTTTCTTTTTCTGAATCAACTCTGTTATATATTATTTCGGCTGCAGTATTACCTGTTATTGCATAATGTAATTTATTTTGAACTGTTTTAAAAAATTCTTTTGTTATTTCTGAATCTTTATCATAATCAACACTACAAGAAGAATATATATCTGTTATTTTTTGATAGAATCTTCTCTCGCTCGAACGAATATTTCTAATTCTTTCAAGTGTTTCTTCAAAATAATCTTCGCCAAATATGTAATTAGGATTTTTTAATCTTTCATCATCCATAACTACACCTTTTATCATGTATTCTTTTAATATTTTAGTAGCCCAAATTCTAAAGTTGGTTGCTTTTTTTGAATTTACTCTATATCCAACTGCAATAATCATATCAAGGTTATATATCTTTACAGGTTTTTTCGAATTATCAACGTCGGTTTTTCCGACGGTGTTATTTTCATCAAGTTCACCACTATTTAATATATTATTAATATGTTCTGTTATTGTGCTTCTTCCTACACCAAACAATTCTGAAATTAAATTTTGTGTAAGCCATATATCGTTATTTATTAACATTACGCTAACCTTAATATCATTGTTTGAATCCCTATATATTAAAAAATCATGATTAGTTATTTGTAAGTTTTTATTATTCATATATTATCCTTCCTTTCTTTTAAATTTTTTATTTAATATCAATTTTAACATTTTTATTCTTATCAATATAAATACATTTTACTTTATTTTCTAATTCTAATCTATCAAAATTAGTACCCGAATAACCATCATCTATATAATAATCAATTAATTTATATTCTCTATGTTCTTTTAAATAATTATCTATAATTAATTTTTGATTAGTTATGCTATTTGATTCTTTTTCATTACTATATTCTTCTTTTGATAAACGAAGATACGCTGCTACCTTATATGTCATCTTATTATTACAACTTTCTATAAAATTTTACAAAGAAGATTTTGTTCTTCTTTTTTTATTTCATTTTCAATTATCCATTTTATATCTTCTATCGATTTATCAATATTAAATATGCCATTACCTACTGGATAATAAACAGGATAAACTTTATATTCGTTTTTATTAATTTGTATTTTGTGACATTTTTTTCTATTTTCAGATACAGATATCTTTTTATTTAAAATAATAGAACTAACTTGGTTTCCAAAAGTAATAATTATTTTTGGTTTAATTATGTTTATTTCTTTGAATAATAAATCAAGATATTTTTTTAACACTTCATCAGGCAACGGTCTTGCATCTATTTGTGTACATTTACCTAAATTAGTAATGAACAATTTATTTTTTTCAATTTCTTCGTAAACATAGTTGCAAAACTCATAATCCCATTCTTTTGGTTTCTTTTCTTGAATTTTGTTAAATGTTTCTTCACTTAATAAATCAACTTTATAGAACAACTTCCATATATTTTTAGTTCCTAACCATGGAGACTTTCTACCTTTCCAAGATTTATCACTGGCAATATTTTTTCCGGTAGGATTCATAAAAACAAAACATATATCAGGATTTTTTTCACATCCACCATTATATATAGAATCTAATTCCTTAGCACCATATTTAACTTGTAATTCATCATAATCTTTTCTTAAATCTTCTATCTTCAAAATATTCACCTTCTTATAAAAAAGTTTCTTTAAGTAGTTCTTACCCAATTTTTCTTATAATTTTTGTTAATTTTTTATTAAAAATTGTAAAAAGAAATTTAATTAAAAGCCTTATAAAATAAGAGTTTTAAAGAGAGTTTATATGAGTCGTTCTTTACCAGTTAAGGTTGATTTTGTGATAACTATTTTGATCTTTTTCTTTATTCATCTATGTTCACTCCTTTACTTGAATTTTACGTTTATTTCTCCATTTTGAAATATAATTATGCTATCTATATTTTCTATAATAGATATAAACCTAATATTTAAAGCTGGAAAAATATTTTCAAAATACATATCTGCTTCTATATGACTTCTTGCAAAATTAGATGTTTTTGCTAATTCAGGATTAAGTTCTCTCCATTTTTTAGCCGTTGTATTAAATACTGCAACATTCAAAAAATCTGCTTCTTCAGCATGCTTTAACCATTCTCTATTTTTATAAAAATCATTATCTGGCAATATATAATTTTTAATTGCATCAGTATGTATCAAATAATTATTTTTCGTTAGTATTCTTTTTACATCCCCTTCTCTATTCTGATTTTCTAACTCCTTTAATCTCTCAAATTCCTTTATTAAATACAATTTAAAAACGGGACTAATTGCTGATGCAAATTCAAATGCAATATCTTTATGTGCATATGTTCCACCATATTTTCCACGCTTTGAATATATTCCAATCGCATTTGTTTTATCACACCATTCAGTAACACTTAATGTAAATGTATGAAGTCCTGCACTTTTTCTAAACCCGTCGAATTCGACGGAATTAAAATTTGGATTATAAATAGACTCCCATGTTCCTAAAAATTCCAAAGTAATTCTATTTCTTAACCAGTTTCTTATAATGTCATCAGCTTTCGATTTTCCCTCTTTGTATTTACCAAAATCAGAAATACAAATATAATCATTATCATCTATGTTTGTAATATTTACTTTAATATTTTAATCAAGTAATACTCCATCTACATCAATTCCAATTTGCATTATTATCGCACCCCATTTCGTTAAATAAAAGTTATCTTTACAATCCCATGAAATCTCCCAATGTCAATTGTTGAGGTTCGCTATATTTTGTTTTTATTTTCGCAATATTTAATAACTCATCCAAATATATTATCTCATGCTTTCCTTTTTGTAGTTCAAGTAATTTTAAAAAGACTTCTGCTGTTAAAAAGCAATCAGAAAGAGCTCTATGCCTATTTTCTGGGATTCGTAATCCCAATGTGCTTGCCAAGGTATCTAATTTGTAATTTGACAATTTTGGTAAAACATGTTTGGCTAATAAAATAGTATCTATTATTGGTGTTTTAGCTATTCCTTTACATTCATCTGTATAATGAGATAAAATATTAGCTTCATATTTAGCATTTTGTGCAATAAATACATAGTCTTTTTTTGAACAAGATTTATCAATTATTCTCATTGCTCTTTTAGCATCTATACCATGCATTAAATCTTGTTCTGTTATACCTGTTTGTGAAGTATCAAAACGCGTTAAGTGTAAACCTTCTGGTGGCTTAATCAGCCAATCAATTGATGCATTATTATCTATTTTTTTTTGTTTTATTCTTAATATTCCTACTTCTATTGGCTCTGGTGGTCTTCCTTTTGGAGTAATCGTTTCAAAATCTATTACTAAAAATTCTGTATCATCTATTAATTTCATTATAAAATCTAATCCTCCTCAACATCTTTTAAAAAGATTTTGTTTTTGAAAGCTCCCTTTCTTCTTGAAAGTTTATAATCTTGTATATTAGCAATAGCATTATTGTTTTTTTTTGACAACCTGTTGACCTCAACAAGTTGTCCATCTATATTAAACCCAGAATTTTTACAAGCATCTTTTGCTTTATTTAAAACCTTTAAAAAATTTCTTCAATCTCTATATTCTAAAACTTTTGAAAGTTCCCTAGCATACCAATATTCATTTCCATATTCATCCATATGTTTAATATTTTCAAAAATATTATTAGTATATCTATCTACAATTTTCTTCATTACTACCTCCTTCTTCATTTTTTATATAAAAGTTTTCCTTAAGTCGTAATTACCCCATTTTTCCTCAAAATCCAATTGATTTTTACTTATAAAATGTAAAAAGAAGTTAAATAAAAAGTCTTATAAAATAAGGGCTTAAGAGAAAGTTTATATAAGTCGTTCTTTACCAGTTAATATTCATCTTATTTTCATTACTCATTTTATTCACCTATTTTTTTATTTTAAATACATTCTATATTTTATCATAAAAGCAAGTGATTTTCAACTAATCACTTGCTTCATAAAATTTATATTGAGTTTTACATACTTTCCTTGTCAAATATTTTATGCTTATTAATATAAACTAAATACATTCACTGTTTATATAATTTAATAGCTCATTTTTTATTTCTTCATTTGATACTTCACTTATACTATTAGCATATTCAAGTACATCCTCTTCCATTGGTAAATTTGATTTGTTAATTTCAAATTCTTCTAATATTGGTATTATTTTTTCTTCCATTGTAGGATAATATTTGTATAATGTATCATAAGCATTTAATGGTTTATCTGGTTTTGTATATCTGGCACTTTCCCAATCTAATACCATTTCAACATAATCTATATAGTCTTTTTCTAGTTCATTTTTATGATGTGACGATAATCTTCTATGTATTTGAGACACATCCTTTTTATCATAAAACAAATACATAAACATTTTATCTAAATCATGATTTTTCATCCTACATAAAATTGCATCTTTATTTTCTTTTATGTACTTATTTGCTAAGTACATAACTACTTTTCTATGTTTATATGTATATTTTAAATTTGATTCATTTTTCATAATATTTTCCATCCTTTTTCCAAACAGGCCTCTTGTATATCATAACTTATATTTCTAGAAAATCATTCCCTTTTTACGTATTTCTTTTAATGTTTTTTCATATTCTTCATCATGGTGTTTTATTAATTTTTCTACACAATCTTTATCTAAAATATATCTTAAATTGTTTATAAGTTCACTATCTCTCATCTCATATATCTCCTTAATAAATTTCTATTATTATGATTTATTCATAATTTTTACAAATTGACTTTCGTCAATTTCTTTATGTTCAAGTAAATATTCAACTGCTTTTTGAGTTTTTTCTTTATTTTCTGTCAATATTTTAATTGTTTTATCATAACATTCGGCAAGTATTTTATTAGCTTCCTCATATATGTATTTACCAGTGTCTTTCTCATCTGGAAATGTATATAATCCCATGTCTGACATTCCAAATCTTGTAATCATATTAGTTACAATCTTAGAAGCTTTTTCTAAATCACTACCATTACCAGATTCATGTTCTCCAAAATAAATTATTTCATTACACATTCCACCTAAAAGTCCACATATTCTATTCAAATATTCATTTTTGCTTGATGTATATTTAAAATTAGTATTATTGTATTCAACATATCCTAGTGTTCCAGTACCTTCAGCATTTATAGTAATTTTTTTAATTCCTGGTAATTTTTCTAATACATATCTTATAGTTGCATGTCCAATTTCATGAATTGCTGTTCTTCTTTGAGATTTTTCATCAATAAAATCCGGATTTATCATAGATTCACCAGCAAACATAGTTCTTGTCATATCTTGAATTGATGGTATGCATTCTTTTGTTACTAAAGTAATGTCCCCATCTTTTTTTGCAAGTTTTAATAATGTATTTTGTACAACTTTATCTACAAACCTACCATTTCCATTATTCTCCACATTACAAAAATACTTCATCACTTGTTCAACATTTTCTTTTGCATCATCTTCAATTTTCAAGCCTAATGCTGATATTTTTCTATAATATATTTCACAATACTCTTCATCTGTATAATCCGGAAAATTAAATATATAACCAACTCTTGATGCAATACCTGAATTTATATTTAAGAATTCACCCATTTCTTCTTTGTAACCTGCAAATATTACTACAAATTCTCCTTTATGGACTTCCATTGCTTTAATTAAAGTTGCAACTGCTTCTGAACCAAAATCATTTCCTGATTTACTACCTTGTGCTAGAGTATAGGCTTCATCTATAAATAACACTCCTCCCATTGCTTTTTCAATTACTTCTGAGGTTTTTTGTGCTGTTTGTCCTACATAACCTGCCACTAAATCTTTTCTTTCAACTTCTACTAGTTTATTTTCATGAATCATTCCTAAATCAAATAAAATTTTTGCAATAATTCTTGCTACAGTTGTTTTTCCCGTACCTGAGTTTCCTGTAAAAATCATGTGTAAATTTTGATTTGGTATAACTAAGTTTTGCTCTTCTGCTTTTTTCAAGAATTTTATATAATTCTCAAATTCTTTAATTTTTTCTTTTAAATCTTTTAGTCCTACCAACTCATTAAGCATTTTATCTGCATCATAATTTGTATAATTTGTATTATTTAATTCTTCTATTGTTGGTATGTCATCTATAGTAATTACTCTTATATCTTTTGTTTCTCTTAATGCGTGTTGCATAACAACTTCCTGAATTAGTTTGTCTATAAAACGTCCATTTCCAAAGTTCTTTTTCTTAATAAAATAGTCGAAAATCTTTAATAGTTTTTTATTCACATTCTTATCCACTGAATATCCCATATTCATCATTTTCATAAAGAACATTTGATTTAGTTCAGCACTAGTATAATCTTCAAAGTGAAATGTATAACCAATTCTTGAAGATATTCCTGGATTTATATCTAAAAATGTCTTCATTTCATCTTTATATCCTGCAAAAATAACCACTAAATCATCCTTATGATCTTCCATTGCTTTGGTTAAAGTTGCAACCGCTTCAGCTCCATAATCATTTTCTGCTTTATTTCCTTGTGCTAGAGTATAAGCTTCATCTATAAATAAGACCCCTCCCATTGCCTTTGCAATTACTTCTGCTGTTTTCGGTGCTGTTTGTCCAATATAACTTGCAACTAAATCTTTTCTTTCAACTTCTACTAATTTGTTTTCTGAAATTAAAGCTAAATCATATAACATTTTAGCCATAATTCTTGCCACCGTTGTTTTTCCAGTACCAGGATTACCTGTAAAAATCATGTGTAAATTTGATTTATTCATTTCTAATCCTAAGTTTCTAGCTTTTACTGTATATAGTGCATACTTTTCAAATTTTTTTATATTTTCTTTTACTGTATTTAAGCCTATTATTTTCTTTAAGCTTTCCTCTACAGTTTCTCTTCTATAAATATTATCTGGTAAAACAAAATCTTTTTTACTTATACTATAATTTGCTAAGTATCTTGCTAATTCCTCATTTTGAAATGGAAAGAACTCTGCATTTATACTCACATAATCTATAAATTTTTCTTTAATTTTTTCTCTAAGTTCTGTATCATTTCTTAGCTTGTTCAACATTTCATTATTTAAACTTTTATAATATAACTCAAATAAATCATCTATTGATAAGTTTGAAATTTCATATCTATTATTTTGATATACAAATTTAATTTTTGAATCTAACATTAAAAATTCGTCAATCGACTTTTTGTCAGATGCCAATATAATATAATCTTCTCCAAATAAAGATGTTATCAATTCAATTACTCTATTAATTCTTTTTAAAGTAATATAATTAACATTATCTTCACTATTTATATTTTTATATTCCTTAATAAATTCTTTTATATCTGTTAAAACATACAAATGCTTATTGCTAATAGAAAGTTCTTTTACAGTCCATGTTGTAGTACCTGGAATTTCCAGCTTCTCGTATGTATTTTTGAATGCTAAATTATGAATGCTTAAGTATTCCGGTTCATCATTATCAATTTTATTATTTGCTTTTAGTAATTTGCATATTCTATTGGCCAATTCAATTTTTCCTGTACCTCTTTCACCCTCAATAGATATATGTAATCCTTCTTCTGTATTTATTTTATCTATTAGTTGTTCAATATTTTGAGCTTTATTCTTATATTCTAATATTCTTTCAGTTTCTTGAGCTCTTTTTTGTTTAGCTTCTTCTTCAAATTTACATAACTGTTCTTCTTGTTCTTTCAAAGCCTGTTCTTCTATTTCTTTTTTATTTTCTTCATAATATTTTCTATCTTCTTCAGCTTGTTTCCATTGCCCTGTTTTATCAAGATAAAAAAGATATCCAGCAACATCAAATATACAATATGGTAGTGCACAATTCCAGCTATTACATTTATACAATAATTTTTTTACATTTCTTGTAACATTTCTCCATCCTTTAACAGGAGTATCTTTATACTTTAATATATTTTCAATATTATCCGAATTAAATTTATATACATTACAGTCAAATGGTAGATGTATTTTTGCTGATGCATTTTCTCCGTCTTGGCTTCCTCCTTGTTCTACAAACACCATATTATTTTTAAATAATGCTAATGCTATATCAAATGTTTTCCCTGGAATTTTTTTAACTCCGTCTTCTACAGTCCATCTAAATGTGAAATAATCACTTTCAAATTTATTTCTTCTATATTCTTCTCTATCTTTTAATTTTGTTTCTAATAATCCCTTGTTTTTCAAATATAAAATGTAACCAGCATAGTACTTAGGACATTTACTATATTTACATTTAATACATGAACTGTTTTCATAATCATTTGGTAATGTTGTAAAATTATTTGAACTTTTATTTATCATCTCATTATTTTCTATTTTTTTCTTTAATATAACATCATTTGTCTCTTCCTTTTGAAATCTGTTATCACATAAACTAAGAATTTTACTTGAAATTTCAATTTTATTCTTTTCATTTACAACAACTTGTTTTAATGAAACTTCTCCTTTCTTTAGTATTGTGATACACAGTTCTATAAAATCTAATGAAGCAAATCTTAATCCTTGAACCAAATTCCATTCAAAGTCATAATCAACTATTTCAAGATTTTTTAAAGTACCTATATCTTTTAAAATTTGTTTTGTTTCTTTAGAATATTTATCGACTACATTTTCACTACTATTTGTTGTATTTTCACCATTTTTTTGATTCTTTCCTTCTTTCTCATCTGATACCTTTACTTCTTTAAGATTATCTCTTGTATTATCTTCACTATTATTATTTTTTTCATAAATTTTAAAAATTTCTTCATTTAAATTATCATGTAAATTTTTATTATATTTCTCTATTAATTTATCTAATTTTCCTTGTTCTATTTCTTTATTCTCTTTGTTTGTTACAATTGCAGTAATATATTTATATAGATTCAAAAATTCTTTTGATATATCTTTATTATCTAATGTATTGTTTATCATTTCTTCATCAAAGTTTACTTTTCCAATATAATCATCACTATTTTTAAGAGAATATTTTAATACTAATTTTTTCAATTCTTGATATATCCAATTTTGCAATTCATATTCAGAATTTTCATTTTTGCTAAGTATTGGATAAGCAAAGTAATATACATTGTTTATAGAAATAATTTTAGGTAATAATATTACTCCTTTTTCTTGAAAGTCATTTTTTTCTTTCCATTTTGCTTTTATTAGTTCCAATTTTTTTAAAACATATTCATCCATATTTTATTTCCTTTCTCTTTCAATTCATTCATATTCTAACATAACAAAAAATAATTTTCAATAAAATTACAATGTACTAAAAAATGCCTCAGATTACTCTAAGACATTTTATTTATGTATTTTTATATTAGTAATTGTTTTAATAGTTCTCCGTCTCTTTGTGGTATTGAACCTTCATGTACAGAAAAATCAATTTTTAGCCATTCCTAGTAATTCTATAAAAATTGGTCCTTTCATCTTAGCTATATTGTCACATATATATTTTAAATTTTCTTCTATTTTATTCTTTTGTTCATTTATTCCTTCAGATGAATACTGCATAAAAATACTCCTTTAAAAAACTTTATTTAATATTCTTTTATATCTGTCAAATAACATATTTTCTTCTGTAGTATTCATTAAAACGGCTTGAAACATATTAGTATAATACCATTTTTGCTCTTCTTTTGGTTTATTAAAGCTTTTCCAAACTTCTTCCCCTTCTTCTTGATACAAATTGTACAAAGACTCTAAATTGCTGATCTTATCTGCACATTCCACAAGTTTTCCATCCATACTTGCTGTTTTTATTTTATTTATTGCTTCTATTTTTCTTTCTTTCCATGGTAAACTTTTATTTTCTGAAACTTCATCTACTATATTAGCAACTTGAGTTCCAAATTGTTCTTTTATATCTTCTAGTGTGTATTTTGTGTCTTCTACCACATCATGTAATATCCCCGCTATTACGCATTCAGTCTTTGCTCCTGCTCTTTGTAAAATCATTCCAACTGTGAATGGATGAAATATCATATCCACATCTTGTTCTGTTTTTCTTTTTTGACCAGTATGTGCTTTTGTTGCAAAATATATAGCATAATCAATTAGTTCTAATTCGCCTTTTTTCATTTTTAATTAGTCTCCCTATACTTATTTATATAAATACTACTGACAATAATAACATTGTCAGTAGTATTTATGATATTATTTTTATAAAGTTCTATATTGATTTTTATCTGCTCTTTCATCAAGCTTTCTATCATATTCTTTATTTTTATAAAACCAGTCTGTTTGTTTATCCACAGGGTTAACTTTTCTGCTTTTATCAACTAATACATCAAATAAAGCTGCTACTGGTATTACTAAAGCAACCAAACATACAAGTAATCCCATGTATAAGTTTAATGTTCCCGAATTATTTATCATAGTTTCTACATTTTGATACATATATATTCCATAGTAGAATATATGTGATATTAAATATATTATTGCAGATAATAATTTTCTTTTTATAATAAAGCATATACATATAAATGTAATGAATAACAATAATATTTCCATTATCATGTCCATTGGTGGTAAAACAAGCTCTGTTCCCATAGAATATAATGCTGTTGCTACAACTCTATATAACCAAAAGGCAAATGCAAATATAGCAATCAACCAACTAGATAAATTTTTCATATATTTTTCCATCCTTTTTACTAAACAAGTTTCTTATGTATATATGTGGAGTTATCAAACCTGAAAACTTCACACATAATTTTTTATTAGTCTACAAAATTAAATTCATCTTCAAATTTCTCTTTGAATTTTTCAAATACTTTGTTAAGTACATTTTCATCTTCTACACTAACATAAGATTCTTCTTCTTCTGATTCTGTATCTTCTAGTTTTAAGATTACAACCTCTCCTGGTTCTTCTGTTTCTTCTTCATCTACTGGTAAAAGAACAACATATTCTTCTCCTTCATATTCAATTAAGTCTAGAAATTCAAATTCTACTTCATTTCCCTCCTCATCATTAAGTACTAATATATTGTCTAATTCTTCTCCTTCATTTTCATTTTCAACTTTCTTGTTTAGATCTTCACTCATTTTATTTTTTCTCCTCTCGTTTTTTATATATTATAAATATTGTATCTCTACAATGTTAATATCTGTTTAATTTTCTTTATTTATTATTTGTATTTTTATATTGTTTATACATTGTTTTTTCGCTTATTCATATATGTTTCAAGAATATATACTGCTGAAATTGTATCTACTAATTGTTTCTTTTTATTTTTATCAATATTCAAATAGTTCATTGTTTTATGCGCTGCTACTGTAGTTAGTCTTTCATCTATTGTTTCTATTGAAATTTTAGGAAATTTACATTTTAATTTATGTATAAATTTAGTTGTTACTTCTACTCTTTCTGTTTTACTTCCATCCATATTTATTGGCATTCCAATAACAAATGTATCAATTGAATATTGAGATAAAATTTCATCCAACCTTTTTAAGATTAACTTATCATTTCCATTATGGTGAATAGTTTCTAAACCTTGTGCAGTAATTTCTAATTCATCTGTTATAGCTAGTCCTACTCTACTATCTCCATAATCAATTCCTAATTTACGCATTCTATTATTCGTCCAATCCTATATAGTTTTTTACCATTTTTTCTAAAAGTTCATCTCTTTCAATTTGCCTAATTAGATTTCTTGCATCATTATGACTTGTAATATATGTTGGATCTCCTGATAAAATATATCCAACTATTTGATTTATAGGATTATATCCTTTTTCTTCTAAAGCATGATATACTTCTTTTAAGATTTCCCTTGCCTTTATGTTTTTGTCCTTTTCAACTTTAAAGCTAACTGTTTCATCTGATATCATATTGATTTTCCTCCTTATAAATAATTAATTGTATTTTCATTATTTGAAGCTGTATCTAAATACTCTTCTAATTTTTTTGTAAGTCCTTCTAGTGCAGTTCCTTTATAATATGTAGATAATACTACATTTATTTTTGGAATTGCTTCTTTATTTTTGTCTACAGTTATTTTTATGTTTTCAACTTTTTCTTTTACTTGACTCATAAAACTAACAATAGCATCCATTTCAATTCCAGAAAAGACTATAGCAAATTTTGGTCCCATATATCTAACAAATATATATTCATCTGATAAATCTTGTTTTACTTTTTCACTTACTTTTGTGACTATCTCATTTCCTATTTTTCTACCTATTGTTTCATTTATTTCTTCTAAGTTTGTAATTTTAAATAAGCACACTGTTGAGGTTGTATATTTGTCTATTGTCCTTTTACCTTCTCCAAACAAATACTCTGCTGATTTTAATTTTGTTAATTTATCTTCTCTAACTATATTTTCTATTATTTGTTGTTTTTCTACAGTCTTTAATACTGATACAATATTATTTTTTACAACTTCTAGTATTGTTGTATCAATATTATCAAATTCATGAGGTTTACTGCCTTCAATAATCCAATAACCAATATATACATTATCTATGTAAAGTGGGAAAAATATTGCTGATTTAGCTCTTTCAAATTCCATTTTTTGATATGGTAATCTTTCCCCTTCTTTTTCAATTGTAATATATTTTGGAATTGCTGACTGTATACTGTCTTTAAATGTTTCTTCACTTTGTAAGTTTCTTAACACTTCCCAATGTTTTTTATCAACATTTGATGCTTTAATTACATATTCAGTACCATTATATACAACTATTGTAGAATATTTAATATTGTATCTTTCAATTAATATATTATTGATTTTTTGAATTTTTTCATTTACAGAGGTGACTTCGCTTATAGTATTCATAAAATCTTGTAGTATATTTAAATTGGTTATTTTTTGATTTATGCTGTTAAAGTTTTCTATTTTTTTACTTATTGATAAGTTATATGCAAGTAATGCTACAATTATTAGTATTAATATTATTATTATTGCTAATGGCAAAAAGCTCACCCCTTTTTGTAAGAATATTTTAATAGTTATTTTTCATTTTATTTAGTGTGCTATTCATACTAGCTGAGAAATTGTTTCCACTGCTATATGAATTATATGTTTTATTGTTTCTTGTTGTATTATTTTCAACTAAAGGATATACCATATCACTCAATGTATTAAGTGCTGTCATACAATTTCTAGAATATCCATTTAAAGAAATTTTACAATTGATAATTCCATCTAGGTATTTTGCATAAGTTTGTTCTTCAAACGGAATTACACAATATTTAACAGTGTCTTTATTAAATAATTCTGTCATAAATGACATTGATGGGTCATTGTAATATGCCATTCCTCCAATAATTGTCTTCTCTGTTACACTTTTTAAGTTAACCATTTTATTTAAAACTACTCTGATTTTTTCTGGATTCAATGCATTTTTAGCTTTTAAATTTCTTAAAAATGCTGTTAATGGTTGTATAGTTAAAATGTCTAAACTTTGCACTAGATATATTTCTTGTGCTTGTGCAAAATAATTATAGTCTGTATCATAGTCACAATCAATAATTACCAAAGAATAATTTTTAGTCAAAGTTTCTAATATATTAGTGTAATTTGAAGTATCTTGTTTTTTACCTGGTAATGAAGTATATACTGCTAAATTTTTATGTACTTGAATTCCTTTAGCATTTCCAATTTTTAGGTTTTCTATAGATGAATAAGCTATGTTACGTAGGTTTTCATCATTTTCAGTGTATATATAATAAGCATTTTTGTTTTGAGTTAAGTCAAGAATTGCAGTGTTAATTCCTTTTTGTGAAATAATTTCCGCAGTATTATTTACTAAGAATGATGTTCCATTTTTTGATGTTCCTATAAATGTAACTACTTTTTTATCCTTTGATATGATGCTCGCTGTACTTGTGTTATTATAATTATTTGTTGTTGTTTGTGTCAAGTCCATGCTATCATTATTTCTTGGAGTTGAAGATATATTATTGTTTTCATTCAAATTAGAAACACCTATATGACTTCTTTCATTTTGATCACCATCTTGTGCAAATAGGAATTCATTATCTATTCCTGGTAAAATTATGTCATTATCTGATTCTTGATTTGTATTGCTTTTTTGTTCTTCATCTCCTAGTTCAAATAAATTTACTGGAGATGATACATCTTCTTCTAAGCCTGGTAAAATATTTGCTTCTTCGCTGTTTTCATCATCTTGTTCTATTATTTCTTCTTGTTGTTTTTTAGGTCTTCCTCTTCCTCTTTTTACAACTGTTGCCTCTTGTTCTTTCACTTCTTGTCCTGCTTTTATTTTTTTAGGTCTTCCTCTTCTTTTTGGTTGTTCTAATTCAACTTCTTGATTTTCTTCAATTTGTTCATCATCTGTTACTATATCTTCAAATAGATCTTCTTCTTCATTTTCATTCTGATATATTGGTTGCGAAATTGTTGGCTCTTCTTTTGGCTTTACACTGTTCACTTTTCTTACTGAATTAGTATTTATTGCTGAAGGTATAATAACTGGTTCAGTTATTACATTTTTTTCTAAGTTTTGTTTTATTATATCTAAATCTTTTGTGTCATCAACTGGTTTTACATTTTTCTGATTCTTATCTTTGTTTTTATCTTTATCCTTTTTATAATTATTATATTGATTGTATTTTCTATCAGGTTTTGAAGGCATTCCTAAAGCAACAACTTCTTGATATTTTGGACTATTAGCTTCTAGTACTGCTTTTACGTTTAGTGGTAAGAATTTAGCAATTAATCTTAATTGTGAATCTGTATATTGGCTCGCAATATGGTCAAAGCTCTCAACATATTGTTCTTCATTCCTTCCAAGTCTTTTATAGTGATTTAAAATATTCTGAATTTCAACTTCACTAACGTCTCCTTCATTTTCTACTTTATAATCCACATCATCAGGATCTATGTGGTAATACACTTTTGCTTCTTTTTTACTACGTGGTCTATTTAATAATTGACACACAGCAGTAATACTCCTATCTTTTCCAATAAGAGCATTATAAACACCTATTCCAAACATTTTAACTAGTAATGGATCTGATTTTTCTCTTCTATCAGCACATATTAAAATTATTGGAATATCATTTCCATTTTGCTTTGTTGCTTCATCGCTAATATTATCCATTTTCTCAAAAATAAATTTATCTATTTGATCATAATTATTATTAGAAAATGGTTGTAAATCTTCACTTATAACAATTCTATCATAAGATTTATCTCTTTGTAATTCTTTAATAATTGCATTAAAATAATACACATTTTTTGCTGAGATAATTTCTTTATATTCTTGTTGATATTTTTTTGTTATTGACTCAGAAATGCTTTCATTATTAACTGCAAATAATACTTTCATTCGTTTTAACCCCTCCAACCTCTTACAACTATCGCAAAGATTAATGGTAGTACTTGACAAATTACCATTACTGTAATAATAGCTACTAGTACACCAAATCCTTTATCTTGAACATCTAGTTTTCTAATACCTATAACATAACGGTAAATTGCTGCTAAAACAATTCCTACAAAACCAAATGGAATGCTATATATTCTAACTATATTTAAAATATATGCAACAAGTCCGTAAGTATTGTCTCCATAAGCTACCTGATAATCTTCTAATGCTTTTAATGCTTTATCTTTTAATCCTACTAGATTAGTTGTAGCTGTTTCTGAGGTTATTGTATTTTCTTGAGCGTTACTTGCATATACAGTAACTGTTCCAAATATGATTAATAATATAAATAATATTGAAATTACTTTCTTCATAAAATACTGCCCCTTTTCATTTTTTCACTTTCATATATTATATCATACAATAAAGTCCAGAAAATATCAAGGAAAAACTGGATATTTTTATAAAAATATCCAGTTGCCTTTATAAGTTATTATATAAATGTTTCATCCAGTAGTATACGCCATTTGCCCAGTTTTTATCTGTTGCATATTTTTTATTAACTCCTGTAAGAGTTTCTCCATTGTAATAACATCCATCAGCAATATTTCCATCATATATTTTTGTACCTTTTGGATTTAAATAGTATTTTGCAAATACTCTTGCTAACAAGTCTATTCCCTCTGAATAATCTGAAAACTCATAAGCACTATTATATGGGTCTCTATCATAAGCTCCATACCCAAATAAATTGTTTTTATTTGATGCTATACTTGATCCTCCCCATCCACTTTCATGTATTGCTACAGCTGCCAAGAATACTCCATTAATATTATATTGTTTTTCAGCATAATAAAAATATTGTGCATTATCTTTAAAAATATTATTTTTGTCTTTTGTTTCATTTGCAAATATTTTTTTAAATTGTTCTAATGATAACCCACTTGGTTTGTTCAATTTCATGTTAAAGCTTAAACTTCTTATCAACTGTTGTTTTGTATATTTGCTGCCTTGCACTATCTCAATTTCATCTTGTTTTAGCTCGTTTGGATTTATGCTTGTAAAACATTCTGCTTTTGCCCATCCTGCATAACTTTGATATTGAATCTTATACCATTCTTTTTTCTTTTCAATTAATTCAACTTTTGTGTTTTTATTTAATGTTATTAATTTTTCGCTTTTTTCATTTGGTTCAATCCTTATTGCAAGAAAACTCGGCGTTATATATATGTCATCTCCAATTTCAGCATTATAATTTATTATATGCCTTCCTGTTCCCACTTCTACTATTTTATTTACTGACGCTTTTGTGACTGTATTTCCAACTATTTTTTCCTCAGTAAGTTTATCTCCTTCATATATTTTTTTAGTTATTTCTTCTTGTTTTCCATCTATTCCTTCTTGTACCACCTGTATCATTCCACTAGGTAACTCAGGATTATTTTGATATTTTGTAATATATTCTAAATCTATTTCTTTTTTTACTATTTCTTCTTTCTTTTTATTTTGAGTATTTTTCTCTAATATTTCATTTATGTCTATGAATTTTTTTTCTATAGTTTCGTATTCTTCTTCAACGTTTTGTGTGGCTGCATAAGCTGTTTTCTTTTGAAAAATAAACATATATGCACACAAACTTACTACTAATCCTATAATTAGTAGTAGACTTATGATTAATACTTGTGTTTTTATTTTATGGTTTATTTTTCTCATTTGTTTCACCTAAATTAATTTTAATATTTAGGTATTTTTTTGTCAATAATTGTCGTTCAAAAACATCTTTTACCAATTAACATGAAAAGACACCTAGATATAGCCTAGGTGTCTTTCTATTTCCAATAATTTTTTCCACTCTCTTATTGTTTTTAAATTTGTTTAATTAGCCTCAATAATATTAAGTTGGATTTCAGTATTGTTATTATTTTCCTCTATTATTTTTTCATAATGCTCTTTTTGCAAAATTATAATAGTAGTAAATATAATACTTAGTATCAAAATACATGATATGAATAATTTTCTTGTTATCATTCTTTCATTCTTCATATATTTCTCTCCTTTTATATTAAAATAATTTGAGCATTTTCTTCTCCAACTAGCTCTTGAAATTGTTTTAAAATTTCTGGTGTCATATAAATTCCACCTGCTTTATCAAGTTTTTCTCCATTTTTTATTTGCATTTGCATATTACTTCTTTCTCCATTAAAGAAGTGAATTGCTCCTTTAAGTTTTTCTTTAGTTTCTTCGTTAAGATTTGTAACATTTAGTTCAAATGCCTTTTTCTTGATTTCTGCAAATTCTTTTATTGTTCTAGCTACAATTTTAGGTTCTTCATCTTCTCTAATGCTTAACCTGCCTTCTACTTCAACAATATTGTCATTTACTAATATATCAGAACATTGTCTATAGCAACTATCAAAAACTATAAATTCAGTTGTGCCATATAAATCTTCAATTGTAACAAATGCCATAATTGTATTGTTTTTAGTATATTTCTTTTTAACACTTGTAACTATGCCTGCATATATTACATTTTGTCCATCTTGATATTCTGTAACTTTCTCATCTTCTTCTATTTCACTTGGTTCTGATAATTCTCTTAGTTTCAAGCTATTTATAGTAGTTTTTGCTTCGATTTGTGCTCTCATTTTTTCCAGTGGATGTCCCGAAATATATATTCCAAGCATTTCTTTTTCCATTGAAAGTTTCTCTTTTTCATCATATTCAGGTTCAATTATATAATTATATTTTATTTCTTCTTTTTGAGTTTCTCCTCCTAAGTCAAACATTGAAACTTGACCATCAAATCCCTTTTTGTCATTGCTTATTGTATCAATAATATTTTCATAAGATGCCATAAATGTTTTTCTTGTTTGTCCTAGTTCATCAAAAGCTCCCGCTTTTATTAAACTTTCAATACATTTTTTATTAACTGTTGTTTCTTTTATTCTTTCACAAAAATCACTAAAATCTTTAAATTCTCCATGTTTTGTTCTTTCTTCTACAATTTCGTCAACAGCAGCTGTTCCCACATTTTTAATACTTCCAAGTCCAAAACGAATTTGATTTTTATCAACTGTAAACCTTGTATAGCTTTTATTTATATCTGGTTTTAATATTTGAATTGATAGTCTTTTGCATTCTTCAATATAACCTGGTACTTTATCTAGATTTCCTAAAAAACTATTAAGCATTGCAGCCATAAATTCTGTTGGATAATATGCTTTTAAATATGCAGTTCTAAATGATATAACTGCATAAGCTGCAGCATGTGACTTATTAAATGCATATTTAGCAAATTCAGCCATTTCGTCAAATATTTTATTTGCAGACTTTTCATCTATGCCATTTCTAATGCAACCAGGAACAACAATATTCCCATTTTCATCTATTTGTCCATGTATAAATATTTCTCTTTCCTTTGCCATTACATCTAGCTTTTTCTTACCCATGGCTCTTCTTACTAAGTCAGCTCTGCCTAATGAATAACCAGCTAAGTCTCTAACTATTTGCATAACTTGTTCTTGGTAAACCATACAGCCATAGGTAACTTCAAGAATTGGTTTTAGTGCTGGATGTGTATATACTGCATGTTCTGGATCTTTTTTATTTGCAATATATCTTGGTATTTGATCCATTGGGCCAGGTCTGTATAAAGAAACTCCCGCAATTATATCTTCCAAGCAGTCTGGTTTCAATTCCTTCATGAAGTTTGTCATTCCTTGACTTTCAAACTGGAATATACCAACTGATTCTCCATTTTGCCATAGTTTGTATACCTTAGGATCATTCATCTTTTCGTCAAACTTAACATCTATTCCTTGATTTTGTTTTACCAAGTCTATTGTATCTTGAATAACAGTTAATGTTCTTAATCCTAAGAAATCCATTTTTAAAAGTCCAAGTTCTTCTAGTGTTGTCATTATATATTGTGTTGATATAGCTCCATCTCTTACATACAGTGGCACATAGCTTACTACTGGTTCTTTTGTAATAACTATACCACAAGCATGTGTTGAAGCCTGTCTTGGCATTCCTTCTAAAGCCATGGCAATATTTAACATTTTTTTAATTTCTTCGTCTGTATCGTAAAGGTCTTTTAATTCTTTGTTTTGCTCCATAGCTTTTTTTATTGTAATATGTATTTCATTTGGTATCATTTTAGCTAGTTTGTCTGCTTCTGCATAAGGCATATCTAATACTCTTGCAACATCACGAATAACCATTCTAGCAGACATTGTTCCAAATGTAATAATCTGTGAAACATGGTCTTTACCATATTTTTGCTCAACATATTCTATAACTTTATCTCTTTTTTCATAGCAAAAGTCAACGTCAAAATCAGGCATACTAATTCTTTCAGGATTTAAAAATCGCTCAAAAATTAGGTTATATTGAATAGGGTCAATATCTGTAATTTCAATACTATATGCAACTATTGAACCAGCCCCTGAACCTCTACCTGGTCCAACTGGTATATTATGTGTTTTAGCATAATGAATATAGTCCCATACAATTAAGAAGTAATCTACATATCCCATTTTTTTAATGACACTTAGTTCATATTCTGTTCTTTCCAATATTTCTTTACTTAGGTTTTCTCCATATCTATTTTTTAGTCCATCATAAGTAAGTTTTTCTAAGTAATCATAGTGAGTTGCAAATTCTTGTGGCACATCATAATTGGGCAAAATTGTATGTCCAAATTCAAATTCTACATTACATTTTTCTGCTATTTTCACTGTATTTTCAATCGCATCTGGTACATTTTTAAAGTAGTCACTCATCTCTTCTGGTGATTTAACATATAACTCATCTGTGTCAAATTTCATTCTGTCTTCATCTGTCATACGTTTTCCAGTTTGTATACAAAGTAAAACCTCATGGTTATATGCATCTTCTCTTTTTAAATAGTGAGCATCATTTGTTGCTACAAGTGGAATATCTAGCTCTCTTGATAATTGTATTAATTTTTGATTTGCTAAAACTTGTTCTTTTATTCCATTGTTTTGGATTTCTAAGTAATAGTCTTCTCCAAATATAGACTTATACCATAAAGCAACTTCTTTTGCTTTTTCCATATCATTTGCAAGTATTGCTTGGTTTACTTCTCCTGCTAAACATGCACTTAAGCATATTATCCCTTCATGATATTTTTCTATTATTTCGTGGTCTATTCTAGGTTTATAATAAAAACCTTCTGTATAACCTAAAGAAACTAAAGTTGCAAGATTTTTATATCCTTGGTTGTCTTTAGCTAATAATATTAAATGATTATATTTTGCATCTAAATTAGGGTCTTTATCTTTTCTATTTCTTGGTGCAACATAAACTTCACAACCTATTATTGGTTTAATGTCATTTGCTTTGCATGCTTTATAAAAGTCAATTGCACCAAACATAGCGCCATGGTCTGTAATTGCCATAGCATTCATTCCTAATTCTTTTGCCCTTACCGGTAAGTCTTTTATTCTATTTGCTCCATCTAGTAAACTGAATTCACTATGTATATGCAAATGTACAAAATTTGACATTTTATTTTTCTCCTTTTTGTGCTAATATTCTGGCCATTTGTACTCCAGAAGCAGATGCCATCATTAGTCCTCTTGTCATTCCTCCTCCATCTCCTATTGAGTATAATCCTTTTATGTTTGATTCAAAATTGTTATCTATTACAACTTGGTTACTATAAAATTTTATTTCTGGTGCATATAGTAAATTATCTGGATCAGCAAATCCTTCAACAACTTTATCCATACTACGTATAAAATTTAAAATATCTGTCATTGTTCTATAGCCAATTGCATAAGTAATATCTCCTGGTACTGCTGATTTTAAAGTTGGAATAACAGTATTTTGTTTTAATTCTTGTTCCCAAGTTCTTTTTCCTCTATAAATATCTCCCAATCTTTGTACTAGTATGTTGCCTGCACCTAATTCATTTAAATTTTTTGCAACATTTCTTCCATAATCAATTGGTTTATTAAATGGATATGTAAAATGATGTGAAACAAGAATAGCCAAGTTTGTATTTGTACTTTTTCTTTCTTTATATGAATGTCCATTTACTAAGCTTAGGTTATTATCGTATACTTCTGATGCAACAAATCCACTTGGATTTTGGCAAAATGTTCTTACTTTGTCTTTAAAAGGTTCTGGTTTTCCTATGAACTTTCCTTCATACATGTAAGTATTTATGTCCTTCATTATTCTATCTGGTAATTCATATCTAACCCCTATATCTACAATTCCAGACTTAGTTTTTATATTATGCTTTTCACACATATTTACCAGCCAGTTAGCACCTTTTCTTCCAACTGCAATAACTACATTATCTGCATATATTTCTTCAAGTTCAGCATCCTCGTTGTTTAATTCTTTAGCTGGCTTTATTCTAACGCCTTTTATTTTTCCTTTTTCAATAATTAAATCTTCAACTATTGTTTGATATTTCATTTCAATGTGATGTTCTGATAAATAATCTTCTAATCTTTTATATAATTCATGTGCTTTTTCTGTTCCTAAATGTCGTATAGGAATATTTATAAGGTTTATCCCTTCTTTTTTTGCTTTATCTGAAATCTTTTTTATTTCTTCTTGGTGTTCTGTTCCTTCAAGTTTAGTATCTGCACCAAAGTCTAAATATATTTTATCTGTATAATCTATTAATCTTTTTGTTTCTTCTACTCCAATATATTCATGTAAAATTCCACCAATATATATGTCATCATCTTCTTTATTATATAAAGATAATTTTCCATCTGAAAACGCTCCAGCTCCAGAAAATCCACTAGTAATATTACAGAATGGTTTGCATTTAATACAATTTCCTGTTTTTTCTATTGGACAATACCTATCTTCTACTTTTTTTCCTTGCTCAATTAATAAAACTTTATGTGCTTTTTTTAATTTTATTAATTCATAAGCCATAAATATTGAACTTGGTCCCATTCCAACTGCTATTACATCATATTTTTCACTCATAAAAATATTCTCCTTATATAATAATTATTCAAGTACAACTTCTTCATACTCACTTTTAACTAAGCATAAAGCAGTCTTACTTGTTTTTCTATTTAATGCCTGCTCTAGTGCTGTTTTGTATATTTCTAATTGTACTTTATATTTATCAAGTATTTTTTCTTTTGCATTTGGTTCATTTGAAATGTAATCTGTTTTAAAATCAATTAACACTAAATTATCGTTTTTATCAATATAATATAAGTCTATAATACCTTGTACTAAAATGTTTTTCTTTGAATTTTCCGCTTCACTTACAACATCTTTTGCAGGTATGTTTATATAAAATGGTTGCTCTTTATGTACTTCTTTTGCTTTCCTTAATTCTTCAAATAATTGTGATTTTGTATATTGATAAATTAAATTTACATCAATTGCATCTGCTTCATTTTGTGTAATTATTTCTTTTTCAACTAAGTTAAGTATCATGTTTTGAATATCTTTTAACTCATAGTCTTTTCTTTCATCTAATCTTTGGATACATAAGTGTACTAAAGTACCTTTTTCTGCACTTGATATTTTCTTATCTTCTTGCATGAATTTGGGTGTATATGATTTTTTGTATTCTACTTCTTCACTTTCTATTCCTTTTAGTATTTCTTCTAATTTGATTTTTTCTTGCTTAATTTTTGTAACAGATGATTTAGTAGGAAGTGTTGTGTCTACAATATAGTCATATTTCCATTCTAGTAATTCTTTTAATGCTTGTTCAGATTTTTTATTTTCTTCATCTGATTTATTTTTTAATATTTGTTCTATCTTTTCTTTTAAATCAATTTGCTCAACTACTTCTTCTTTTGCTAAAGCTTTTAACAAGTCTTTTTTATTACTAACATTTAAAGTTATAATATCACTTAATTTGTATGATTCTCCTTTTAGTGTAATCGTTCTTCCTTGATTAAACAAATACACATACATAAGCCAGTCTAAGTATGAATTGGCTTTTTTCATAAGTTTAGCATCTAGTTTTATGTTTTCACTTTCATACATTTCAAGTACTTTATTTTTATCTTGTACATATTTAGTAAAATCTTTGCTTCTTCCTGTAATATATAGTTTTTCCTTTGCTCTTGTTAATGCAACATACAAAATTCTTTGTTCTTCTGAAAGTGTTTCCTGTTTCATTTTTAATTTAATTGCATCTTTTGCTATGCTAGAATACTTAATTTTTCTAGTTGTATCCATAATTGTTGGACCAAAGCCAATATCTTGATGTAATAAAATATTGTCATTTAAATCTTGCATATTAAACTTTTTATGAGAGTTGCACAAAAACACAACTGGAAATTCTAATCCTTTACTTTTATGAATACTCATGATTCTAATTACATCTTCATTTTCTCCAATAAGTTTTGCTGAAGCTAAATCTCCATTCTGTTTTTTTAGTTTATCTATAAATTGTATAAAATTGAATAACCCTTTAAAACTTGCTTTTTCATATTGTTTAGCTTTTTCAAATAATGTTTTAAGGTTTGCTTGTCTCATTGCTCCATTTGGAAGTAGTCCGACATATTGGTAATATCCTGTATCTAAATATATTTGCCATATAAATTCATCTAAAGGCATATATTGTGATATACTTTTCCACTTTTCAAGTTTTTCTAAAAAGCTTTCTATTTTGTTTTTTAAATCTCCATCACATATTAGCCTTGTTTTTATTAAAGCCTCATAAAAATTACAATTTCTATCTGTTAATCTTATTGTAATTAAATCATTATCTGTAAAATTGCAAATTGATGACCTTAATACTACTACAAGTGGAATATCTTGTAATGGGTTATCAATAATTTTTAGTACTGATAATATTGTTTGTATTTCTACTGTATCTAAATAAGTTCCTGATGTATCACTAAATACTGGTAATTCCAAATCAGATAGTTCTTTTTCATATATTGGAGATAAATTCGATGTTGCTCTTAGTAAAATTACAATATCTTTTGGTCTAATTTTTCTATAGCCTTGTTTCTTGTCAAATACCATATAATTACTATTTAATAATTCTTGTATTTTGTTTGCTACAAACTTAGCCTCTAATACATCATCTTCAACTCTTTCTTGTTCCTCTTCGTCTTCTTCACCTTCAAAAGCTGTAATTGATTCATCTTCTTTTAAATCTATAATATCTAACTCAGCAATACCTGCATAATTTTTTATTTCTTCTGGTTCCGGGTAATTTGCTCCATAGTTTAAGTATTCGTTTTCGTTGTAATTTATATCTCCTAGTTCTTTGCTCATTATTGATTCAAATACTAAGTTAGTAATATTTAATATGTTTTGCCTACTTCTAAAATTGCGAAATAGCTGTATTTTCAAATTATCTTCTTGTGCCTTTTCTTCTTTATTTTTGTATTCATCATATTTTTGTAAAAATAGCTCTGGCCTTGCTTGTCTAAATTTATATATACTTTGTTTAACATCTCCTACCATAAAAATGTTGTTACCTTTGGAAATGCTTGTTAATATAGCTTCTTGTACCAAGTTACTATCTTGATATTCGTCAATTGCAATTTCTTCAAATTTTTCTTTATATTTTTTTGCAACTTCTGTTGGGTTATTATTTTCATCTAATAATATTTTTAATGCAAAGTGTTCAATATCATTAAAATCAATGCAATTTTTTTCTTTCTTTTTTTCTGCAAAGTTTTTTGTAAACTCTGTTACCAAATTTGAAAGTTTCTCTAGTATTGGAGTAATAATTTTCAAGTCTTTTACGGCTTGTTCTTGTGAACAGCTTAATAGCTTTGCAGTTTTTTCTTTAATATGTTTTTTTACTTTGTCTCTTATTTCTTTTGAATCTTCTTTTAAGTCATTTATTACTTTTTTGTCAACTGGCCATTTACTAAAGTTAAAATTTAATAATTTTATATATAATTCATCCCAAGAATTATATTTTTGCAAATCTTGAAGGTTTATTATATCTTCACTTATTGTTTGATAAAATTTAGTCATTTCAGGATATAACGCCATTTTAGATTTAGTAACTTCAAGTTGCATAATACTCTCTTGTATATCATCGTCTACTGTTTGAATTATAAGTTTTCCCCATATTGTTTGAGATATGTCTTTATCTTCTATTTTTAATAATTCTAATTTTTCTTGTAACCATTTTATTGGAAATGGACTACTTTGTATAAATTTATATATTTTTAATACTAATTCTTGTAAAGCTTCATCTCCACGATAATTTGTATAATTTTCTAAAAGTTCTATAAAATTTTTATCATTTTCAGTATATTTTTGCTCAAATAAATCATCTAATACTTCTTGTTTAAGAAGATCTATTTCAGCTGTATCTGCAATTTTAAAATTGCTTGGTAAATCAATTTCATAAAAATGATTATGAATAACGTCTAAGCAAAAAGAGTGTATTGTGCATATACTTGCTTTATTTAAAAGTATTATTTGTCTTTGTAAATGAACATTTTCAGGATTTTCTTCTAACTTTTTGTATATTGCTTCTAGTATTCTTTCACGCATTTCACTAGCTGCTGCATTTGTAAATGTTACAACTAATATTTTGTCAATATCCATTTGCTCATCAATTATTTTGTGAATAATACGTTCTACAAGTACAGCAGTTTTACCACTACCTGCTGCAGCAGCTACTAATATGTTTGAATTTTTTTCTTGTATTGCTTGTAATTGTTCATTAGTCCATTTAACTTCTGCCACTTTTTCACTCCTTTTTTCGATGTTTTTTGCATGTTTATTATATATTAAATATTTGAGTTTTTCAATAGATGATTTACATGTGAAAAGTCTACAAACAATTTTGTAGGCTTCTATTTTTATCTATTAACTTTTTTATATTTCACCTGCAGTGTCAGTATCTCTAATTTCAGAACTTGATGTATTTTCAGCCGTTGAACATTTTCCTATAAGAATCATTTGTCTTGTTCCTATTACATCATTTACAATATTGTCGTATTGAGAGTATAGAAAAAATTGTGTAAATAAATCCTTCCGTGATAAAATATAAAATATCAAGGAGGGATTTTTCTATGGGTAAAAAAGTAGAAAAAGAAAAAAATGAAAAACTCACAAAACCATTGAAATATAAGGATAAACTACAAATTTCAATAAAAGACCAAAACGACTCGGAGAGTTCTCATAACCCGAAGGTCGATAGTTCGAGTCTATCCCCCCGCAACCAAAGTAAGATAATAACTCCTAGAGATTAGCTAGGAGTTATTATTATAGGAGGAAAATTATGAATAAAAAACAAAATTTTATGAACAAAATAAAAAACAGAAGCTTCGGCTGTGTAGCTATTACAACGAGATAATTGCTATAGGTTGTAATAGTTAAAAGTTATAGCAAATATATCTCGTTATTTTTAAGAATTAAAAGATAAGGAGATATAAAAGATGATAGAAATAGAATTAAATAATGTAAAAAAGAATTTTGGTTTGAAAAACGTTTTAGATGGAGTAAGCTTTGAAGTAAAGACAGGAGAAAGAATTTCACTAATCGGAGAAAACGACTCTGGAAAATCAACTATTTTAAAAATAATTAGTGGTGATGAAAAACAAGATACTCGGCAATGTAAATATAAGAAAAGGTGCTACTATAGGGTACTTAAAGCAAATATATGAAAAAGAACAAGAAGATATAATAGTTGGAAATTACCTAAAAGAAAGCTTTAAATAATTTACTCTCATGAAAAACAGGCTAAGAGAATTAGAAAACGAAATGGCAAATCCAAATCAAAATTTAGAGCGAGTTCTTCAAAAATATGGAAGATTGCAAGAAAAATATATTGCTTTAGGAGGATATGAATTAGAAGAAAAATTTAAAAAGATTTGTTCAGGATTTAAATTTGATGATGATTTTTTAAAGAAAGAATATAACACATTAAGTGGAGGAGAAAAAGTGCAATTAAAAGGCAAAAATGGCTCTGGAAAATCAACACTTATAAAAATAATTTTGGGCAAGGATAATGATTTTAGTGGAGAAATAAAAATAAATCCATCAGTAAAAATTGGATATATTCCTCAGGAAATAAAGTTTCAAAATGAATCTGATACAATATTAGAGTACTTCTTGAAAAATTTTGGTGGCAGTGAAACACAGGCAAGAACAATTTTAGCTAGATATATGTTTTACGGGGAAAATGTTTTTAAAAGGATGAAAGAATTATCTGGAGGAGAAAGAGTAAGACTTTTAATTGCTGAACTAGTAATTAAGCAAACCAATTTTTTAATACTGGATGAGCCAACTAATCATTTGGATATTTCAACAAGAGAAATACTTGAAGATAACTTAAAGGCGTATTCAGGAACTATATTATTTGTTTCACATGATAGGTATTTTGCGAGAAAAATTGCGGAAAGAGAAATTGAGTTATAGTAGAATATTAAATTTATAATAAAAAGTAGATGAGAATATTAATTCATCTACTTTTTATCTGCTATAAATATTTTTCCATTATATACATTTGTTCTTCATTTAATTCCTTTTTGTTATTAGCATACTCATATCCTAGTTTGTGATAAAACTCACATCCAGTAATAGAGGCGGGAATTACCAGTTTTTTTGCAGGAATGGTTAAAGCAAATTTTTCAATTTCATTAATTAACATTTTACCTATACCTTGCTTGTGGTGAGCTGTGTCAACAAATACAGCCAGTATCCAATACTCTCCATTATCGTTATACCATGATTTATCAATGCTAGCTGTACCAACAACTTTGTGATTTTCTAAAGCTACAAAGGCTTTTGTTCTTTCAGGAAGAACTTTTCGAATTTTTTCAGGTGTAAATTCTTTAGAAAAGTTTTGAACAAATTCAATGCCGTAATCTTTTGAGTTTACTTCTAATAGGTTTTGTATAATAATTTTTGATATTTCTTCAGCATATCTATCTTCATATTCTATTATTTTCACTGTATTACCTCCTTGCATAAGATTTTGTTAAAAATTATTTTGATATATTATATCATAAAAATTTTAACAAAATAAGTGGAACAAACTAGAAAATTATGATAGAATATGAGATGAAAAGATAGGAGCATAAAAAAGGAAGGAAAAAGATGAAAGCTGAACTTGAAAAAATAGATAGAAAACTTAAAAGAATTAGAATAAAAAAGATGCCAAATACATTTTTAAGTATTATCAATAAAAAGTTTGATGAGGTAACAATTTCAAGATGTTTAGCATTTCTATTAAACCCGCAAAATACTACAACAAAGATCATAAAAGAATTGCTAAATGTTTCTAAAATTCCAGAGGATGAGAAGAATTTTTGTGAATTATTAGAAAATGAAAACACATATTTTGAAAACATAGAACTGGAAGAGGCTATTTCAGAGAGAAGTAGGATAGATATTAAGATTGAATTTTCAACTTTTGTAATAGTAATAGAAAACAAGATAAATTCTATGGAAAATGACATTCAATCAGTTAAGTATGAAAAAGATTTAGAAAGAAATATAAAACCTATAAAGTATATTTGTATTAAACCTAAATATAATCCTACTATAATGGTAAATGAAAAATTTGCACATGTTACATATAGCCAAATAGTAGAAATACTGAAAAACGTTACAAAATATGATTTAAAAGAACAAGAAAACTATTGCTTTATAGAAGATTTTATTAAACATGTGGAGGGATATTTAATGAATGAGGCACAATTAGAAATAACAGAAGATGTGGAAGTATATATTGATAATCAAAAAATAATAGATACAATGATTTCAAATTATAAAAAGCAATCTGAAGTAATAGCAGAAAAGCTGGAAGAAATAGTTAAACGTAAATTTGGCGAAAATTTTGAGGTATATACTAATAACAAATGGAAATGTATTCAAATTTGGAAGAAGAGCTGGACAAATGAACAGTATAGTGGTATACATTATGAGATTTTGTGGAACGAAGATGGAATAATTGGAAATAATGTTAAAATAATTTTTGCGATACATAATGAAGGAAAAACGAGAAATATATTTCCAGAAATCAAACATCGTACATTTAAAACAGAGAGTTATAGAATGAATGATTCAAAAAGTATTATTGAAAATTTGAACAAAATTGTTGAAGAAATGTATAAAATAGCAGAAGAGAATAATGAGGCAATAGATAAGGTAATTGGTAGTAGAAAAAAACAAGTAAAATAGACAGAGCTTAAAGAGTGAAGTTGTCAACAAAAAGTAGACACAAAAAAGCAGATGATATGGAGCAGACCATTAATGAGTCTGCTCTTCCAATTTAATTATTTTTTCTTATGTGAATGTTTTGGTTGCCTCTGTGAAAGTGCAGAACCAGCAATAGATTTTGTTCTTGCTGAAGATCTACCATCTCTTAAAACTTCTGAAGCTTTAGAAGCAATTCCTGCAGATGTCTTTTTACATCCTGCCATAAATATCACCGCCTTTCTAGGATTAAAATCCTTCCTCCATTTGACTTTATTCTAAAAATTTGATGATAAGCTAATTATAACAGATAAAACATAGAAAATCAATATTATTTTTAAAACATTTGCATAAAAAATACAAAAAAGATAAAAATAATATTGAAATCACTTGCATTTTTTGAAAAATAGAGTATAATATATAAAGAGAGGTGAGAGAAATGTTAATTCAATTTAGTGTTAAAAATTACAAATCATTTAAAGAAGAACAGGTTTTTAGTATGGAAGCAGGAACTGGTGATGAAAATATTGAGAATATAGTTACGCTCAATGAAACCAATGAAAGAATATTAAAAACTACAGCTTTATATGGAGCAAATGCATCAGGAAAAACTAATTTGATAAGTGCATTTTCTGCTGCAATAATGATGGTTAGATTATCAAACAATAGACAACCTGGGGAAAAATTAATGCAGATGGAACCATTTGCATTTGATGATAAAACAAAAGTGGAACCATGCGAATTTGAATTTATTTTTTATACAAATAATAGTAAATATGTATATGGTTTTAAAGCAGATAAAAATAAAATACATGAAGAGTATTTATATCAGTATTTTTCAGCAAAAGCGACCAGAATATTTGAAAGAACAGGTGAAGAATATAAATTCTTACAGTCTGATGAAGGAAAATTAAATTCAATTAAAAGTCAAAACCTAGAAAACAAATTATTCCTAGCAACTGCAACAACATGGAATTATGATAAAACAAGAGCACCATATTTATGGTTTGCAGAAATGATTGATACTTATATAGGAGGTAATGAACTTAATCCATTTTCAATAGAAGCTTATAATAATGATGATGAAAATGAAAGCCTAAAAAAATTCACATTAAAATTGTTGGAAGAAGCAGATATTGTTATTAAAGACTATAATATAGAAATAGAAGAAGCTGAAATGGATGCAAATATGATAATGCAATTAAGAAGCATGAATGTTCCACCACATGTAATTACACCAAAAACAACCATAATAAAAAGTATAACTATGTCTCATGAAATTACAAGTGAAAACGGGGAAACAAAAGTATACAACTTAGATTTAGCAAATGAATCTTCTGGAACTAAAATAATATTTGCAATGGCTCCATTGTTAAAAAATGTATTTGAGAGAGGCAAGATATTTGGAATTGATGAAATAGAAAGAAGTTTACATCCAAGTTTAGTAGAAATGATAATCAAATTTTTCCATAATTCAGAAATAAATAAAGGAAATGCTCAGTTAATATTTAATACACATGATACAAACTTATTATCATTAGATCTATTTAGAAGAGATCAGATATGGTTTGCAGAAAAAGATCCAAAGAAAGGTGCTACTGAATTATATCCATTAGATGATTTTTCAGTAAGAAAAACAGAAAATATTCAGAAAGGATATTTAAATGGAAGATATGGAGCAATCCCTTTTGTAGCCACAGGTGATAGCTTATGGCAGGAATGAGAAGATTTGAACAAAGAAGAAGAAATACTGAGAAAAGAAAAAGAAATCCATTTGTTATAATTGGATGTGAAGGAAAAAATAAAACTGAAAAAATATATTTTAATAATTTCAATAGTCGACAATGTATTATTAAATTTTCTAAAGGAAATAGCACAGACCCTATAGGAATTGTGCAAGATTTAATAAATTTTATCAAGAGCAATGAAATTGAATTAGAAGAAAATGATAAAGTTTATGCGGTATTTGATACGGATGTAGGACAAAATAAGAAACAACGAATAGAAGAAGCAAAAAGTTTAGCAGCAGAGAATGGGGTTGAAATAATAACTTCAACTCCTACATTCGAATTATGGTTTTTGCTACACTTCGGATTTACTACAAAAGTATTTGTTTCAAATAAGGCTTTGAAGGAGGAATTGGCAAGAAAAATACCAAATTATTCAAAGATCAATAATACATATTTAACTGTTAAAGATTTAACAGGACAAGCTATTGAAAATGCTAAAAGATTAGAACAATATCAATTAAAAGAAGGACAAGCATTAGACAGCGAAACTTGTAATCCATACACAGGAGTTTATAAAGCTGTAGAAGAATTAATAAATAGGAATAAAGAAAAACAATAAAAAGTATAAGTGGGAACTTTGAGACCATAGTAAATGAGAGTATCGAAAAGTTTGTGTAAACTTTAAACTTCTTATGATATAAAACATAAATATGAAAAAATTTATTTATGTTTTTAACAAAAATTAATATAAATGACAAATTTAAATTTGTCAAGGTATGATTTTTAAGCCTGCTGAAATTTCGATTTTAGCAGGCTTAAAATTAGCCTTTTTCAATTAGTCAATAATAACCCTATCTGGAAAATAAATATTTAATTCTGCCAATGTTACACCCAAATTTGCGTATCTACTAGTCCATTTTTCAATAATCATTTGAGTTGATAAATACATACCTTTTTCTAATGCTTGAACCGTTGGAAATACTCGTCTTCCTTTATTTAATCTTTTGTAACAATTATTTAAACTTTCTATTGCATTTGCTGTATACATAATTTTCCTTGTTTGTGGTCTATATTTGAAGAATGGCTGTACATTATCCAAATTATTTTCCCAATTTTCTAATGAAACTTTTCTTTTTGACCATTTTTCTTTTAACTCCTGTAAATTGCTATATGCTTCGTCTTCTCTTGATGCTGTATATATTAACTTCAAATCTTGTGCTAATTCTTTTCTATCTTTGTACGAAACATATTTCAATGTATTTCTAATTAAATGTACTATACAACTTTGAAATTCAGTCTTTGGATATACTGCTGCTATTGCTTCTTTTAATCCCTTTAAGCCATCTGCACACATTATTAGAATATCCTTTAATCCTCGATTTTTAAATTCATTAAGTACACTCATCCAATATTTTGCACTTTCTGAATCTCCTATGTAAAATCCAAGTATTTCTTTTTCTCCTTCCATTGCTACTCCTAATGCTATATATACGGCTTTTTTCACTACAACTCCATTTTCTTTAACACTAAAATATGTTGCATCTACAAATACTATTGCATATTGCTCATTTAATTGTCTTTGTTTCCATTCTTGTATTTCTGGTATTATTTTATCTGTTATGGCTGTTACCATGTCTAGACTTATTTTTACGCCATATATTTCTTCTATTTGGTCATGGATATCCTTATTTGACATTCCTCTTGCATACATTATTATTATTTTATTTTCAATGTTTGAAATATCTTTTTGTCCTTTTTCAACAACTATTGGATCAAAACTTCCTTGTCTATCTCTTGGAACATTTAACTATATATCTCCTTGAGATGAATGTATGGTTTTATTAGAATATCCATTTCTATAATTCTCGTTGTCATCTGTATATTCATTTTTTTCGTAACCTAGATGCTCTGTTAATTCGGCATTTAACATTTCTTGAAGTGTATCTTTGAATAAATTTTTCAATGCATCTTCAACATCACCAGCCGTCTTTAATTCATTACTACTTATGAATTCCTTAATCAATTTTCTTCTTTCTTCACTTATTTTTCTCTTTTTGCCATATAAAAAACCTCCTTATGACATTTATATAATATCATAAGAAGGTGTATTTTTAAACTTTACACAAATTTTTCTATATATTCGAAAAACAAAAGAAGAAATGACGTTAATTAAAATTTAAATTGTTGTTAATCCAAATCAAAAATTTATCTTTGGGTACAAGTTTTCTTTTACCAATTCTCAATATAGGAAATCCTTTGCTATCCATAAGTTGATATGAATTAGCTTTTGATATTCCTAAATATTTACTAATATCTTTTGCAGATAATACAGCTGGTAAATCTTCTTTTGCTTTAAAACTACTTTGCATAAGCATTCCTCCTTTCATAATTTTTGGTTAATGTACATTTCTAAAGTGGGTATTAAATAGAAATAATTAATGTAAAAAAACAATTGAGAAAATATCCTCTCACTTGTACAGTCACTTAGAAGGAAAAAATAAACCCTAATTTGAAAATTTCCTAAAATTTTTTTATTAATGTATAAAAGGTGAAAAATAATTTTCTCACTTATTAAAGTAATCTAGAAGGCAAATTTGAAGTCTAAATTGAAAAATTCATCTATTTAAATGGACAAAAGAACTTAAATTATATAACATAATAATTAAGAAAAATCTGTTATAAATAAAAGCGTTTTGGTTTAAAACATATACAAAAATAGAAAAATATGTTAAAATTGTAATATAAGTTTTAGGAGGAATATATGGTTAGAATAGTTGTTTTAAATGATAATAGAAAAAATAATCCACAATTAGAAAATGAACATGGACTTTCATTATATATTGAAGTTGATGGATATAAAATTTTGTTAGATGCAGGACAAACTGATATATTTAAGAAAAATGCTAAAAAATTAGGTGTAAATTTAGATGATCTAGATACAATCGTATTAAGTCATGGACATTATGACCATGGAAATGGTTTAAAACATATAGATAAAAAGATTCCTTTAATATGCTGTCCGGGATGCGATTGTTATAGAGTAAGTAAAAGAACAGGAAATTATGGAGGATTAAATCAAAAGGTAGAAGAATTATCAGAAAAGTTTGATTTAATACAAACTACAGAACCATATAAAATAACAGAAAATATTTTCTTTTTAGGTCAAATAGAAAGAAAAACTGATTTTGAAACAAAGAGTTTTCCAATGACAAAAGAAGATGGTACTGATGATGTAGCAATAGATGACACAGGGATTGCAATAAAGACTTCAAAAGGTTTAATTGTAATATCAGGTTGTGCACATAGTGGAATATGCAATACGGTTGAATTTGCAAAAAAAATAACAGGTGAAAGAAATATACTGGCAGTTATAGGAGGTTTTCACTTAAAGAATGTGGATGAAAGTACTTTAGAAACAATATCATATATGCAAAATAATAATGTTCAAGGTGTTTATTTAGCACATTGCACATCAGATGAAGTTTGTCAGGAATTTGAGAAACGTATGCCATATAGAGCAAAAACAATGAGAGTAGGAGAGGAATATTTATTAGACCAAAAACAAGTAGAAAGAGAGATTTAAATATGGTAGATTTAGAATTATATAGAATATTTACAATTGTTGCAAACGAGAAAAATATAACAAAGGCAAGTGAAAAATTAAATATTTCTCAGCCAGCTGTTACAAAACACATTAAAAATTTAGAAAATGCTCTTGAATTAAGACTATTTAATAGAACTAATCATGGAATAGAATTAACTTCTGATGGTCAAAAAATATATGAAGAAGCAAAAGAAGCGGTAGAAACGCTAAATAGTATTTTTATTAAATATGGAAAAAACAGAAATATAAATTTAGGAGTACATGTAAGTATGTACAAAATGTTTAGTAAAATATTAACTAAATTTTCTAATATTAATGAGAATATTACAATTAATATATCTGATACAGATTTAATAAATATGCTAGCTCCAGATTTATCTGATATGATAAGCAAACTAGAAAATGAAAAACTTGATATTATTATTTCAAAAAAAACAGATAACTATAATCATAATAAAATAGAATTTATAAATATTGGAGAAATTCAAGATATTTTAGTAGTTAATAATAATTCAAAATTATTAGGAAAGAAAATTAGAATTGAAGATATAATAGATATGCAAATATGTTTGCCTAGAAAGGGGTCTGTAACAACCAATAATTTTATTAACGCATTACAAATAGAAGAAGATAAATTAGTAAATGCAAAGCATATTACATATAATGCTATGTTAGATATAATAGAAGAAAATAATGAGGTTGTTGGGCTTATAAGTAAACAATATATAGAAAAGGAATTGAATAATAAAGAAATATCAGAGTTGACAACAGAATTTAAAATTCCACCGATAGAATATGGTGTATATATAAATAAGAAAAATAAGTTTAAAGAATTAAATCAATTAGTAAAATTTATAAGAGAAAATAAATAAGAAAATAGAGTTATAACCAAAAGTTATAACTCTATAATTTTTTTGTATTTTACATAACATTTGAATCAGTTTATAATATAATTAAGATAAATCGAGGAGGTAAAAAAATGAAAAAACATAATTCTATAAAATTTAGTAGATGTGTACCACTTCCTATCGGATATAAATTAGCAGTATGCCCAATATGTGGAGGTATACATTTAACAGGAACATTATTAAATGAAAGTGCAGATGAGCAAGATCCAGATATAATGTGTAAAGATTGCGGTAATATAATTAGTGAAGCCATAGTTTAGAAAGCGAGGAAATAATATGAATGAAGAACTAAAAGAAAAAATAAAAAATTTTGCCAAAGCAGATTACCCAAGAGTTGGAGAGCATATATCATTAATAGAGTGTTTAAAAACAATTACAAATGACCCTAGCTTTAAGTTAGAAGATGAATCAATAAGTGTATTAATTAATAATAGAGAATTTGAACTTTTGGATGTATATTGTCCTGATTTAAAAGAACCAAATTCATGTTTATGGTACGAATCAGCAAAGATATGTTTAAAAAAGGGAAACTGTGTTATTAAATATTTTTTTGAAGACACATCCGATAAAATAAGTTATGCAATCATTTATGAAGAAAATGAAAATGGTTATATTGAAATACAAGGCAAAAAATATAAGACAATTAGTATTTTAGATAAAGAGAATGCTAAAGATACAGCTAAAGCTAAAGATGCAGCTAAAGCTAAAGATGCAGTCTCACTAGACGATTAGCATAATTTGACCACTTTTTTGACCACAACCGAAACAAAAAACAATGGAAATAACGGGATTTGACCGCTGGTTCTCATAACTCTAAGGTCGTAAGTTCGAGTCTTACCTCCGCAACCAAAAATTTTATTAGAGTCGCAAGAGATTGTGGACTCTTATTTTTTGCTCATTTTAAGTTACATAAAATGAATTGGGCACCATTTTGGCACAAATCTATATAAAAAGGTTTTTTGGTAAACCTTGAATTTTCGATATTTATAAATATATTTGATTAAATTCTATTTGAAATAAAATAAAAAAGATTCTGCTTAAATATAAAATATTAAATTGTGAAATTAATTAAAAGTATTTAAGCAGAAACTGTTATGTCTTGATTTACTTCTTTATTATTATAATTTTTCATAGAATTTTTTTCCTTTCAATTTTTTGTATAAATTTATGTGATAAGCATCTAATTGGCTTTAAAATATTTTTTTGTATCTTCCCTATAAAGAAAGATTATCAAGTTTATCTGATGCCTCTCTGTCCATTCTCGCAAATGCATGGGCATAGATATTTAATGTTGTAGATGTTTGAGCATGTCCTAATCTATTACTAACAGTTCTAACATCTAATCCTTGTGCAATAAGCAAAGTTGCATGTGTATGGCGTAAGCCATGAAATGTAATATGTGGCAAGTTTTTATCTTCTAGGAACTGCCTAAACCATTTTGTAATTGTATCTGGATGCATAGGAGAACCATTCCATTGTACAAATAATCGATTTGTATTTTGCCATTTGTCTCCTAATTTTAATCTTTTTTTTGATTGTTTTCTTTTGTAATCTTTTAAAAGTTTAGTAATTGAATCAGGGATTCTAATAACCCTGTTTGATGTTTCAGTTTTAGGATCTTTTGTATAGATACCAATAGAAGAAACATATTGACTAGCCTGTCTTACAGTAATTGAAGAATTTTTTAAGTCTACATCTTGCAATTCTAATCCTAAAACTTCTCCACGTCTTAATCCTGTGAAAATTGTTAAAAGGATAATGACTCGAAACTTTAATTCTTCACTTTCCAATGCCTTAATTAATGCAATTGTTTGTACATCATCATAGAAATTAATACTTGGATTTTTAGCTTTAGGTGGTCTTACCCTTGATGCAGGATTGTATGGAATCATTTGCCAATATACTGCTTGTTGTAACATAGAATGTAATAATCTGTGATGTTCCAGTACAGTTTTTGAAGATAACTTATGTTTAATATTTTTTCTAATATATGTTGATTCACTTAATTCTTGATATAAATACATTAATTGCATTGGTTGAATTTTGTCTAAATACATGTTGCCGAGATAGGGGAGAATCCTTGACCTTAACATACTTTTATATCTTTCATAAGTTTTAGGAGACAAATTTGGAATAGCATAATTGTTAATCCAAAAATCAGCATAATCTCTAAAACGCATCTTTTTTGCAGATAAGGCTTGTCCAGTTTCTATTTCAGATATAAATAATGCTAATTCTTTTCTAGCTTCATTTTTGTTTTTAGCTTGAACAGTCTTTTTATAGATAATTTTTTTGCCTTCTCCTGTGTAGCCACCAGAAACTCTTAATCTATATGAATTCTCTCCACGTTTTTCGATATTTCCTACCACACCTTTATCACCTCCTTTCATGTGGTAGGGAATAGCTATGAATTAAATATATTTAAATACTTCTTTTGGATACAGTATTTTGTTCTTATTTTTAAATTCATCAATATCAATCCATTTTGCAATAGTTTCACCATGATCATCTATTACCTTATATTCTTCTTGATAATTTTCATCAGATATTTCGATTGAGTAAAATAAAATCAATTCATGAGCTTTTTTTCCTTGATATGTAAAGATATTTTCTGATATTCCTAAAAAATTTTTAACTGTAATATCAACATTGATTTCTTCTAAAAACTCACGTTTTAAAGCTTCCTCACTTTTTTCTAGAAATTCAATACCTCCACCTAAACATCTGTAAAAAGTTTCATTTTTTACTTTATCAAAACCTTCTGAAACTAATAGCTTATTGTTTTTAATAGCAAGACCTAAAGCAATTGGTCTTATTTCTTTAAATTTGTCCACAAAAATTAAACCTCTCTTTCTCCTAAATCTTCTGAAAATCTTAATAAATATCCATCAGGATCTTGTACTAAAAATTCTTTATTACCTAATAATTTATTATCTTGTCTATACCAATTTTCTTCAATATCAAATGTTATTTCATAATTTGCATTTTTTAAATTGCTATATATTTGTCTTATATTATCCACCTCTAACTGAAAGTTTATTCCATTACCAAAAGGATAGGTAATAGGGGCAATATTCCATTTATCAGTAATATAAAATTCTTGTAGCATAAATTGAATTTCACCTAAACTTATAAATGCAAATTTGTTTTCTGGTCTATCATATTCAAGTTTAAATCCAGCAGTTTTATAAAATTTTAAACTATTTTCTAAATTAGTAACAGATAATTCAGGTATGTTTTTATTAAATTCTAAGTAATTTGGACTTCTAATTATTTCACTAGTATAAAATTTTTCTTGAAAATCTGTCAGTAATTTTATTTCGCTATTAGTAAAAGATTTACTTTCTGGAGCTATAATTAATTTATCATCATCATCATCAACTCTATGAATCACTGCAATACATTTTCCTTTATACTCTTTCAATGGTTTATATTCTCCTAATACATAACAATCTAACTCTTCACCATCTCCACTTATTGTATTTGGGACATATCCATAATTAACTAAATAAATATGATCTGGATAATCTGGATGACTACTTCCTATAGGTCTATCAATTTTTACTTCTACAATTTTATCTAAATATTCTAAACTATTCATAGAATTATCCTCCTATAATCTTTCTGCAATTTTAAATCCTAAATCTAATATATTTCTTTCCATAAGTTCTTTTGAGCTATCATCAATTTTTCTTCTATCCCATTCAGTTCCATCTAATGTATCATCACCATATAAGAATTGATATATTGGAATATTTCTAAATTGGCTAACAGCCATTATTGAAGCGCATTCCATTTCAACGACAATACAACCATCTTCTTTTCTTTTTTTCATGTTTCCTGCAGTTTCTCTATAAATAGCATCAGTTGTCCATGTTTTACCTTTTACATATGGAATATTTAATTCATCAAAAATTGAACAAAGTTTATTTGCAGTTTTTACTTCAATATAATCACTAGGTTCAACATAATGATAGCTAGTACCTTCATCTCTATAAGCAGCAGTAGGAATTATAAAATGTCCCTTTAAAATATCTTTATCTAAAGTACCACAAGTTCCATATATTAATATTTTTTTAGCGCCCATAGCAATTAATTCTTCAGCTGTTCCAGCAGTACCAGCACCACCTATAGTAGTTCTTGTTATTGCAAATTCTTTCCCATGAAAATTTAATTTGTAAATAGGAATAAATAAACCAGCATTAACATGACCTATAATTTTCATTCCATATTCTTCTTGTAAATAGTCGAAAAATCTTTCTTTAAAAATTAAAATAGCAACTTCTGGAAAATTTTCTATTTCATCTACCAAATTTTTAGGGCTTAGAATTTCTTTTGTTTTATTATCAAATGTATTAATTATACTCATATAAAAGCTCCTTTCAAACTTATTTTTTACATTTATGCTTACTATCAGGCAAATAAAATTTATTGCACTCAAAACAGTAATTTGGAATATTACCATTTTTTATATCCAAAAACAATTCATAATACATCAAAGAAAGTAAAGATTTATAAGAAATACTTTCTACAATTTCACCTGAATCAGTTCTTACAAAACGTTTTCTAATTCCACCAGTTCTATAAGAAATTTGCTCTAAAGTTTTTTCTAACAATCTATTATCACAAGATAAGTTATAAACCAAACGGTGCATTTCTGATAAATAATCTATATAACAAGATATAGGTTCAAAATACCCTGTTATTTTATATTCTTCTAATATTGAATTAAAACTATCTTTTCCAGGAAAATCAACTGTTTTAAAGTTTAGGTCAAATTGAAATAAAGAAGGGTTATAATAATCTGTGTCAAATATTCCTAATTCAAATGGTTTAAAGATTGGAAAAGAAACATTAAACTTTTCATTTGTAGATTCATAAACTTCTCCAAAGAAACCATATTTGCATGCGAAACTATAAATAGTTTTATAAAAAGTTTCTCTATCTGTTGCATAAGAATTAATATTTAAAAACTCTAAATATATTCTTGAATTTTTTTCTTTTTCATCCAATGGATTAAAGAATATAATTTTAGAATCTTTATTAGGACCATAAACTTCTTTACCAGTAAAAGAAGAATATTTTATGGGATTTTTTATTTTTAACCATAATGGTTTTTGATTAGGTAATATATCAATATAATCTTCTAAAGTTTTAAAACTATATTCACTAACTAAAGAATTGTTTTTTCCAGTTAAATATCCAACAGGTACATTAAAAAAGTTAGATAATTTATTTAAAACTTCAAATCCTGGTGTGGAATTATTTGATTCATAATTTGCGATTATTGATCTTTTTTCTCCAATAGCATCTGCTAATGCTTGTTGTGTAATACCTTTATTTTTTCTTAACTGCTTTAATTTTTCACTAAAATTTATATTCATCATAAACACTCCAATATATTTTTATGAGAACATTATAAAACAATAATTTACATTTGTAAATAATTAAAACAAAAATACTTTAAAAATGTATTAACAAAAAACAAAAATATAAATAGAATGTTTTAAAACAAAACAGTAATGTTTTTGTTTTAAACAAATTAGATAGGAGGTGATTAGGCATGGATAATGAAAAATTAAATTCAAATACAAAAGAAAAAAGAGTTTTAGATTCAGTAGAAGCAGCACAATATTTGGGTATTTCATATTGGTTAATTCGTAAATTAGTTAGAGAAAAGAAAATACCATATTACAAAATTGAATCTAAAACACTATTTACAAAAGAAATTCTAGACAAATACATTCAAGATAGTCTAGAAGAACCAAAGAAAAAAGTAAAATATAGTTTTGATAATTTTTAAAATTAAAAATATTTTACTAAAAAGGTGGTGATTACTGATGAAAGGGGGAAAGAGATATTGGTTTAAGTTGTACAATAATTTTTTTGACAACGAAAAAATCAAGCAAATCAAAAGAAAAAAAGATGGAGATAGGCTTATTGTAATTTTTATAAATTGTTTAGTAATAGCAGCAAATTGTGAATCTGGAGGATATTTAAAAATAAGTGAAAATAAGTTTTTTACCATAGAAACATTAGCACATCATATGGGTAGAAATCAGAAAAGTATCAAGAATGCATTAGATATTTTCCAGGAATATAGCATGATAATACAAGATGAATATGGCTATAAAATTAAAAATTGGAATAAGTATCAAAACTTACAGGAGAAAGGGATAAAGGATAAAAAAGAATCCACGAAATTAGGAAAAAATGTGTATACAGAAAGAGAAAAAGAATTAAAAAAAGAAATAGAAACAGAAGGAGGTGAATTTTATGCAGAACAGAGTTATGGAAAAATCAAAGATTTTATATAGTATAGAAGAAATCTTGAAAAATGGTTATCCAATAAAAACAAATATACCTGAAGATACCAGATGTAAATATTGTAATAAAGTTTTAAAACCAAGAGGAATATTAAATCCAATAAATAAAACAATAAATGTATTTATAGAAAATGAAAAATGTAATTGTAAACAAGCAATAGAAGAAAGAGAAAAGGCAAAAGAAAAGTTACAAGAAGAATTGATGAAACAATATGAGAATTATAGAAAAGAAGAATACAACAAAAAAATAAAACAATATTATGGAACAGATTTTATAACAGCACAATTTAAACAAAAAACTTTAGAGAATTTTATTACAAATGAACAAAATTCAAGAACGAAATTAGCAGCAGAGAAATTTATATCAGATTTCAAAAACTTCAAGAATGGTATTATATTTGAAGGAAAAAGTGGAACAGGAAAAACACACATTTCAATGGCGATATGTAATGAATTATTAAAAGAAAATACGCCAATAATATTTGGAACATTAACAGAATTAGTAGATAAGTATGCTAAATTTTATACAAATCATACAGAAAGTGATCTAACAAAATTATATACAAAAGTAGATTTATTAGTTATAGATAATTTGGGACTTGAACCAATGAATGATTGGTTGTTATCTAAATTATTTACAATTATAAATGAAAGAATATTAAATGAATTGCCATATATTAATACAACAAATTATGACAGAGATAAGTTAAAACAAAGATTAAGCATACCAAACAAAGTATGTGAAACAACAAATTCTATAATATCATTTTTCTATGGGTAAAAAAGTAGAAAAAGAAAAAAATGAAATAGTAGAGGAATTTTTTAGAAGGAATGATCCAAAAAATATTAAATCTATGAATGATATGTACACAGCCTGGAAAGATTTCTTTGCCCCTGCCTTTCAACAATTGTTGGATGCTGAAATGGAAGCAAAAATTGGTTATTCCAAAAACGAAAGAACAAATAATAATAATTATTGAAATGAATATTATCCAGAAAGAACTGTAGCAACAGAAATGGGAAATATTCCAGTAAAAGTTCCTAGAGATAAAAACGGAGAAATTGATTCCGATTTAGTGCCTAAATATTCAAGAACAGCAAATGGCTTTGATGAAAAAGTAATATCTATGTATGCATTAGGAATGTCTGATAATGACATTCAAGAACAAATAAAGGAGATATTTGGCTGTAATCTTTCACCAGATATGATAAGTGATATAACAGATAAAATTATACCTGAAGTACAAGAATGGCAAAAAAGGAAATTAGAAAGCGTATACCCTAAGACGGAATATCAAAGATGTATAGTGCATCA
>FR902205.1:6335-59984 GCA_000437855.1 Clostridium sp. CAG:567 | reverse complement strand
AGTTTAGTTTTATACTTTTAAGAAATTTTTATTTTATATTTTATATAGAATAAATTTTTTATGTATTTATTTTTATGTTTTAAAATTTCTTTTAATATTTAAAATTTCTTTTTTATACTTTTATACATTTCTAAAAATAGCCTATTCCCCTATTCCCTACTTATTTCCTTGTGTAAAAAACAGCTAAACTTCAACATTTAGCTGTTTTAGTGAATTCTATTCCACATTTTCAAGATATTTTAATTTTAAATGAGAATTTGTTCTGAAGTTATAATAATAAGGTTTTATATCTTTAACATAATCTCTGAAAAATAAAATATTACCATCAACATCTTCTATTTTTATATTAGGAAATGTTTTTATCATTTTTTCATTGTCAAAGAATTTATAAATAAAATCTTTTTGTTTTTGATCATTAACATATATTTTTTCATATAGAGTATCCATTAATTGTTTGTTAGATACATTTAAATTATTTTCATGAATAATACGTACACTAAACATTTGCAAAGCATAAACTGTAATTCCCAAATCAAAGCTTAAAAATAGTATTGAAAATATAATAACAGTTTTCATATAATTAGCAGGAATTTTTGATTTCACAAAGTCAATAAACTTATCTATTCTTGGGTTTATATCTGACATTAAATAAATTGCAAGCAAGCCCCAGAAAAGTGAAAATAAAACGCATATTCTTCCATTTATATTAAACATCTGGTCAGAATAGTCCCACCATTTTATGTGAAATATAAGTTCTCCAACTAAGCTTACCATATATTCAATAATTGAACCTATAAAAAATCCTGCAAAGAATAATGTATAGTTATTTTTCTTGTATTTTTGTAAAGGTAATATCATTAATACTGCTCCCAATCCATATATACTACAAAATGGACCATATAAAAAGCTTTTTCTACTTTCCAATACACCTTTAGTTAATAATCCAAATATAGTTTCTATAATAAATCCAGCAACACTATATACAACAAAATATGCCAGAATTCTCCAAATGCTAATTCCACATATTTTGATATGCTCTTTCTCCTTTTTTTCCATTTAAAAATCTCCTTTATTTAATTTTTAAGAATTATATCATAACATTATAAAAATTTGCAATACAAAACGCACCCATTACAGGTGCGCCTTGAGCGAGTACTTTAAATTCGTGCAGAAATTGCTGCATACTTTATTTGGCTTAAAAGTAAACATAATGTATAAAACTAGCTTTCCATTGCTAAAGGATTGCTTTCAACAGCATTCTTTACTTGTTTATTTTCCACATGTGTATATATTTCAGTAGTAGATATACTTTCATGTCCTAATAATACTTGTAAAGCTCTAATATCTACATCACCATACTGATACATTAAGGTTGCAGCAGTGTGCCTTAATTTGTGAACAGAGTATTTACTTATATCTAGTCCAGCCTTTATTAACTCTTTTTTTACTATCTCTTGGACCATTCTGTTACTGATGCGTTCTTTTCTTTTGCTTAAAAATAGAGCATCTCTAGAATCGAATTTTACGCCATCATGTGGTCTTACAGCCAAGTATGAATTTATGGCATCAATACAAGCTTTGTTTAAGTAAATAGTTCTTTCTTTATTTCCCTTACCTACTACATTTAATTTATTATCATAAAAATTTATATCTTTTATATTTATATTCACTAACTCAGATAAACGCATTCCACAATTTAAGAATAAAGTAATTATTGCATAATCTCTTTCTTTAAAATCTCCGGATTCTGCTTTTGTAACTTCTAGTAGTTCCTTACTTTGTTCTAAAGTTAGATATTTAGGAAGCCTTTTGTCTAGCTTAGGTGTTTCAAGTCCTTGCGCAGGATTCACTTCTAATAAGTGAGCTTTTTGAGTTAAATAACTAAAAAACATTCTGATACTTGCGGCTTTTCTTGCACGTGTGGCAGCTTTACTGTGGTATGTTTCTGTTAAATAATATAAAAATGCATGTATATCTTCTAATTTAATCTGCTTAACCGTTTCTATACTCATATCATGAATATCTATCTCTTTTATGTTTTCTTCAGAAGATAAGCCAAAATGATGAGATATGAACTTTAGAAAATGAGCTAAATCATAGTTATATTCTTTTACTGTGTTAACAGATTTATTTAAAATACCTGTTAGATATTCCAAAAATGAATTTAAAAATGTTGGATTTTCTTTTAAGTCTATCATTTGCTAAATCTCCCTTCGCATCTATAATATCATTAAATTTTAAGTTATACAAGTAGAAAAAAGGGTTTCTTTTCGAAACCCTTCAAAAATTTATTTACTAACTACTTCCATAGTGTCTCTTGCTATCATTAGTTCCTCATTTGTTGGAACTACAAATACTTTTACTTTAGAATTAGATGTGGAGATTTCAACTTCTTTTCCTCTGCAATTATTTCTATCTTCATCAACTTTTACTCCTAAGAAAGAAAGTGATTCACATATTTGTTTTCTTACATCTATTGCATTTTCTCCAATTCCACCAGCAAATGTAATAACATCTACACCATTCATTTGAGCTGCAAATCTACCAATATATCCAACTACTTGATATACAAAAACATCTATTGCAAGTTTTGCTCTTGCATTTCCTTCTTCTGCAGCAACTTCAATATCTCTGTCATCAAAGCTAACCCCTGAGATTCCTAATTTACCAGATTGTTTATTTAATATTTTATCCATTTGGTCTGTAGTTAAATTTTCTTTTTTCATTAAGAAAGTTACTATTGATGGATCAATATCTCCACATCTTGTTCCCATAGGAAGACCTGCTAAAGAAGTAAATCCTAATGAGTTATCTACTGCTTTTCCTCCACTTATTGCACATATACTTGCTCCTTGACCAAGGTGACATGAAACAATTTTTAAATCTTCTAAAGGTTTATCCATAATTTCAGCTACTCTTTTTGAAACAAATTTATATGATGTTCCGTGGAAACCATATTTTCTTATTCCATATTTTTCATAATATTCATATGGGATTGCATACATATATGCTTTTTCAGGAATAGTTTGATTAAAAGCTGTATCAAATACTCCAACCATTGGAACATCTGGTAATACTTTTTTACAAGCTTCTACTCCTACTATTTCAGCAGGGTTATGTAAAGGTGCTAAAGGTGTAAATTCCTTTAATACATTTATAACATTTTCGTCTATTAAAGTTGGCTCACTAATTTTATCTCCTCCGTGAGCTAATCTATGGCCAATAGCTCCGATTTCATCAAAGCTTTTAATTACGCCATATTCTGGATGTGTTAATTGAGATAATACTAATTTAATTCCTTCTTCATGGTTTTCTATAACTTGTTCAATTTTATGCTTTTCACCATTTACAGTATGTGTTAAGAAAGAATCTGGCAATCCAATTTTCTCTAAATATCCTTTTGCCATCATATTTTCATTTCCCATATCAATCAATTGATATTTAATTGATGAGCTCCCACAATTTAATACTAATACTTTCATTTTCAATCCTCTTTTAATTATTTATTTACTATTTCCATAGTATCTCTTGCTATTGTTAATTCTTCGTCTGTTGGAATAACAAATACTTTTACATTAGAGTCTGGTGTTGAAATTTCAACTTCTTTACCTCTGCAATTGTTTTTCTCTTCGTCGATTTTCACGCCTAAGAAAGAAAGTGATTCACATATTTGTTTTCTTACATCAATTCCGTTTTCTCCAACACCACCAGCAAATGTAATAGCGTCTACACCATTCATTTGAGCAGCAAATCTACCAATATATCCAATTACTTGATATACAAATGTATCTATTGCAAGTTTTGCTCTTTCGTTTCCTTCTGCCATAGCTTTTTCGATATCTCTATCATCAAAGCTAACTCCTGAAACTCCTAATTTACCTGATTTTTTGTTTAGTATATTATCCATTTGGTCTGGTGTTAAATTTTCTTTGTTCATTAAAAATGTTACTATTGATGGATCAATATCTCCTGATCTAGTTCCCATAGGAATTCCTGCTAAAGGTGTTAATCCCATTGAAGTATCAACTGATTTTCCACCGTCAACAGCGCACAAACTTGCACCTTGGCCCAAGTGACATGTTATAATTTTTAAATCTTCAATTGGTTTATTCATAACTTCAGCTACTCTTTTTGATACGAATCTATGTGATGTTCCATGGAAACCATATTTTCTTATTCCATATTTCTCATAATATTCATAAGGAATAGCATAGATATATGCTTTTTCTGGTAATGTTTGATGGAAAGCTGTATCAAATACTCCAACCATTGGAACATTTGGTAGTACTTTTTTACAAGCTTCAATTCCTGTAATTCCAGCTGGATTATGTAAAGGTGCTAGTGGAATGCATTCTTTCATTGCTTCCATAACAGCATCATCTATTAAAACAGAAGAACTGAATTTTTCTCCACCGTGAACAACTCTGTGTCCAACAGCTCCAATTTCATCTAAACTACTAATTACACCATATTCTGGGTGTGTTAATTGAGCTAACACTAATTTTATTCCTTCTTCATGATTATTTATAGGCTCATCAATTTTACGTTTTTCACCATTTACAGTATGTGTTAAAAATGAATCTGGTAATCCAATTTTCTCCAAATATCCTTTTGCCATAACGCTTTCATTTTCCATGTTTATCAATTGATATTTAATTGACGAACTTCCACAGTTTACTACTAAAACTTTCATTTTAAATCCTCCTAAAATTATTATATATTGAACAGATTAACTCTGTAATTCAATCTTTCCATATTATATACCATTTTGAGCTTGAACACAAGTAATTGCTACAACTCCAACAATATCTTCACTACTGCAACCTCTTGATAAGTCATTTACGGGTTTTGCAACACCTTGGCAAAGTGGTCCATAAGCTTCAGCTTTTGCTAGTCTTTGAACTAATTTATATCCTATATTTCCAGCATTTAAGTCAGGGAATATTAAAGTATTTGCTTTACCTGCTACTGGACTATTAGGTGCTTTTGAAGACGCAACCTCAGGGATTATGGCAGCATCTAATTGTAATTCTCCATCACAAACTAAATTAGGCATTTGTTCTTTTAACAGTTTAGTTGCATTTATTACCTTTTCTGTTAATTCAGAATGTGCACTTCCATAAGTAGAATATGAAAGCATTGCTACTTTTGATGGTTTTCCAACTAAAGTTTCAAAACTTTTACTTGATGATTTTGCTATTTCTGCTAATTCTTCAGCAGATGGATTTTCTACTAAGCCACTATCTCCAAAAACAAATACACCATTTTCTCCATATTCACAGTTTGGAACTACCATTACAAAAAATGCAGAAACAAGTTTTGTACCTGGTGCTGTTTTTAATATTTGAAGTGCTGGTCTTAGAGTGTTAGCTGTTGAATGACAAGCACCTGATACTAATCCATCAGCATCATTATTTTTTACCATCATCATTCCAAAATAAATTGGTTCTAATAGTAATTCTTTAGCTTGTTCTAATGTCATCCCTTTAGCTTTTCTTAATTCATATAAACTATTTGCATATTCTTCGAATTTATCAGAAGTTTTAGGATTTATAATTTCTGCATCTGATATATTTAAATTGTTTTTGCTTGCATCCTCCTTAATTTGTGTCGTATCGCCAATTAAAATAACTTTTGCAAATCCTTCTTTTATTATTTGCTCAGTTGCTCTTAAAACTCTAATATCTTCTGCTTCTGGAAGTATTATTGTTTTAATATCTTTTTTTGCTTTCTCTTTAATATTTTCAATAAAAGTCAATTTCTTTTCCTCCTTACTCAATACCATATATTATATAAATAAAACCTAGAAGTTTCAAGTAGCAAAAGAAAAAACGTTCAAGTAAATTGAACGTTTTTGAAAAATTATTTTGCGTAATCAATTACTCTTGTTTCTCTAACTACATTAACTTTTATTTGTCCAGGATATTCCATTTCATCTTCTACTTTCTTAGCAATATCTCTTGCCATTAATTTCATTTGATTATCGTCAATCTTTTCTGGTTTTACTATAATTCTAATTTCTCTACCAGCTTGAATAGCAAAAGATTTTTCAACACCATCAAATGAATCTGCAATACTTTCTAATTGCTCTAATCTCTTGATATATGCTTCTAAAGTTTCTCTTCTTGCTCCTGGTCTTGAAGCAGAAATTGCGTCTGCTGCTTGTATTAAAACAGCTTCTATTGTTTTTGGTTCTACATCTCCATGGTGAGCTTGTACAGCATTAATAACGTTTTCATTTTCTTTGTATTTTTTCAATACTTCAACACCTAACTCAACATGTGTACCTTCCATATCATGATCTAAAGCCTTACCAATATCATGTAATAATCCAGCTCTTCTAGCAAGTTTAGCATCTAAACCTAATTCTTCAGCCATTATTCTAGCTAAATTAGATACTTCTATTGAGTGATTTAAAACATTTTGACCATAGCTTGTTCTGTATTTTAGTTTACCAATTAATTTTACTAAGTCAGGATGTAATCCTATAACACCTGTTTCAAGTACAGCTCTCTCCCCTTCTTCTTTTATAACATTTGCTACTTCTTCTTTTGCTTTTTCTACCATTTCTTCAATTTTAGCTGGATGAATTCTTCCATCTTCAATTAACTTTTCGATTGCAATTCTTGCAACTTCTCTTCTTAAAGGATCAAATCCAGAAATAACAACTGCTTCAGGGGTATCATCGATTATTAAATCAATTCCTGTTAATGTTTCTAATGTCTTTATATTTCTTCCTTCTCTTCCTATTATTCTGCCTTTCATATCGTCATTTGGAAGTGATACTATAGATACTGTTGTTTCAGAAGTATGGTCAGCAGCACATTTTTGAATTGCATATCCAATAACTTCTTTTGCATTTTTATCTGCTGTCTCTTTTACCTTTGCTTCCATATCTCTTATAAGATTAGCTTTTTCTGCAGTTAATTGCTTTTCAAGTTCTGATAATAAAAGTTTCTTTGCTTCTTCTTGAGACATTCTAGCAATTTTCTGCAATTCTTCCATTTGTTTGCCATATAATTCTTGTAAGTCTGCCTTTTTTTCGTCTATTTCTTGATGTTTTCTATCCAAATCTTTTTCTTTTTTCTCAACAATATCTTGTTTTCTTTCTAAATTTTCTTCTTTTTGGATTAATCTTCTTTCTTGATTTTGTACTTCGCCTCTTCTTTCTCTAATCTCCTGATCTAAATCTTTTCTAGCATTCATAATTTCTTCTTTTGCTTTGAAAATTTCTTCTTTTTTCTTGTTTTCAGCGTCTATGTTTGCTCTTTCGATTATTTTTTTTGCTTCATTTTCTGCACTTTCCATTTTAGATTCAGCAATTTTCTTTCTTATGTACATTCCTATGAATGTGAAAATTACTGCTGAGACTAGAAATGTGGCGATACCAATTAGGATATTTTCCATAATCTTACACCTCTTTCTATTAAATTTTCAATGTACTAAATATATAATATTAATTTAAAAATTTTATTAAAATATATTTTCCTACATTACTATTTTATATTGATTATTGTTAACTGTCAAGTAGTTTGGAACAAAAAATGAAAGCCAGATATTTTACTTTGTTTCTACAATATCTACTATATCTGATATATAATCCCCAATAATTGGAATGTTTAGCGTTACAATTTTTTGTAGTATTATTATTAAAATAGCACTTAATACTGTAAATCCAATTCCTATTCCAATTCCCTTTGATATTCCTGCAATAAGGTTTCTGATAAAAATTTTTCTTTTATTGCCTAATATTTCAAGTATTTCAAATATATTATTTTTTTCCAACATATAATTTAACTTTTTTAAATTTCTATTTAAACTTTTTTCTAGTTTATATTTTTTCAAAATAAAATCCTCCATTTATATTAAAATGGAAGATTTTATTATTTTTATTCATTGTTTTGTATATTTTCAGAATTTTGAACAACAGATTCTTTTTTTGTTTTATTATTTTGGTTTTGAAGTTTTTCTAATTTAGTAATAAGTTCTTGCAATTTAGTCATGTCTTTACCAACCATTTCCCAATTATTATTACTGTTTGATTTTTTTAAATTGCTATTTGTTTTTATTATTGCTTGTATTAGTCCTTCTATTGTTTCAGTGTCTTCTATTTCAATGTCAACTGCTGATTGAGAAACAAGATTAGATAATGCTTCTGAAATATTATTTCCAATTGCAACTTTGTTACCAGATGCCACAATAACCTTTTTTAATATTGGTGTTGAATTTTCTTCATTCATATATTGTTGGTATATTGGCTCTACATATAATAATGAATTATTTATAGGAACAACAATCATATCTCTAAGAAGTTTCGTACCTGTTATATTCAAAGCTTCTAGTTCTTTAGATATAGTTTTGTCTTGCTCTATTTGAGTATCTAATTGCATTGTGCCCAAAATATTGCTATCTGAAGGATATTTATATAAAACAAGTTTTGCTTCACCATTTTCATAGCTTCCTATTAGATATGAAGTTAAGTTTTGCTTATTGTAAGGTGTATAAGGTAAAACTAGTCCTAAGTTATAATTATCATTATCTATTGTTTTTACCATGGTGTAGTATGGACTTAATTCCACTCCAACTTTGTTTGTAACTTTAGTTGAATTATGTGTTGCAATGTCCCAAATGTCATCTCCACGATATAATACATCTGTTTGAATATTGTGATATCTTTTTATAACTTCAGCTTGTATTTTGTATAGATATTCTGGATATATAAATTGTTCACTAATATTTTCTGGAATAGCTTCATCTTTATCAACAAATAAATCTTTATACATTTTTTGATATGCCATAATTATAGGATCATTTCTATCTGTAATATAGAATTTAATAGTTCCATCGTAAGCATCTATTAATACTTTTACAGAATTTCTAATGTAGTTTATTTGCTCTTTATTTAATACACTTTCATCATTTAATGTTATTTTTTGAGAAAATGGATAATAATCTGAAGTTGTATATCCATCTAGAACCCATAATAATTTTCCATTTTCATCTACTACTAAATATGGATTTTCATCATAAGAAATATATGGCATTAATGTTTTTGCTCTCTCAATAATATTTCTATTTATTAAGATGTTGCTTTCTGTTGTAACATTGCTTGAGAAAGCGAGTTTTAGGTCTCCTTCTTTAATTGCAAGTACTAATCTGTCAAAGAAATTTAAAGAAAGTCCTGCTTGTCCATCATAGACGTTTTCAATATTTTCAGCCTTTGTTGATGTAGTACTTGGATAGTCAAATTCTTTTTTGTCTTTGCTATTTGTTACTACAGTTGAATTAGTTTCTAATCCAAAATATATTCTTGGTTGTGATAAACTAATTATTTCACTTGAATTAAAATCCTTTTGCATATATTTAATATTGCCTATTTCATCTGTTGTAGTTGCTGATGTAATAATTGCACCATATCCATGTGTGTATTCATAAGTTTTATTATTATATGTACTTGAAGAACTTTTTATTTCTCTTGGAGATACATATAATAATGCTTGTTTTCCATCTATATTGTAGTTTGCAATTTGGGCAATATTGTATGTGTAGTATCCTTTATTTGTTTGCATTGTATTTAAACTCTTTAAGACTACGTCCTTGCTTATTAATGCTATATTATCTATAACCTCTTTATTGTCTTTTATTGCTTCTGCTGTTATTGTTTCATTTGAATTTATGTTATTTTCATCTATATCAATTCCATAGGCTTGTTTGGTTGCTTCTATATTTGCTTTAATATATTCTTGTTGTTTGTCAAGTTCATTTGGCTTTACAAATATTACATCAAATCCAATTAATACAAAAAGCATTGTTATTAAATAACAAGGAACTATAAGTAAAGAAATTATCATTTTTTTAGTAATTTTTTTCTTTAAATAATGTAATGCCATTATAACAGAAATCACAACAAAAATAGATAAGATACGATATCCCCATAATTTAATTGTTGCTTCAGAGATTCCAGCGCCCCAAAGAACATAAGGTTCTTCTCCATTTTGTAATGTTAAAATTTTTTGTAATCCAACATTTTGAGTCTCTGCAAATATAATCATTGCTATAAATAAAGTTGCAAATATAATATTTACGCATAATTGTTTTAGTAGTATTCCTGTACTTAAAACTTTTCTGTCAACCCCATCAAAGCATAAATTAAATACAACTATATAATATAAAACTGCATATATTGTTAATCCAACTATTGCGTATAAAATATAATATAACATGTATTGAATAAAAGGTTGTACAAATATGAAATATCCTATATCATATCCTAATACCGCATCTGTAATTCCAAAATTTGTTGCATTTATGCAAAGCATAAACTTTTCAAGTAATGTATTACTAACAACAAAACTAGTTATAATTGCCCCTATAAATGCAATTGATTTATTAGGCATTTTGGGCATTTCCTTCTTTTCTGTCTCAAAAAATGGATTTAACCCTTTTTTTATCCTTCTATTTGTTATACGTATAAGCACATATAATACTATAAAATTCAATATAAATGTAATTAAATAGTTTATTGAATTTTGCCAAAAGATGCTTAAATAGTTTTCTCCTAATTCTAACATTTCTAAATATTGACCTTTATAGCTTATATAAGAAACTAAAAGAACTAAGCTTAGAAATATTAAAACAGTTATCATTTTAATTTTACTTATCTTGCAAATATTCTTTTCTTCTGTTTTATTAATTTTTGTTTTTTCTTCCATTTAAACCTCCATTTAAATTAAAGCTTTTGCAAAGTCTTCACTATTAAAAATTTCCATGTCATCTATTTGTTCTCCAACACCAATAAATTTAACTGGCATTTGATTTTCAGCCACAATTCCGACTACTACTCCACCTTTTGCAGTACCATCTAATTTAGTTAATATCAAGCCGTTTATGTCAACAGTTTCTTTAAAAGCTTTTACTTGTGAAATTGCATTTTGACCTGTTGTAGCATCAAGTACCATTAATACTTCTTTTGAGCTTTCAGGCATTTCTTTATCTATTACTTTTTTTATTTTTACAAGTTCATCCATTAAATATTTTTTGTTATGCAATCTTCCAGCTGTATCACATATTAAAACATCTGCGTCTTTTTGTTTTACTATTTGTATAGCATCATAAACTACTGAAGCAGGATCTGCTCCTTCCTCTCTTTTTACAATATCACAATTAGCTCTATTAGCCCATATTTCTAATTGTTCAACTGCTGCTGCTCTAAATGTATCTGCTGCTGCAACTACAACTTTTTTCCCATCTTTTTTTAATCTATTTGCAATCTTTCCAATAGAAGTAGTTTTTCCAACTCCGTTAACTCCAACTACTAATATTACAGATGGATGTGTATTTAATTTTAATCCGTTATCAACTTCATTTAATATATTAACAATTTCTTCTCTTAAAGCATTTCTAACGTCTTCTTCATTTTCAATCTTTTCCTTTTTTATTCTATTTCTCAAATTTGAAATAATTTTTGTAGATGTTTCAACTCCGACATCTGACATTATTAATGCTTCTTCAAGTTCATCTAATAATTCTTCATCTACTTTTCTAAAGTTACTAAATACATTGTTAATTTTTTCATCAAATGAATTTTTGGTTTTACTTAACCCATTTTTTAACTTATCAAAAAATCCCATAAACTTACCCTTTCTTTAGTTTGAATCCTTATATATTTTAACATAATCAACTATAAATAGCAACCTTTTAAATTTACAAAAAAAAGCCACTCCCTTTCGAGAGTGGGAAAACTTTTAAAGTTTTCTTTTTTTATTAGATAAGAGTTAGGAGAACGGTGTCCTCCTTTTCAAGGTACGTGGCTTTAAGCCCGAGCTTTCTAGCCACATCCTTTAACTTTTGGAAAAAGAGTCTCTGGTAGAGTTTATACCTCTGCCAGTCCGACTTTCTTTCTAGGTAAAGCTTCTCCCCGTTAGGGGAGTCTTCACCGGGTAGAATGTAAAATTCTACCCACACAAAGAACCACTTTTGCAGTGATATCTTTTTACAGAATTTTTCTGTCCACTGCATCAAGCAGTGGGTAGGGTTCTCAGCACGCTGGCCTATCGCCAGCCTAAAGCTGGCAACATTGCCATTTTTTTCCTCTATTTCTTCCTTAATCAGGAAGAATAGCTCACGTTCTGCTTCGTCCTTTGGCGATGTCAGACTGGATTGCTCCAGCCTTTTCCGGGACATTTTAGCCCGGAGTTTCCCGTAGTCTTTTGTATAATGGGAAACTTTTAGGAGTTTAGCATACTCCTTTAATGTTATATTTTTCATTGTTTTCCGCCCTCTAAACGAGGGCTCTCCCTTCATAAACTACACCTTGTTGGTGTTATTTATTATTATACCAGACTTTACATAAAAAAGCAAGTTTTTGTTTGCATAATGTTTTTTGTTTTGAATCAATTTGTGTAGAATTACTAGCTTAACAATGAGCTGCAGCTTATAACCCCCCAGAGAACATTACGCTCTCTGGGGGGCCAAACGGATAGATAAACTTTGGAGTGAGTATAACTACCTAGGACTTAGCCAAGATAACTTATACTCTTCTCCTTTTATTTCATCAAATTCATATAACACAGAGCAGCTGCCCTAGAGTCATACAATGGGTTGTGTGTTCCGCCTGGTTCAGGCTGAGGAACTTTGATTCCGTGGTCGGCATTGTAGGTGTCGACCGAAGTGCAATCTAACCTTGATTGCTTCAGACAACCTGCAATATCCAGCCAAGGATATGCGCCGTCCCAAGTTCCGATATAGCCTTTGTCATGCATGTCAATGATGACGCGAGCTTCTACAGGTACACCCATGTGTCAACCTTACCCTCGATGGGGCATCTGGCGTAGAAGGTCTTGACCTCTACGCCGTCCTCATAAACAACCGCGCCAATCGCAAAGGCACGGCCCCACAAAAAGAACCCCTCTTCCGAGGGGAGAAAATTTTGTATTGCTGGAGCAGGTGTCGTAGATATCTACAACTTTTTCTCTCATTAACGATTGATATAATAATCAATCAAGCTATATATATATTAACAGATTATTGAAAATTTTTCAAGATAATAATTATAAAAAAATGCAAATATTTGTTTGTTTTCTATTGCTTTATCTTAAAATGTATGTTATACTAACTTGCATAGGAAATGATAATAAGCAGATGTGGTTTTGCCACCAATCTTTACGAAACGTCGTAGGAAGGGTGGTGATGTTTATGGTTGAAGTGATACTATTTTTAATAATATCCTTGATGTTATCTTTAACATTAAACGTTGCCTTGGCTGCAGTTCTGTATAAGAACTGGGTTGATAAGCAACTACATAAATAGAAAAAACTCACATCTGTACTTTGGCGAGTAGATGTGAGTTTTCATATATTCTCGGCAAAACCACGTTTGTGGATTGTTATTTCCTATATTTATTATACACGGATAATTTAATAAAGTCAATAAAATACCATTATATTTTGAATTTATCCATTTGAATATTAATATAGTTTTTTATTTCACTAATATTTATTCTATCTTGTTCCATTGTATCACGATTTCTTATAGTTACACAATTATCTGTTTCTGTATCATGATCAATTGTAATACAATATGGAGTACCTATTTCATCTTGTCTTCTATATCTTTTTCCTATTGTACCAGATTCATCATATGTACACATAAATTCTTTAGATAATATTTCTAAAATTTCTTTTGATTTCTCAGCTTGCTTTTTAGTAAGTGGTAATATTGCTACTTTATATGGAGACAAAATTGGACTTAATTTTAGTACAATTCTTGTATCATCATCATTTATTTTTTCTTCAGTATATGCTTCGCATAATACTGCTAAAACAGTTCTATCTGGTCCAATAGTGGATTCTATAATATAAGGAATAAATTTTTCATTTGTTTCAACATCTAGATATTCCATACTTTTACCAGAATGTTCTTGATGTCTTTTCAAATCATAGTCTGTTCTATTATGTGTTCCATTTATTTCTCCCCAGCCAAATGGAAATAGATATTCAATATCACAAGCTTCTTTTGCATAATGCGCTAATTTTTCATGATCATGAAATCTTAATCTCTCAATAGGTAATCCTAAATCTATGAAATACTTTTTAGCATATTCCTTAAAATAATTATAAATATTTGAATCCTGACCCTCTTTACAAAATGTTTGAAATTCCATTTGTTCAAATTCTATTGTTCTAAAATTAAAATTTCCAGGAGTTATTTCATTTCTAAATGCTTTTCCTATTTGACCTATGCTAAAAGGTAATTTTGTTCTCATTGTTCTTTGTACATTTAAGAAATTAACATATTCTCCTTGAGCATTTTCAGGTCTTAAATATATTATACTTTTATCTTCATCAGTTGAACCTCTATAAGTTTCAAACATTTGACTAAATTTTCTTATTTTTGTAAAATCATGAGTACCACATACAGGGCATTTAACATTGTTTTTCTCTATATAGTATTTCATTTCATCATATGTCATTCCGTCTCCATTTACCTTTCCTTTTGAGATGTCTGTAATAAAATTATCTGCTCTAAATCTAGTTTTACACTTTTTACAATCTATTTTAGGATCAAAAAATGATGACAAATGTCCACTTGCTTCCCATACTTTTGGATGCATTAATATTGCAGCATCTATTTCATAACTATTTGTTCTTTCTTGTATGTATCTTTTTCTCCAAGTATCTTTAATGTTATTTTTTAGTCTACAACCTAACGGACCAAAATCCCATACATTAGCGATTCCTCCATAGATTTCAGAACCCTGATACATAAATCCTCTCGATTTACAAAAACTCATTATTGTTTGCATGTCTTTTACCATAACAAAACCTCCTTATAAAAATTAAATTTTGTTATATATTTAAAAAAGCTTTCACTCCTCTAACTATATAACAATAGTTAGGGACGAAAGCTTAAATTTGCTCACGCGATTCCACCCTAATTGATAATAATATATATTATCCACCTTATTTTTTATTTTATTATGCTCTGAAGTGCCACCATATATTTCAATTACAAATTTTCACCAACCATTTGCTCTCTACAAATATCCATATATTTCTTCTTCATCAACGCAATATTATTATACTATAAATATAAGAAAAAGTCAAAAAATTTCAAAATTTTCCAATGATTATTCTATGCTATTTATCAAATACATTGCTATTTGATTTTGTTCCGTATTATGCATTTCCATTATTTTAGACATTGCAAATAGGATAGTAGGGTATTTACGCATATTTACATAGCTTGTTAAATATTCTTTATCAATATTTTTTAGTTTTTTATCAAATATACTATGTATATGTGCTTTGTTATAATTTATAGTTGTATAAGAAGTTGAACTAATACATAGTCCAAGTCTTAATTTATTATTTAAATCCATATTTTTTATTATAGATATTACGTTATTTACTTTATCGTTATTCATATCAAACCTCCATATTAAAATCTAGTATCATTGTTTTTCTTTTTATTTAATTTGTTTTTATCTGGTATTACAACTTTTCTTAATTCATTATTTGCTATTTCATAATCGTTATCATCAAAAATGCCGTTCTTGTATAAGTCATCACTAACAACTTTGTAATGTTCATCTTTATATCTACTTACTTTCTTTTGAAAATGACTCATTAAATCATGCCAAAATCCTTTGAATTTTTGAAATTGAGCCTTAAAATAATCTCGTTCTTCTTTTAACTTGTTAATTATGGTATCTTTTGCTGATAAATTATCTTTTAACTTTTTAATATTTTCATCTCTTAACTCAATTTCATATTTTAAAGAACGATTTTCAGATTCTATTTCAAAAGCAGAGTGTTCAAAATCCTTAATTGCCATATTTAAGTCATTAACGTTTCTAACTGTTTCGGTAACATCTGTTACGTCTTTAATATAATCTTTGATAATTTCTATATTCTCATTGGAAATTTGACTATTATTTTTATTAAATGGCATAGGTTTCAAACTATCTAATAGACCAATAATGTCTTTACTTTTATTATCAAGTGCTTTTGTTTGTTTATTAGCATTATCTAATTTTTGTTTTTCCTGTTCTAGTTTTTTCTTCATTTCTCTATAATTGCTCATATCATTAACATTGATATCTTGATTTCTACCTTTTTGCTTTATTTTAAGCCTACTATCAACATCATAGAACTTATTATATGACTTAATACAAGCATTTCTCATTTTATCTTGAATTTCAGAAAGTAATGTTTTAGTAAATAGTTGTGATTTTCCAACTTGTTTTTTCATACCTCTTTTACAATTATCTATTACTGGAACACCTATAACGTGCATATGTGGAGATGTTTCATCATAATGTATTGTAGCATTAGCAATTTTGAAGTCAGGAAGTAGTTTAGATAATTCTTGTATTTGTTCATTATATACATCTGTCATTTTATATCTATATTCGTTGTATTTATCTTGCCAAAAGTCCATATCTCCAAGTTCAATAATAATCTCACCTATCAAGCTTTTTAGTTTGTTTATTGGCGTTTTCTAGTTTTGATTTTTGCTTCTCTAGTTTTTTCTTCATTTCTCTATAATTGCCCATTTCATTAACATTAATATCTTGATTTCTGCCTTTTTGCTTTGTTTTAAGCCTACTATCAACATCATAGAACTTATTATATGATTTAATACAAGCATTTCTCATTTTGTCTTGTATTTCAGAAAGTAAGGTTTTAGTAAATAGTTGTGATTTACCAACTTGTTTTTTCATACCTCTTTTACAATTATCTATTACTGGAACTCCTATAACGATAATTCCTGTACTTGTTCATTATAAACATCAGTCATTTTATATCTATATTCGTTGTCTTTATCTTGCCAAAAGTCCATATCTCCAAGTTCGATAATAATCTCACAAGCTATATCATTTTGAGAATCACATACTTTTTGAAAGTAATCTTTTATTTGTCTATAAGCTCTTGTTTTAGCATTATACTCAATTCTAGCTTGTTCAAATTCATCTAAATATACTTGTTTAACATCTTCTACAATATCATTTGTTCCATATATAGTTGTAATTAATTCTCTTTGATTATCATAATCTCTTAAATTATGCTTATTTGCTTTTGATAAATCTTTTGCATTTTGAATAGCATTATTTGAAAAAGAGGTACTACCTATAATCTCACAAGCTATATCATTTTGAGAATCACATACTTTTTGAAAGTAGTCTTTTATTTGTCTATCAGCTCTTGTTTTGCTATTATATTCAATTCTAGATTGTTCAAATTCATCTAAATATACTTGTTTAACATCTTCTACAATATCATTAGTTCCATATATAGTAGTAATACGTTCCCTTTGATTATCATAATCTCGTAAGTTGTGTTTATTTACTTTTGATAATCCTTTTGCATTTTGTATAGCATTATTTGAAAAAGAGGTAGTACCAGATACATTTCCTTTTGATACTTTCTTTGCTAATTTACTTTTATTCTTATCACTACCCAAGTAAAAAGAATAGGCTAATTCTTGTTCCATATAAGCACCTCCTTAAACTTACTTCGAAGCACAGGATTTTGACCTTGTCATAAGTCCTAACCCCTTATGAGTTATGACGTGCCATCATAACTCGGGGGCTCTGCGAGGCAATAAATTTTCTCCCACAGGGATAAAATTTATTCAAATTAACTATCGCCACTTTCATTTTTACTTCGTAAAAACAAAACGTGCCACGTTAATTTGATTGTTGCAACATAGCAGAGGTACATTTATAGTTGCAACAATTATTCAGCATTTTCTTCGTCATATTTTACAGGCTTTACACCTATTGGAATAGGAGTAGGCTCTTTCATATAAACTACACTATCGTTTGTTTTATCTGGCATAAAGTCAAATGCTGAATTTATATCTTGCATTTGGAATTTATTTTCTTCATTGATATAGATAATTCCAAATTCATAAGTTGGCATTTTACCTTTTGGATCTAGTTTATAATAGTCTTGTAAAGGGAATACCCTAACAATAGCACTATTATTTTCAACAAAGTTAAAATAAAAACATTGCTTATCTACATAGTAAGTTGCCTCTGCAAAACTTACATCATAGTATTGTCTTAATCTCATTATAATTTTGCCAACTTCTTCCTCTGGCAAATAGTTACTAAATCTGACACTTCCTAATACATTTCCTAACAGCATAGGCTTTGTTGTATCAATATATCCGTTATCATATAATTCCTGACAAGGTTTACAAATTGAATCTCTAAAGTTTATTTGCTTAACAACAATTTCTTTACCAATTAAAGTAAGTTCCATGCTATCTATATATTTCATTATAAGTTCTGATTGTTCTTCTCTAGTATAATCTTTCTACGTTTTAGTCCTTTCTTGATATTCTTTATTAAGTTTTAGTTTGTTAATAAAGTCAATATCTCGTTTTAGCAAAATGTCTTTGGGAGTAAATCGTAATTCTTCCGAAATATCAGTAGTATTAAGTTCATTTTGTAATTCTTCAATAGCTTTTTCAACAATTTTCTTTTCAATTTCATATTCTTTTAATTCAAAAACTCCGTTAATATAAGCCTTTTTAATTCTATCTAGTTTTGATTTTTGACTATCAATTTCTTTTTGTAATTGTTCTTTTGGCTCATCAAATTTTTGCTTTATCATAGGCAAGAAGAATTGATTTACAACAGAGTCATATTCTACTAATTCACTTATGAACTGATTAAAGTAGTCATTTATAACATTTTCCTTAAATTCAATTTTACAATCGTGGCAATAGTAGTAGAAATAAGCATTGCCATTTTTCTTTGTAGTAGCTTTACCACCTAAAACTCTGCCACATTTAGGACATTTTAATTTTTGTAAATATAAATAAGTTAATGTTCTTTTATAACTTCTTGAATTTTTCTTTTTCTGTACTTGGCAGTCTGCCCACATTTCTTTTGATATAATAGGATTAACAACGTCTTCATAGTAAGTAGGGTGTTTAGTTTTTTTACCATGAACAAAATCACCTTTATATATTTCATTTTCTAAAATACCAACAATAGTTGAATCTCGCCAATTATCTTTTCCTAATACTTTTTCTTCATTGAATAAATTGCTTATTTTCTGATAAGAATAGCCATTATAATATAAATCAAATATTCTAATTATAATATCTTTAGTAGAATAATCAATTACTAATTTTTTATCTTCTCTTTTATAACCTAATGGAGCAATATGAGGAATATGTCCTTGTTTTATTGCACCTGCTAAACCTATTTTTGTTCTTTCACTAGTTCTCTCAATTTCATTTTGGCTAACACTCATTAAAAGTCTTGAAATCATTTTGCCATTTGCACTTGTTGTGTTTATTTCATCATTTACACAGTCTAAATAGGCATCATTCTCATCTAAGAATGTCATTAGATTTTCCCAGTCGTAAATACTTCTTGTTATTCTATTTAACTTTAAAGCAACAATAGTATTTATTCTTTTAGCCTTTATATCGTTTTTTAATCTTTCAAACTCTGGTCTATGATTGCCAGTTTTGGCACTTATTCCAGCGTCCTCATAATAATCTATTATCTCATAACCCTTGAATTTGCAAAAACTTTCTAATCTTTCTTTTTGTTCTGGTAGACTAAATCCATTCTCTTGCTTGGTCTTCTGTTGATACTCTTAAATATAACCCACATTGTTTCTTTTCTTCGTTCAATTTTCAAACCTCCAATCTAACAAAAAAAGAGACATCAAAGTACATACGAGTACTACTGACATCTCTTAAATCCATTTATTATAAACAAAAATATAATAATGCAATATAATATAATCTTTTCAAAGTACTCATAATCATATAGCTCTTGGCAAACAGCTATACATAATTTATTGTCTATATTATATCACGATTTAAAGAAATGTCAATTATTTACAATTATATATTTTTCAAATATTCTTCTAACTCTGATAATTTAATCTTTTTAGTCAAATTTGAAATATACACATCATTTGAATAGTTAAAATCTAAAAGAGTAATATTTTTAATAATCACTCTATGTGGTTCAATATATGTAAGATTAGTTTTATCTAGTTTTCTGATACTACCATTGATAAAAGTAGGAGTAACTTTTGAAAACTCACATATAAATTCAAGTCGTTGTTTTAGACATTCCTCAAATTCTAGTTCTTGCTTAATTATCTTCATATCAAACACCATCCTTTCCATATAGAATTAGGATGATTTTTTGCAAAAGAAAAAATCAACCATTTTACTGATTGATTTTCATATCTATCTGTTCTAAAAAAAGTTCGAACAGATACGTCGTTGGAGCCACTTATCTGATTCGAACAGATGACCTACTGATTACAAGTCAGTTGCTCTACCAGCTGAGCTAAAGTGGCATATTGGTGACCCCGACGGGAATCGAACCCATGTCTCCGCCGTGAAAGGGCGATGTCTTAACCGCTTGACTACTGGGCGGAATCGAACCGCCGACCTACAGGTTACGAATCTGTTGCTCTACCAACTGAGCTACAGTAGCGCATATATTATGGAAAAGAAATAAGATTCTTTTCCATAATTAAGTATTTTTATTAATTTGAATGTTTCCCTTTTGATTTTTCTTTTTTAGGTTTATCATCAACATAAGGATTTTCAAATAGTTTTTCATTTTCTTCTCTGCTATCTGAAGATTTATTACTTACCTTTCTATATATTGCTGTTACAATTGCAATAAGAACTATTGCTGTTATTATAATTGAACCACACATTATATAAAATTGTATATTGTTTTGTGGTGCAGTAGCAATTTCAGATGGTACAGTTACTTTTATTTGATATGTAGCTGTTTCTTTTCCGTCTGCTGAAGTAAGTAATATTGTAACATTATTCTCCCCCTCAACAAAATCTTGATTTCCTATTATTTCTATTTTTGCGTCTTCTTTATTAGCTTTAGCTGTAATATCTAGGTTTTTAACAAAGAAATTAAGTTTTAATCCATAAATATGTTTACTAGGATCAAATCCATCTGAAAAATTTACACCTGCAATTTCTAAAGATGATAATCCTAAACTTTCATCTGTAGTTGTTGTATTTTCACCTGTATTATTGTTGCCTACTTCATTATTTTTTGTTTCGTTATTTCCTTCAGATGTTGTATTATTAACTTCTTCGTTTGTAGTTGTATTTTTTTTAGGTTCTTCTGTTTTTGGTTTATCTTCAGCAGGTTTTGTTTTTGTTAGGTATGAACTACTAACATAAGCTGTTGTTCCATTACTTAATTTTATTCTACTCCATCCTTGATTTCCGATTCCTGTTCTTGTTACTTCATCACCTTTAGATAAACTTCCTATTATAGTACCATTTGCTGATTTTCTAACATTTAATCCATCTGTAGTTGAATATACTTTTTCATTTACATCTGTATACTTTTCTGTTGGTGTTGAAGGTTTTGTTGTACTGCCTCCTGTATTGTTTCCAGACCCACTATTTGAACCAGATGTTGATTTTGCTTTTACTGTTATTGTAACAGATTTGCTTAATTTTTCAGGAGTAGTTGAAGATGCATCTGTAATATCTCCTGAAATAGATACACTATATGTTCCAGCCTTACTTGTGTTTATAGAGTATGTTTTTTTAGTAGTTTGATTTTCTGCATCACTATTGAATCCAACCACACTATCAGAAGCACTTCCAGATACGTTTATATTCCATGCTGCTGCATTTATTTTTAACGTAACTTTTACGCTATCTCCAACTGTTGCTGTTGTTTTATTTGCACTTATTGTTGCTGACGCTGCTTCAACTTTTGAAAATAACGATATTGCAACAGTTGCAAATATAATTAAAAATATACTTTTTATTATCTTTTTCATTTTTTCCTCCGTTTAAACCTCTATTTTTATAGAGCCTTTTAAATATTTGACTATGCTTAGTAAATCTGCTGAATTAATTTCACCGTCTTTGTTTACATCAGCTGATTTTTTTTCACATTCTTGAGTAATTTTAAGTGTTCCTTTTAAATACTTTACAATACCTAATAAATCTGCTGAATTTACTTCATTATCTCCATTAACATCTCCTAAAACCACTATTGTATATGTTTTATCATTTAATGTTAATGTGTAACCTGTTCCGACGTTTGCTGTATCAGTTATTATAGTTGAACCTTTTTTTATTACAATATCTTTTGACGCTGATTTAATGTCTGAAACTTTAATATTAGGCTGACAGATGATATTTGTTCCACTTGTTTTGAATCCATTTCCCTTTACTTCTGTTGGCGTTTCAGGATTATTATTCTTTATAACCTCAACCCAATCTTCATTAGCTTTAACATCTCTAGTTGCTATATATCCAACAATTCCACTAGATGTAATTATTTTGCTCCATACATATTCTTTTTGTGTGCTTTCGACGTCTTTTTCAGTTCTGGTTACAATAGCTCCTTTAGCTAAAGATGCTAAAGCTGCAGAACTTGTTGTTGGAGATTTTCTAACAGTTAAGCCATCAGTACAAATTATTCTTAATTGATCAACTTTGCTTGGATCATATTGTTCAAAACTACTTGCAGTCACATATCCATAAGTTCCGTCACTTAATTTAATTCTCCACCAATCATTGCTATTTAAAGAATTATATTTTCCTTTTTCAACAACTGTCACTATTTGTCCTGAAGCTAGTACTCTTAATACAGATGTTTTGGTAGTTCCTGGTCCATTCCTAAAATCTGTATATTTTGTTGTAATATATTGTTCGTTGCAATTCGATTGTAAATCAATTTGTGCTAAATATGTTCTTGCAACATAACCAACTGTTCCATTCGCTAATACTACTTTGTCCCAATAATAACCACCTGTAGTAGAATTATCTAATTCAATTCTTAAAAGTTTGGTGTTTTTACTTAAAGAAGTAATTTTATCATAGTTTGTTCCTTTACCTTTTCTAACTGCTACGGCGTCTCCTGTTATTTTAACATCTTGAGTTACAAGCTTTTCATTACCTGGTTCAGGTGATATTTGACTAGGCATATTCTTATATACAGGAATCTTAAATTTTATTTTAGATTCTCCAGATAGTAACCCCATTTCATTGTATGCATCTCTCATTGTATAGCCTTCTGTTTTTGATGCGGATACATTTGTCATATATTGCCAAGCATAGTATCCATCTCCACCATCAACAACATCAAATTTTTGTAAATACAAAGTATCTTGTCCACATGATATATAGTCTTTTACTATCACAGCTGCTCCACCTTTAATAGATTTTTCTGGATCTGTCCATCCTTTGCTCTTAGCATGAATTAGCCCATTTTTTACGACATCATCGCCATAAGCTTTTACATTAAAGAAGTTATAATATCCTTTATATGCTCCACTCTCTCCAGTCCATTTTCCAGAAATCATTGAGCCTGCATCTCCAGTTCCTTGTTCTTGTCTAATTCTTGATGCTAAATGATAAGGACTAACATTATATTGTTTTGCTGCTTCCATTATTACATCTACATAAGTTTTGTTTAAAGTCTTTTTGTTTCCTTTTGTATCATAATATGTAACTTTTCCTTGCATATAATTACAAGGTTTTAATATTTGTTCTACACCTTCTCTTGTTTGAATTTTTTCATCATAAGTTAGCTGTTCAAATTGGAATATATAATTTTCATTTAAAGAATTTCTTGGATCCATGTAGTATGCTACTGTTGCTGTTGAAGCACATTTCCAAACCGTTTCAACAGTTTTATTGCATGCACACTTCCAAGCATCTGATTTGTTTTTAGATACAACATTTAGTCCATGGTGACCTGTTGATTCTTCGACAATTGATGCATACCAATCAAGACCAGTTTCCATTATTTCAAATTCCCAATTCGGATGTGCTTCTTGTAATTTTTTTATTAAAGCCTCATATCCTGGATATTTTGAAAACTCAGTACTATATGATGCTTTAGTTTCTCCTATATTTAATAGTATAATTGAACTAGATAATATTAAAACTATTAAAATTATACTTATAATTCTTCGTATATTAAAAATGTTTTTTAACAACATCTTTTCCTCCTAAATGTGATAAATTTCTACAAAGTTAGTATATCATTCTTACATTTTTCAGTCAAGATAAAAAAGAAAAAAGGCAACATTTGTCAATGTTACCTTTTTATATGTTTATCTGTTGCATCCACAATTACAAAATAGTAATAAAAATATTATTATAAAGAATAAAATACTACTATCACCACATCCACAACCTCCAAATAAGTTGCTTAAGCAGTTATTGTTACGTCCGCATCCACAATCTCTAGATTCTTCTGGCATAAAGTTCTCCTCCTTTATATTTTCTATATAATATTAGTATGCAAAAGTTAAAAATTGTGTTACAATAAAATTGGTGTGTAAAATTACAGATTTGTTTTACATTATTTTAAACTGTCTGTTTTTATTTATATACAAAATTATAAAATTAAAATAACTTAATATATTGGAGGTTGTCTTTATATGTCAAAAGTCGAACTCTTGGCTCCAGTTGGAGACTGGGATTGTTTAAAAGCTGCTGTACAAAATGGTGCTGATGCAGTATATTTTGGAGTAGAGCAATTTAATGCAAGAATGTATGCAAAAAATTTTAATATTGATGACATGAAGCAAGTTATAAATTATTGTAAATTAAGAAATGTAAAAACAAATTTGACCTTAAATACATTAATAAAAAATTGTGAGTTTGAAAATGCTATAGATTTAGTTAAAGAAGCTTATGTAGCTGGAATTGATGCTATTATTGTTCAGGACTTTGGGTTAGCAAAATACTTAATTGATAATTTTCCTCACCTACCTATTCATGCTAGTACTCAAATGACAGTACATAATCTTCAAGGAGTATTAGAACTTGAAAAGTTAGGATTTGATAGAGTTGTATTATCAAGAGAACTTTCATGTGAAGAAATTGAATATATTTGCAAAAACTGCAATGTAGAAATAGAAACATTTATTCATGGTGCACTATGTATTTGTTATTCTGGTCAATGCTTATTTTCAAGTGTTGTCGGTGGTCGTTCTGGAAACCGTGGAAAATGTGCTGGTCCATGTAGACTTCCTTATGAGCTAATTAGTGAAAACAATTCAACTCACGAAATTAAAACAATTAATAAAGGTTATTTGTTAAGTACAAAAGATTTATGTGGCATAGCCTATATTCCACGTTTAATACAAGCAGGAGTAAAATGTTTTAAGATTGAAGGACGTATGAAAAGACCTGAATATGTTGCAACTGTCACAAGAATTTATAGAAAATATATTGATATGTTTCAAAATACAAACGAATTCAATATAGATGAAAAAGATATAAATGATTTGATGCAAGTATTTAATAGAGGTGGTTTTTCAAATGGTCATTTAGATTCGAAGCATAATAGCAGTTTGATTTTCCAAGAAAAACCTAGTAATATGGGGCTTTATTTAGGAACAATAAAAAAATACAACTCAAATAAAGGACATATTACACTACAGTTAGAAGAAGATTTAGATTTAGGTGATTCAATATCAGTTTCTAATGAATCATCAAAGTACCTAGTATCTGAACTCATGATTAAAAATGATAATCATAAACATATATCTTCTGGTACAGAAGTTACAATTGGCAGAATGAAGGGAAATATAAAAGTTGGAGATAAAGTTTATAAAATTTCTAGTAAGAGTTTAAGTGACTTTGCCAAATCTTCTTATGATAATTGTGAAAATAAAAAAATACCTTTAAATTGTAATATTACTATAAAGAAAAATACACCTATTAAGATGAAAATTTCAACAAATAAAAATACTTGTTACAACGAACTATATTCTAATATTTGTGTAGAAGATGTTTCTAACATGATACCTATTGATGCTTTAAAAACGCCTATTAGTGTTGAAAGAGTCGTAAAACAAATATCAAAAACAAGTAATACACCTTTTTACTTTGAAAATATAACCGTATTACTAGATGATGGATTATATGTTCCAAGTATTAGTACTTTAAATGAATTGAGAAGATCTACTTTAGAAAAGGTTGAACAAGAAATATTGAACAGAGCAAAAAGAAGTTTACCTCACATTCAAAATATTTCTAAAAAAACAATTACATATATTCCAAGTATGGAGCATCCTAAAATAGCATTATTTTTTAGAAATTTATTTTTAGATTTTGATTATAGCAAACTTGATAAAGAAAAAATAAATAGAATCTATTTGCCTTTAAAGATTTTAGCAAATAAAAAATATGCAGATATTATTACATCTCTTTCAGAAAATTTTGATATATATTTATATATTCCAACCATAATAAAAACTAATTATAAAAATGTAGCATTAAATTTAATAGAGCAAATACTATTTGCATATAATATTAAAGGGTTCATTCTTTCAAATATAGCTGATTTTGAACTGTTAAAAAAGTATCAAAAAGACTATGAATTTATTGGTAATTATTCATTGAATGTTTTTAATAATAATTCAATTGATGAATATAAAAAAATTGGACTAAATAGAATTACATTGTCTAGAGAGCTACATCAAGAAACAATAAAAGAAATTATTTCAAGTTCAAGTATTGATACAGAAATAATAATTTACGGTAACCTACCTCTTATGGTTAGCAGTTATTGTTTTTTAGGTAAGACAAATAAATGTTTTCCAGATTGTGGAACAAATTGTAAAAGAGATAACAAATATTATTTAAAAGATAGATTAGGCTTTAATTTTAGAGTAATCCCTGATAGCATGCAAACAGTTTCTTTGATATGTAATAGTAAAACACTTTCTATTTCTACAAAGGATTTGCCAATTAATTTTGTAAGGTTAGACTTTATCGATGAATCAATTAGTGAAATAAATAAAGCTGTAGATACGGCTTATAATAGAGAAAAATTAGAAGGATTACAATATACTAATGGAAATTTATATAGAGAGGTTTAAAAACCTCTCTATTGTTTTGTAGTTAACTCAATTATCAAATCCATATTGTCATCCTCTGCTGCTTTGTTTTTGCGTATCGCTCCACATTTTTTGCATTTATATATTATAACATAGCCTTTTTTGCTATCTAGTTCAACCCTAATTGGTTCTAAGTCTCCATGACACTCTTCTTCCCTATCACCCGGATTTATATCTACATGTTTTGAGTGCAAACAATAGTTGCAATGATCTCTACATGTATACCCTAGTGGCTCTATTTTGCTTCCGCAATTTTCACATATAAAAGCTTCATCAATTTTTGTAAATTTTCTTCCCATATATTTTACCTCTTAATATTCAAAGACACTTCCTCCAATAAATTCACGAAGTATTGAATTTTCAGGTACATATTTATCTTCAATGTCTTCGAAATATTTTAAGAATTCGCATAATCTCTTAGCTTCTGCGTACTCAACATAAGAATTATCTATTTCTTCCAACATTGGTAATGCATATTTTTTTAATACGCATAATTCATATATTAATGATGTATTAAACATGCTGTCTGCTTCATCTTGATATGGGAAAATATATTGATTCTCTCCATTATTTACAGAGTTCCATATTTGTAATGTATGTATCGCTGTATATCCTCTAAAGTTATAATCTCTTACCATTCTTCTAATTAATCTGCTATCCGTTGTAGATATTCTATTATAGTAATCGATATTAAGAATTGTTAATGCACTAATATATATCTTATATTTTAATTCTTTTGGAATTGATTCTGTTAATTTATCATTTAAGCAATGAATACCTTCAATCACAAGTACTTCATCTTCTGCAAGACTCATTTTTTTGCCAGTATATTTTTTACTTCCTTCTTTAAAATCAAATGTTGGGCAAAGTATTTCTCCTCCATTTAATAATGTTGTTAAATTATCATTAAATAGTTTTAAGTCAATTGCCTCTATACATTCAAAATTATATTTTCCATTTTCGTCTAATGGAGTATCTTTTCTTTCAACGAAATAATCGTCAACAGAAATTGTTACTGGTTTTAATCCATTTAATCTTAGTTGTATTCCTAGTCTTTTTGCAAATGTAGTTTTTCCTGATGATGATGGACCTGCAATCAAAATTACCTTTACATTTTTTCTATTTATAATATTATCAGCAATATCAGAAATTTTCTTTTCATGTAATGCTTCTGCTAGTAGCACAAATTCAGGTGCTTTTCCTTCTCTGATTTGTTTATTTAACTTATATATAGTATTTACATCCAAAACTCTATGTATATCTTTATATTCATCTAATATTGCTATCATCTTTTTGCTTGCTACCCCAGCCTCTAATGCATTTGGGTTTGATTTGTCTGGATAACGTAGTAAAATTCCATCATTATATGGTACAATTTCAAAAACATTTATATATTCTGTGTTAATTGGCATTACTCCATAAAAGTAATTATAATATCCTTCACAAAAATATAAAGAAACTCCTTTTTTTTGTTCATTATCAAGTTGTAGAATTCCTCTTAAGCTATTTTCTTTTTCGTAAAATTTAATTGCTTCTTCTTTAGACATTTCAACTTTTTTTATATCTAATTTCTTACTTACTATCTCTTTCATTTTCTTGCTTACATTTTCAATCATTTCTCTTGTTACTTTTAAATTATCCACTTCACAATACATTGCATTTGTTAATTGATAATTTACAGATAAAAATGCTTCTGGATAGCATTCATTAAAGGCCATACTCATTATAAATAATAGCCCTCTAATATATGTCCTTCTACCATCTCTTGAGGTTACATCTACAAATGATACATTATCATTTTCTTTTGGAATATACTTTAAAGTTTTTATTTCATTATTAATATCACAAGCAATTATATGATTATTTCCCTTAAGTTTGTCTCCAAATAATTCTATTATTGATTTATTATCTTCTACATTTATATTTTCATTGTCCAGTTTTATATTCATAATTTAAACATTCCTTTCGTTTTAATGATTCTATTTTATATCTTATATTTATTTTAGTCAACTAATTGATATGAATAAAATTCATTAAAGAAAAGAGCAAGCCATAAAAGCTTACTCTTTCGAGAAATCCTATCACTTCTTGATATTTTTAGGATTCATCGGGTCTTTGTAGTAGTTACATCCTTTTGTCAATTTGTAAATGGCTAGAAAACTTCTATCAAGAACTACTTTATTTTTTCTTTCATATTAACTAAAATATTAAGTGCCTCAATTGGAGTCAATTCATTTATATCTACTTTATCTAATTCATGAGCTAGTTCAGCTAACTTATAATTATATAAATCTAACTGTCCTGTTGCAACCTTTTTGTTTTCCTTTTCTTGTGCCTTTTCTCCTTGTACACTTTTTCTTTCTAATGTTTTTAATATTTCATTTGCACGTTTTGTTACAACTTGTGGAACTCCCGCCAATTTAGCAACATGTACACCGTAACTTTCATCTGTTCCACCTGGTATAATTTTCCTTAAAAAGATAACGTCTTCTCCTTTTTCTTTAACAGCAATTGAATAATTTTTGACACCCTCTAATTTTTCCTCTAATGATGTTAGTTCATGATAATGTGTCGCAAATAAAGTTTTAGCTCCGCATTTTTCTTTATCTGAAATATATTCAGCTACTGCCCATGCAATTGAAAGCCCATCATAGGTTGAAGTTCCTCTACCTATTTCATCTAAAATTACTAAACTATTTGATGTAGCTTCTTTTAAGATAGCTGCAACTTCCATCATTTCAACCATAAAGGTACTTTGTCCCATGCTTAAATCATCTGATGCACCAACTCTTGTAAAAATTTTATCAACTACACCAATTTTTGCATAAGATGCTGGTACAAAACTTCCAACTTGTGCCATAAGTGTTATCAAGGCAACTTGCCTCATGTATGTAGATTTACCAGCCATGTTTGGTCCTGTAATAATTGCTAAACGATTATCATTTTTATCTAAATATGTATCATTTTCAACAAAGCTTCCACCTGGTAATATTTTTTCGATAACAGGATGACGTCCATCTTTTATATCTATCATTCCACTATTATCAACTATTGGCATTACATAATTCATGTCATCTGCTACTGTTGCTAAAGATGCTAAAACATCTAATGTAGCTATAATGCTTGCTGATTTTTGAACTCTTAATATTTGCTTTTCTATTTTTTCTCTTATTTCGCAAAATGCATTATATTCTAAATTTATAACTTTTTCTTCTGCTCCCAAGATTTCATTTTCAACTTTTTTTAGTTCTTCAGTTATATATCTTTCACAATTTGCTAAAGTTTGTTTACGAATAAATCTATCTGGAACCATTGATAAATTAGATTTTGTTACTTCAATAAAATATCCAAATACTTTATTAAATCCAACTTTCAAACCTTTTATTCCAGTTGTTTCTCTCTCTTTTGCCTCTATCTCTAAAACCCAAGTTTTACCTTCTGTTGTTGCTTTTTTTAGATGATCTATTTCCTCATCATATCCTAATTTTATTATTCCACCTTCTTTTACACTTATAGGTGGATCTTCAATAATTGAATCTTCAATTATTTGATAAACATCTTCTAATGTATCTAAGTTGTCATACAATTGAGTTAGTAACGGAGACTTGGCTTGTGAAAGAGTTTTCTTTACATCTGGTAATTGCTTAGCAGAATTTTTTAATGAAAGTAAATCTCTTGCGTTTGCACTACCATAAGATATTTTTCCTGCTAATCTTTCAATATCATATACTTTCTTTAAGCTATCAACAACATCTCCTCTTAAAATTATATCTTCTTTTAATTCTTTAACAGCTTCTAGTCTTTCATTTATTTTACATACATCTATTAAAGGATCATTAAGCCACCTTCTTAAAAGTCTTCCACCCATTGATGTTGAAGTTTTGTCAAGAACCCAAAGTAAGGTGCCTTTCTTGGTTTTATCTCTTAATTTTTCTGTTATTTCTAAGTTTCTTCTTGCATTTATGTCTAGATTCATATAATGTGTTGTATAATATAATACAATTTTATGAATATAATCTAAATCACTCTTTTGTGTATCTTTTAAATAATTTAATAATCCATTACTTGCTGCAACGCATAATACACTATCAGATATGTCTTCAACCTCTTGCTCATTTTCATTTAATATATCATATTTGATTTTAAATTCATTGTAATCAGTATCAAATTTTTCATCATCAAGTTTTGATATGTATATGTTAAATCTTTCACGTATCTTACTAATTTCTTGTACTGATTCATACATCATTGTATTTACTATAATTTCGGCTGGAGAAAATCTTGAAATTTCATCAAGCAAGGTAATAAAATTATTTTGATCTTTAATTTGCGTAGTTTTAAAGTCTGCTGTTGTCAAATCGCAAACTGCCACTCCATAATAGATTCCGTTTTTATATATTGACATTATATAATTGTTTTTCTTTTCTTCTAGGAGATTGCTCTCCATTACTGTTCCTGGAGTTACAACTCTAATAACATCTCTTTTTACAATTCCTTTAGCCTGTTTAGGGTCTTCAAGTTGTTCACATATTGCAACCTTGTATCCTTTTTCAATTAATCTTGCAATATATGTTTCTGCAGCATGATATGGTATTCCACACATAGGAGCTCTTTCTGCCTGTCCACAATCTTTTCCTGTTAATGTTAGCTCTAATTCTCTTGAAGCTGTAATTGCATCGTCAAAAAACATTTCATAGAAATCTCCTAAACGATAAAACAAAATACAATCTTTATATTCTTCTTTAGTTTGTAAATAGTGTTGCATCATAGGTGAATATTCTGCCATTTTATTTCTCCTTTCAAGTACCACATGTGTTCTGAAATCACTTTTATTTCAACCATTTTACCTATTAAGTTGTCATTTCCTTCTAGAATCACAACTTTGTTAGAATCTGTTCTTCCTGTTAACATGTTGTTGTTTGTTTTACTTCTTCCTTCTATTAGAATTTTTTGAACAGTTCCAACATATTCTTTATTTCTTTCTGCAATTTGACTTTCTACTAATTGTTTTAATTTGTCAAATCTTTTATGTTTAATATTTTCTGGAACTTGATTTTCCATTTTATCTCCTGGAGTTCCAACTCTTCTTGAATAGATAAACATATATACTTGTTCAAAGTTTACTTTTGAAACAACATCTAAAGTATCTTCAAAATTTTCCTCTGTTTCTCCTGGAAATCCTACTATAATATCTGTAGAAAGAGTAAGATTTGGGATTTCTTTTTTCATTTTTTCTATTAAATTTAAGTATTGATCTTTAGTATATTTTCTATTCATTACTTTTAAAACTTCACTACTTCCTGATTGAAGTGGCAAATGAACTAATTTACAAACTTTTTCACAATCTCTAATTGCTTCTATAACATCATCTGTAAAATCCTTTGGGTGTGGAGAAACAAAACGTATCCTCTCTATTCCATCTATTTTATTTATAGCTCTTAATAATGTAGCAAATGAATTAACACCTTCATATTGTTCAAATTCAATACCTTTTTCCTTTTCATTTCTCAAATAAGAATTTACATTTTGACCTAAAAGAGTAATTTCTTTATATCCTTGTTCTGCTAATTTTTTTACTTCATTTATAATATCTTTTGGTTCTCTACTTCTTTCTCTTCCTCTAACATAAGGTACAATGCAATAGCTACAAAAATTATTACATCCATTCATAATTGTTACAGATGCTTTTATTTTATCATCTCTTGATATTGGTAACCCTTCAATAACATCTCCATCTATATCTAATACGTCTTCTATTCTCTTTTTGTTGCATAACACATTATATAAATCTGTTGGAAATTCTTGAAGTGTATGTGTACCAAATACAATATCAAAAAATGGATAACTTTGCTTTAATTTATCTACAATATGTTTTTCTTGCATCATACATCCACCAATTGCTATTATAGTACCTTTGGCTTCTTTGTATTTTTTTACTTCTCCCAATTTACCAAACAATTTATCTTCTGCATTTTCGCGAACACAGCAAGTATTGAATACAATTAAATTTGCTTCAGATAAATTTTCTGTTTTAGAGTAGTTCATGCTTTCCATCATTCCACATAATTTTTCAGAATCATTTTCATTTAACTGACATCCCATTGTCAAAATACAGTATTTTAAGTTTTTACCTTCATTTAATGATGCTACTTTTTTTATATCTTCTAATTGTTTATTTACTTCTATTTTTGCCACAATATTTCCTCCGATATTTCTTTATAAATCCAGTATATTCTACAATAATTGAGCATTTTTTTCAAGTACAATACAAAATAAAAGTGTTGTAAATATAAATTTACAACACTTTTTATGTTTTTATTGAATTCCATATTTTTTCTTGAACTTATCTGCTCTACCACCAGTTGTTTCTCTTTTTAAGTTACCTGTCCAGAATGGATGACATTTTGAACAAACATCAACTTTCATATCTGCTTTTGTTGAATTTGTTTTCATTACATTTCCACAAGCACATGTGATTGTTGCTTCTGTATAATTTGGATGTATTCCTTCTTTCATTTTGTATTCACCTCTCCCTTAATATCTATTAACAAACTGTTATTTATTGTAACACAGTTTAAAAATTTTTTCAAGTTTTTGTTTATTATTTTTGCTCATTAGCCTTTTGTTGTTGTTCTATATATTCTGCTGAAGCCTCTACTTCTTGTTTCATTGAAGATTTATGAACAAGTTTATTTATTATATTAAACAAACAAGCAATTATTAAAACAAATAATAATAATTTTTTCCATATTTTAGCTAACATATTTTTCTCCTTTTATAGGAATTCACACTATATTACTATTATAGCCTTTGTTTTTATAATTGTCAATATTTTATTCTGTTCTTAATGCAATTACTGGATCTTTTTTAGATGCAGCTCTTGCCGGTATTATTCCACCAATTAATGTAAGTATTATACTTAATATTATTAATATAACTGCATTTGTAGCATTTTATCTATTCCTTTGCATAAATTATTTTATTTATACCTTTTCTTCTTTTTCAGAAGTCTCTTTTTTTAATAAATCTCTTATTTCTTCAAGTAGTAAAACCTCATCACTCTTTTTAGGTTTTTCAACTACAACTTCCTCTTTTTTATTTTTATTTTTTATTTTTTCAAATGTTCTAATTACTGTAAATATACATATAGCAATGATTAAAAAGTCTATAATTGTTTGAATAAAATTACCATACATAATTTTAGCATCATTTATTTGTATGCTTAAATTACTAAAATCTATTCCTCCTATAATTATTCCTATTATAGGTGTAATTATGTCATTTACTAAGCTAGTAACAATCTTTCCAAAAGATCCACCAATAATAACACCGACAGCCATGTCAACAACATTACCTTTTGAAATAAATTTTTTGAATTCTCCTGCTTCCTCTTTAGCACCCTTTTGTGCTTTTCTTATTTCTTCTTTCATTTTTTTATTCATTTCAACTTTTTTCATTTTATTATTCCTCCAAAACTGTTTATTGTTACTACTTTATTATTTTATCATAATTTAAATAGTTTCTCAATATTTTTGAATAGTTTTATACTTTAAGTAAATAATAGTTATATATTATATTGGAGGTCAAAAATGGAAAATCAGAATTTAAATATTTTAGATGAAGTTAATAAAGGTGCAACCATGGGAATGAATGCTATTTCTTATGTTTCAGATAAGGTTACAGATGCTAAATTTAAAAACGTTTTAGATACTGAATATAACAAATACAAAGATATTTCTAATCGAGTTAATGACTTATATGCAAACTACAGTAGTAAAGAACCTCATGAAACTAATGCAATGACTAAAATGATGACATGGTATGGGATTCAGATGAAAACCATGAATGATGACAGCACTTCAAAGTTATCAGAACTTTTGATGCAAGGTACAAATATGGGAATTATTGAAGGAAGACGTTTACTTAACCAAAATGAAAATGCTGCTACAGATGTAAAAAATATTCTAAATGATTTTGTTGTTATGCAAGAAGATAGTGTTGAGACCTTTAAAAAATATTTATAACTTATAAATCGCAGGTGTTACTAAGTTACCTGCGATTTATTTTTATGCCATTTTCCATACAAAAACGGTAAATATTTTTCAATTATAATATTTGCTACTAAACATAATAATATTGAAATAATAGCTACAACTATTCCAATAATTAAATTATTTTGTGCTAATGCATTTTTAGTATATGGAATAGCTATTTGAAAAAATAGTATTGGCATTTTATGCATTACTAATATCGCTAAGGTTTTTTGCCCAATATATTCTAATACTTTACATTTATTTATTATTACGCTAATACCTATGTATCCAATTATACTTAATATACTAGAAATATAAAATAACAAAATGTTGTTGTAAACATCTGCTGAATACCTTACTCTTCCATTTTTTAGCCCTACAAGCATTCCTACAGCCAGTGTAATAATAGTTAATCCTATAATCAAGAATTTATTGTTATATATTGCTTTAGCTTTTTCGAGATTTTTAAAAAATAAGAATCCTAAACTAAAAAATACTAACATTGTAATAGCTGTATCTAGTCCATAAGGTAAACAAGAAATATTAGTATGATAATTTATAGCATATCCTAAAGCAGCACATATTGGCACTAATATAATAATCTTATTTTCCTTTAATATTTTAATAGCAAAATAAAATATAATGTTTGTTGAGAATAAACATGGTAAAAACCATAATGGAAGATTATATTTTAAATGTCCTGTTTTTGCACTTCCATATAATAGTCCTAAAACATTCATTAATATGTTTCCGTCTATGTTTCCTCTGCCTAGTGAATTTGCTGCAAACTTTCCTAGTATAGCATATATCAATATACTAACAATTCCAAAGCAAAAATATGGTACCAATAATTGTTTAATTTTTTTAATCAAAAATGTTGCAAATTTTTCTTCTTTATTTTTAAAAAGCATTCCTGAAATGAAGAAAAATAAGGGTATATGAAAAGAGTAAAAATATGTTTGTACTTCTCCTTCTGTAAGAGTATGCCCTATAACTACAAATATTATTGCAATAGCTCTTAATATGTCAATCCATTTTATTCTCTCTATCATATACTCCTCCATTCTTGCAGTGTTCTTCTGGATACAATTCTCATGTAATAGTCCTATGTTACCCCAATATTCAACATTCTCATTTAATTCTTTAGCAAAGTATCTCATAACACCTTCAACTGTTAAAGCATGTCTTATATGAAATTCATCTTTGTTATATTTTTTTAATATTTCAAATGCTTCTTCACTTTTTATATATAATCGCCTTCTAATAGGAGAAATTTTACCACACATCATTTTATATTTCAATACATATAATTGCATCATTTTCAATTCTATCTAATAAAAATTTCATAAATTTAGCATCTATAGCAATACACCCTGCTGTTGGCCTTTCTGCACTACAATGTAGAAAAATTGCACTTCCTTTACCTGGTATATTTTTAGGATTTGTTTTTATTTCTATAGCATACTCATATTGTTTTGGATATTCTATTAAATGTTCACTACTATTCCAGTCTTTTTTTACTTTTGTAATGTCTATTAGCTGATTATAAAACTTTGAATTTACATCATCTATCCAATATAAATCTTCATTTATTTTGATATATTTACTAAATTTAATTTTACCATGCGTTCCAAATGCTACTCCTAAATTATATTTACCAATTGGTGTTTTCCCATCTCCCTCTCTTTTATCATTTGTTATTCCATTTTTGCCTATAAAAGCTTTACTACTAAATAGCTTTACATTATTTTCAAGAAAATCCAATGTTGCTTCACTTCCACTAATATCAGTTACCCTTATAATTTGATTACTCACTCTTTCCTCCAATAAAAAAACGAACTAATATATTTATATTAGTCCATTTGAGTTTTTATTTCTTTTCTTTATTACGTTTGTCTTGTATAATTTCCATTTCCTTTTCTGTAATCAATGTAACATTATTTTCTTTTGCCCATGCTACACATCCCCTTAATACAGTACTTAAAAATACTCTTGGTACTTTTACAAGTTTAGCACACGCTTCGTCTGTAAATTTTACATCCGGATCAGTTCTTGAAGCTGCATATTTAACAGTGTCTAAACTAATGCCTTTGCTTGCTGGTATTGGTTCTGATACAGGTCTTTCATCTTTTCTTCTGTTGTTTCTCCTGGGTAACCTAATCTTACCGCTTCTTTAAAATACTTTCTCTTATCAGTTATAAAGTTTATGCTACACTTACCTGTTCTTAGAATGTTTTTAGCGGTATTTGAACTGTTTCTGCAACAAAGAAGCATTGCATAATAATCCTTTCCTGCAATATAGTATGGAAAGCATAGCGAATATGAACCTAAATTAGTTTGACCAGATTCACTTAATGTTCCAATTTCTGTTGTTGGCATTGGAAAAAAGCTTGATGTTTGATAAAAGTTATCAACAATTCTTAAATCTTTAAATCCATTCAACTCTTCTAATTTCTTTTCCATAAAATTCAACCTCTCTTTTTCTTTTGATTATACTGATTATATATTAAATAATAATTTTTGTATACAATTTATCTTTCAAAATCTTCTTTCTTTATAGATTTTTTCTAAATATACTCTTTTAGAAAAACCTCCTCTTTTATTTCTTTTATCATCTGCTAATTTTATGATATCTTCAAGAGTCTTTCCTTTTACATTTGCAATGGCTCTAATTACCTCTAATACGTCTGCTAATTCTTTACAAGTTTCACTATTATCTTCCGCTTCATAAACTTCATTACATTCTTCTACTAGCTTTCTATATAGTTCTTTTTCATATTCAGCATCTGTTAAATTTCTGGTAACAGGTGTTCTGTTATCATCTCTAATAATGTCTGGTATATTATCTCTTACTAATTTATTATATATCTTTTCCATATCTACCTCCCAATAGCTTCAACTGAGTATTTGGTTTGTTTCTTATCTTTCATATTTTTAATCTTTTCTACAAATTGTAATTTGTCGCACACTTATTTTTCTATTGTTATAATCTTTGTCGCTACTTTCTCTACAAAAGTTGTATCGTGTTCAACAAAGATTAGTGTTGGATTATATTTTAAGATTGAGTCCTCTATTTGTTCTCTTGTTAGTATATCTATATAATTCAATGGCTCGTCCCATATATAAATATTAGCTTGTTCTGATATACTTTTTGCAATTAAAATTTTCTTTTTCTGTCCTTCGCTCATTTCTTCAATTTTAGTATCAAAATCTAATTTTGAAAATCCCATTTTAGATAACATTGCTTTAAAAATACTTTCATCTATTTTATTATCTTGTGAAAAGTTTTTTAAGTTTCCTTTTAAATAGTCTGTATTCTGTGATACATAAGATATTTTTAAGTCATTTGCTATTTTTAATTCTCCGTTATATTGTATCTCTTGACCTAAAATCAATTTTAATATACTTGATTTTCCTATTCCATTTTTTCCAACTATTGCAATTCTATCTCCATTTTCTACTTCAAATGAAACTGGAGAGAATATTATTTTTTCATTGTATTTTATTTGTAAGTTATTTGCTAAAATCAATGGACTTTTTCTACTTCCTATTGGAATTATTTTTAAACTATCATTTCTATCTATATTTTTTAATAAATTAGTTTTTTCATCTATTGCCTTTTCAATTCGCCCTTCCATAACTTTTGACTTTTTCATCATTTTAGCAGACTTATGTCCTAGGTAACCTCTGTCTATCTTTGATTCTGAATTGCTTGTTTTATATTTTGACTTTTCAACCTCATTAGACCATTTTGCAGTATTTTTTGAAGCAATTTCAAGTTTATTTATATCTTTTTGTAATTTTTCATTTTGCATTATTTCAAAATTATCTTGTCTGTCTTTATTTTCTTTCCAAGATGAAAAATTACCCTGCTGTATTTCAATATTAGTGTTATTTATAGAAATAATATGATTTACAACTTTATCTAAAAAAATTCTATCGTGAGATACTAATATAAAACCTTTTTTCTTTTCCAAATAATCAACTAAATTATTTCTTGTTTCTATGTCCAAATGGTTTGTAGGCTCATCTATAAGCAAGAAATTATTTCCTTTTAAAAATAAGCTAATTAAAAGTATTTTTATTTGTTCTCCACCACTTAATAAATTAAAATTTCTATAAAGAATTTCTATATCACTATTTAATAAATTCAATTCTTTTATAATTTCCCAATCCTCAACATTTGGAGCAATTTCATTTACTATCTCTATTGACATTCTATTTTTATTAGTTACTTCAAAAGGAAAATAATCAACATCTACACTTTTTGATATTGTTCCTCTATATTCATATTTTCCCTGTAATAGCTTTAAAAATGTAGTTTTTCCTTTACCATTTCTACCTATTAGTCCTAATTTCCAATCTGTATCTATATTAAATGAAACATTTTCAAATATATTATTAAAACTTCCATCATATCCAAAAGTCAAATTATTTACACTTATTAAAGACATTGTTCCTCCCTACAAATTACTATTTATCTCGCACCTATTATATCAATTTTAGTCGATTTTTACAATAAAAAAGCCAATATTTGAAGATAAAATAAGATGTAGGGAACACACTTAATTCTCTACATCCTGTAATTTATATTTCTAACAACTCAATCACATCCACAAAACCATTTCTATAATATTTCTCATTCCAGTAATATAGGTAATTCATAAAGTTTTTTTCAAGTTGATCAAGTTGTTTTTGAACATATTTTTTATTCTGTTCAGGGACATTTTTTAGTATTCTCTCTGCAATTTCTTCAAAATAGATACAATATTTCTTATCTTGAGGAGTCATCTCACAAAATGCTGTTTCTTCTCGAAATTCTAACCACTCTTTTAATAAATCATCTTTTACTTCTCTTAAATTCTTCATTTGCACCATCTCCTACACATATATTAATTCATTAAAAACTATTTCTTCAGCTTGATTTTTAATAGCATTCATAGTTCCAACCCAATAAAGCATATCTGTATTTTTCATTTCTTCGGTTAAATCACTATTATCTTTTAGTTGTTTAATAATTTGTTCAACTCTTGATGTAGCTTGTTCTTGAATCTCTTTTAGATGAGTGTTTAGTGTACCATATAAAAGCATTATTGAATAGTCAGCTTTTTTATGCTCTTTTAGGTAATTTAATCTCATTCTGCCATATTTATTAAGAGTTATCTTTTCTTGTTTTGGCATTGTAAGATTGGGAATATAATAATCTCCCTCTAAATGATATTCAATTCCAGTTTTTTCATCTATCTTTGTTTTTGGTAATTCATTATTCATAATTATTTCACTCCTTTTTTGATTTTAAGCTTAATTCTTCATAATAATCTTTTTTAGCTTTCTTCCTTACTAGATACATACATTCTTGTACAAGCCATTTTAATTCATTTGTATAAGCAAGATATATTACACCTTCTTCTAATTCTCCATTAGTTTCTTTTTCATACAAAAAAACATAATTATCAAATTTTTCTTTTAATCTTGTAGCTCTGTATCTAATATCATCATTTTTGCACTTTAGATTATCATTTATTATTTGCATTAATTTATTGTATTCTTGTTTGCTAAAATATATTTTATCTTGATTTGACATATATTAAATACCTCCTTTAGTTTAGGTTATAATCGTTTTTCTTTTTTCCTTTTTTAGCTTGTATTTCAGCTAATTCATCATTGGTTAATACTTTTCTTGTAGGATTATGAACTATATCTGAATCGTTATTATCAAATATTCCACTTTTTTCTAAATCTTCTGCCACAAGAGTATAGCTTCGTTTATCTTCTGGAATATCATAATATTTTTCATCAAATATTTTCATTTGAAATCTTTTAATAAGTGATTTCCAAAACCCCTTAAATTTACTTAATTCCGTTTTAGCTGTTTCTAAAGCACTACTTAATTTGATAATTGCTTTATCTTTAACAGATAATTCATCCTTTAATTCATTAATCTCTTTATCTTTAATTCCTATTTGCTCTTTAAGTGAATAGTTTTCACTTTCTATTTTAGAAGTAGCATGTTCAAAATCTTTAATCGACATATTTAAGTCATTTACACTTCTAACTGTCTGAGTGACATCTGTTACGTCTTTAATATAATCTTTGATATTTTCTATATTCTCGTTTGAAATTTGGCTATTATTTTTATTAAAGGGCATAGGCTTTAAGTTATCTAACAACTCAATTATACCTTTACTTGAATTATCTAGCTTTTTAGTTCGTTTATTAGCATTTTCAAGTTTTTGCTTTTGCTGTTCAAGTCTTTTCTTTATTTCTCTGTAATTATCCATTTCTTTTACATTGATGTCTTGATTTCTGCCTTTTTGTTTAGCTTTTAGCCTACTATCAACACCATAAAACTTGTTATAAGACTTGATACAGGCATTTCTCATTTTATCTTGAATAGCTGTTAATGACTCTTTGGTAAACACTTTTGATTTACCAACTTGTTTTTTCATACCTTTTTTACAATTATCAATTACTGGTACACCAATAACATGCATGTGGGGAGAGGTTTCATCAAAATGAATTGTTGCATTAGCTACCTTAAAGTTTGGTACTATTTTATCTAAGTCTTGTATTTGCTCATTATATACATCAATCATTTTGAATCTATACTCATCATCTTTGTCTTGCCAAAAATCCATATCTCCAAGTTCTATTATAATTTCACAAGCAATATCGTTCTGTAATGTACATGCCTTTTCAAAATAATTATTAATTTTTCTATCATTTCTAGTCTGCTTATTATTAAACTCAATACGAGCTTCTTCAAATTCATCTAAATATACCTGCTTAACATCTTCAACAATATCGTTAGTTCCATATATTGTTGTAATCAATTCTCTTTGATTATCATAATCTCGCAAGTTGTGTTTGTTTGCTCTAGATAAATCATTTGCATTTTGTATAGCATTATTTGATAGAGAAGTTGTACCAGATACATTTCCTTTTGCTGTTTTTTTAGCTACTTTACTTTTGTTCTTATCACTACCTAAGTGAAAAGAATATGCTAATTCTTGCTCCATCTTTTTCCTCCTTTAGAACTTGCTTCGAAGCATAGGACTTTGACTCTGTCATAAGTCCTAACCCCCTATGAGTTTTGACATACTATCAAAACTCGGGAGCTCTACGAGGCAATAAATTTTCTCCCAATGGAATAAAATTTATTCAAATTAACTATCGCCACTTTCATTTTTACTCCGTAAAAACAAAACGTGCCACGTTAATTTGATTGTTGCAACATAGCCCATAACTAAAGTAAAAGTTGCAACAATTATTTAGTGTCTTCTTCGGAGAATTTTACTGGCTTCACAACAATTTCACTGCGTTCACCATTTTCAAATTTAATTGTTGTTTCATTGTCGTCTGGTATTGCATTAAAGTATGGCTCGATATTATCTGCTTCTGTAATTTCAAAGTCATCATAATCATCACCATTAATATAAATTATTCCAAATCGATATTCTTCCATTTTATTATCTGGATCTAATTTGTAATAATCTTCTAATGGGAATACTCTAACAATAGCACTATTATCTTCAACGAAATTAAAATAAAATACTTGCTCTTGTAGATAATATATCGCCTCTGTATAATGAACATCATAGTATTGTTGTAATCTCATTATTATTTCTCCAAATTCTTCTTCTGGTAAATAGTTGCTAAATCTGACACTTCCTAGTACATTTCCTAATAACATAGGTTTTGTTGTATCAATATAACCTTTATCATATAATTCTTGACATGGTTTACAAATAGAGTCTCTAAAATTAATCTCCTTTACAATTACTTCACTTCCTATAAGAGTTAGTTTTATTTCATCAACATACTTCATTATAAGTTCAGCTTGTTCTTCACGAGTATAATCTTTCCATGTTTTTGTTCTTTCTTTATATTGCTTATTCATAATCATCTTATTAAGAAAATCAATATCTCGTTTTAATAAAATATCTTTGGGAGTAAATCTTAATTCTTCTACACAATCAGTAGCTTCTAATTCTTCTTTGAGATTATTTATGGCTTTTTCTATAACAGCAGTTTCACTAGTATATACATCTAAATCAAAAGCTCCATTGATATAAGCCTTTCTAATTCGTTCAAGTTTTGCATTTTGTTCATCAATTTCTTTTTGTAGCTTTTCTTTAGGCTCATCAAATCTTTGTCTTATCATCGGCAAAAAGAATTGATTTACAACAGAATCATATTCTACTAATTCATTTATAAATTGATTAAAGTATTCATTTATGGCATTTTCTTTAATGGTTATTTTGCAATCGTTACAATAGTAATAGAAGTAAGGCTTTCCATTTTTCTTTGTAGTTGCTTTACCACCTAAAATACGATTACATTTAGGACATTTTATTTTTTGTAAATATAAGTAAGTTAATGTTCTTTGATAACTTCTTGAATTTTTCTTTTTTTGGACTTGACAATCTTCCCACATTTCTTTAGAGATAATAGGCTCTACAACATTTTCATAATAAGTAGGAGATTTAGTTCTCTTTCCATGAACAAAATCGCCTTTATATATTTCATTTTGCAAAATATTCTGTATTGTTGAATCTCTCCAATTATCTTTACCTAATACTTTTTCTTCGTTGAATAACGTACTTATTTTTTGATAAGAATAACCATTAAAATACAATTCAAATATTCTAACAACAATGTCTTTGGTAGAATAATCTATTACAAGAGTTTTATTTTCATGTTTATAACCTAATGGAGCAATATGGGGAATATGACCTTGCTTTATTGCACCAGCTAAACCTATTTTTGTTCTCTCACTAGTTCTTTCAATTTCATTCTGGCTTACACTTACCAAAAGTCTTGAAATCATCTTACCATTTGCTGTAGTAGTATTTATATCATCATTAACACAATCTATATAGGCTTCATTTTCATCTAAAAAAGTTATAAGTTCTTCCCAGTCATAAATACTTCTTGTAAATCTATCTAATTTAAGAGAGATAATAGTATTTATTTTTTTAGATTTTATATCGTCTTTTAACCTTTCAAATTCTGCTCTGTAATTACCTGTTTTAGCACTAACGCCTGCATCTTCGTAGTAATCTACAATTTCATAACCCTTAAATTTACAATAAGCTTCTAATCGTTCTTTTTGTTCTGGAAGACTAAAGCCCTCACGAGCTTGGTCTTCTGTAGAAACCCTCATATACAATCCACATTTTTTCTTTTCATCAACCAATTTATAAACCTCCTAACAAAAAAGAGACATCAAAGAAAACACACAAGTTATCCTTGACATCTCTTAAATCTGTTTATATTACAATATATTTTCTTGGAACAAACCAAAAACATATAATCAACTCCTAACAGGTAAACATAAATAATTTACTGCTAGTATTATATCACGATTTTCAGAAATGTCAAATTTTAGCTATTTTATGCTGTTTATATAATCTTCTAATTCCGATAATTTTATCTTTTTTGCTAGATTGGATATATAAACATCATTAGAATAATTAAAGACCAGAAATGTGGTATCTTTTACAATCACTCTATGTGGCTCAATATAAGAGATATTGGTCTTCTCAATTTTTCTTATACTACCATTAACAAAAGTAGGAGTAACCTTTGAGAATTCACATATAAATTCTAGCCTTTTCTTTAAGTTTTCCTCAAATCGCAGTTCTTCTTTAATTATCTTCATTTCAAGCACCATCCTTTCTTTTTAGGATATTGGATGATGTTTTTTGGGCAAAGAAAAAAATCATCCAACTACTTGAATGATTTTTAATCTATCTGTTAGTTCGAACAGATACGTCATTGGTGCGGATGAGAGGACTCGAACCTCCACACCGTTGGTACTGGTTCCTAAGACCAGCGCGTCTGCCAGTTCCGCCACATCCGCTTATGTTTTGTTGACATAGAATATTGTAGCACACTTTATTATTCTATGTCAACAAATTTTTATTAATTTTTTATATTTTTTGTTCTTTCTTTTTTCTGCCTCTTTTTGGCTTTTCAGCTTTCTCTTCTTTAACCTTTTTCTCTTCAACGTAACCAGGTTTTCCTAATAATCTAAACATGTTTTTCTTATATTTTTCTACCCCAGGTTGATTAAATGGATTTACTTCTAGCAATCTTCCAGACATTGCACATGCAAGTTCAAAGAAATATATTAAATGTCCTATTGTACATTCATTTAATTTATCTACTGTTAATATTATATTAGGAACTCCACCATCCACATGTGCTTCAATTGTTCCTTCCATAGCTTTTTTATTAACATAGTCTAAGCCTTTACCTACTAAGTAATTCAACTCATCTAAATTATCTTCATCTTGGTTTATAAATACATCTGAATCTGCTTCTTTAATATCAATTACTGTCTCAAATAAATTTCTTCTTCCTTCTTGTATGTATTGGCCTAAAGAGTGTAAATCAGTTGTAAATTCAGCTCCAGTAGGATATATACCTTTTAAGTCTTTTCCTTCGCTCTCTCCATATAATTGTTTCCACCATTCTATAATATAGTGTAGTTTAGGCTCATAGCTTACTAATATTTCGATATTTTTTTCATTTTTATATAAAATATTTCTAACAACCGCATATTTATAGCAGTCATTATATTTTAGATTCTTGTCTAAATATTTTCCTTGTGCAATTTTCGCACCCTCTAATAATTTATCTATGTTTATTCCAGCTGTTGCAATTGGTAATAATCCCACTGCTGTTAATACTGAATATCTTCCACCAATATTGTCAGGAATAACAAATGTTGTATATTCTTCTTCATCAGCAATTTGTTTTAGAGCTCCTCTTTCCTTATCTGTTGTAACATATATTCTTTTTCTTGCTTCATCAAGTCCATATTTATTTTCTAATAATTCTCTAAAAATTCTAAAAGCAACTGCTGGTTCAGTCGTAGTACCTGATTTTGATATTACATTTATTGATAAGTCCCTGTTTCCTATTAATTCTATTAAATCATTTAAGTAATTAGGATTTAAGTTGTTTCCTGCATATAATATTTGAGGAGTTTTTCTTTGCTCTTTTGGTAAAGAATTATAGAATGTATTTGTAAGAGATTCAATTACTGCTCTTGCTCCTAAATATGATCCTCCTATTCCTATTACAACTAGTACCTCAGAATCTTTTTGAATTTTTTTTGCACATTTTTTTATTTTTTCTACTTCTTTTTTATCATAGTCTGATGGTAAATCTAACCATCCTAAAAATTCATTTTCATCCTTTGATTTTTCATGTAATTCTTCATGTATTTTTGTTACTTTACTTGCATATATCATTATTTCTTCTTGTTTTATATTACTATGGTTCAAGTCTAATTTTATATTTTCCATTTTAGATACCTCCTCTTTAGTATTTATTCCTATTTTATATTAAGTATTCATTTTATTCAATAGACTTTTATTTTTTTATATTTGTTTTTATATTTTTTATTTTTTTCATAAAATTGCTAGACTTTTTTTATTAATTTGTGTATGATTATATAGTATAAAAAAATTAGTAATTAAATTGTTCTCAGGAGGTTTATTATGAATAAAATAATTCTTAAAATATTTTTAATTTTGTTAGTTGCTTTTGTATCTCTTACTACTTTTGTTTGCGCTACTGATATAAACTTAGATTTACCTGGAACTGATAGTCCTACTGACAATATAGACAACTCTAATAATTCTGAAGTTCCTAATAATACTGATACAACAAATCAAGAAAATAATAATGTTATTGATAATACTTTAAATAATAACAATTCTGAATCAGAAGTTTTACAACCTACTGGGATTTCTTCTGCACAAGAAACTAGTTTAGGAATATCAAGTATTATAAATATAATATTCATAGCAGTTGGTGTTATTATAATATTACTTGCTATAGCAATTTTAATAAGATTAAATGGATAAATATAAGCGACTTTTAAAAGTCGTTTTTTTTATTTTCTTTCCACTATTTATCAGAATATTTTATATAAAATTATAAATACTAATATTGAGCATTTTTGAGCTTAGTTTTGAGAAAAGGAGGTTATTTACCTTTATGAAAAAAAGATTTTTTGCAATTGCTACTTTATTAGTTATTTTTTCATTTTTTATGGTTCCTTATACATTTGCAGCTAATAAAAATATGAATAATGCCGTAAATAATATTAGAAATGCCGTTGGTGGAACCGAAAATGTAGTTGAAGATGCAGGTAAAGGTATTGCTAATGGCATAAAAGATGGATTAAATTCTATTGATAATGGTGCTAAAGACGTAGGTAATGATATAAAAAATGATACTAATAATATGATGAATACTAATAATAGAAATACAAATTATAATGCAACCAGAACAGCTACAGATACAACAAGCTCTGGATTATTTGGAAATACTTCTAATGCTGTTTGGAGTTGGTTAATTATCGCTGTAGTTGCAATTATTATAGTAGCATTAGTTCTTTTCTATGCAAATCAAAACCAAAACACAACAACATATCATCATGATGATAATGAATAAGTAGTAAATTTATAACATGTATGTCTTCCCTTTTCTTGACACACATGTTATAATATTTATATTATGAATTTTAAGGAGCGTTACATACATGTCTAAAAAAATTATCGCTACGAACCCTACTGCCAGACATAATTATGACATAATAGATACATTAGAAGCAGGAATAGTACTTTATGGTACTGAAATAAAATCTATTCGTAATGGTAAGGTTAATTTAAAAGATAGCTATGCAGGTATAAAAAACGGCGAAGTATATTTGTATAGTATGCATATAAGTCCTTATGAACAAGGAAATATTTTTAATAAAGACCCTTTAAGAGACAGAAAACTGTTATTAAATAAACGTGAAATTTTTAAATTAGTTGGTCTTATAAAACAAAAAGGCTATTCACTTGTTCCTATTAGCCTTTATTTTTCTGGCAACTTTGTAAAAGTTGAACTAGGAATTGGAAAAGGTAAAAAATTATATGACAAACGTGAGGATATAGCAAAAAAAGATGCAGAACTTCGTATTCGTAAGCAATACGGAAAAATATTATAATAAAAAGGATTGATAAATAATGTTATTAGCTCTTTCAGGTGTTACTGGTATTGGAAAATCTTATTTTAAGGAAAGATTGGTTGAAGAGTTAAATTTTCATAAAGTAAATACTATAAGGACAAGACCTATTAGAATAGGTGAAAAAAATGGCGTTGATGGGATTTTTATTACCGATTCAGAATTAGATGAATTAAAAGAACAAAATAAAATTGTTTATGATTTTAAGGTATTTGGTGGAAGATATGCTTATTTAAAAGATGAAATATTTTCTGATGATAATATGGTTTTTGAAATGCATTATACAATGATTGATGATTGGAAAAAAATAAAACCAGATATAAAAACAATATACATTTTACCTCAAGATCTTAGTGTTCCTAAAACAAAAGCTAAAGAAAGAAACCTTTCTAAAGAAAAAGAAATTGAAAGAATCAATGAAATTGATGAACAATATAACAGATTTATGAATGATAAGGTTTTTCAAAGTAAATTTGATTATATATTATATAATAATTATGACAAAAAATCAGAAGAACAACTATTAAACTTAATAAGAAATTTAATTAGTAAATAATTTGGAGGTTATATGAATAATACATACTTTACTTTAGATGATAATTTTGAAAAAATTATCAAAAACACATTAAATGATAAAGAAATAATTAGTTTAAAACAAATTCCAACTGGTTGGACTAATATAGTTTATGAGGTTACAACATCTGAAGGTAACTTTTTCTTTAGATTTCCTAGAGATGAGTTTTGGTCTAGAACAATTGTTAAAGATTATGAATTTGCCAAATATATTTATGGTAAAACAGACTTTAATACTGTAAAACTAGATATTTTTTATGATAATGATAGACCATTTAGTGTTCATAAAAAAATACCTGGCATTCCACTTGCTGAAGTTATGAATGACTTAAGTGCTGATGAAATAAAAAATATTTCTGATGAAATTGCTAAGTTCATGTATCAACTTCACCATTTAAATTATGATAAATCTAAGATATTTACTATACATAATATTGGATTAAACTTAACAGATTTTTTAGATGAATTACTAAATGTTCATGTTGCTCAAAATGATATGAAATTTTGGTACCCTTCTACCCTTTCTTCTGATGATAATTGCCTTGTTCACGGTGACTTAAATTCTAGTAATATACTATTAGATGAAAATCATCATGTTTCTGCTATAATTGATTTTGGCTTTGGTGGTTTTGGAAATAAATATAATGATATTGGAAGAATTATTGGAAGATGTCCTGAAACTTTTAAAAATGACATTGTAAAAAGTTATGAGTCATATTCAAATGCTAAATTAAATTCTGAAGTATTACATAATAATATTGAAACATGGACTAATATTGATAATGGATATATAAACTACATGAGAACAATTGGTATATATGAATAATTTAAAAGCGATATAATATTTTATTATATCGCTTTTTTGTTTTATGCTTTATTGCTTGATCCAAATACATCTCTTATTTTATGTTGAACTGTTTCTTTTATTAGTTCTCTAGCTGGTTGCATGTATTTTCTCGGATCAAATACTTCTGGGTTTTCAATTAGTGCTTTTCTTATAGCACCTGTCATTGCTAAACGTAAATCTGTATCAACATTTATTTTTGATACTCCTCTTAAGCTAGCTTCATGTAACATTTCATCTGGTACGCCTTTTGCTCCAGGTATATTTGCTCCATATTTATTACATAATTCTACTAATTCAGGAATAACAGTTGATGCACCATGTAATACTATTGGAGTATTAGGTAATTTTTCTTTTACTTTCTCTAATATGTCAAATCTTAATTTTGCTTCACCTTTAAATTTATATGCTCCATGACTTGTTCCTATTGCAATAGCTAATGAATCACATCCTGTTCTTTCTACAAATTCTTTTGCTTGGTCTGGATCTGTGAACATTGCATCTGAAGCAGCAACATTTACTTCATCTTCAATTCCTGCTAATTTTCCAAGTTCTGCCTCAACAACTACTCCTCTATTATGAGCATATTCTACAACTTTTTTTGTTAAAGCTACATTTTCTTCAAAGTCATATTTTGATCCATCAATCATAACTGATGAAAATCCATGGTCTATACACATTTTGCATGTTTCAAAATCTGGTCCATGATCTAAATGTAAAGCTATTGGAATATCATTTTCTTCTAATGCTGCTTCTATCATTTTTCTTAAGAAGCCTATTCTTGCATACTTAATTGCACTTGAAGATGCCTGTAAAATAACTGGAGAATTTTCTTCTGCAGCTGCATCTACAATTCCTTGTATGATTTCCATATTATTAACATTAAATGCACCAATAGCAAAATGTTCTTTCATTGATTTTTCAAACATGTCTTTTGTTGTTACTAATGACATAATCCTTCCTCCTTAATTTAAACTTCATTAATTATATATCACTTAAATTTAATATTCAATATTAAAATAAAAAAAGTAAGCTCTACTCTCCAAATATGAAGAGTAGAGCTTGGACAACATAAGGATTACTCAGGATTACTCAAATTTCAAATTTAGTGGACATGGCTTTTATAAAGCCATATGGACCAACTCTGAACAGATATTCTCTGTTCAAAATTCCTACATTCTTCGAATTTACCTCTTGAAGAATTCTTTTCGCAAACTCCTCTTTTACAGAAGTTTCTCCATGGTTTACAAGGATAAGTTTAATATCCTCAAATTGTTGCAGGAACTCAATCATTTCATCTGCTTTTGCATGTGCAGAAAATTCGGTGGTGTACTCCACCCTTGCTCTTTTTGTGCAAAGCATCCCTCCTATCGACACAATGTCTCCATTTTCTGCCGATTTGAGTCTTGCTCCCAAGGTTCCTTCAGTAGTAAATCCAGTAAACTGAATCAAACACTTTTCCTGTTTGATATACTTGATTATATACTGAGGTGCAGGTCCATACGACCCCATGCCCGAAGTGGTTACTATGATTTTACACTCGTCAGATTCCAAAACCTGAGCTCTATTTTCTTTGTTAACAAAGCAAAGATTTTGAGGAAGAAAATCCACGGCTTCCGGTTTTATTTCCAATTCTTCTTTTGAGAATAAAGCCGTATACCTCAAACCCAAAGTTCCATCTGCAAAAATCGGGATATCAGTACTTAATTTTCCTTCATCTTGCATGGTCTTAAGTTTGTATAGGATTTCTTGGAACCGTCCAAGCGAAAATGCCATGTTGACAACTGTGCCTCCACTCTTGATACAGTTAAGAACATTTTCTTCGAAGCATTCTGTTACTTCATCAGAATTTGTTGTACCATATGTGGACTCTTGAATTATTGTCAACGGTAAAGTTTTCACTGCCTTACGCAATTTTGGAATATTGGAGAAAATATTTTTATTGTTGTAATCTCCTGTAAACAAAAGGTTAATGTTTGGATATCCTTTATACCGGACTTGAATGAGTATAAGAGCGGCACCTATAAGATGTCCATTCTTAAACATTGTGAGCTTGATGTTTGGATTGATATCCACGCTTTTGGTATACTCTGTTGCTGATACATGTCTTAATGTTTCTGCAACATCCGACTCCGAATACAATTGCTTGGCGTTATTACGCTTTGCAACATCCTTTAGTACTTTATACGAGTCTGCTAATGCTAATGGTAACAAGATAGCGGTAGCCTTGCTTGTATAAATTTCGCCTGTAAATCCTTTCTTAACAAGTAATGGAAGTCTTCCAGTGTGGTCTACATGGTTGTGTGTTACCACACAGAATTCAATGTTTTCCGCATTGAATGGGAAACTCGCGTTGTACTGTGAATAGTCACTTTCCTGAAACAGTCCACAGTCAACAATAAACCTTGTTTTTTCTCCATTCGGATAATTTACAATCACAAGATTGCAAGAGCCTGTCACTTCGGGTTGTAATGCCATAATATCGGCATAGAACCGTTCCTTTGAACCCATAAGTTTTTCTCCCTTCGAAAATAAAATTTATTCACGATTCATCCCAAATCATTGAACATGACTATATTATATACTATTTTGGCTAATTGGACAAGTGTTTTAGTTATTCTTTTCATATTTGTAACTACTACACATTGATTCATCTGGTTGTTTTGTATCACAACCAATTATTGGTGTTACAATTATTTGTCCTAATTCACATTCTTGACACTTCTTGTTGTTGTATTTACAGCTTTCTACTGTACAATTAATTTTTTGATTTTTTTCCATAAAAAATAGCCTCCTTTAATATTTTAGCGAATTATAGATTCACTATTTACAATATTATTATGGCTATTTTTTTAAATTTTATTTTGTTTTTTTGCCGTCTTTCTCTATTCTATTGCATTCCGTGTCTCCTGTAATTTTGCAATCTTTTTGATTTTTAAAACTCAAATACCAATTCATTCCATTTTGATTTTTTTCAATTTCTTTTTGCCTTTCTTGTAGTGCCATAAAAGTTTGAGGTGGCGTCAATATTACTGGTTGGCATGGAACCCAATTTGCTGGTGTTGATGCTTTATTGCTATCAGCTACTTGCAAAGCATTTAAAGCTCTTAAAATCTCTGGTATACATCTACCAACATTCATTGGATAAACAAGTATTAGTCTTACCATTCCCTTTTCATCTATTAAAAATACATTTCTGACAGTTTCTGTTGTGCTTACATCATTAGAAATCATACCATATTTTCTAGCAATCGCACCATTTCTATCTGCTATAATTGGGAATGGCACTCTAATTCCTGTTTTGCAGTAAATATCATATATCCAAGCCAAATGTGATGCATTACTATCTACGCTTAATCCTAACAAACATGCATTTAATTGTTCAAAATATGGATTTGCCTTTGAAAAAGCAATAATCTCGGTTGTGCAAACTGGGGTAAAAGCCTTCAATTTGGGGATAATTATTTAATTATTTTTTCTATATTTCCTATACTATATAATGGTATATTAGTTAGCCATTCTTCTACTCTAAAATTAGCCATTGAGGTTCTAACATTAATTTTTGTATTATATTTTTCTACAAATGATTTTAAGCTTTTGGCTTGTAAATTTTCATTTGATTTTACTTCTATTGGTACATTGTTTTTACCAATTTGTACTATAAAATCAATTTCTGCAATTCCTTTTTCTGATGACCAATAAAACACATTTAATTCTGTACATTCTTTTAATTGGCATAAAACATATTGCTCTGTTAAACTTCCTTTAAATTCTTCAAAAATATCATTGCCTTCTAAAATTGTTTTAGAATCTAAATCTGCCATTGCTCCTAATAATCCCACATCCAATAAATATAACTTAAATGCATTGAAATCTTGATATGCAGATAATGGAACTTTGCAGTTATTTACCCTGTTAACTTGATAAACAAGTCCACAATCTATAAGCCATGATAATGCAGTTTCATATTCTCTTGCTCTAGCACCTTCTTTTACTAAACCATATATGAATTTTTTATTTTCTTTTGCAAGTTGTGTAGGAATATTATTCCATAGTTGCCTAATTCTTGGAACAACATTGTTTGGTGCATGTTTAGAAAAATCTTGTTCATAATCTTTTAATAGTGTTTTTTGTATATTACGAACTTCTGCTAAATTTTTTTCTTCTATATACGAATTAACCACTTCTGGCATTCCACCAATATAATAATAAAGTTTTAAATAATCTTTATATTTATTATTAAATACACTAATCATATCAAAT
>FR902205.1:0-6307 GCA_000437855.1 Clostridium sp. CAG:567 | reverse complement strand
CATATCAAATTCATTGTTTTTTAATAAATTTAATAAATGGTCTTGCCCCAATGCATCTAAAAACTCAAAAAAGCTTAAAGGCATTAAGTCCATAAAATTTACTTTACCAACTGGGAATGAAGTCCCTTGATGCATAGCCACTCCCAAAAGAGAACCAGCTGCGACAATATGGTATTCATTTGCATTTTCATAAAAATATTTTAGTGCTTTTAATGCATTTGGAGTTTCTTGAATTTCATCAAAGATTATTAGAGTATTTTCAGGCTCAATATTTATTCCTGATTCAATCTTTAATCCTTGTATTATTCTATTCAAGTCAAACTCTTCATTAAATAATATATCCATTCTTGAATTATTATCAAAATTTATGTAAGCACATTTTTCATAATATAATTTTCCAAATTCTTTCATGAGCCAAGTTTTTCCAACTTGTCTTGCACCTCTAATTATTAAAGGTTTTCTATTTTTAGATACCTTCCATTCTTTTAACGTTTCCATTCTTTCTCTATACATATACTCACTCTCCTAATGTATAATCTAATTATATTATAGCACTATATTTCACAAAAATCAAACGACTTTTATAGAAAGTGCGCACATTTTTCAAATGACTTTTCATATATTTAGTCACTTTTTACAAACGACTTTTAGATATTACTCATTATTTTGAAAAATACTATTTATATTAACTTTTTAATGTCTGGTTTTAGCTCGAATTTCGCACTTTTATCGTGATAAATCCATATTTTATCAATTAAACACTCTAGAATATATCTATTGGGCTCGTTAGATTTTAGAATATCATCAAAATATTCTATTGCTGTTTTTAATTTTTTTATTTTTTCTGTGTCTAAATCTTCTTGTTGTTGCTCTAATAATTTTTGTAATTGTTCTATGCGATTAGTTTTATCTTTTTCCAATTCTTTATATGTATTTTCAATCATTTCTCGTTGATACTCATTTTTAGTGTTAGTTAAATCTTTAATTTTTTGACTAATCAAAACTTTGTATTCAGCATTTAAGTTTTTGATTTCAAATTTGATTTTTTCTTTATTATTTGTTTTAGCATTAGTTTTTGTTTGAAGCTGTATTTTATTTATTTCATCTATGTATTTATTTTTAGTGAATTTTAAAAATTCTTTAAAATGTATAATTATGTCTGATTCTTTAATTTCATGGCATTTACATCTAGCTTTACCATAAGTTCTATATTGTGAACATTCATAACCTTTTTGAGATTGTTTTCTAGTTATAGTTATGCCACTTACTCCAAATCCACAATCACCACATCTGCAAAGTCCTGAAAAGTAATAATTTCTTTTTCTCGTACTTGATGTACTTTTTGTATTTAGTTTTCTTTTTCTTATTTCTTGAGCTAAATTAAATGTCTCTTTAGATATAATTGCTTCATGATGATTTTCAAATACAAAATGTTCTTCCTCTGGAAGCTTTATTGCTTTACCTCTTATGGATACAGTCTTTTTCTTATGAGTTCTAAGTGTGCCACAATATACATCATTCTCTAAAATATTTCTTACCATATATGTGGACCATAATTTTTGAACAGGATGTTTATATATTCTGCCTCTTTCTAAGTGTTTCATTTGATAGTAAACTGATGGAGTTGGATAATTATATTTACTATTTAGAATATCGCAAATTTTCTTTCTTCCAATTCCTTCTTCGGTATATAGCTTATATATCAATTCTATAACAGGACGTAGTTCTTCATCAACATATAGCTTTGTTATATCCTCTGGATCTTTTATATATCCATAATAATTTCCCATAATTAATCTTCCTGTTTTTTGTTTAGAATACATGTGGTCTCTAGTTTTTCTTGAACAATCTTTAACATATCTTTCATTAAACCATGTTGTAATTCCTATAGTATCATCTCTATCATTTAAAACATCATAAGTTCCACCCATTTCAGAAACTAATATTAAATTCTTTTGAATATTCTTAAACTCATCTAGTAAAACTAATACTCGTCCGTTATGTCTTCCAATTCTTGATAAATCTTTTGCTATGACTACATCAATTTTTCCTCCTTTTACTTTTTCAATCATTTTTGAAAATGCAGGTCTGTTAAAGGTATATCCCGAAACATTGTCATCTATGTAGAAGTCTGAGATAGTCCAATTACGAGAAATTGCATAGTCTTGAATAATTCTTTTCTGTTCTTCAATACTTGCATAGTTTTCTTTGTCTTCATCTCTAGACAATCTACAATATCCGTACAACTGTCATTTTTTCCTCCAAATCTCGCCTGATATTGCTTGTTTTCATGTTAGCATACATTTCTATTTAATTCCACTTGTTTCGTAATTATTTTTTCAAGAATCTCGGGATAATTCTCTTTTCCAGTTACGAAAATAGCCACGCTATATTTTTCTTGTTTATACTTTTGAGCTAAATCTTTTGTTTCATTTTTCTGGAGTTCATCTTCTGTCAAATAAATTTGAACATACTTCGTGCCTTGTATTTCTGCTATTGTAAGTTTCATAATTTATTTTACCTTCCCGAAGTTAAATCTACACGTTTGGAAAAGAATTAAATTTTTACTAGGCAAACAAACAAGAAAACCGCAGGTGTGCTATTGCACATTGAGGATTTTCAAAGTGAAGTTTAACAACGTAAAAATTGTAATTATTTTTCAAACAACCTAACTCCTTCATAACATTATTAATAAATGTTATGCTAAAAAGATAATTGTTATCTCTTTTTATTTTAAATTACAATATAGAAATACAGTAAAACTTTTTCATATTTCTCAAATTTCATCACCTCACATTTCTATATATATGAAGCCAAAAATTTTATCAAATGTTGCATTTTTTTAAATTTTATCGTTTTTTTCAAACTTTTTTAAAGTTTGCAGGAACAGGGAGTCACCCTGAATCCAAATAAGAGCCTAAAAGCGTGACTTTTAGCGGGATACTCAAAAAATATAGAGGCGACATTTTGACGCCCCTATAAAATTATAGAACTATTATATAAATTGTAATTTAGCGAATAGTAACTTAATTTTCTTTTTTATTAAACATATGGCGTACTTTATCTATTCGATTATTTGGTCTACGTGATTGAATAACTGGTTCACAAGTAGCAATTTGATAACCTTTTAATTCTGTCAAAAAAACTGCTTGCCCATTTGTATATAGAGTTAAAGTATTACGATATTCATTAATACAACGTACAGGAATATGTCCTGTAAAAATAATTTCATCATTTTTTGATTGACTAGTTTCAATTATTGCACAATGTTTTTGTGCATCATTATATGCACGAGAAAGGTATCCCTGTGGTGTAAAAAGTATAAACGAAAGATATGGCTCTAATAATTGCGTTCCCGCTTTTTTCAATGTTTGTTCAAGTACAATTGGGGCAAGAAAACGAAAATCCGAGGGAGTACTAACAGGGCTATAATAAACACCATATTCAAAACATATTTTACAATCTGTTACTTCCCAGCCATACAAACCTTGCTCCAGTCCATAATTAATACCTTCTCTTACTGCATTTTGGAAACTTTGATTTAAATAACCGAGTGAAACTTTGCTTTCGTACTGTATTCCACTGCCAATTGGAAGTGGAGTTATTGATAATCCAATTGATGCCCAAAATGGATTTGGTGGTACTTCAATATGAATAGTATAATCTGCCTTTTGTAATGGCTTTTCCAAATAAATTACGGTTGGATCTTCGATTCTTATGTTTATGTGATATTTTTCAATCAACAGAGAACAGATAACTTCTAACTGCACTGTTCCTAAAAAAGAAATGACGATTTCATGTGTTATCGTATCAACACAATAACGTAAAAGAGGATCAGTATCTGCAATTTCTGTAAGAGCATCCAATAATTTTTCTCTCTCTTCTATTTTTATCGGTTCAATTCTTGTTCGTAGCATTGGTACAGGCTTGTCATTCCATACATTGCATGGCAAAATCTTTTCATTTCCTATAATATCGTTCAATCTTAATGTATTGTTAGGTATTATAAAAATATCTCCAGAACAAACTATTTCTGTCTGTATCATTTCTCCATTTGAAGGAATATATATTTCTGTAAGTTTCACTTTCTTTTTTTCTGACAATACAATTGTATCTCGTAAGTGTAATGTTCCACTGTAAAGACGCAAATAAACTAATCTTTGCTTATGGTCTGTATATTCAATTTTAAAAACTCTTCCACATAGTTCTGAATAATTCTTATTCATTTCAGGACAAAAAAGATTTGAAATAGCTTCAATGAGTTGTTGAGTTCCTATATTATTTTTAGCACTTCCATGGTATATAGGAAACAACGAACCTTTTTTAACACACCTATATTCTTCCTGCGTTAATTCCTGTATAGTCAATTTTTCTCCTGCAATATATTTTTTTAAAAGTTTATCATTTTTGGAAATTACAGGATCCCATTCATCTAAATCAATGATATTTTTAATTGATATTTCTGGAGTTAATGTTACATTTTGCATAACAATAATATCATTTGAAAGTTTTTCTTTGATATTTTGATAAATATTATTTAAGTTAATTCCATACTGATCTATTTTATTTATAAAAATAATTGTTGGTATATTCATTTTTTGAAGTGCATGGAATAGTATTCTTGTTTGTGCTTGTACACCATCTTTAGCAGAAATTACTAAAATAGCTCCATCAAGAACAGATAAGGAACGATACACTTCTGTTATAAAATCTGTATGTCCAGGAGTATCTACAATATTGATTTTGTAGTCATTCCAATTAAAAGAAGTAACTGCTGCCTGAATTGTGATTCCACGCTGACGTTCTAAAAACATAGTATCTGTCCTTGTTGTTCCCTTATCTACACTGCCTAATTCTAAAATCGCTCCACTTGTATAAAGCAGACTTTCCGTTAAAGTCGTCTTTCCTGCATCTACATGAGCAAGAATACCAATGTTGATTATTTTCATTGAATTTCCCTCCCTACAAATTTATCTTTTAACTTAAAATCAATATTTGCTAATTTTGTCCTTTTAAACTATTCTCAAAATCAATTATCCACTTTTCTAATGTTTCTACTAATGCTAATTGTTGTTTGAACATTTGTTTTCCAACATTAGGAATATGTTGTCTATGAGATTGTCTTTCATTTAGCAATTCTTTTAATTCTAATATCTTTGATTTTATATTAGAAACAAGAATCTTTTTTTGTTCATCATCTACTAAATCTAAATTCGTAATAATAATATTAAAATCCAAATATAGACTAACATCATAATTTGAAATATCATTCATAAGTCTATTAAAATAATCATTACCTTTGTCAGTAATAGTATATACTGCTTTATCTGGCATATTTCCCTCTTTCTCTTTATGGCTAACAATATATTCTTTTGATTCTAATTGTAATACTTTCTTATAAATAGACTGTTCACTAATTCTTACCCATCTTGGTATATTACGATATTCTATATTTTTTTTAATATCATAAGCACTTTGTGATTTTTGTTTAATAAGTCCTAATAATACCAAATCTATATTTGACATAATCTCTACTCCTTACTTAATATAATCTGTAACGCCAAGTCTATTTCCAAATGGATCTTCAAACTCGACTGCATTACCAGTTCCAATTTTAAAAGGCTCACTCAAAAATTTTATACCATTATTCAACATTTCTTTATAGAAGATTGCAACATCTTCTACTTCAAACCATATTGTAGGCTTTAAATTCTCAAATTTATTTTTGTCTTTTAAAATTATTGCAGGTTCTTCATTTCCAATATTATAAGCAACCATTCCCTTATCAGAAAAATCAAATTTCTTTTTTAACCCCAATATTTCCTCATAATATCTTTTTGCTTCTTCCATATTATCTACAGGAAGAAAATAGTTGTCATAATTTTTCATATATTTAAGCCCTTCTTTCTACTACAAACTATACTACTATATTTTATAGTAGTTATAATTAAATGTCAATAAATAATAAAAAAATAATTGCATTTAATTCGTTTATAATTCTTATAAAAAATAGATTAGTTGCACTGAACTAATCTATTTGTATAACTGCTTGTCGTACAAAAAAGACTGTCATTACTGACAATCTTTTCGGTAAATTACTATAAATCAATAACTATAAAATTGTAATTTGTATTACTTATTAATACTTTTAACATATATATAAAAAGCTTTTAATAAAGCAATAGAAATTAAAATTGCTCCAATAATATCAGTAAACCAATGCACACCAGAAATAAATCTTCCTATAACAATTACTAATATTGATAATATAGAAATAATATTTTCGGCTTTAAAAAAGTTCTTATTT
>FR902204.1:60699-63078 GCA_000437855.1 Clostridium sp. CAG:567 | reverse complement strand
AAAATCTATTTCTGATAATCAAAAAATTGGAAATGGTGAAAACTTTATTGATATTAGTGGCGGAATAGGAAAAATAAAAATAGATTTTGAATAATAGGAGGAAATAATAGTGGGACTAATACTAAAGAATGTATCTAAAACATTTACAGGAAAAAAAGTAGTTGATAATATATCTTTTTCACTAGAAGAACCAGGAGTTTTTGGATTACTTGGAACTAATGGTGCTGGAAAGACAACAACAATTAGAATGTTATTAGGAATAATAAAAAAAGATAGTGGGGAAATTACATGGAATGGTAAAAAAGTTGATAGAAAATCTGTAAACTTTGGCTATCTTCCAGAAGAAAGAGGAGTATATCCAAAAGTTAAAATATATGATCAATTGATGTATTTTGCTGAATTAAAAGGAATGAAAAGAAGTGAAGCAGATAAGACAATAAATGAATGGGCTAAAAGATTAAAAGTTGAAGAATACATGCAACAACCTGCTGAAAAATTATCAAAAGGAAATCAACAAAAAATTCAATTTATGACAGCAGTTATACATAACCCTGAACTAGTGGTGCTTGATGAACCTTTTAGTGGTTTAGATCCAGTAAATACAGAATTATTAAAAAATATAATAATTGACTTAGTGAAAAATGGAAAATATGTAATAATGTCAGCACACCAAATGGCAACGATTGAAGAGTTTTGCAGTGATATATTGATATTAAATAAAGGGAAAACAGTATTACAAGGAAATTTAAGAGAAATTAAAGAATCTTACCCTGCAAATAGAGTAAAAATAGAAACAAATAAGAACATAAATGAATATATAAAAAATTTAGAGTTAGAAATTGAAAATGAAACTAATAATGATTACACTATAAAAATAAGTGATGAAAATAAAGCACATGAACTATTAAAGAGATTGATAGAAAATGAAGTTATAGTTAATAAGTTTGAAATAATGAAACCAACACTAAATGACATTTTCATAGAAAAGGTAGGTGAATAATATGAAGGATTTATTAGTAGTAATGAAATTTACAATGAAAGATATGATAAAGAGAAAATCTTTCATAATATCAACCATTATTTTTCTAATTATGATAGTAGTTGGATTTAATATTCCAAATATACTAAAATCAATAAATGGAGAAGATACTAGCGATAAATTAGTTATAGTAGACGAAGAAAATATATTTGAAGGTTCACTTGAAAGCCTAAAAAATGTAGATACAGGATATGAAATAAAAATATCAAATTCAAAATACGAAGAAATAAAAGAAAAAATAAATAATGATGAAATTAAATCTGCAATAATTGTTGAAAAAACAAATAATAATGTAAAGATTAGATACATAGTAAAAAATACAACAATGATGGCTAATGTTCCAGATGACATAATTTCTATGATGAATTCATTATATTCTAATTTACAAATAAGTAAATTAGGATTAACAGAGAGTCAATTACAATCAATCACTCCAAATTTTGACTATGAATTAGAGCAAACTGAAGAAGAGAAAGCAAATGGAAATGTATTTGCTATAATGTTACTTTCAATTGTATTATTTTATGCTATATATTTTTGTGCATATCAAGTATCAAGTTCTATTACAACAGAAAAAACATCAAAAATTATAGAAACGCTAGTTACTTCAACATCTCCAAAAACAATTGTATTAGGCAAAACCATTGGAATAGGTGTTGTTGGGCTATTACAATTAATATTACTAGTTGGAACAGCACTAATAAGTGCTAAAGCATTCTTAGATCCAGAATTAATAAATAGCATATTAGATATATCTGCAATAACTCCATATTTAGGAATTATTACTATTATATATTTTATATTAGGATATTTAGCTTATGCTTTATTATATGCATTAACAGGTTCTACTGTAAGCAAACCTGAAGATATTCAATCAGCTAATGGACCTGTAGCAATGCTTGCAGTAATAGGATTTTACTTGTCGTATTTTACAATGATGAATCCAACAAGTAGCTTAAATGTATTTGCTTCAATATTTCCAATTTCATCACCATTTTGTATGCCATTTAGAATAATGATGGGATTAGCAAGTACAACAGATGTTTTAATATCAATTGCCGTTTTAATTATAACAATTTTAGTAATAGCAAAAGTTACAATAAAGATATATTCAAATGCTATTTTAAACTATGGAACTAAAATGGGAATAAAAGATATAATGAAAATGTATAAGGATAAGAATAATTAGGGACTTCATCTGCCACAGGCAGCGCTCGTTTATTCATCAGTTAATAGCTTCGCTATAACACCGATAGGTCGTTGGCATAAAATAAAAAAGAAACAGATTTTAATATCTGCTTCTTTTATTGGCTCTCCATGTTGGACTCGAACCAACGACC
>FR902204.1:36429-60663 GCA_000437855.1 Clostridium sp. CAG:567 | reverse complement strand
TATCGGTTAACAGCCGAGCGCTCTACCAACTGAGCTAATGGAGAATATTTTTAAAACTGAAGTTATTATAGTACACATTATACCAAAGTGCAATAGTTTTTATACAAAAAATTAAATTTTTTTATTGCACACGAAAAATCCAAGATTTTACCTATATTACAAGGATAAGATACTTTGGAGTGTGCATATTTGCAAGGCAACTTTTGTTATAATACTTGCTAAACTGTTTAAATAAGGATAAAATAGATAGAGTAAAATGATTTCATAAATATGAAACAGTAAAATAGTGAGGTATTAACTTTGGAGATTAAAGGAAGAATTAGAGATATTATTTATCGTAATGAAATAAATAGCTATACAATTGCAACATTTGAAACAGATGAAGAGGAAACTACTGTTGTGGGTTATCTTCCTTTTATTGAGAAAGGCGATAGTTTAAAAATAACTGGTAATTTTGTTGAACACCCTGAATATGGTAGACAATTAAAAATTGAGACTTTTGAAAAGTTAATGCCAGAAGATTTAGATTCAATAGAAAATTATTTAGCAAATGGAAAATTCAAAGGGATAGGCCCTGCAACGGCTAAAAGAATGGTTAATACTTTTGGCAAAGATGTAATAAATATTATTAAATTTGAACCTGAAAAATTATCTTGTATAAAAGGAATTACTGAGGAAAAAGCAATTGAAATTTCGCAAAGCTTTAATGAAAATTGGGAAGTATGGCAAATTGTTAGTTATCTAGAAAAATTCGGAATTGGTCCACAAAGCGCAGAAGAAATATATAAAAAACTAGGGCCAAATACAATAACAACAATAGAAGAAAATCCATATATTTTAATAGATTTGACAGTTAGGGTTAACTTTACACAAATAGACCAGATTGCTATAAAAATGGGAATGGATTTAGAAAATGATAAACGTATCAGAAGCGGTATAAAATATGCACTTAAATTATCTACTAATAATGGACATTGTGCAGTATTATATGAAAATTTGATTCAGTTTGTAAAAGATTTACTAAATGTTTCAGAATCGATGATAGAAAACAATATCATATTTTTGAAAACAAAAAATGAAATTGTATTAGAAGATAGAGAAAACCAGGAGTGGGTATATTTATATAATTATTACATGGCTGAAAAAAATGTTGCTGAAAGTTTGATAACTTTAGATAATTATTTAAATGTAAAGAAAATTAGTAATTTTGAAAAGAAATTAAAGAAAATTGAGAAACATTCTGATTTAGAATTATCTGAAAAACAAAGAGAAGCGGTAATTGCAGTTCAAGAGCATAATGTTTGTGTAATTACTGGTGGACCGGGTACAGGAAAAACTACTATAATAAAAACAATAATTGAAATGTATAAACAAGAGGAAAAAAAGGTTGTACTTTGTGCACCTACTGGAAGAGCTGCTAAAAGAATGAGTGAAGCTACTGGAGAAGAAGCTAAAACTTTGCATAGATTATTAGAGATTGGAAAAACAAGCTCAGATGAGTTACAAAATATAGATCCAAATGTAGAAGTTGCACCATTAGACGCAGATGTGATTATTGTTGATGAAGTATCAATGGTTGATATATTTTTAATGAATTATTTATTACAAGCAATTTATAAAGGAACTAAGCTTGTATTAGTTGGAGATAGTAATCAATTACCATCAGTTGGACCAGGAAATGTATTAAAAGATATTATACAATCTGAAAGACTTACTACAATTACATTGAACAAAATTTTTAGACAAGCAGCTAAAAGCAAAATTATTTTAAATAGTCATAAGGTAAATGAAGGCATTAGTATTTTTAGTAAAGATGAACAAAATGAAAATGAAGAATTAATAGAAGATTTTTTCTTTATAAATGAAACTAATAAATTAAAGGTGTTAGAGAATGTAATTTCACTATGCACGGGAAGATTGGAAAGGTATGGAAACTATACTTTTGCCCAAAACATACAAGTAATTAGTCCAACTAAAAAAGGAGAGCTTGGAACTAAAGAATTAAATAAAAGTTTGCAACAAGCCATAAACCCGGAATCAGAAGAAAAAAACGAAAGAAAGTATATAGATTCCGTGTTCCGTGAAGGTGACAGAATAATGCAAATAAAAAATAATTATGATATTTATTGGGAGAAAAGAGAACCTACACTTGAAATGGGGAAAGGAGTATTTAATGGAGAATATGGAACAATACTAAATATAGATGAAGTAGAGAAAAAGGTAAAAATTAAGTTTGATGACGATAAATTAGTATGGTATAACTTTGATGAACTTGAGCAAATAGAACATTCATACTGCATTACTGTACATAAGGCTCAACGGAAGTGAGTTTGATGTAGTTATTATGCCAATTGTACAAGCTGCACCAATGCTACTTACTCGTACATTACTATACACTGCAATGACAAGAGCAAAAAAATTACTTATTTTAATTGGAAATCCTAATATTATAGAATTTATGACGCAAAATGCAGATAGTAAAAAAAGAAATACAGGCTTAGAATTTAAATTAAGAAATCTATAGTTCTATATTGACTTATATATTAATATAATATAAACTATTACCATAGGGGGTACAAAAATACCGTAAGAAGGAGGTGAGCCCCTATGCAAGAAGAGTTGTTATTAGAAATACTTAATGTAGTTAAAAGATCAGAAACAGAAAATAAAAAAGCAATAAAAGAACTAAAAAACGATTTAAAAGAATTTAAAGAAGAAACAGGAACAGCAATAAATGGACTAGAAGAAAAAGTAGATAAACTAGAAACAAAATTCGATAGACTAGAAGGAAAAGTAGATAAACTAGAAACAAAATTTGATAGACTAGAAGGAAAAGTAGATAAACTAGAAACAAAATTTGACGGACTAGAAGGAAAAGTAGATAAACTAGAAACAAAATTCGATGGACTAGAAGAAAAAGTAGATAAACTAGAAACAAAATTCGATGGACTAGAAGGAAAAGTAGATAAACTAGAAACAAAATTCGATGGACTAGAAGAAAAAGTAGATAAACTAGAAACAAAATTCGATAGACTAGAAGAAAAAGTAGATAAACTAGAAACAAAATTTGATGGACTAGAAGGAAAAGTAGATAAACTAGAAACAAAATTCGATGGACTAGAAGAAAAAGCAGATAAGCTAGATGTAAAAACAGATAGAATTGAAAAACACATTGTAGATGAAATGAATGATACTTCACAAATGATGGATATTTTATTTGGACAAACAAGCAAAATAACAAACTATTTAGATTTAACATGGGACATAAAACAAATTAATTAATAATTATATATTGGGGGCAATATTTTAGGAGGTTTATATGAACTTTTTAGATGATTTGCTCTTTTTTATTTATCCAAAGTCTTGTGGAATATGTAAGAAAATTGAAAACAATTTTTTATGTGAAAAGTGTGAAAGAAAATTGAAAACGTCGGAATTATTTGTTAATCAAATTATAGATTACGAAAAAGATAGAACAAAATATTTTGATGAACATGCTTTTGTCTTTAAGTATGATTCAATAATAAGAGATAAAATAATTCAATATAAATTTAATAATAAAGCATATTTGAGCAAGATGTTTTTTGAATTTTTTGTGAAAAATAAAAAAATATGTGGATTTTTAAAAAAATATGATATAATAATTCCAGTTCCTATGACATATAAAAAAATAAAAGAAAGAGGATATAACCAAACACAATTGATAGCAAGGTTAATAACTGAAAACATTGAATCATTGACACTAAAAGAAGATATATTAATAAAATATAAAGAAAATAATACACAAAGTAAATTGACAAAACAGCAAAGAGTTGAAAATGTTAAGGATGTATATAAACTAAGAAATAATAAAATAATAAAAGGAAAGAATGTTTTGATTTTTGATGATGTGTATACTACAGGAGCAACTTGTAATGAATGCGCAAAAACATTAAAAAAGGCTAATACCAATAAAATTGGCGTTATGACTATTGCTAAAGACTATAATAAAACACAAAAAATAGATTAAGAAAGGATTGAAATAGATGGAAGACTTAGTAGAAAGCATTTTGGACTATATTAGAGCAGAATATACAGACTATGCAATTATGATTAATGGTGAATGGGGAAGCGGAAAAACATACTTTTGGAATCATAAAATAAAGCCTAAAATTGAGGCAATGCAAGTAAATGGAAAAAGACTTACACCTATATATATGTCTTTGTATGGAATATCAAATTTGGAAGAAATAAGTAAGAAAATATTTATTGAAACTACTCAATTGATGAATAAAAATTTGAAAAAATTTATGAATTCTAATGGGTCAGGAAGTATACCTGAATATGCTAAAACAGGGCTAGACATGGCGAATTTTTTTGGTGTTACACAAAATGGAGATAGAGTAGATTATGCACAGTTCTTTTCAACAGATGATAAAGTACTTTGCTTTGATGACTTGGAAAGAGCCAATGTAGACGTTATTGACATTTTAGGATATATTAATAACTTTGTTGAACATGATAATATAAAAACTATAATCATTTGTAATGAAAAAGAATTATCAACAAAATTAAAAAACAGTAATTTGGAAATGAAAACATTTATTGCCACTTATTTATTGGATAAAGAAAATAAATTAAATATAAAAACAGATAAGCCAATGGTTGAAAGAATACGAGATACTATTGAATATGTTTTTGATAAGGCAAATGATTATGAAAGAATAAAGGAAAAACTTGTTGGAGAAACATTTGAGTATGCTCCAGAATTTAATTATATCATTAACGGACTTTTAATGAGATACGAAAATGATGCTGATTTAATAAGATTCCTGAGAGAAAATACAAATTTAATTACTTCTACATTTAATAAAAGTGGAACCAGAAACTTACGTATTTTAAAGCATGCGTTAAACAATTTTAAAAAGATATTTGATGCAGTTACAAAATCATATCCAAATACAAATCATAGAGTATTACAAACAATGCTGATATTTACAATTGCTATATCTTTTGAAATTAAAGCTGGAAAAATTACTAAAGACAAATTTGTAAATATTAATAGTAATGAAGAATACAAATCAGTCTTAGTATCTTCAAGGGTATTTATGGATAATAGACAATTCTATATTAAAGAATTTGATAATAACTACTATTATAACTTTAAAGCAGAATATCGTTTCTTTAAATTTATCGAAAAATATGTACGTACTCGTATTTTTGATATGAAAATATTTAAAGAAAACATGGAAGTAATACGTGATACTGTGGATACAAAACAATTACCTGGATACAAAAGACTTCTTACAGAAGAATACTGGAAAATACCAGATGATCAATTTGATACTGTTATAGATGAAACTGTAGACTATGTAAAAAATGGAAAAATAGAAATAATACAAATTGTAAAACTATTCTCATACTTTGCTTATTTTATAAAAAAGAACTTGATTGATTATGACATGAGAACAATAAAATCAGTATTTTTTAATGGAATGAATATTTCATCTTTAACTTCTACATACTGTGATAATGTAGAAGAAGAACTATCACAGGTAGCTATAGAAGATGAATTTGAACCAGATATGGAGGAAATATTAAAACATTTTAATGAAATAAATATGCAATTAAAAACAAAAATGTATAATGAAAAAGCAGAAGAGATATTTAAATATATTCCAATGAAAATGGAAATGTTTTATGATAAGTTTGATAAAGAATGTATGAATATACCAATATTTAAGTATTATGACGCATTTCAAACATTCCAAAGAATTTCATGTGCAAGCAATGAAGATATTGTAACTATAAAAGAAAAATTATCTGATAGAGCAAAAAGGTTTAAAGAAGATATTTCAGAAGAAATGCCCAATATTAAAAAACTAAAACATATTATAGATGATTATATTGATGGTAAACTTCCAAGTATAAAAATAGTATTATTACAAGATTTCTCTAACGAATTGGGAAACATATTAAAAAGTTATGAACCTGAAAAAAGAGATATTTTAAATATTGACAAAAAAGAATCTGTGTAACCTGAATTAAAAAATGTATAAAAATTTCCTTTTAAAGCAATACTAAGAATAATTAAAAATTTTTGTATTGAAAAAGCAAAAGCTTTAAATTTAAAAGGAGGTAGTGTTTTGAAAGCAACGGGCGTAGTTAGACGAATTGATGATTTGGGTAGGGTTGTTATTCCAAAAGAAATTAGAAAAACTTTGAGAATAAAAGAGGGAGATCCACTTGAAATATTTACGGATAAAGAAGGAGAAGTTATTTTAAAAAAATATTCTCCAATAGGTGAATTAACTGAATTTGCAACAGGATATGCAGAAACATTAGCAAAAACAACAGGACATATAGCTTGTATTACAGACAAAGACACTGTGATTGCAGTATCTGGTGGAGCAAAGAAGGAATTACTAGAGCAAAATATAAGTACAGAATTAGAAAAATTGATGGATGACAAAGAAAAATATACAAGTAAGGAAAATAATGACTTAGCTATACCAATTACTAAAAACGAAAATAAAGAAAGAAGATATAATTCACAAGTTGTATATCCAATTATTTCAGATGGAGATGTAATTGGAACGGTAATATTATTATCAAAAGATAATAATACAAAGATGAGTGAGGTAGAGCAAAAAGTTGCTCAATCGGCAGCTAGTTTCTTAGGAAGCCAAATGGAAATATAATGTAATTATACTGTAATGTTTTTGTAACAAAAACGTAACATAAAAAAGCTTGATTATTTAATGGTTTTATAGTATAAATAATATGAAAAAAGTAATATATGAGGTTCACAAAGGAGGAATAACAATGGAAGAGTTAAATAATAATGAAGTAAGAACTGAAGTTCCAGCTGAAATCAATACTTGGACAAAAATTAAAAACTTCTTATTTCAAGAAGTAACATTTGAATTAACACCAAAACAAGAAAAAGTATTCAAAGAAGTACATGACTTCTGGCATCAAGAACTTAACCATGATTTTTGGTTCCAAGAGATTGAAATTATAGACAACATTACATTATAGTAATTATAAATAAAAACTTATTGACAATACTCAATAAGTTTTTATTTATTTTTTGACGAAAATTTACCTAAGAATACTTGAAAAGTATTCTTTTTTGATATAAAATTACATTGTTTAGGATATACTAAATATATTAAAATAAAATAAGATGTAAAGAACATCTAAAAGGAGGAAATTTATGTCAATAAAATTAGGAATTAATGGTTTCGGAAGAATCGGAAATTTATCATTACAAGCAGCACTAAATAAAGAAAATGTTGAGGTTGTTGCAATAAATGATCCATTTATAACAGCTGATTATATGGCATATATGATGAAATATGACACAATACATGGAAAATTTGAAGGAGAAGTTTACGAAAAAGATGGAAAACTAGTAGTAAATGGAAAAAAAATAAGTGTATATAATGAAATAGATCCTAAAAACATACCATGGGGAGAAGTTGGAGCTGAATATATATTAGAATGTTCAGGAGTATTTACTACTACTGAAAAAGCAAATGCACACTTAGAAGCTGGTGCAAAAAAAGTTATTATATCTGCACCATCTAAAGATGCACCAATGTTTGTTATGGGAGTAAACAATGAAACATATACACCAGACATGAACATTATCTCAAATGCATCATGTACAACAAACTGTCTAGCACCACTTGCTAAAATTATAAATGATAACTTTGGAATTAAAGACGGATTAATGACAACAGTTCATAGTATTACAGCTACTCAAAAAACAGTTGATGGAGCTTCTAAAAAAGATTGGAGAGGTGGAAGAGCAGCAAGTTATAATATTATTCCATCATCAACAGGTGCTGCTAAAGCAGTTGGAAAAGTAATTCCTACATTAAATGGAAAATTAACAGGTATGTCATTCAGAGTACCAACAGTTGATGTTTCAGTTGTAGATTTAACATGTAACTTAGAAAAACCTGCTTCTTATGAAGAAATATGCGAAGCTGTAAAAAGAGCATCTGAAAATGAAATGAAAGGTATAGTAGAATATGTATCAGACCCAGTAGTTTCATCAGACTTTATACATGATGAACATACATGTATTTTTGATAGTACAGCAGGAATTGCATTAACAGATAGCTTTGTAAAATTAGTAGCATGGTATGACAATGAATGGGGATATTCAAACAAATTAGTTGATCTTGTTATATATATTGCTAATAAATAATTTAAAAATAGTAGTAATATGGTACTAATATCCATATTACTACTATAAATCATGTTTGAAAATTTAATATAGAAGGTGAAAAAATGGAGAAAAAAACAGTACGTGATATAGATGTAAAAGGAAAGAAGGTATTAGTACGTTGTGATTTTAACGTTCCAATAAAGGATGGAGAAATTGCAGATGATACAAGAATTAGAGCAGCACTTCCTACAATAAAATATTTATTAGAAAATGGTGCTAAAGTAGTACTTTGTTCACATTTAGGAAGACCAAAGGGAGAAGTTAATGAAAAATACTCATTGACACCTGTTGCAAAAAAATTATCACAAGAATTAGGAAAAGAAGTAAAATGTGCAGAAGACGTAACTGGCCCAAGTGCAAAAGACATGGCAAATAGATTACAAGAAGGAGAAGCAGGGCTTCTTGAAAATGTTCGTTTTGATCCTAGAGAAGAGCAAAATGATGATAGCTTAGCTATCGAACTATCTGAATTAATTGGAAATGATGGAGTGTATGTTAATGATGCGTTTGGAACAGCTCATAGAGCACATGCATCAACAGAAGGAGTGGCACATCATGTAGATGAAGCTGTTGCAGGACTTTTAATGGAAAGAGAAATTGAAAAATTAGGTGCAGTACTTGAAAATCCAGAAAAACCATTTGTAGCAATTTTGGGAGGAGCAAAAGTATCTGATAAAATTGGAGTTATTGAAAATTTAATGGATAAAGTTCAAACAATAGAGATTGGCGGAGCAATGGCAAATACATTTTTAAAAGCAAAAGGATACGACATAGGCTCATCTAAATATGAAGCAGATAAAATTGAAGTTGCTAAGGAAATTATGAAAAAGGCTTTTGAAAAATGTGTTGAAATAGTACTTCCAAAAGATGTACGTGTTGCAAAAATACCAGAAGGTACAGAGTTGACACCAGAACTAATTGAAAACTCAGAACATAAAAAAGCAAAATTGCTTACAGAAAAAGAAGTTGAAGAAGGAAAAGGAGAAAGCTTAGAAGGATGGCAAATATTAGATGTAGGAGATACTACATTAACATATTTTGCTGATAGACTTGAAGGTGCAAAAACTGTTGTGTGGAATGGCCCTTTGGGATATACAGAGGTACCAGAATTTGCACAAGGAACACAAAAAATTGCAACATTTATCTCTCACACTAATGCTAAATGCGTAATTGGAGGAGGAGATTCAGTTGCAGCTATACAAAAAATTAAGAAAGCTGCTAAACAAAATGGTGCAGATGTAAAACAATTTAGTAATATATACTTGTCAACAGGAGGAGGAGCTTCACTAGAATTTTTAGAAGGTAAGACATTACCTGGAATTGCAGCATTAAATAATAATACAAAGCAACAAAATAATGCAAAAGAAAGTGGAACTCTTAAAAGTGTTGAACAACAAATTACAGACTAGGAAAGGCGGAAACAAAATGAGGAGAAAAGTTGTTGCTGGAAATTGGAAAATGAATATGCTTCCTAATGAAGCAATTGATTTTATTGAAAAATTAACACCAGTTGCAAAAAACTCAAAAGCTGAAGTTATATTATGTATGCCATATACCGATTTAATGTATGGATTACTAACTGCACAAGATACCAATATAAAAATTGGAGCTCAAAATATGCATTGGGAAGAAAAAGGCGCATATACAGGGGAAATTTCTGGACAAATGCTAAAATGTATTGGAGTTGAATATGTAATTATAGGTCATTCTGAAAGAAGACAATATTTTGCAGAAACAGATGAAACTGTAAATAAAAAGGTAAAATCTGCATTATTAAATGGATTAAAACCAATAATTTGTGTAGGTGAAACATTAGATCAAAGAGAAAGTGGTAAACAAGAAGAAATTATAACAAATCAAACTCATTTAGCATTAGAAGGGCTAAATGAAAATCAACTACAGAATGTAATGATTGCTTATGAACCAATATGGGCAATAGGAACAGGAAAAACTGCTACAGCTGAAGATGCAAATAATGCAATAAAATCAATAAGAAAACAAATTGAAAAAGATTTTGGAAAAACAATTTCGGAAAACATTATCATATTATATGGTGGTAGTGTTAAGTCTGAAAATTGCAGTGAACTATTTTCAATGTCCGATATAGACGGAGGTCTTGTTGGAGGTGCAAGTTTAAAAGTAGATGAATTTGCAAAAATAGTATCAATCTAAAAGAAATGGAGAAAAATAATGGACAGAAAACCAATAATGCTAATGATATTAGATGGATTTGGAATAAATGAAAACGAAAAGGGAAATGCAGTAAAACTAGCTAATACACCTAATATTGATAAACTAATGAAAACATGGCCAACAACTCAAATTCATACAAGTGGATTGGCTGTTGGATTGCCAGAAGGACAAATGGGAAATTCAGAGGTTGGACATACTAATATTGGTGCAGGAAGAATAGTATATCAAGACTTAACTCGTATTACAAAATCAATTGAAGAAGGGGAATTCTTTAGTATTAAAGAATTAACATCAGCAATAGATAATTGCAAGAGACATAATTCTAAACTTCATATTATGGGATTGCTTTCAGATGGTGGTGTTCATAGTCATATTAGACATCTATATGCATTACTAGAATTAGCAAAAAGAAAAGACTTTGAAGATGTGTATGTACACTGTTTCTTAGATGGAAGAGATACTCCACCAGCTTCGGGAGAAAGTTATATTCTACAACTTGAAGAAAAAATGAAAGAAAAAGGTGTAGGAAAAATAGCAACTATTTCTGGTAGATTCTATAGTATGGATAGAGACAAAAGATGGGACAGAGTAGAAAAAGGTTACAAAGCACTTGTATATGGAGAAGGAGAAAAAGCTACATCAGCTATTTCTGCAATTGAAGCTTCATATCAAAAAGAGGTATTTGATGAATTTGTAGAACCAACTGTTATATGCAATGGCGATGATCCAATTGCTACAATTAATAATAATGACTCAGTTATATTCTTTAATTTTAGACCTGATAGAGCAAGAGAAATAACAAGAAGCTTAGTAGATCCAGAATTCGATGGATTTGAGGTAAAACCATTAGATTTATATTATGTATGTTTTACTCAATATGATGAAACAATACCAAATGTTCAAGTTGCGTTTAAACCAGAAGCACTTGTCAATACATTTGGAGAGTATGTTTCTAAAAAAGGACTAACACAACTTAGAATTGCAGAAACAGAAAAATATGCACATGTTACATTCTTCTTCAATGGAGGGGCAGAAAAACAATATAAAGGAGAAGATAGAATTTTAATACCATCTCCTAAAGTTCAAACTTATGACTTAAAACCTGAAATGAGTGCTATAGAAGTAACAGATAAAGTTGTTAAAGCGATAAATTCAGATAAATATAATTGTATTATATTAAATTATGCTAACCCAGATATGGTAGGTCATACTGGAAATTTAGAAGCTACTATTAAGGCTATTGAAACAATAGATGGATGTGTGGAAAGAGTTGTTAAAGCAATGGAAGAAAAACAAGGTGTAATTTTAATGACAGCCGACCATGGAAATGCTGAACAAATGATAGATTATAAAACTGGAGAGCCACATACAGCACATACTACAAATCCAGTTCCATTAGTTTTAATAGGTATGCAAGGAGTAAAATTAAAAGAAGGAAAACTTGCAGATTTAGCACCAACAATGTTAAACATTATAGGATTAGAAAAACCTGATGAAATGACAGGCGAAAATCTTATTGAAAAATAACAAAAAGAAAGGAAGTATAATCATGAAAGATTATTTAGAAATTGAAAGTGTAAGAGCTCTAGAAGTACTAGATTCAAGAGGAAATCCAACTGTACAAGTTGAGGTTGTAACAGAAGGAGGATTCTCAGGAGTTGCTATGGTTCCATCAGGAGCGTCAACAGGAAGTTTTGAAGCAGTTGAATTAAGAGATGGAGACAAAGAAAGATACTTAGGAAAAGGTGTATTAAAAGCAGTAGAAAATGTAAATGAAGTTATTAGCAAAGAAATCGAAGGAATGAACATATATGAACAAGCTAAAATAGATGCTACAATGATTAAGCTTGATGGAACAGAAAACAAGGGTAAATTAGGCGCAAATGCTATGCTTGGTGTTTCTTTAGCAGTAGCAAAAGCAGCTGCAGCTTCATTAGGAATGAGCTTATATAACTATATAGGTGGAGTAAATGCAAAAGAATTACCAGTTCCAATGATGAACATTATGAATGGTGGAAAACATGCTGACAGTTCTTTAAGTGTACAAGAATTTATGATTATGCCAGTTGGAGCTAAAACATTTAGTGAATGTATGAGAATGGGTGTAGAAGTATACCATAACTTAAAGAAAGTATTAAAATCAAAAGGATATTCAACAGGTGTTGGAGATGAAGGCGGATTTGCTCCAAACCTAGGAAGCGAAGAAGAAGCAGTAGAATTAATTATAGAAGCAATCAAACAAGCTGGATATAAACCAGGAGAAGATGTATGCTTAGCATTAGACGTTGCAGCAACAGAAATGTTTGATGAAGCTAAAAAAATAGGAAAAGATGGATACTACTTCTGGAAAACAGATGAATTTAAAACAAAAGATCAAATGATAGACTTTATAGTTGAATTAGCAGAAAAATATCCTATAATCTCAATTGAAGATGGATTAGCAGAAGAAGATTGGGAAAGCTGGAAAAAACTAACTGAACGTATTGGAAACAAAATTCAATTAGTAGGTGATGACCTATTTGTAACAAATATGAAGAGATTACAAAAAGGAATTGACAACAATACAGCAAATAGTATATTAATTAAACTAAACCAAATTGGAACATTAACAGAAACATTAGATGCAATTGAACTTGCAAAGAGAAACGGATATACTGCAGTTGTATCACATAGAAGTGGTGAAACAGAAGATACAACATTAGCTGATGTTGCAGTTGCAACAAATGCAGGACAAATTAAAACTGGTGCACCATGCAGAACAGATAGAGTTGCTAAATATAACAGACTATTAAATATTGAAGCAGAATTAGGAGATGTTGCAGTATTTAGAGGTCGTAAAGCTATAAAATAATGTTACTTAGTGTGAAAAATACCAAAGGTATTTTTCACACTACTACATAAATATTCTGGGGTATCGCCAAGCGGTAAGGCATCGGACTCTGACTCCGACATTCCTGTGTTCGAATCACAGTACCCCAACCAAAAAATAAAGTATCTAGCATGTACTAGATACTTTATTTTTTATTTATTATCTTTTATTTTTATTTTTTAATTTTTGAAATCTTATAACATTAAATAAAATTGAGATAATAAGAATTACTGAAATTGTAGATATTACATTGTAGATACCTGTTTGTGGAATAGGCTTATCTGATATTGTATTATCAGGAACTTCTTCAACTAATAATCTTATTTTAGGTGAAACATCAGATGATTCTTTGTCTTTTCCGTCTCTAGTCTCAAAATCAATATCGACCTTTTCGTTTGTTGGAAGTATCTTTTTAACAATTTCTTCATTGTATTCATCTTTTAAAGTTAATTTATAGCTTAATGTTGCAACTTCGCCTTCTTTTAATAATTCAATTTCCCATGTAATACTATTGTCTGAAGGATCTACATCTGCAGAAACTTTACCAATGTTAGGAGATTTTACATATTCAAAATTAAAGTTCTCAAGAATTTCTCTTGGAAAATAATCTTTTATAACAATATTCTTTAATGAATTATCTTTAGTTACAGTGATATTTTGATAAATATCATTATTTATTGTAGAAAATAAATCTTCATAATCTATATAATAGAATTTACCAGCTGTTGGAGAGGTAACTGTTCCAAATACTTCTTCAGCAAGTTCGCCATAAGTTAAATGTTTTCCTGTACTTTCTACTATTGGCGCTTCTGGGTTTTCTAATTTACTATCATCTGACCCCATTAAAATAGAAAAGATAGAATATCCCTTTGATTCTAAATCTTTTAATTTATTTTTTGTATTAGTTGCGTTTACTCCAGAGTATGTCATTGTATGTTCTGTATCTAAAGATAGGTTAGGAACACCATCTGATATTAAAACAATATATTTTTCAGATTCAGAGCTATTACTAAAGCTTGATTCAGCAACGCTAAGTCCAGCCTCAATATTGGTACGAGGACCACCATTTTCAGTATAACTATTAATTGATGCTAATACATCATCTTTTGAATTAGATAAGCTTAAAAGTAATTTTGCATCATTTAAAGTTCCTTCACGATAAGTTGTTGTATAATTTTCGCTTGAAAATCCAACAACACCGATTTTTATATTTTTAAAATGATTGAATAAATTTTCAGTAAACTTAGTTGCTGCTTCAATAACATATTGATTTTTAGCTTTATTTTGATAAGATTCTGTCATACTTTTAGAATTATCTAAAACTAAGAAAATTTCAACTGGTTTAGAAACAGTTTCTTGAGTAGCAGTATTCTCAACTGTTAATGTTAGAACTACATCTTTAGAATTTGAATGAAATTCTGTAAGTTCTTTTTGAAAATGTCCTAAGTCTTTTATATTAATTTCACAAATACTTCTGTCAACAACCTCCATTGTTGTTTTGCTTGCACTTACTGTTGCTGCAAATGAAAGGTTACAAATTATAAGTAATGAGATAAATAAAATTAAACTACTAAATATTTTTCTTTTCATTATAATAAACTCCTTTATTTTTAAACTACATATCTATTATAACGCAAAAAGCTTGTAATTTCAACCTTTTGAAGGAAAAAAAGAAAAATATTGCTATATAAAATAAAAAATATTAAAAAACATTGCCAAAGTAAAATTGTAATGATATAATTCAAGTAAATATATACAAAAGAAGGAGGAAAATATATGTTAGGAATAGTCGCTTTTGTAGTAAGTATAGTAGCAGCTATAATGTCTTTTTATTCACAACTAACAATACCATCATTTGCAGTTGCTATTTTAGCTGCCATAATAGCTGTGGTATCAGCATGGGATAAAAGTACATCAAGCAAAGATAAAAAAGAAGAAACAAAAGGTAAAGAATCAAGAGCTTTGGAAGTTGGCTCTGTTGTAATATCAGCAGCTACATCACTTAGTTTCTTTGTATTTACATTTATTTAATAAGAAAAGTTGCTTTGTAATAAATTTGAGTTTTAAAATCATACATGTTTAAAGTAGCCAAATTTGATTTGTATTATGTAATATATATAATAAAAAAACTAATTGTAAAGTAATATTCAATTAGTTTTTTTGTATGTAAAAACATATTAAATATATATTTTTAAGTTATTAAATATAAAGCTAATAAATAAAAGTAGAAGGAATAACCAATAATGCCTTCCTAAAAAAGCTATTAAGTTAGGAATGAAAATAAAAGTGTTTGCAATTAAGTCTATAATTAATCTTATTATAAAATAAAATATAAAAATAAATAATGGAATACTTAAAATGTTAAAGTAAGTTGCTTGTAAAAAATTAAAATTCATTATAGACCAAAAAGCTCGTGTCATTCCGCATGCAGGACATAAAATACCAGTAACTGACTTAAAGATGCAAGTTACTGGTAGAATAGCTATTATGTATAAAAAAATTATTAATATTATTATTATAATAAAATTTTTTATTCTATTCATTTAATTTAGTCCTTTAATTCATTTCCATTACCATCAACTGTAATGCTTCCTGATAATATCATAATGCCTTCAACAAGTCCCCAAATTCCAGAAGCAAAAGCTAAAATTCCACAACTTAAAAGAGATATTAATAATTGAGCAATGGCTTTTCCAGTATATCCTAAATAGAAATTATGAACTCCGAAAGTACCTAAAAATATACCTAATAAACCTGCAAGTAGTCTTGATTTTCCAACAGTTGAAGAAGATGTATTATTAACATTTTCACTATTAACACTTTCTGATGTTGAAGTTTCATTTATTGGATTTTCATTGATTGTTTTGCTGCAATCTTCGCAAAGTTCTTGACCATCATCAATTGGCTTTCCACATTGTTTACAGAACATAATAATTCCTCCTTATATCAATATAAGTTTATTATACAATATTATACAAATTTTGCAATATATTTAATAAACTTTTAACAAATTCGAATATATTTTTTTAAAAAATATATCTTGTAATATATATACAAAAATGATAGAATTTAGAAATGAAAAATAGAAAATAGGAGGATTAGCTCTTGGAAAAAAAAGAGATCTATGAATTACTAACAAAAGATTTAAAAGATAGTATTGTAAAAATAGATGAATCAATGAAAGGTCATACTAATTTTAAAATTGGAGGTAGTGCAGACGTTTTTATAGTAGCTAATAGTATAGAGGACATAGAATATATTGTAAGTTTTTCTCAGAAAAACAAAATTCCACTTACAATTGTTGGAAATGGAAGCAATGTGCTTGTTTCAGATAGCGGAATAAGAGGAATTACATTAAAAATAGGACTAAAGGAAATTAATGTAACCAAAAAAGAAGAATTAGCAATAGTTGAAGTTGATTCGGGTGTAATGCTAGGAACCCTCGCACAAATCTTATTAAAGCAAGGTGTGGCTGGATTTGAATTTGCAGCTGGAATTCCTGGAAGCATAGGAGGAGCGATAAGAATGAATGCTGGAGCCTATGGAGGAGAATTCAAAGATATTGTAGAAGAAGTAACTATATTAAATGAAAAAGGACAAATTCAGACTATTAATAATAGTGAATGCAATTTTTCATACAGACATACTCGTTTTACAGAATCAAAAGAGATAATTATAAAAGCAAAGTTGAAATTAGGATATGGAAAAATACAAGAAATAAAAGAAAAGATGGATGAATACGCAAATAGTAGAAAAGAAAAACAACCTTTGAATTTTCCATCAGCAGGAAGTACCTTTAAAAGAGGTAGTGACTTTATTACAGCAAAATTAATTGATGAATGCGGACTAAAAGGCTATACATCTGGCGGAGCACAAGTATCTACATTACATGCTGGTTTTGTTATTAATATTGGAAATGCAACTGCAAAGGATGTATTAAATGTTGTTAACCATATTAAACAAGTAGTATTGGAGAAAACAGGAAAAGAGATAGAACTAGAAATTGAATTGTTAGGAGAAGGTATTTAATAATGAAAGGTTTTTTTGGATGGTTTAGAAATGGTGCTAAAATGAAAAGATGGATAGCACTTATATTGATAGGAATTATATCAGCTTGTTATGGAATGGCTAGTATTTTAACGGCTGAAAGATTGGATTTTTGGCCTTTAGCTAAAATTGTAGCATGCTTTGTTGTAGGATTTGTTGCTGTGATTCTTGGAATGATACACATGCAAAAAAGAACTCTTGAATTACTAGTACAAGAAACAGATAATAGAATTGAAGATGAAAATACAAAAGTTAATAGCTTAATATATAATAAAAAAATATATGATCAAGGACCTAAAATAGTTGCTATTGGTGGAGGAACAGGTCTAAACTCTGTTTTAAAAGGATTAAAAAATTACACAGATAACTTAACAGCAATTGTAACTGTCTCAGACTATGGTGAAATTGTTCCAGAGTCAAGAAAAACATTAGAAACAATGCCACTTGACGATATAAAAGAGAGCTTAGTTGCACTTTCAAAAGATGAAGAGACAATGGAAAAGGTTATGAATATACAATTTTCAAAAGGAAGACTAAAAAACCTATCATTTGGAGATATATATTTATTAGGGATGAAAGAAATTTATGGAGATTTTGCAAAATCTATAGAGCAGACTAAAAATGTATTGAATATTACAGGTAGAGTTCTTCCTGTTACCCTTGAACCTATACAAATATGTGCTGAACTAGAAGATGGAACAGTGATAGAAAGTAGAGATAAAATACCAGAAGTTGTTAACTCAAAAACAAGCAAGATAAGCCGTATATTCATAAACCCAACAAACTGTAAAGTGGCTCCAGGTGTATTAGAAGCAATTGAAGAGGCAGATGCAATAGTAATTGGACCAGGAAGTTTATATACAAATGTTATACCGAACCTTTTGGTAAATGGTGTTGCAAAAGCTATTAAAGAGAGCAAAGCTTTTAAAATATATGTTAGCAATATAATGACTACAGCTGGACAAACTGATAACTATACATTATCAGACCATATTAAAGCAATAAATGAACATGCTGGTAAAGGAGTTATAAAATATTGTATTTATGATACTGGAGAATTAATACCTGAATATATAAGAAAATATAATATGCAAGGACAAGAGTTAGTACAAATAGACACTGCAAAAGCAAAAGAACAAGATGTGTATTTAATGCAAAGAGATTTATCTTATGTAATAGGAGATAGAATACGTCATAACCCTGATGCAATTGCAGCTTCAATAATTCAATTAATATGTGATGATTTGAAATTCAAAGATATGCAAAATGATACAAAATATGTTTTGTTAAATGATAGACTTAAAGAAGCTAAAAAATCTTTAAAGCAAAAAAAGAAAAATGACAACATGAGAAAAACTAAAAAGAAAAAAGAAAGAGGAAAAAGTAAGTTCTTTGAAAAATATCAAGAAAGAATAGATTCGATTCAAGAATCAGATGAAAAATTAAAAGCAAGACAAAAACTAGAACAAGAAGAAAAAAAGCAATTTCTTAATGAGATAAAAAAACAAAGAAGTAGAAAATAAAACATAAGAACAGGGGACACACAAATGAAGTATGAAAAAATAGAATTTGAAAAGGCATTAAAACAAGACTGGATTGTTACAAATGGAATTGGAGGATATAGTAGTTCTAGTATTTTAGGAATAAATACTAGAAAATATCATGGACTATTAGTTGCTCCACTAAATCCACCGGAAAATAGGTGTTTAATATTATCTAAAGTGGATGAAAGTTTTGAAAGTGGTGGAAAAGAATATACAATATATTCAAACATAGGAAAAAATTATATTTCAAAAGGATATAAACATTTAGTATCATTTGAAAAAGAATATATACCAATATATACTTATGAAGTAGATGGCGCACTTATTAAAAAATATATATGTATGGATCATGGAAAAAATACAGTATGTGTTCTTTATAATATAAAAAACAATGATAAGAGAACAAAGTTTAAAATTGCACCTATAATTAATTTTAGAGATTTTCATGCTACGACTCCAAATGCAAAATTCGAATTAAAACAACATATTAAAGATACAAAAGTTAAAGTAATTATAAATAATCAAGAGCAAAATCCAATATATATGAGAACATCAGAGGGAAAATATGTAGAACATTATAATGATACATTTAATAATATGTATTACATAGAAGAAGAAAAAAGAGGGCAAGGTGCAGAAGAAAACTTATCTGTACCAGGAGTTTTTGAGATAAAATTAAGAGCAAATGAAGAAAAATTTATAACATTTATATGTTCGTTAGAAGAAAATATAGATGAATTAGATGGCAAGGAATTAATAAATAAGGAAATTATTCGAATAACAAGTACTTTATATGATTCATATTTACTAGATACTAAAAAAGAATATACAAATAAATATAAAACAATGATGAGGGACTATATAATTGCTTCAGACAACTTTGTAGTATATAGGCCAGCATTTGCACTTTATACAATAATTGCTGGATATCCATGGTTTTTAGACTGGGGTAGAGATTCTTTGATAGCTTATGAAGGAATTGTACTAATACCTAGAAGGTTTAGAGAAGCAAAGGAAATTTTACTAACATTTACAAGAAATATTAAATATGGCTTAGTTCCAAATGGATATTCAGAATATGATGGAAAACCACTATATAACAGTGCGGATGCATCATTACTTTTATTTGAGCAAGTTAGAAAATATTTAGAATATACTCGTGATTATGAATTTTTGAAAAATCAACTATATGATACACTTAAGAAAATAATCGAATCATATATAAATGGAATTGATTTAGATGGAAACAATATTCATTTAGATGAAAGTGATGGACTTATATCATCAGGTACACCACAAATACAAAATACATGGATGGATGCTAAAATAGGAAATATTGTAGTAACACCAAGAAATGGTAAAGCAATAGAAATAAATAGCTTGTGGTATAATGCTTTAAAAATAATGGAAAGTTTTGCAAAATTATATAAGGAAAAAGAACTTGCAAAAAAATATTCAGATTTAGCTAAAAAATGTAAAGAAAGCTTTGTAAAAGAATTTTATAATAAAAGAAGAAAAAGCTTTGATGATGTTGTTGGAGACAGTTCAATAAGGCCAAATCAACTATTTGCAATAGGACTACATTATCCAGTAGTTGACTCAAGTTCTGAAGAGGCTAAGAATGCTTTTGAAACAGTCACTAAAAAGTTATTAACTCCTTATGGATTAAAAACATTAGCAAAAGGTGAAAAGTGTTATAGAGAAATATATGAAGGTGATCAAATAAAAAGAGACATGAGCTATCACCAAGGAATTACATGGCCATGGCTATTAGGAATATATTCAGACAGTTTTTTAAATATTATAAATGCTGAAAAAAATAAAACTAAAAAGAAAGAATTAGAAAAAGAATATTCTGAATTTGTTGCAAAAATTGAAAATACATTTTGTACTGAAATGTACAATCGCTCTACAGTAGGAAGTATTAGTGAATTATATGATTCAGCAAAACCTTACGAAGCAAAAGGAGCTTTTGCACAGGCATGGTCAGTGGCAGAAATATTTAGAATTATAATTAAAAATCATGAGAAATACTAATGAAATTCTAAATTTTAGAAAGAGGAAAAAATGAGAATTTTAGGAATAGATCCTGGCTTTGCAATAACAGGATATAGCATAATAGATTATATAGGAAATAAGTTTAAATTAATAACATCAGGTGCAGTACTTACAAAAGCAGGAGAATCATTTCCACAAAGATTGTTAAAGCTTAATAATGACTTGGAAGAAATAATAGATACATATAAACCAGACGCAATATCTGTAGAAGAGTTATTCTTTAACAATAACGCTAAAACTGCTATAAACGTAGCACAAGCAAGGGGAGTTATACTTGTAGTGGGGTGTAGAAAGGGAGTACCTACTTATGAATATACACCACTTCAGATAAAACAAGCTGTTGTTGGATATGGTAGAGCTGATAAAATACAAGTGCAGAAAATGGTAAAAACAATATTAAAAGTTGAAAGTTTACCAAAATTAGATGATACAACAGATAGCATGGCAGCAGCAATATGCCATGCACACTCTGCAAAATTTTCTGAAAAGTTATAACGATTGTTTGTGAACATTTATTTTAACTGAAAAAATGAAAGGAATTTGTAATGGCAATATATTTGTTTTATGGTGAGGAAACCTATTTATTAGAAACAAAAGTAAAAAGAATAAAAAAAGAATTCACACAGCTTATTCAAGGAATTAATTTTATTCAAATTGATGATACAAATGCAGAAGAACTAATTTCTGATTTGGAAACACCAGCATTTGGTTTTGATAAAAAACTAATTATTGCCAAAAATACAGGATTGTTTAAAAAAGAAAAGAAGACTAGTAAATCAGACACAAAAAAGAAAAAGAATGATGAAAGTAAATTACCTTTGTATGAAAAAATTGCTAAATATATAGAAAAAAATAAAGACGAATTAAATGAATCAGTTGATCTAATATTTGTAGAGCAAGAGGCAGATAAAAATACTTTATACCAAACAATTGAAAAAGTTGGAGAAGTAAAAGAATTTACTCTTTTAAAATTACCAGAGCTAATTACAAATACAAAAAAAATAGCATCAGCATATAAAGTAAACATTAATGATGAAACAGTAAAATACTTAATTGAATGTTGTGGAACAAGTATGCAAGATTTGATAAATGAAATAAGAAAACTTATAGAATATAAAGGCGAAAATAATACTATTACAAAACAAGATGTTGATTTAATGTGTACTAAACAAATACAAGCAGTTATTTTTGATTTGACAGATAATCTAGGAAAAAAAGAAACAGGAAAAGCTCTTGAAATATATAATGGATTAATTAGTAATAAAGAGCCAATACAAAAAATACTAATAACATTGTATAATCACTTTAAAAAATTATATATTATAAAGATTGCTGAAAAGTACAAAGAAGATGCTGCAACAGCTATGAATTTAAAACCAAATCAGCTTTTCTTAGTTGGAAAGTATAAAGGACAAGCACGTTATTTTGACACAAATGAACTAAGGGAAATATTAAATGCATTAATAGATTTAGATGCAAACTATAAAGTTGGATTAATATCACTTGAAATTGGAATTGAAGCTATATTATGTAGATACTGCTCTAAATAAATTTATCTCTTTTAGTATATTTTAAAATAAAAGAAATAAAATATACTAAGGAGGATGTATGCTAATGCAAAAAACTAAAATTTTTATAAAATCAATTAATATTAGTAATAATAATGACTAACAAATTTTATAAAAAGAACAAAGTATCAGGACTATTTCAAATTCCATATATTATTTGGTTATTATTTGCGACTTATTTAAATTTAGGAGTGTATATATTAAATAAATAATTAAAGAAAAGAATACTTTTATATTAAAAGTATTAAGACTGTTGACAAAGTATAAAAAATATTGAAAAGGTTGAATATAAATTAAAGGAAAGTATTGAAAATAAAAAAATGTTATGATATCTTAATAAGGAGAAAATATGTACAAAATTTTTTATGGAACATTGAAAATTAAATATAGAGTAAAACTGTAGGATATATAATTTATAACTATAAAATGAGTAAATGTGCATAAGAAAAAATGTACATATTAAATAACAAAAAGGAAAAAAAGTGAAAATACAGAAGAAAGAGGAGGAAGATAGCCTTGAATAGAAAAGAGACAAAAATAAGTAAAGATATAAAAATAAATAAAAAATCAGCAAGGAAAAATTACTCAAATCAAGCAGGTATTACTCTAATAGCATTGGTAGTAACAATAGTAGTATTATTAATATTAGCAGGAGTAAGCTTAAATGCAATATTTAGTGATAGTGGAATAATACAAAAAGCAAAAGATGCACAAACAAAAGCAGATGAGGCAACACAAAAAGACTTAGAAGGAATAGATTCACTAGATCAATTGGTAAATAAATATGCAAATGGAGGAACAACAGGAGGAAAAACAGAATTAAAAGCATATGATAAAGCAGAAAAAAATGCAGATGGAACATTAAAAGAAAATGCAAAATATACAGATTCAGAAGATACAACAGTAACAATACCAAAGGGATTTAAGGTATCAGACGTAGCATCAGATGGTAGTAGTGATGGAGAACAAACAGTATCAACAGGACTAGTTATACAAGATAAAGATAAAAATGAATTCGTGTGGGTGCCAGTAAATTATACAGCAACAGGAACATTAGATGATGACGGATTAGACACTGGATTCAAAGATACTTTCAAAAGAAGCACAACTGATTCAAAGTATACTGAACCATATGGAAGTGGATATGATGGAGAAGATATAGAATATCTAAAAATGATGAAAAGTGTGCAAGAGAACAAAGGATTTTATATAGGAAGATATGAAGCAGGAACAACAGATAAAAGAACAAAAGAAACAACAGGTATAAGTAAAGTAGTAGTAAAAAGAGATGCATACCCATATATATATGTAAAATGGGGAGAAGGAATGGCCACAGTGGGAGAAGAAGGAGCAGTATATTTAAGTAAAAATATGTATAGTGCAAATGAAATAGGGGCAACAAGTACATTATGTTATGGAGTACAATGGGATGCCATAATGAAGTTTGTAGAGGATAGTACACATAGTATAACTAATTCAACAACTTGGGGAAACTACAAAAATAATGCATGGACAATAGAAAGAACAACAGCCCAATATACTGATACTACAAATGTGAAAACAGGAAATTGGACAGCTATAACTTCTGATAAAAGCAAAACAAGTTCTGCAAGCTATTTATTAACAACAGGAGCAAGCGATACTTTTAAGGTAAAGAATATATTTGACTTAGCAGGAAATGTTTTAGAATGGACAATGGAAGCCCACATTAGTGCTTACCGAGTTAGTAGAGGT
>FR902204.1:0-36320 GCA_000437855.1 Clostridium sp. CAG:567 | reverse complement strand
GACCTCGGTTTTCGTCTAGCTTTATATTTGTAGCACTGACCACTGGTTCGATGAACCAGAAAAAATGAATTAAATACGATGTTAGCACAAATGTGCTTAACACGTACTTTAGCGCATCGAAAACGCTAAAGGAGAAAATTTTTCTAAAATTTCTTAAGCTGACCTTTTAAGGTTCAGTTTTAGAAATTTTTTCCTGTAATAATTCTAACATTGTACTAAAACTCACTCTTATCACTCCTTTACAAAAATTTATATACGTTTCGCCTTTATTGTGCTTGCAAATTTGCAAACACAATAAAGGCGAAACGTATATAAATTTTTGTAAAGGAGTGATAAGAGTGAGTTTTAGTACAATGTTAGAATTATTACAGGAAAAAAATAATCAAAGAATAGTTTTTATAAAATCAGGAGTCTTTTATATAGCAACAGGAAAAGATGCCATTTTCTTAAATAAGGTATTAAAACTAAAATGTACTTGTTTTTCAGAAAATGTATGTAAAGTTGGAATACCAGAAACGAGTTTACCTAAATATTTGGAAAGACTAGACAGACTAGATGTATCATATATTGTATATCATTTTAATAATGAAAAAGAAATGTTAGTAGAAGAATGCAGAAACGATGGGGAATATCATAAAGAAAAAAGATCAAATCAAAATTGTTTACTGTGTTCAGGACTTAGAAGGTATTCGGAAGATAAATACATGAATGCTTTTAGAAAAATGTTAGAACAGGAGTTAAAAGGCTATGAATAAAGTATTAGAAAAAATAAATAATGAACAATTACAATTAATACCTAAAGTACAAGAATATATACAATATATGTTAGAAACTTTGCTAAAACTTCCAAGAACAGAAAAGTTTAGTATAGGTAATGAATATAAAAGTTCAATGTATAAATTACTAGAATATATTTTGTATGTTAGCAAAATAGAAAAAGAACAAAGGCTAGAATGTATAAACAAAATAGATGCAGAACTAAACTGTCAGAGAATTTACTTAAGAATAATGTACAAAAATAGATGGATAAATGATAAAAAGTTTAATGTAGCAATAACTAAAATAGGTGAAATAGGAAAAATGGTTGGAGGTTTAGTAAAATATTATGTCAAAAACAATAAGGAATGAATTTGATAAACAGCTAACATATAAGAAGCTAATGATAGCACATAAACTAAGTAGAAAAGGCAAAGGATATAGAAAAGATGTTATATTATTTAATTTAAAACAAGAAGAATATATTATGTGGCTATATGAAAAGTTAAAAAATAAAACATATAAACATGGGGGATATACAGTATTTTATATAACAGAACCTAAGGTAAGAAAAATAGAAAAAAGCAGATATATAGACAGAATAGTACATAGATGGGTGGTAGATAATTTTCTGATTCCATATTTTGTACCAACATTTATAAATACAACATATGCATGTTTAAAAGGTCGAGGGATACATAAAGCTTGTTTGGATGTGCAAAAAGCAATGCTACACTGTAAAAGAATATGGAATGAATACTATATACTAAAAATGGATATAAAGAAATATTTTGAAAATATAAATAAAAATATATTATATAGAATATTGAAAAAGAAAATAAAAGACCAGAAATTATTATGGTTAATAAATGAAATAGTATTTTCAAATGAAGGCATAAAAAACTTACCAATAGGAAACTATACTTCACAAATGTTTGCTAATATATATTTAAATGAACTAGACCAATATATAAAACATAAACTACATTGCAAGTATTATTATAGATACATGGATGATGGAATTATTTTAATAAAAACAAAGGAGCAAGCAAAAGAAATATTAGAGAACATAAAAATATTCTTAAAAGAAAACTTAGAATTAGAGCTAAATAAAAAAACACAAATATTTAAAAGTAAACAAGGAGTTAATTTTTGTGGATATAAAATAAATGAATACAGACTAAAAATACGAGATAAAGGCAAAAGGAAACTAAAGAAAAAAGTAAAGGAATTAAAATATTATATAAGAGAAGGAAAATTAACAAGTAAAGAAGCTAAAAAATACTTGGCAGGACATTTAGGATATTTAAAAATAGCAAATGTTAATAATTTAACTCAAAAGATATTTTACTTGGAAAATGAGTAATGTATAAATAGGGATAAATCGAAAAGCCAACAATAGTGCTAACCGAGTTAATAGAGGTGGCAATTACAACAACAATGGCTCTAACAATCCGGCTTCTAATCGTAACAACAACAATCCGAATAACAGCAACAACAACATCGGTTTTCGTCTAGCTCTAATATTATTCTAGATAATATATTTTACGGAATGTATTCAATGATGTATTAGATATTAAAGGGATTTATTCCTTCCTAATTTAGGTAAAAATATATCAGCAAATTATGTATTAGTAGGCTAAGCAGAATATACATAATTTGCAAAATTTTGATAAAAGGTATTAAGAATGAATAAAGTATTTATAATAGGCAAAATAATAACAGAAGTCAAATTTGATTTTATATTAAATTCTAAACATATTTCGATAGCTAGACTTGGAGTTACGGCAATGTGTGATAAACAAGAGATAAATGTAATAGCATATGATGAGATGGCAGATTATGTCTATGCAAAAATAAAGCAGAAACATATTGTTATGATAAACGGATATTTGGAATATGATAAAGTAATTTTAGAGGATATACAAATTTTGCTATAATTTCAAGTGTTTTCTTCAATATTGTTATTAAAAAACATTGTTTCTTAATTTCTCTTAAAATTGTTGTTGGGTCTTTTTATAGGAATTTTGCAATTTCTTTAAATGTAATATCTTGATATTGCACTGGCTGTACACAAGCAATAGGGTGTTGCAATAAGAAAGAATACAGAACGATAACTAGAAACATTTGTGAAGAACTAAATGAAGAAATGCGAGAGCGAAGACTATCTGACAGAATTTTTCTAAAAATTTAAAATCAAAAAATAAATTCAAAAAAAGACTATTGAGCAAAATATTTTTATATACTTTGTCAACAGTCTGAATACTTTTATATTAAAAGTATTTTTTTAGTGGAAAAAAGTAAATATGTGTGCTATAATAATTGGACTAATAAAAATGAAAGAGAGATGAGAATATTGCCAAATTGGAAAGTACACTTAGAAATAGCAAAAAAGCTAAACAAACAAATAAATTTTGATAAGGAGGATTTAAACCTATTTTTATTAGGGAATATAGCACCAGATATAAATAATGGATTTATTGTAAAAGAAATATCTCATATTTATAATCATGATCAAACTCATTTATACAATGAAAAAAATCATTCTACATACATAAGTTTTTATAATAAATATAAAGATATATTAAAAACAAATCCAGTAGCTTATGGATACTTTATTCACTTATATACAGACTATTTATTAAATCAAGATTACCATAAGAAATGCGAACACGAAAATTTAGATAAAGAAGAATGTATTAAAGTAAAACATAAAGATTTGAAAAAGTATGATAGCAAATATAGTGAAAATATAATTGCTTTAGATAATTATCAAAAAGCAGTTGAAGAACTACAAACGATAGACGAAATATCAATAAATGAACAAGACCTAAAGAAAGTAATTGAATTTTTAGAAAGAAAAGAAAAAACAAATGATTTAAACTTAGAATTTTATACTGTACAAGAATTAGACCAAGAAGTCGAAAATATAACAAATGAAATATACAAGTTTATAAGTCTTCATTAAAAAGTTCATAAAAATTCTTAAAAATATACCCACAATCTTTTAAATATTTAATTGAGTCCTGTAAAACGTCATAAGTGTTGTTTACATCACCAGTATCATGCATAAGAACAATCAATGTTCCTTTACCTTTTGCAGACTTTTTTAAATTATTTAGTAATTGGTAATTAGAAAGTCTTTGCTCAGAATCTTTATTCAAGCAATTCCAATCAACATAAACATAGTTAATTTCTGTAAGAACATTAACTATGTTTTTCTTTTTATATTTATAGTTAGGAGATGCAAAACCATTTGGAAATCTAAAAACATGAGAACAATAATCAGATACACCAATAGCTTTTGAAATTTCAATATCAGTATTTAAAATTTCATTTCGAAAACTTTCTTCATCTTTGTACAATAATGAATTATTATGGCTATAGCCATGGTTAGCAATAAAATGTCCTTCTTCATAAGCTTGTTTAACAATTTCAGGATGTTCTTTAACATGTTTACCAACAACAAAAAATGTAGCTTTAACATTTTCTTTTTTTAAAATATCTAAAATTTTAGGAGTTACTTTAGAGGTTGGTCCATCATCAAAAGTTAAATACACATTCTTCTCATTACTTTTATATAAAGAATTAAATTTATCTTTAAAAGAAGAATTTAAAACTTCGCTATTGCTTAGCGATAATGCTAGTGTAAAATTATTTTTAGGTATAAAACAAATTACTAAAATTAATATAGCTAAAATGATTAGAATAGACTTTTTTCTAAATATAAAAACCTTCATATAAAATTATATATTTAAAAAATAAAAATATGTTATAATTATTGAAACTTTTTTACAATAATTAAGCACTATATAGATGAAAGGAGAAAACAATGAGTACTCGGAATATCCTTAGAAAATTTTGAAGATATATACAATTTAACATATAGTAATACATTAAAATATATAGTGTGTAAATGCTCAAATATTGAAGATGTAAATGATTTAGTGCAAGATACTTATGTAGAATTATATAATATACTTAAAAAGAAACAAAAAATATATTTAGAAAATTGTCAAAGCTTTGTAATTGGAATAGCAAAAAAGAAAATTCAAAAATATTATGGACTTTTATATAGATTAAAAAATCATAATATTTATCAAGTAGAAAATGAAGAGATAGAATTACCAGATGATTGGGATTTAGAAGTAGAAACAATTAAAAAGTTAAGTGCAGAAGCGGTATGGAACTATATTAAAGGTAAAAATATAAAAGTAGTAAAAGTTTTCTATCTATATTATTGTACAGAAATTAAAATATCACAGATTGCAAAGGAATTAAGTATGTCTGAGTCTAATGTAAAAAATATTTTATATAGGACAATAAAAGACATTAAAGAGAATGTAAAGATTGAAGGTGATATTAAATGAATAATTTAAAAAATACAATACAAAAAAACTTTGATCAGGAAGAAAACTATAATATTATTTTATCAAAAGTTGAGAGGAGAGATAATATGAAAGTAAAATTAAGCTATGTTTTAGCTTCAAGTTTTGTAGCAATAGCGTTATTAGTAGGGATTGTAGCATATAATAATATGCCCGAAAACAATGATGAAATTGTCATACCATCAACTATACAAGGAATACTAGAATTAAATATAAATAAGGCCAAAGCTCAAAGTATGATGAAGTTTGATGCAGATATAAAAGAAACAAATACTGAACTAAACAGTAAATTTGAGAAGAATTTTTCATTTGTAAAAAAAGATATTAATGCACCAAAAGATTTGAAAAATTATGGCGTAAATAAAGTTATAATGACTAAAAAAGATTTTTCAGATAGAGATTATTCTATAGCTCATGACTATATTTGGGACTATTCAAATGAGGCAGAAAACAGAACAATAAGAATAGCATTTTCCAAAATTGGAAAACCATTAAGAGACTATTATTTGAGTAGTGAAGAAAAAATATCAAAAATAGAAAATACAGATGTTATAATAACACAATATGAAGACCTATATTTAGCAGAGTTTAAATTAAATGATGTATATTTTGATATAGAAACCGCAGGAATAACACAAAAAGAGTTAGTGGATTTACTAGTATCAATAATTAAATAATTAGCATTATTAAAAGATCAATAATTTTAAGCAAATAATCCCTTAAAATTATTGATCTTTTAATTTATTCTCTGAATTCTTTAGCTAATTTATTAATTGCTTTGGTTTCGATTCGTGAAACATAGGAACGAGAAATAGCCATAGAATCTGCAATTTCATTTTGTGTTTTTGGTTTTTCACCATTTAAACCAAAGCGTAATTCAAGAATTAGTTTTTCTCTATCTTTTAATACTTCTTTCATTTTCTCATATAGTTTTTTTATTTTAAATTTTAAGTCTACTTCATCTTCAATGTTTTTATCATTATTTTCTAAAACTTCTTGTAAAGTAACAACATTATCGTCTTTATCCTTTCCAATAGGATCATCTAAATAAACTTCAGCACCAAGTTTTTTGGTACTTCGTAAATACATAAGAATTTCATTATCAATACAACGAGAAACATAAGTAGCTAAACGTACTCCTTTTGAACTGTCAAAACTATTTATACCTTTAATTAGTCCAATACTACCAATAGAAATTAAGTCATCTTGGTCAACTTTAGTGGCACTATATTTTTTACAAACGTGAGCAACTAATCTTAAGTTTCTCTCAATTAAAATATTTCGGGCTTCATCATCTCCATTTTTCATAAGTTCTAAATATTTTTTTTCATCCATACTGCTTAATGGTTCTGGAAATAAAGAATTGTTTGAAATATATCCAACTAAAAAAACAGCAGAGTTAAAAAAAGCTAAAAGACCACTAATAGAAAAGGCAAACATATATATACCTCCAAATCAATATATAAAATTATATGCTATGAAAAAATTAAAGTGCCTGGACCTTTTTAGATGTTTTGAAAAAATATTAAAAAAGATATAGAATTCTTAAGAAAAAAATTGTTGGTAAAAAATCCACTCTTTCAAAAAGTAGAATTTAAAAAAGAAATTAAGGAAATTATAAAAAATTCATCAAATCCTTGACACTGATACCATAATATGGTACAATATTTAACTGTAAGCCGCCTGAGTCGGGCAACTAAATATTGCTTTAAGCAATTGCCTTGTTATTTATGCTTAGCGAGTATACGAAAAATAGGAGGTGTACAAAGAATGTACGCAATTATTGAAAGCTGTGGAAGACAATACAAAGTAACAGAAGGGGATGTAGTATTCTTCGAAAAATTAGAAGCTGAAGAAGGAAAAAAAGTAACATTTGATAATGTTGTTTTATTATCTGACGACAAAAAAGTAGAAGTTGGAGCTCCTTATGTAAAAGGTGTTAAGGTTGAAGGAAAAGTAGTTTCTCATGGTAAAGGTAAAAAGATTTTAGTTTATAAATACAAAGCTAAAAAGAACTACAGAAGAACTCAAGGCCATAGACAACCATACACTAAAGTAGAAATTACAAAAATAAAAATGCCTACTGAAAAAGCAGAAGCAAAAGTAGAAAAAGCTGAAGTAAAAGAAACAGCAGCTAAAGCTACTACAAAAAAAGATACAACTAAAAAAGAGGCTTAGTTAAAATTTGAATATATTATGGTAAAAACTATTAGAAAGATAGAAAATACCCTAAAACAAAAATTGAAGGGAGTGAAATAGGATGGCTCATAAGAAAGGTCAAGGTAGTGTTAAGAACGGTAGAGACAGTGAGTCTAAACGTTTAGGACTAAAAAGAGCAGATGGTCAAGTAGTTCCAGCTGGTAACATACTAGTAAGACAAAGAGGAACAAAAATTCATCCAGGTACTAATGTTGGTATTGGTAGTGATGATACACTATATGCTAAAGTAACTGGAAAAGTAAAATTTGAAAGACTTGGCAGAGATAAAAAGAAAGTTAGCGTATATCCTGTTGAAGAAGGAAGTAAAGCTGAATAATAAAAAAGGCTCCACGTAAGTGGAGTTTTTTATTATTATATACTTGAAAATATATTGATACTAGAATATAATATAAACATACTATATAAGGGGAAAAATAATGAAATTCGGGTTATCAAAAGATATATATAATAAAATTAAAAATGTAGTTTTAAAATATTCTAGTTACGAATTTAAAATATATGGTTCAAGAGCTAGGGGAGATTTTAAGAAGGAGTCAGACGTTGATATCGCAGTTTTTGGAAACATTAATGAAGAAGATAAAATGAAAATATTAAATGATTTTGATTTATTAGATGTTCCATATATGATTGATATTGTGTTTTTTAATGAATTACAAAAACAAGAATTAATAACATCCATTAATAAGGAGGGAATTAAGTATGAGTAGATTTCAAGAAAGATTATCTGATTATAAAAGTGCTGTAGATAGATTAGAGGAAGCACTAAAAGAACCAGAAAGTGAAATAGTTATTGATGGAGTATTACACAGATTTGAATTTACATTTGAACTTGCTTGGGAAACTATAAAAGATGCATTGGAATATTTGGGATTAGTAGACAAAACAGGAAGTCCAAGAGAAAATATACAACTAGGCTTTAGACATGGCATAATTGAAGATGGAGAAAAATGGATCGAAATAATGCTTTCTAGGAATTTACTATCACATTTATATGATGAAAAAGCATCTAGAGATATTTATAATAAAATAAAAAGTGAATATATAATAGAATTTAAGAAACTAAGAGATAGATTAGAAGAAATATAGGCTATTAAAGAAGGAATGATGAAAAATGGAAGAAAAGAAAAAACGTATGTTAACAGGAGATAGACCAACAGGTAGATTACATATTGGTCATTATTTTGGATCTCTAAAAACAAGAGTAGAGATGCAAAATACTGGCAAATATGACCCATATATTTTAATTGCAGATGTTCAAGCTTTAACTGATAATTTTGAAAACCCAGAAAAAGTAAGACAAAATGTAAGGCAAGTTATATTAGATTATTTATCAGTTGGAATTGACCCAGAAAAAACAACAATATATATACAATCAATGGTACCTGAAACAGCAGAACTTACAGTATTTTATTCTAATTTGGTAACAATAGCTAGACTAGAAAGAAACCCAACTGTAAAAACAGAACTAGCACAAAAAAGAGATGTTTTTGGAGAAAGTGTTACTTATGGATTTTTAGGTTATCCAGTAAGCCAAGCAGCTGATATTACTGTAGTAGATGGAGCATTAGTTCCAGTAGGAGAAGACCAACTACCATTAATTGAACAATGTAGAGAAATAGTTAGAAAATTTAACAGCATATATGGAGAGGTTTTAACAGAGCCTGAGGCTGTACTTTCAAGTGCAAAAAGAATTAAAGGACTAGATGGAAATGATAAAATGGGTAAATCTTTAGGAAATGCTATTTATTTAGCAGATACTGAAGAAGAGATAAATAAAAAAGTAATGAGTGCAGTAACAGATCCAGCTAGAATTAAGAAAGATGATAAAGGACATCCAGATGTATGTATGGTTGCATATTATCACAAATTATTTAGCACTGAAGAAGAAGTAAAAAATGTTTGTGAAGAATGCAAGGCAGGTGCAAGAGGATGTGTAGCTTGTAAAAAACAACTAGCTAAAAATATAAATGAATTTTTAACACCAATTAGAGAAAAAAGAAAATATTATGAAGAAAGACCAGAACTAGTTGAAAAAATATTAAAAGATGGAACAGAGAAAACAAGACAGACAGCAAGAGAAACAATGAGAAAAGTTAAAAAAGCAATGAGACTAGATTATTTTGAAGGAGAATAAAATGTTTACAGACTATGTAAAAATAATTGCAAAAGCAGGAAATGGCGGTGATGGAGCTGTTTCTTTCCGAAGAGAGAAATATGTTGCAGCAGGTGGACCTGATGGAGGAGACGGAGGAAGAGGCGGAAACGTATACTTTGAAGTTGATCCAGACACTAATACTTTAATAGATTTTAGATATCAAAAAAAATTTAAAGCTGAAAACGGAAAAAATGGTGAAGGTGCTAATAGATATGGAAGAAGTGGAGAAGATTTAACAATAAAAGTTCCTTTAGGAACTATTGTTAAAGATGCACAAACTGGAAAAGTTTTAGCTGACTTATCTGAAAAAGGACAAAAAGAACTTATATTACAAGGAGGCAGAGGCGGAAAAGGAAATTCACACTTTGCAACATCTACTAGACAAGCACCTAGATTTTCTCAAGAAGGAGAAAAATGTGAAGAAAAAGAACTTATATTAGAGTTAAAACTTTTAGCTGATGTTGGACTAATAGGATTCCCTAATGTAGGAAAATCAACACTATTATCAGTTGTAACTGATGCAACACCTAAAATTGCAGACTATCATTTTACTACACTTGAGCCAAACTTAGGAGTGGTAAAAGGAGAATATGGAGACAGTTTTGTTATTGCAGATATTCCAGGAATAATTGAAGGTGCAAGCCAAGGAGTTGGACTTGGAATTCAATTCTTACGTCATATTGAAAGGACAAGACTACTTCTTCATGTAATAGATGTATCTGGAATAGAAGGAAGAAATCCAGTAAAAGATTTTGAGATTATAAATGAAGAGTTAAAGAAATATAGTGAAAAATTAAGTAAAAGAAAACAAATAATAGTAGCAAACAAAGCTGATAGTATGCAAGATGAAAATTTATACTTAGAATTGGAAAAATTGGCAAAAGAAAAAGGTTTAGAAATATATAAAATATCAGCTGCTACTAAACAAGGTGTAAAAGAATTACTTGCAAGAGTAAGTGAAGTATTAAAAACATTACCAAAAGAAGATTTAGTTGAAGTGGAAGAAATAAAAAAAGTATATACATTGGAAGATAAAGAAGATATTACAGTAAAAAAAGAAGGCGGAATGTATATAGTGTGTGGTGATGTAATAACTAAACTTATGAGAACAGTAAATTTGGAAGATAACGAATCATTGCATTATTTCCATAGAAGATTAAATGAATTAGGTGTAAATGATAGATTAAGGTCACTTGGAATCAAAGATGGAGATTTAGTGCAAATCTCTGATTGGGAACTTGAGTGGGAAGAATAACTTAGTAAAAAATTTATTAATATTCTTGCCAAAACATGTTAAAAGTGGTAAACTATATTACATAATGTAAAAGCAGTTATAAAGGACAACACAATTTTTACAAAAACTTAACAGAGAATCAAACATAATGGTGAGAGTTTGAAAGCACTTGGTAATTATTGTTATCACCTTTTAGCTATTTCTTTGAAACAATAGTAAAAGAAATCGTATTCCTGCGTTAAAGGGTAATAAGAGAAAAGAAAATAATTCTTTTAAATTAGGTGGTACCGCGGAAATTTTAAGCCATTTCGTCCTATTTATAATATGACGAAATGGCTTTTTTGTATTCTAGGAATTTACTCCTAGTAGGAGTAAATTCTGTAGAAGACAAATATGCGAATTACTAGAATTTCTAACAGTTTGCACTGTATAGAAATTCTTGTTATCCGTTTTTTGTATTTTAGTTTTGAATGTAAATTAAAAGGAGGAAGAAAAAATGACAGATGAAAAACAAGATTATGGTAAAACTTTAAATTTACCAAGCACTGAATTTCCAATGAGAGGAAATTTACCTGAGAATGAACCAAAAACAAAAGCAGAGGTTTTTGACCAAGGCTTATATGAAAAAATGTTAAAGAAAAATGAAGGACACAAAACTTATATATTACATGATGGTCCTCCTTATGCAAATGGCGAAATACACATGGGTCATGCATTAAACAAAGTATTAAAAGATACTGTAAATCGTTTTAAAAGTCTACAAGGATATCAAACAATTTATATTCCTGGTTATGATACACACGGACTTCCAACAGAGAAAAAAGCAATTCAAGCACTAGGAATTAACAGGGATGAAATTAGTGTTTCTAAGTTTAGAGACACTTGTAAAGACTTTGCTTTAGGTTATGTTGATAAGCAAACAGAAGGCTTTAAAAGACTAGGCGTATTAGGAGACTGGGAACATCCATATATAACATTACAACCAGAACTAGAAGCTAACCAAATAAAAATATTTGCAGAAATGTACAAAAAAGGATATATATATAAAGGATTAAAACCAGTTTATTGGTGTACAGACTGCGAAACAGCTTTAGCAGAAGCAGAAATTGAATATCAAGATTGTGATACAATGTCAATTTATGTTAAATTCCCAGTACAAGATGGAAAAGGAGTTTTAGATAATGATACATTTATAGTTATTTGGACTACTACTCCATGGACATTGCCAGGTAATACAGGTATTACAGTGGGTGGAGAATATGAATATAGTGTTGTTGATACAGGAAAAGAAAAATTAGTAATGGCTACAAGTTTAGTTGATGAAGTTATGAGTTTAGCAGGTATTACTGAATATAAAACTATAAAAACTGTAAATGGAACAGAACTAGAAGGAATTTTATGTAAGCATCCATTTTTAGATAGAACTTCAAAAGTTGTATTAGGCAGTGATGATACAGTTGCAGTTGAATTAGACACTGGTACAGGAGCAGTACATACAGCGCCAAGCTATGGTAAAGAAGACTATTTATGTGGAATAAAAAATGGATTAGATATTATAGTTACAGTTGATGGAAAAGGATATCAAACAGAAGGAGCAGGTCCTTTTGCAGGTATGTTCTATGCAAAATCAAATGATGCTATTATAGATTGGCTAGACAAAAACGGATACTTATTAAGAAAAGAAAAAATAAACCACTCATATCCACATTGTTGGAGATGTAAAAATCCAATTATATTTAGAGCAACAGACCAATGGTTTGCATCTGTAAATGACTTCAAAAAAGAAACATTAGATGCTATAAAAACAGTAAAATGGACACCAACTTGGGGAGAAGAAAGAATTGCAAGCATGGTAAAAGACAGAAATGATTGGTGTATATCAAGACAACGTACTTGGGGTGTACCAATTCCAATATTCTATTGTAAAGAATGTGGAAAGGAGTATGCTACAGATGAAAGCTTTGAAAAAGTATCAAAAATATTCAGAGAAAAAGGTTCAAATGCATGGTTTGATTTAGATGAAAAAGAATTAATGCCAGAAGGAGCAGTTTGTGAAAACTGTGGATGTCATGAATTCAAAAAAGAGACAGACATTATGGACGTTTGGTTTGATTCAGGCTCTACTTATGAAGGAGTATTAGTTGAAAGAGGATTACCTTTCCCAGCAGATTTATACTTAGAAGGGCATGATCAATATAGAGGATGGTTCCAATCTTCATTATTAACATCAGTTGCAACAAAAGGTGTTGCACCATATAAAGCAATATTAACACATGGATGGGTTGTTGATGAAGATGGAAGAAAGATGTCTAAGTCATTAGGAAATGGTATTAGTCCACAAGACATTATAAAAGAGTATGGAGCAGATATATTAAGATTATGGGTATTATCATCAGACTTCAAATCAGATATAAGTGTTTCAAGGGATATTTTAAAACAAATTAGTGAAGCATATAGAAAAATAAGAAATACAGCAAGATACATTTTAGGAAATACTTCTGACTTTGACCCCGATAACAAAGTTGAATATAAAGACATGGAAGAAATTGACAAATGGGCTTTATCAAGATTAAATAAATTAGTAAAAGATTGTACAGAGAATTATGAGAACTTTAATTTCCATTTAGTATATCATGATATAAATCAATTCTGTGTAACAGACATGAGTAACTTCTATTTGGATATTATAAAAGATAGATTATATACATCAAAAAAGAATGCAATAGAAAGACGTTCTGCACAAACAGCAATGTATATAATTTTAGATGCGCTAGTTAAAATGGTTGCTCCAATGATTTGCTTTACAGCAGAAGAAATTTGGAAATATATGCCACATACTAAAAATGAACAAGTTGAAAGTGTAATGTTAAGTGATTGGCCAGAAGTAGTAGCAGAATATGATAATAAAGAATTAGAAGAAAAATGGAATCATATTTTAGAATTAAAAGAATTAGTTGCAAAAGAATTAGAAGTTGCAAGAGCACAAAAAGTAATAGGACACTCTTTAAATGCAAAAGTTACTTTATTTGCTAATGAGGATGAATATAAGTTCCTAGAAGAAAACAAAGAACTTTTAACAACAATATTTATAGTTTCAGCATTAGAAATAAAAGAAAATGAACGTAAGGACGAAAACAAAATTGGTGTAAAAGTTGAAGTAGCAGAAGGAGAAAAATGTGAAAGATGTTGGAAATATTCAACAGAAGTTGGAGAAAATCCAGATCATCCTACATTATGTCATAGATGTGCAGAAGCAATTAGCTAAATTTGAAAAAGAAAGGGAAAGTTACTTATGAAAAAAGTAAGACAAGTTCTCAGCTATATAGTAATGGTTGTAGCAATTATTGTATTAATAATTTTTTACAATAAATATAATTTTAATAATTTTGATAAAAACATAAGGCTTAAAGATGCAACTGAATTTGTTAGAGATAATAAGGTTAAATGTTCTAAAATGACAAGTTATTCTATGAATAATAAAGAATATAATGATGCAATGTTTTCAATGCATGTTGAAGTTACACCTAATACACCATATAGAGTAACATGTATGGTTAAAACTGAAAATGTTGAAAACGAAGATGCAACATCTGAGGGTGGTGCCCACATTTGCTCGGCAACCACCCAAGAAAGGTCTAGAGCGATAACAGGGACAAATGATTGGCAAGAAATGACATTTATGTTTAATTCTAAAAATGAAACTGAAGTTGATATTGGTTTTAGACTAGGCGGGTTTGATACATTATCAAAAGGAAAAGTTTGGTTTTCAGATTTTAAAATGGAAAAAGGTGTAGCAACAACATCTAATATATGGAACATGGCATGTTTTATATTTCCAAATATAGATGTAAATGTTGATATAAATGGTAAAACACAACATGTTAGCTTACAAATGTCAGATGATGATATTGCTACAATACAAACAAATTTGCTAAGATTTAAATCTTCTATAAAAGAATTAAGCAATGAAAAAATGATTATAAACTATGACTCTTATGTAATAAATGAGCCTATTAAAACACTTTCACATGATGAAGACAATGGATTTTTTGTATCAGCTTCAGATGTATATGAATATATAAATTCTTATGTTGAGGAAAAAGAATATGATCATATTTATGTAGCATTCAGAATGGCTGATACACAAATGGGCGAGAACATATTAGTAAATGATTGGATTGGATTAGGCGGAATGGACTACTATGGAATAGGTTTTTCAAATATACGTATGCCTGATGATAGAAATAACTTAGTGTATAAATTTAACTATAGAATAAATACATTTCCTGAAGAAGTTTTTATACATGAGTTTTTACATACATTAGAGCGTAATTCGCAAGAATATAATTATGAAATACCTGAATTACACAATTATGCTAAGTATGGTTATACCGAAGATGCTAGAGAAGGACTAAAAAAATGGTATATTGCATATATGAATAAAACAATAAAGTATAATGGAACATATATAGGACTTCCAGAAGATATTTATACTAAGAAACCAGTACATGCTAGTAATTTTAAATATGGACTACCAATGGATTCATTTGAAGAACCAAAAGGTGTCATAGAAGTAACACAAAGTATTATTTCTAGAATAAAAAAATTATTTAAAAGTAGGCCAGTAAAGATTGAACAAGAACAGAATTATTTGACAATAGTAGAAGGAGACACAAAATGAAAGTTTCAGACTTTAACTATAATTTACCAAAAGAACTTATAGCTCAAGTTCCAATAAAAAATAGAGATCAATCAAGATTAATGGTACTTGATAGAAAAAATAAAACAATTGAAAATAAAATCTTCAAAGATATTATTGATTATCTAGAGCCAGGAGATTGCTTAGTAAGGAATAACACAAAAGTTATTCCTGCTCGTTTGTATGGAGTGAAAGAAGAAACGGGTGCAAATGTTGAGTTTTTACTATTAAAAAGAATAGAAGGCGACATCTGGGAAGTAATGGTTAAACCAGGAAAAAAACTAATGCCTGGTGCAAGAGTTAACTTTGGAAATGGAGCTTTAAAAGCAGAAATTTTAGAAAAGTTAGATGGTGGAAATAGAAAAGTAAAATTTGAATATAGTGGTATATTTAATGAAATTTTAAATGAAATAGGCTTAATGCCATTACCTCCATATATTCATGAAAAGCTAAAAGAAAAAGACAGATATCAAACTGTATATGCAAAATATGAAGGCTCTGCAGCAGCACCAACAGCGGGATTACATTTTACAGATAAACTATTTGAAAAGCTAAAAGAAAAAGGAGTAGAAGTTGCAAATGTTACACTTCATGTAGGAATTGGAACTTTTAGACCTGTAAAAGTTGAGAATATTGAAGAACATGATATGCACTCAGAACATTTTTATATAAAAGCAGAAGATGCTGAAAAAATAAACAAAGCAAAAAAAGAAGGACATAGAGTAATTGCAGTTGGAACTACTTCTTGTAGAGTTCTTGAGAGTATAGCTGATGAAAATGGGTATGTTAAAGAAGTAGAAGGAGATACTAGTATATTTATTTATCCTGGATATAAATTTAAATGTTTAGATGCTTTAATTACTAATTTTCATTTGCCAGAATCAACTTTAATAATGCTAGTTTCAGCATTAGCAGGAAAAGACTTTATAATGCAGGCTTATGAAGAAGCTGTAAAAGAGCAATATAAATTTTTCTCATTTGGAGATGCAATGTTTATTTATTAAATTATTACACAAAATATATAATATTAAAATCGCTTGTCCTTGGTGTCGAGCTTCCTTCCTTTGGATGTCACAAAAACAAATAAATTTGTTTTTGGACACTATCGGACGGAACTCTCCAACTGTTACGCTTCGCTCCACCTTACGCGGACTACGCTTTCTTTTAATATTATATATTTTCTAAAAAATTGATATAGGAGAAGAAAGATGAATCCAGCAGTAACATACGAATTATTACATGTAGATAAAAATTCAGGTGCAAGAAGAGGAATTGTACATACACCACATGGAGATATACAAACTCCAGTATTTATGCCAGTAGGAACACAAGCTACTGTGAAGTCAATGACACCAGAGGAGTTAAAAGAAGAAGTAGGAGCTCAGATAATATTATCAAATACATATCATTTATATTTAAGACCACGGGCATGAAATTGTAAAAGAAGCAGGTGGTCTTCATAATTTTATGAGATGGGACAGACCAATTCTAACTGATTGTGGTGGATTTCAAGTTTTCAGTCTAAGTGATTTAAGAACAATTTCAGAAGAAGGAGTTGAGTTTAGATCTCATTTAGATGGAAGCAAACATTTATTTACTCCAGAGAAGGTAATGGAAATTGAAGAAGCACTAGGTGCAGATATTATAATGTCATTTGATGAATGTTGTCCATATCCATCTACTTATGAATATACTAAACAATCTATGGAAAGAACTACAAGATGGGCAAAACGTTGTAAGGAAGCACATAAAGATGTTGAAAAACAAGCATTGTTTGGAATAATACAAGGTGGATTTTATGAAGATTTAAGAGAAAAATCTGCAAAAGATTTAATAGAATTGGATTTTCCTGGTTATGCAATAGGAGGAATAAGCGTTGGAGAGCCTAAAGAAGAATATTTAAAAATGTTATATTATACAGCACCACTAATGCCAGAAAATAAACCAAGATATTTGATGGGAGTTGGATCACCAGATTATTTAATAGAAGCAGCTTTAGCTGGAATAGATATGTGTGATTGTGTATTACCAACAAGAATTGCAAGAAATGGAACGGCAATGACATGGAATGGAAAAGTTGTAGTACGTAATGCAACTTATGAAAGAGACTTTACTCCACTAGATCCAGAGTGTGATTGTTATACTTGCAAAAACTACACTAGAGCTTATATCAGGCACCTAGTAAAAGCAAATGAAATATTAGCTGTAAGATTATTATCAATTCATAACTTAAGGTTCTTGACTAAACTGATGGAAAGAGTTAGAATAGAAATAGAGCATGATAATTTATTAAAATTTAAAGAAGAATTTTATAAAAAATATGGTTATGAAAAATAAGTTATACTAAAGAGATGGAGGATGTTTTATGGATGATTTTATTGGTGGTGGAGGCTATAATAGCGGTAGACAAACACAAGACCAAGCAAATGCAAAGAAATGGATGAAAATAGTTGGAATAATTTTGGGACTATTACTTGTAGCGGCAATAGGATTAATCTGCTTAATGTACTATATTCAAACAACAGAGTTAAAAATTACAGTTGATGGAAAATCAAATACTAAATTAAAAAATGTTTTTATATTTGAAGGAGATCAAATATATATACCAATCCGTGTATTTGCATCTTATGTTGGATATGAATCATATAGTGGTGATTATAAACAATATGAGGAAGATACAACTAAATGTTATGTACAGTCACAAAATGAGGTTGCATCATTCAGCTTAGGATCTAATAAAATATATAAAACATTATTAGATAATAATAATAATGATTATGAATATTTTGAAATAAATGAGCCAGTAAAAATAATTCAAAATCAATTATGTACTACTATTGAAGGTGCACAAATTGCATTTAACATTTCAATGGGATACAACAAAGAACATAATCAAATAACGGTATACACTTTGCCTTATCTAGTTGCACATTATACTGCATTATCTCAAAATTCAGGAATTGCAGATAAAGATGCAGATTTTAGCAATCAAAAGGCATTACTATATAATATGCTTGTTGTAAAAAATGCAAATGGAAACTATGGAGTACAAAGTTTAAATGGACAAGAAATTTTAGGTACTAAATATGCAAAAGTTAAATTTATAGAGAGTACTAAAGAATTTATTGTAACAACATTAGAAAATAAAATGGGAATAATGTCATATAATGCTACAACAAAAATTAGTCCAGAATATGATAATATCAAACAAATAGACAAAGATAATGGACTATATTTAGTTACTAAAAACAAAAAACAAGGTGTTGTTAATTCTAATGGAAGCATTGTTATTTATCTAGAATATGACCAAATTGGAATAGACGGAACTAAATATGCATCTAATAATATAAAAAATCAATATTTGTTATATGAAAAATGTATTCCTGTAAAGAAAAATAATATTTGGGAATTATTTGACAAGACTGGTAAAAAAATAACAAAAGAGCAATATGATGATTTGGGATGCAGTGCAGGTAGTACAAATTTAAATGACAAAAATACAAATAACATTTTGTTAGTACCTAAATATGAAGGAATTGTTGTAAAGAAAAAAGAAATGTATGGATTAATTGATGCTGATGGAAAACAATTATTACCAATAGCATTACAATCTATTTATTCAACAATATCTGCAGGTGATGAAACATATCACATGATATATAATGACCAAGAAATGAATGTAATTACATATATTGAAACTTATGTAAGACCAAAACAACAAGAGAACAATCCACAAACAGAAAACACTGAAAATACTCAAAACAATACAGAAAATACTAACCAGACAAATCAACAAACTAATAACGAAAATACAGCAAATCAAAATTCAAACACTAATACTAATGCAACACAGAATACAACAAATCCAACAAATAACAATCAAAATGTACAACAATAAAAATAAAATTTTAAAAAAGACATATTCTATATAAAATATGTCTTTTTAGTTCTAAATAAAATTATTTTAACATAAGATAAAAATAGATAAAAAAGAAATGAGAGATATGTATGGGAAAAGATAATATTGTTGTTGAACAAAATGAAATGAAGACAAATGGAATCAGAATTTTAAAAGGAAGTATATTTGCGATAATTATTTCTGCAATATTATTGATAATATTTGCACTACTATTATGCTATACAAACTTGAAGGAAGTGACAATGAAACCAGTTATATTTACAATTACAGGAATTAGTATTTTAATAGGAAGTATGACTAGTACAAAAAGTATAAAAAAGAACGGAATAATAAATGGTGGAATAGTTGGATTAATATATATTTTAATTTTATATATAATATCAAGTTTATTTGTGTCAGGTTTTTCTATTACTTTAAATTCAATTTTTATGTTAGCAATAGGAACTATTACTGGAATAATAGGTGGAATAATAGGAGTTAATATTAATAAAAAATAAGTGAGAAAAGTCGAAAAATAGCGACATTTTTAAGAAGAAATTTTTAAAAATAGTTGCTATTTTTTTTATTTTAATATAAAATTTAAAACGTAAATTATACATTAGGAGGTAATAGATTGATTGCGCTAGAAGACGTAAAAAAGAATGAGGAACTTAATCAATTAATATTAAGCTCACAAAAACAATTGAACGCATTAGGGTATACAGAACATTCAATAAGACACATGAGTATAGTGTCACAACGAGCAGGAGAACTTTTGACAACACTTGATTATCCAGCTGAAAGAATTGAATTAGCAAAAATTGCTGGCTATATGCATGATATTGGAAATTGTGTAAATAGAGTTGATCATGCACATACAGGAGCTATACTTGCTTACCAAATACTAAAAGATATGGGAATGAATGTTGAACAAAGAACTGAAATTATGATGGCAATAGGAAATCATGATGAACAAACTGGAACAGCTGTTAGTGATATATCTGCAGCGCTAATTTTGGCAGATAAATCTGATGCACACCGTAGCAGAGTTGTTAATCAAAATATATCAACTTTTGATAAACATGATAAAGTTAATTATGCTGTTACTGATTCAAAATTTATAATAGATAAAGAAAATAGAAAAGTAACATTAGACTTAACAATTGATACTCAAATATCACCAGTATTAGATTATTTTGAAATATTTATGGATAGAACAATGATGAGTAAATATGCAGCTAAATATTTAGGAATTTGGTTTGAACTAGTTATTAATGATACTAGACTACTATAAATAATAATTAGCACATTGATTTTGCAAAGTGCACAAAAATGAAATAAAGGAAGGAATAGAAAAAATGAAAGCACTAAAAAGAACACTAATAATTTTACTAATAATTTTATTAGCTCTAATCTCATTTGGAGGAATTTATATCCAAAAAACAAAATTTGTAGAAAACATTTTACCTGAGTATAAATTAGGACCTGACTTTACAGGATTACGAAACATTGGGTTAAAGGTAAGCGATGCAACAAAAGACATATATTATGACTCAGATGGAAATGTTGTAGATGAAGAAGGAAAAAATACAACTAAAAAAGAGGAATCTGTTAACAAAGAAGAAAACTTAACAAAAGATAATTATAAAAAAGCAAAAGAAATTATAGAAAAAAGACTAGAAAAAATCAAACAAGTACAATACACTTCAGCAGGAATTGTAGAAAATAAAGCAATTGACTATTATACAATTAAACAAAATGAAGAAACTGGAAAAATTGAGTTAAAATTACCAGAAAACGCTAATACAGATATGGTATTAAGATATGTTGCAACCAAGGGTGATTTTACTATTGTTGATGACCAAGACAATGTATTAATGGATAATTCTTATATAAAAGAAGCTTATGTTGGATATAGTTCTACAAGTAGTGGAGTAACAGTTTATTTGACAATACAATTTGATAAACAAGGAACTGAAAAACTAAAAGAAATTTCAAATACATTTATAAAAACAACAGATGAAGAAGGAAACGACACAACTAAAAAAATAAAGGTAAAAATTGATGATTCAGAAATGCTTAATACATATTTTACTGAAGAAATTTCAAATGGAATGATCCAATTATCTTTTGGAACAGCAACTGGAAATTCATTAGCAACGTATGCACAAGAAGCTAAAAATTTGGAAACTTTGTTAAATGCAGGAAATTTACCTATAGTATATGAGGCTGATGAAAATCACTATGTATTATCAGATATAAACAAAGATATGTTATTTATACCAACAATTGTAATAATGAGCTTATTAGTAATTGGAATTATAATCTTAATAGTTAAATATAAAGTAAAAGGATTGTTAGGAGCAATTAGTATTATTGGATATATTGCAACATTTCTAATAATAGTTAGATTGACTAATGTAGTAATAACATTAGAAGGTGTAGCAGGAATTATAACATCAATCATATTAGAATACATATCAATTATGTATGCTTTAAATAAAATGAAAGAAAATACAGATCTTACTTGCAATCAATGTTTTACAAAATTTCTACCTATATTAGTTCCAATAGCTATTTCAACAGTTATATTATGCTTTGTAAAATGGTTACCAATTTATAGCTTTGGTATGACAATGTTTTGGGGAATAATACTTGTTATAGTATATAACCATGTAGTAACTAAACTACTAGTATCTGAAAAATAGTAAAGGAAAGTGATAAAAAATGAACAAAAAAATTATATATGGAATACTTGCTTTAATTGTTCTAGTAGGGGCAGTTCTTGTGGTTACAATCGGATTAAAGCTTGATATGAAAAATGATGCAAATACAAAAATATATGTATATATTGGAAAAGAATTTGATAACAATGATATAGAACAAATAGCTAAAGAAACATTTGAAACAGACACTGCTATTGTACAAAAAGTAGAAATTTATAATGAAATGGCTCTTATTACAATAAAAGAGCAAAACACTGAAAATATAAATGAAAAAATTGAAAGTTTGAATTCAAAAATAAATGAAAAATATGGACTAGAAAACAAAAAAGAGGACATTGTTATAAACAATGAAACAAAAATAAATATGTATAGTGTTATAAAACCATACATTTTACCAATGCTTATAAGCTTAATTGTTATTTTAGTATATTCTTCAATAATATATAGAAAACTAGGAATATTAAAAAATATTATTATTTATGTATTAACTGTAATAGGTTCGCAATTACTATATGCAAGCATTTTAGTAATTACTAGATTGCCTTTTAACATGTTTATAATACCAATAGGATTAATTATTTATGCAATAACAATTGTTGTTGTTACAATAATAAAACAAAAACAATTAAATGATTACAAGTTAAAACAAAAATAAATTTATACAATAAACAAAAAGTAATTAAAACTCATACTATATAGTATGAGTTTTAATTTTTTTATTTGTATGAAAGAGAGTGAATTAATTGTTAAAAAAAATAAAAGAATTTTTGAATAGGGGAATAATAAATGATAAAGAGGTAAATTTAAAAAAAGCAAAAGAGATTTTAGACAAAACCAATGGAGTTTTATTAGATGTAAGAAGTCATCAAGAATATAATGAAGAACATTTGCCAGGAGCTATAAATATAAACTTATATGATTTAAAAAAAGAAATAACAGACAAAATAAAAAATAAAGAAACAACGATTGTTGTTTATTGTTCTTGCGGAGTGCGCAGTAAAAAAGCAAAAGAGATACTTGAAGAATTAGGATATACTGAAGTATATAATTTGAAAGAAGGGTTATACTGTTACAGAAAGGAGCTTTAAGCTTGAATGAAATCGTTTTGCTTTAAAACAAACAACATAAGAATACTAGAATATATACTAAAAAGAATTGATGAAATTGATTTTGAAAATTTAATTTATTCAAAAAATAAATTTAGTATTTATGAAAATGTAATTATTCATTATTTTGGAAACGATAATGAAGCATATTATGAATTTTTAAGCAAACTACTAGAAGAAATAGTTATTGAATTTTTTGAAGAGAAAATTTTGAAGCAATTAATAAATTATAACTATTTTTATTTTGACGAATATGAAAAAATAAAAATATTAGAAAATAGTATTCAAATAATTGAGCCAGAAGAATGTATTAAATATATATCTGAAAACAAAGATGTTAAAGAATATTTAAAACAAAATAAAAGTATGATATTAGAAGGATTCATATACTTTAGGTTAAAAAATTATATAAGTTATTTAGACAATATAATAGATTATGCAGTAAATCAATTTATAATAGAAAAAGAATATAAGGAATTTATAAGTTTACTTAAAGTATATGTAGATTCAAAGCCAACACAATATAAATTATTACATTTAATTTATATAAATGGCGAATCTATTTTATTAGACGAGAAGAAGAATATAGTATCAGTATCCGAAAATATATATAATGCAAAATATTTATCAGATATATCTTTTTCATCAAACGATTTTGCATTAAATACTTTATTAACATTATTGCCTGAAAAAATTGAAATACATTTAATTGACGATGAAGATGAGTTTATAAATACATTGAAATTGATTTTTGATGGACGAATTTTTATATGCAAAGATTGTGAAATATGTAAAACATATAAAATATTAAATAGTTCTCAAATAATACGTAAGTGAGTTGATTGTGAAAACATAGTACCCTATTTACTATTTTGAAAATATGTGATATAAATATATTATCAAAATAATGGAGGTTATTATGGAACAAGAAAAGAAAAAGCTAATTACAATATTAGTACCAGCATATAATGAACAAGAAGTTTTACACTTATTATATGATAGACTAGTAAAACTAATGAATGAAAACACAGGCTATGATTTTGAAATATTATTAGTTAATGATGGAAGTAAAGACAAGACTTTTGAAATCATGCAAGAATTAAGAGAAAAAGACAAAAGATTTTGCTATTTAAACTTATCTAGAAACTTTGGAAAAGAAACAGCAATGATAGCAGGATTGGATTATTGCAATGGAGATGCAGTAGTAATAATAGATGCAGACTTGCAAGATCCACCTGAGTTAATTCCTGAGATGATAAAATATTGGGAAGAGGGCTATGATGATGTATATGCTAAAAGAAAATCTAGAGAAGGAGAAACATGGCTTAAAAAATTTACTTCAAAAATGTATTATAAAGTATTACAAGGCTTCACTAGAATTGAAATACAAAAAGATACTGGAGATTTTAGATTACTTGATAGACGTTGTGTAGAAGCATTGAAATCAATGAGAGAAAATCAAAGATATACTAAAGGTTTATTTAGTATAATTGGATACAATAAAAAGGAAATATTGTATGATAGAGATCCAAGAGCAGCAGGTCAAACTAAATGGAACTATGGAAAACTTATAGATTTATCAATTGATGGTATTACATCATTCACAACATCACCATTGAGATGGGCAGCAATTTTAGGAATAATGATATCTGGAGTTGCGTTTATATATATGATATATATAATAATAAAAACCTTGGCTACAGGAATTGATGTACCAGGTTATGCATCTTTAATGGTAGTTATATTATTCTTAGGTGGAATACAACTAATTTTCTTAGGAATTATTGGTGAGTATTTAGGAAGAACATTTAATGAAAGCAAACATAGGCCATTATATTTTATTGAAAGATATAATGAAACAAAAGAAACAAATGAACACTTAAATAAGTAAAAAATATGCCAATGGAAATTTCCGTTGGCTTTTTCTATTTATAAATCATATAGTTAATTTCAGGGAATATACAATCTTTTTTAGAAACATCTTTCAAAAATTCAAGATAATCTTCATCAATCTTATCATTTACTAGACCATCATATAACCTGTTAAACCTACCAACATGATCTTTAATACGCTTTTTAGCATAATCTACCATTGTACCGTTTGTAATAATAAATAACCAGTCACTGCTTTGAGCTAACAATACTTCTCTAGCACATTGATTCAATATTTTCTTTTTTAATTTATCCTTTTCATCTGGAAATTTATTTGCAAGTTCAACCATTTTATTTCCAATATCATGCAAGTATTTATGGGCATAATCATTTGTTTGATTTAGCCAAACTTCGCTATAACCATTAGCACCCCAACTAGAACGACAAGGAGTACATACTTGCATAGAAGGATATTTATCAATATATTCGCTTGGTGTGATTAACTTAAAATTACAGTTGTCATAATAAACTTTTTTAAATAAAACATATAACCAATCAGGACCTTCATACCACCAATGACCGTATAATTCAGCGTCATAAGGACATGTAATAATAGGAGGGTTAGATGTTAGTTTAGACAATTCATTAATTTGTTTAACTCTACTATCAAAAAAGTGACCAGCTTGTTTTTCAATACTGTCTTGAGCCCATTGCAAGTTATAATAGTCTTTTTCACAATCTTTACCGGTAATTCTATAATATTTAATACCAGTATGAACTCTAACTCCATTTGAAGCAATATAAGGCTTTATATAATCATAAGGAGCATCATAACCAATATCTCTATAAAATTCTCTATAATTAAAGTCACCAGGGTAACCATTTATTGAGCTCCATACTTGCCTTGATGATTCAATATCCCTACCAAAAGCAACAATTCCTTCAGGCGAAACAATTGGAGCAAAAGTTCCAAAGACAGGAGTAGGGTTGGCATATAAAATACCATGAGTTTCTGTAATTATATATTTAATACCAAATTCTTTTAAATATTTGTCTGCTTCTGGAATATAACCACATTCAGGAAGCCATATTCCATTAGGATTTTTACCAAAATATTTTTTATAAGTTTGAACACCAACAGCAATTTGAGCTCTTACAGTTTTTTCATTTACATATAATATAGGAAAATAGCCGTGAGTTGCGCCACAAGTAATAATTTCTAAAACACCTATATCTTGAAAATGCTTAAATCCTTGAATTAAATTACAATTGTATACATCTCTAAATAAATGTAAATCATTAGAATAACGATTTAAATAATACTTAGAGAGTTCATTTTCTTTTGGATTACCTTTTGTTCTTTCTATTTCTTTTTTAGCAAGTTCAATATGTGTGTTTAAATATTTTATATATCTTTTTTGTAAAAGCTTATTATCAAACATATTTAAAAGAGGAGGAGTAAGTGACATTGTAATTCTAAAGTCAACTTTCTCCTTTTCTAATTTTGTGAAATTTGTTAATAAAGGTAAATATGTTTCTGAAATAGCTTCATATAACCATTGCTCTTCTAAATAGTCTTCACTCTCTGGATGGTGTATAAAAGGTAAATGAGCATGCAATATGAAACTAACATAACCTTTTTCTTTATTCATGAGAAATTCTCCAATCTATATATTTTTAAGAAGACATTTTAGAAGAAGTTAAATCTGTATCTAATTTGTTTTCTGACAATTCATTTTTATAAATTTCTTTATATAAATCATAAATATTGTAAATTCTACCAACATTTTTCATAAACGATAAAGAAGATACATCTTTTGATTCGATTTGATTATTTTTTATGTTTTTAAAAAATATTGTTTTACCTAAACTATCAAATAAAATATGGTCATTAGGAGTTTGCAAATCATTTGAAGATGTTATGAAAATAGTTTCATGATTTGAAGTGTTATCTTTAGGTTTTCTGAATAAAACAACATCATATTTACAATCACTGTCTGGAATATGTATATACCAACTATTAGCAAAGTCATTAATTTCTACTTCAAAAGAATAATTTTTTGTTTGATTAGTAACTGTTAGGTAAGGTACAGTATTATTAAAAAAGTCTTCTCCATATTTATTTATATAGTTGATTCTATCTTCTGCAGAAATATCCCAATATACAAAAAGAATAGTAGGAGTTTGAGCTAATATTTTTACAATTGTTTGATTATATAAGTTTGGTAAATCGTAATATTCAATAATAGGTTTCTTTTTAGTTGATGATTTTTTGGCAGGGTTTTTCTTAGCACTAGTTTTCTTAGTAGAAGCAGTGGTTGCTTTTTTAGTACTGCTAGTTTTCTTTTTTGAAGAAGTTGCTTTAGCAGTAGTTTTAGTAGTTTTAGTGCTCTTAGTAGTTTTAGTATTAGCTTTTTTTGAAACCTTTTTTTTCTCTTCAATTATTTCTTCTTTAGCTTTTCTTGGCATCTTATCCTCCGTTTATATCTCGAACATTTATATCTATATTATACTATATCAAAATGCAAATAAATTCAAGAGATAATGGTAAAAAAATATTAAATAATTTTGTAAAAAAATGTTTACTTTTGTTGTAAAATTATATACAATAATTGAAAGAAAAATGTAAAAACCAAAAGATAAAAATAGAAAGGGGTTAATTTTTTGATGAAAATATTAATGCTAACTTGGGAATATCCACCAAGAATTGTAGGAGGAATTGCAAGAGTAGTACATGACTTATCAAAAAGATTAATAAAAGATGGCCATGAAGTAACTGTAATTACATATAAAGAAGGAGACTTGCCAGAATATGAAAATGATAAAGGAGTTGAAGTATATCGTGTAGAAAACTATATGATACATCCTAATAGTTTTATAGACTGGACATTACAACTAAACTTTAATATGGTTGCTAAAGCTGCCGAGCTTATAAATAAAAACGGAAAATTTGACGTAATACATGCACATGATTGGCTAGTTGCTTCTAGTGCAAAAACTCTAAAACAATCTTATGGAATACCATTGGTAGCAACTATACATGCAACAGAATCTGGAAGAAATTCTGGAATACATAATGATTCACAAAGATATATAAATGATACAGAATGGCTATTAACTTATGAAGCAACAGAAGTAATAGTTAATAGTAACTTTATGAAAGGACATGTACAAAGCTTATTTGGACTTCCTTTTGATAAAATAAATGTAGTTCCAAATGGAATAAACTTAACAAACTTTAATGGAATTGAAAGAGATTATGAATTCAGAAGACAATATGCAATGGATAATGAAAAAATTATTTTATATGTTGGAAGATTAGTTTATGAAAAAGGAATTCAACATTTAATTTCTGCAATGCCAAAAATAATACAAGGATATAATGATGTAAAACTTGTAATTGCTGGAAAAGGTGGAATGCTTGATGATTTAAAAGCACAAGCAGAAGCAATGGGAATAGCAAATAAAATTTATTTTACAGGTTACTTAAATGCAAAACAAGTACAAAAAATATATAAATGTGCTGATGTAGCAGTGTTTCCAAGCACTTATGAACCATTTGGAATAGTAGCACTAGAAGGAATGTTAGCAGGAGTTCCAACTGTTGTTTCTGACATTGGTGGACTAGACGAAATAGTAGACCATGGAATAAATGGAATGAAAAGCTATGCTGGAAATCCAAATTCAATTGCAGACTCTGTACTAACAGTATTGTATGATAAACAATTAGCAGCAGCAATGGCAAAAAAAGCAAAACAAAAAGTTAAAGAAGAATTTAATTGGAATAAAATTGCACAAGATACACATTATATATATGAAAAAGCTATTTGTAAAACAGTTGCAGAAAAACAAAAACAAGAAATTGCACAAGAAAATGCCCAAAAAGCTAAAAAAGCTAACAATTCTGAAACAGAGATTACAAATTTACTTAGTTTTCAGAAAAAACATGCTTATGCATAGAAAGTTAGGAAGGAGCAAAGTCAGCTATGCAAGTATATGATACAGCTAATAAACTAGCACAAGAGATAAGAGATTCGGAAGAATATAAATTATACAAAAAAAGAAAAGACGAAATACAAAATGATTCTGAAAAAAAGCAAAAAGTAGAAGAATTTGAAAAATTAAGATATGAAGTACAATTAATGGCATATACAGGTGAACAAAAAGACGAAGAAAAAAACAAAAAATTAGAAGAAATGTATAAAACATTAGTAGAAAACAAAGATATTAAAGAATATTTTGATTTAGAAGTAAAATTCAATATAATGATTGCAGATGTTAACAAAATAATTGCAGAAGCAATAAAAGATGTATTATAAAAATATTCAAAAGAGTAAAAGTCGTTAAGGAAGCTCTAAAGAGCTTTTTTGACGATTTTTTAAATGCTTTTATGAGTAAAATAAGGAGGTCAAATATGGAATATATCTTAATAATATGTATAAGCTTAATAACTTTAGCAGTTTTAAAATTTGTGTGGGGAATCAGAATAAAAGATATAAAACTCTTAAAAGAGCTAGGCTTTGATAAAAAACTAAATGAGATAACAAATAAATTACCGGAAAATAGAGAAATATGTAACGATATTTTAAAAATATTAGGAAATGAAAATGTAAATGTGAAAGAAAATGAAGGAAATCAAGCAAGTTTATATATTGCAATATCCAATTCAATTATAATTGCTAATATAAAAAATACATTTACTCGTGTACAAACTATTGCACACGAATGCTTACATTCTATTCAAAATAGAAGGACCTTAATTTTTAATTTTATATTGTCAAATTTATACATAATTTATTTTATATCTATAATTATTTTAACCATTTTTAAACTGAATCCATGCAAAATTTATATAGGATTTGGTTTTATAATTTTAGGATTTATTCAATATACTATTAGATCATATTTAGAAATGGATGCAATGATAAAAGCACCAGTACTAGCTGAGAAATATATACAGCAAAAAAATACTTTAACTAATGAAGAGCAAAAAGCAATATTTGACAATTATAAAATTATAAATACTATAGGAATAAAATTAAGTAACTATTCGTTAATAGCAAATCAGTTTATAAAATTAATAATTTATTTAATTGCTTGCATGATATTCTAAGTAAAAATTATAGAAATATTAATATTTCTGTAATTTTTTTTCAAATTTCATTGCTATCTCTTTTAAATTTGCACATTTTGTTGTACAATATTACAAATTGTATAATATATAGGAGAAAGTAATGAATAAAAAATGGGAAATATGTAAAATCAATGAAGAAGATATAAATAAAATATGTGAAGAAAATAACTTAAGCCAATTAATTGGTAGTATACTTGCAAGTAAAAAAATCATTAGTAAAGATGAAATAAGAGAGTTTTTAAATCCTACAAGAGATGATTTTCATGACCCATTTTTGATGCCTGACATGGAGAAAGCTGTTGAAAGAATATTAATAGCAATACAAAATAAAGAAAAAATTATTATATATGGAGACTATGATGTAGATGGTATAACTAGTGTAACAGTACTTAAGAAATTCTTAGAAGAACAAGGTCTTAAAACAGGAGAATATATACCTAATAGATTAAATGAGGGCTATGGACTAAATAAAGAAGCTGTAAAAAATATTTCAGAACAAGGATATACTTTAATAATTACTGTTGATTGTGGAATATCATGTATAGAAGAAATTGAATATGCAAAAGAACTTGGAATGGAAGTAATAGTTACAGATCACCATGAACCAGGAGAAATAATTCCAGATTGCTTAGCTGTTGTGGATGCAAAAAGAAAAGACAATAAATATCCATTTAATCAATTAGCCGGAGTTGGAGTTGTATTTAAACTTATACAATCAATTTCACTAAAATTAAATTTAGAAGCAAAAGAGTATTTAAAATACTTAGATATTGTTTGTGTCGGTACAATTTCAGATATTGTACCATTAATAGATGAAAATAGAGTTATAACAAAACTAGGACTTAAACTAGTTGAAAAAACTAGAAATATTGGATTAAAAACTTTACTTGAATCTACAGGTTATAAGGAAATAAATTCTACTACAATTTCTTTTGGAATTGCTCCAAGAATAAATGCTTGTGGAAGAATGGGAGAAGAAAAAGAAGCATTAGAATTATTTTTAACAAATAATATACAAGAAGCAAAGCAAATTAGTGAAAGATTAAATCAGTACAATATAGAAAGACAAGAAACTGAAAAACAAATATTTAAACAAGCAATACAAGAAATTGAGGAAGAAAATAAAGATGTGCCATGTATTATACTTGGAAAAGAAGGATGGCATCACGGAATTATAGGAATTGTGGCTTCAAAGGTCACAGACATATATTTTAAGCCAAGCATTTTAATATGTTTTGAAGGAGAAGAAGGCAAGGGCTCTGGAAGAAGTATACCAGGGTTTGACTTACACGATGCTGTTATGAATTGCAATACGTATGTAGAAAAATTTGGTGGACATAGTATGGCAATAGGAATAAATGTAAAAAAAGAAAATTTTGAAAAATTTAAGAAAGAATTTGAAGAATATGTTCAAAATAGCCATATTAATGATATAATACCAATTATAAAAATTGATAAAGAAATAGATTTAAGAAAAATAAACATCCAAGATATAAGAGATTTAAAACTATTAGAACCTTATGGTGAGGCTAACCAAATGCCATTATTCTTAATTAAAAATATGAAAATACAATCAATACGTACTTTATCAGAAGGCAAACACATAAAACTAAAATTAGGTATTGATAATTATATTGCAGATGCAATTGGATTTAACATGGGAAATATAGCAGAACAATATTTAATAGGAGATAGAGTTGACGTTGTTGGAAGTTTAGAAATTAATGATTTTGGCGACAATGAAAATATACAAATCAACTTAAAAGATATAAGAAAAACAATTTAACTAAAAAGAGAGGAGTGAATAATATATGTCAGAAATAAAAGAAATAACAATAGAGGATGTAATAACTACAACTAAAAAGAATAATAGAAAATCAGATAGTAAACTTATAAGAAAAGTATACAATTATGCAAAAGCACATCACGAAGGGCAATTAAGAAAATCGGGTGAACCATATATTATTCATCCAGTACAAGTTGCATATATATTATCAACATTAGGATTAGATGATAGCACAATTTGTGCTGCACTTTTACATGATGTTGTAGAAGATACTGATATAACTAAACAAGACTTAGAAAATGAATTTGGAAAAGAAATTGCAGAATTAGTTGATGGTGTAACAAAACTAAGTAAATTAAAATATGCAAGCATGGAAGAACAACAAGTAGAAAATTATAGAAAAATGTTCTTAGCAATGGGTAAGGATATAAGAGTTATATTAATAAAACTTGCAGATAGATTGCATAATATGAGAACATTAAAATATTTGACTCGTGATAGACAAATTGCAAATGCAAATGAAACCATGGAACTATATGCGCCACTTGCTAACCGTTTAGGTATGTATTCTTTAAAATGGGAATTAGAAGATTTATCATTTAAATATTTATATCCAGAAGATTATCGTGAATTAGTAGAAGGAATTGATCGTAAAAGAGAAGAACGTTTAAAATTCATTGATATGATTATGGACCAAATAAGGGTGGCAGTAAAAAAACAACATATTGAAGCTGAAATTACAGGTAGAGCTAAGCATTTATATAGTATTTACCGTAAAATAAAAAGGGATAATATTACACTAGATCAAGTATATGACTTATTTGCTCTTAGAGTAATAGTTAATTCAATCAAAGATTGCTATGCAGTTTTAGGAATAGTACATGAGCTATATAATCCAATGCCAGGAAGATTTAAGGATTATATTTCAGTACCAAAACCTAATATGTATCAATCATTGCATACTACGTTAATAGGACCAAAAGGAACACCTTTTGAAGTCCAAATTCGTACATGGGACATGCACCGTATAGCTGAATATGGTATTGCTGCTCACTGGGCATACAAAGAGGCTAGCTTTATGGGAAATAAAAAAGCTAATGTAAAGGTTGAAGAAGATAAACTTTCATGGCTTCGTGAAACATTAGAGTGGCAAAAAGATATGCAAGACCCAGATGAGTTTTTAAATACATTAAAAACAGAACTTTTTGAAGACGAAGTATATGTGTTTACTCCAAAAGGAAAAATTATTGCACTTCCTAAAGGTAGTATACCAATTGACTTTGCATATTATATACATGCTGAAATAGGTAATCACATGACAGGGGCTAAAATAAATAGTAAAATGATGCCAATAGTAACTCAATTAAAAAATGGTGATATTGTCGAGATTATAACTTCAGATCAATCAAAAGGACCTAGTAGAGATTGGCTCAAATTTATTAAAAGTTCAACAGCTAAGAGCAAAATTTTGGCATGGTTTAAAAAGAATGACAGAGAAGAAAATATTGTAAAAGGTAAAGACTTAATCGAAAAAGAAATAAAGAAAATTGGAATGACACATGCAGAACTTGCTAAACCAGAATATATGCAAGCAGCATTAGATAGATATAAATATTCTGAATTAGATGAAATGTACGCAAGTGTTGGATTTGGTGCAATATCTTCTGGAAAAATTGTTGCTAGAATGCTAGAAGAGTACAAAAAGGACCATCAAACAGAAAACTTAGATGAAAAATTAGAGGAACTTTCAAAAGGAAGAGCATATAAGCCAAAACCATCAAAAACAGGAATTATTGTTAAAGGAATAGATAACTGCTTAGTAAAATTATCAAAATGTTGCAACCCTGTTCCTGGAGATGAAATTGTAGGATACATTACAAAAGGAAGAGGAGTATCAGTACATAGAAAGGATTGCGTAAATGTAAACAATTTATTATCTGAAGAAAACAGAATGATAGATGTTTATTGGTATGAAGCAGAAAAAACTAGATATAGTGTTGATATCGAAATATTTGGTAATGAAAGAAGCGGATTATTAGCAGATATTATTAGAGAAATAGAAGGAACAAAAAGTAAATTACTAGCAGTAACTTCAAGAGCAAATAAAGAAAAAATTTCAATAACAGAAGTAACAGTAGAAGTAGAAAATATTGATGAATTGAATAAAATATTAAAACAGATTAGAAAAGTTGATAGTGTGTACGAAGTTAAGAGAAAGAAGTAGAGTGATTTTAAAAATAATCAGCAAAGTACGGAAAGGAAAAATAGTGATGATACTAAAACAGTTAAGAGTTAACAGTGGAACAATTTGCGAACTTACAAATTGTTATATTGTTCAAGATGAAAATACAAAAGAAGCTATGGTTATAGATCCAGGTGGAGAAGCAGAAAAAATTATTGAAATGCTAGACATACTACAGGCAAAACTAAAATACATATATTTAACACATTGCCATGGTGATCATATTGGAGCTTTAATAGAACTAAAAGATAAAAAAGGTGGAAAAATTTTAATACATAGAATAGATGCAGAAGGACTAAGCAATAAGAATATTAGTTTAACAGAATATGTTGGAATGGAAGATATTAATTTAGAACCAGATTCTATAGTAGATGACAATGATACAATACATATTGGAGATATAGAATTTAGTGTTATTCATACTCCGGGGCATACATCTGGAAGCAGTTCACTATATTGTGAACAAGAAAAGTTGTTATTTTCTGGTGATACATTGTTTTATGGAACATGGGGAAGAACGGACTTACCAACAAGTAGCTTTGATGATATTATTAATTCAATAACTGAAAAACTGCTAAAGTTACCAGATGATACAATAGTGTATCCACGGACATGGAAAGCCTACAATGATAAAAGAAGAAAGACCGATTTATGATGAGTTAAAACCAAGAGAAGAATAAAAAGAAAGGTAAGATGAATATGATTACAGAACCAAGAACATTGGCAGGATTTATGGAATTGTTGCCAAATGAACAAATATTGTTTGAACAAATGAAACAAAAAATAGAAAAAACATATCAACGTTTTGGTTTTTTACCACTAGATACACCTATACTAGAATTATCAGAAGTGTTATTGGCAAAAGCTGGTGGAGAAACTGAAAAACAAATTTACCGCTTCACAAAAGGAGATACAGACATATCAATGAGATTTGATTTAACAGTACCTCTTGCAAAATATGTAGCTAAAAACTATGGAAATTTAAGTTTCCCATTTAGAAGATATCAAATAGGAAAAGTATATAGAGGAGAAAAAACACAAAAAGGTAGATTTCGTGAGTTTTATCAGTGCGATATTGATATTATTGGAGATGGAGAACTTGGAATAGTAAATGATGCGGAAATTCCAAGTGTTATATATAACCTAATATCAGATTTAGGATTTAATGACTTTACTATTTGCATAAATAATAGAAAAGTATTAAATGGTTTGTTCAGAGAAGTGAATCAAGAACCAAATGCAGTTGATATAATGAGAACTATTGATAAACTTGCTAAAATAGGAAAAGAAAATGTAATATTAGAGCTAAAAGAAATAGGTGTTGATGAACAAGCAATAGATAGAATTTTAAAATTTATTGAAATCGATGGAACAACAGATGAGAAGATTGCTAAATTAAAAGAATTGGGCATAAAAGAAGAAATGTTTGTAGAAGGATTAGCTGAATTAGAACAAGTAGTAAAATATATCAGAGTATTTGGTGTGCCAGATACACATTTTAAAATAGATTTAACTATTGCAAGAGGTTTAGACTACTACACAGGAACAGTATATGAAACATTTTTAAATGATTATAAAGAGATTGGAAGTGTATGTTCTGGAGGAAGATATGAAAACTTAGCAGGATATTATACAGATCAAAAACTACCAGGTGTTGGAATTTCAATTGGGCTAACAAGATTATTTTATAAATTAAATGAGTTGCAACTTATAAAATCAGACAAATACTCAATGTCAGACATTTTAATAATACCAATGTTAGAAGATATGACTGTAGCTATTCAATTAGCAAGTAACTTACGTAAAGAAGGAATAAATACAGAAGTATATTTAAATGATAAAAAATTAAAAGCAAAATTTAAATATGCTGATAAATTGAAAATCCCTTATGTTGTTGTTATTGGCGAAGATGAAATCAATACTAACACAGTAAAAGTTAAAAATATGAATACAGGTGACGAAACATCTGTGGAATTAGATGCAAAGAAAATTTGTGAAATTATATAATAGCTACAAAAAGATTAAAAAGTAAAAGAGATATGCTATTATAATTAAAGAGAAAACTCAAATGAAAAATAGAAAGAGGCACGTATAAAATGAAAAC
>FR902203.1:6137-6622 GCA_000437855.1 Clostridium sp. CAG:567 | reverse complement strand
AAATGGGCTACACAAATACTAAAAGATTATATGCTAAAAGGATATGCAGTAAATCAAAGAAGATTAGAATATTTAGAAAAAACAATTAAATTAATAGATATAGCAAATCGTATGGATGAACGATTAGAAGGAAATGATGCAAAAGAGATTTTAAAAGTGATTGGAGAATATTCAAAAGCACTAGATTTACTTGATGATTATGATCATAAAACCTTAAAGAAAATAGATGGAAGTGTAGATGAAAGAAAAATTGAATATAAAAATTGTATTGAGATAATAAACAAACTAAGATTTAATGAAGAAAGTACACTATTTGCAGTAGAAAGAGATAGAGGATTAGAATCAATTATAGGCAATATTTATCAAAGTTTTGCTGGAAAAGAAATATATAAAAGTGTTGAAGAAAAGGGAGCAAACTTTTTATATCTAATAGTGAAAAATCATGTATTTGCAGATGGAAACAAAAGAATTGCAGCTACGTTATT
>FR902203.1:5872-6031 GCA_000437855.1 Clostridium sp. CAG:567 | reverse complement strand
TAGATAACAATACATTAGCAGCATTAACATTATTAATTGCAGAATCAAATCCAAAAGAAAAAGATGTTATTATAGATTTGGTAATGAATTTCTTGAATAATTAAAATCTTTGAAAAAGAGGCAGATATTTAGTTGAAAGTATCTGCCTTTCTGTTGTAT
>FR902203.1:5016-5807 GCA_000437855.1 Clostridium sp. CAG:567 | reverse complement strand
GAAATATGAGTAAATATGAACCATTATGGAACTATCTAAAAGAAAATAAAAAGGAAAGCTATAAACTGACTTATGAAGAAATAAAAAACATTCTTGGATTTGAAATAGATCATTCCTTTTTAAGTTACAAAAAAGAATTAAAAGATTATGGTTATGAAGTTGGTAAAATATCAACGAAAGAAAAAACAGTTATATTCAATAAAATATAAATTGAAAGTGAGAAAAGAATGAAATATATTGTATTATTAAGAGGAATAAATATAAGTGGTAAAAACAAAATATCAATGAATGAATTAAAAGCAGGACTAGAGAAAATTGGTTTTGAAAACGTAAGTACATATTTGAACAGTGGAAATGCTATTTTTCAAAGTGAAATAGATAACAAAGAAGTAATAAAAGAAAATATTCAACGAATGATAAAAGAAAGATTTAATCTTGAAATACCTGTTTATGTTACAACTGCACCTGAACTTGAAGACATATTAAAACATACTCCTGAATGGTGGGGAACAAATAACAAAGAAATATATGATAACATGATTTTTATAATTCCACCAACAAAATATGAAGAGGTATATAATACTATTGGAGAGACAAAAGAAAATCTTGAAAAAATTCAGGAATACAACAATATTATTTTCTGGTCTTATAAATTAAAAGAATATAGAAAAACAAACTGGTGGCCAAAAACTGCTAGTACAAGTATTAGTGATAAAATAACGATAAGAACTGCAAATACAATGAGAAAAGTATTAGAATTATGTAACAAATAATAGAGGGGAAATATGAAA
>FR902203.1:0-4963 GCA_000437855.1 Clostridium sp. CAG:567 | reverse complement strand
TAAAACATATAAAAGAACAGAACTAGATGAGCAATGAAATCCATATCCAATTTTATATATGAGATTTGAAAATGTAAAATAAAGATTGTGAGAGACAAAATAGTAAAATAGGAAAGTGAGATGAGTTATGATGGAAATTAGAAAAATATCAAAAGAAGAAATAAAAGATGCTTTAGATTTAGTATGGAAAGTATTCTTAGAATATGAAGCGCCTGACTATACTGAAGAAGGTATAGAAGAATTTAAAAGATCTATTGATGATACGAATTGGGTTAATGCAAGAGAATTTTATGGAGCATTTAGTGAGAATAAACTACTAGGAATAATTGCTACAAAAGATATTAGCCATATTGCATTATTTTTTGTAGATGGCAGATACCATAATCAAGGGATTGGAAGAAAACTATATAATAAAGTTGAATTACTAAACAATAAGGGCTATTTTACAGTTAATTCATCTCCTTATGCACATGAAATATATAAGCATTTTGGATTCATAGATACAGATACTGAGCAATGCGTTAAAGGATTAAAATTCTACCCGATGAAGAAATACATAAAAGGGCAATAAAATCTATAATATAAAAGGAGAAAACTTCAAATGATAATATATAATTTAAAAGATAAATTGGAATATCTAGACGAAGTTGCAAGATTAGAATATGAAGAATGGGCAGACAACAAAGAAGAAAATAAAGAAGAAAGAATTAAAAGAAAAAAAGAAAAGATTTGCTATATGTTTAGTAATAAGTCATTTTGCAAATTGATTCTAGTAGATAATCATGAACTAATAGGCTTTATATCAATATTTCCAGAAGATTGTGAAGAAGAAAAAGAACTAACTCCCTGGTATGCTACAATGTATGTGAAAAAAGAATATAGAAATCATGGATATTCACGAATATTAAATGATGCAATATTAAAAGAAGCAAAAGATAGAGGATTTTTAACATTGTATTTAAAAACAGATTTGAAAAATTATTATGAAAAATTTGGAGCTACTTTTATAAAAAAGCTAAAATCAGGAGAAAGCTTATATAAGTTTGAAATTTAATAAAAAATGAAATAAAAAGTGTGGCAGATAATTGGTTGAAATTATCTGCCACTTATTATATAATTATGCAGTAATAATTAGTAAAAAACAAAAGAAATAAGAGGCGAAAAAATGAAAGAAGATTGGAAAGAGTTTATAAAGAAAAATCTAAAATGGGTTGTACTATTTATTTGCTTAGTGGGATTTTTAGCATTAGCAGAAGATGTTTTTAATAAAGAAATAATGTATGGAGACATTATTGGATATAAACTTATATCAACATTTTTAATATCTGATTTTGTAACACCAATAGCAAAATTTATAACTAATTTTGGTGGGGCAATATTTTTATCAATTGCAACAGTTATGTTATTTTTATTTATAAAAAATAAAAAAATTGGGCTATCAATTATTTCGAACATAGTTATTATTGCAGTTTTAAATCAGTTATTGAAAAGAATATTACAAAGACCAAGACCAACTGAATTTAGAATAGTTGAAGAAACAGGATATAGTTTTCCTTCGGGGCATTCAATGGTAAGCATGGCTTTTTATGGATATTTGATATATTTAATTTATAGATATATAAAAAATAAATATGTAAAATGGACATTGATTACAATATTAAGCATACTAATTTGTTTAATAGGTATAAGCAGAATTTATCTTGGAGTACATTATACAAGTGATGTACTAGGTGGATTCTTGTTATCAATATCATATTTAGTTATATATATAAGTTCAATTAAAAAATTATTACCAGAAGAATAAAAGTATAAAGGAGAAACTTTTATGGAACGAATCTGTATAATTGGAGGAAGTGGAACCGGTAAAACAACACTTTCAAATAACTTGAGTAAAGAGTTAAATTTGCCAGTTTACCATATTGATGGTATACATTACTTGGAAAATTGGAAAAAACGAGATAAGGAAGAACGTGACAAATTAATTCTTGAAAGAGCTTCAGAAGAAAAATGGATTATAGATGGAACATATCATTCTACATTACAACAACGTCTAGAAAAAGCTGATTATGTTATATATTTAGATTATTCTACTATGGCACAAGTAATAGGAGTATTAAAAAGATTTATAAAAAACCATGGTAAAGAAAAAGATGAGATACTAGGTTGCAAAGAAAAAATGAGTTGGGAGTTTTTATGGATTGTAATAAACTGGAGAAAAGATAAAAGAAATGAGATAATTGAAAAAATAAGTAAAATTGACAACAACAAGGTTCATGTCTTTTATAACAGAAAACAACTTAATAAATGGTATGAAAATACATTTGGAAAAAAGATGGAGCACTAAAACGATTAAGAATAATATGAAGGGGAAAAATATGAAAAAATTAAATTCAAACCATTTGAAACTAGTTGCAATTATAGCTATGACAATAGATCATATTGCAGATTTAATATTTCCTGGTATGCCTAATAATATATGGAGTAATATTTTACATATCATAGGTAGACTGACAGCACCAATTATGTTTTTCTTTATTTGTGAAGGGTTTTACTACACAAAAAACTTGAAAAAATATGTAACAAGGCTATTTTTGTTTGCTTTAATATCACATTTTGCATACTGCTTTGCATTTGGTATTAACTTTATTCCATTTATTAATGGAGAAATATTTAATCAAACAAGTATTATGTGGTCACTTGCATGGGCGGTAGTCGCTCTTTATATTGTATATGGAGATACAAAACTAAAACAGTGGCAAAAAACAGTATTATTAGTAGTAATATGTGCTATAACTTTTTGCGCAGATTTCAGTTCGATAGCAGTTATGTGTATAGTAGCAATGTATGGCAAAAGAGGAGACATAAAAAAACAAGTATTAAGTATGGAAGTATGGTTAGGAACTTATGCACTTATATCATTTATATTTGTAAACAAGATATATGGAATTATAATATTGTTTTCAATATTAGTATATCCAATACTAAAAATGTATGATGGTTCAAGAGGAAAATTAAAGTGGATGAAATGGCTATTTTATATATATTATCCATTACACTTAGCAATAATAGGACTACTAAGAATATTAATGTATGGTAATGTACCATTGTTATTTTAAAAGAAGCCATAAATATGAGATATAAGAGAATTAAGAAGATACTACTATTTTGATGTTTATTTATTGGAATTGCAGCAGTTTATGGAAGTATATGTATGCTAATTGATCCAACAGGCAAATTACTTCAAATGAATGAAATGCTACCATACTTTCAAGTATTACCTTTTAGTGATATATTATTTCAAAATTATATATTTTCAGGAATATGTTTATTAATAGTAAATGGAATATCAAATTTAGTGGCAGTGTATTTAATTATAAAAAATAAAAAAATAGGAATAATATTAGGAACAGTATTTGGATTCACACTTATGCTTTGGACTATAATTCAATTTATCATTTTTCCAACGAATATAATGTCAACAATATACTTCGTTTTTGGAATAATGCAACTAATAGCAGGTTATATTACGTATGTATTCTACACGCAAGAAAATTTCAGATTTGACTTAAATGACTATAAAAATATAGGAAAAAACAAAGAAAACATTGTTGTATATTTTTCAAGAATGGGCTATACAAAGAAAATAGCTTATGAAAGCAGATTTTAAAAATGTCGCAGATGAACTTGATGAAATATTAAATAAAAAAAGAGAAAAATTCACATCAATTTGTGTTAGATTTGGAAACGTAAAGATCAGAAAGGAAATGTAGTTATGAGAAACACTATTGTTTATTTAATAAGACATGCAGAAACTGTTACTGAAAATGGTATAAGAAATACAAATGAAGATTCACAATCAATTAACGAAAAAGAAATATTATCAGTTGAAGGAGAAGAACAAGCCAAAAGACTAAGTGAAAATAAAGAACTGCAGAACCTAAATGTAATATGGTCAAGTAACTATACTAGAGCAAAAGCAACTGCCAAATATATTTCTAATGTAAACAATTTACCTCTTAATTTAGATAGTGATTTAGGTGAAAGAAAATTAGGAAATTTAAAAGAATTAGGTGAATTTATGAAAGATAAGGCTACTCGAGATCCTTCACAAGAGCAACTTCTAGACAGAACATTTAGAACATCAGATGGCGAGAGCGCAGAACAGACAAGAGAAAGAATGAATAAGTTTTTTGCCAAAATACTTAAAGAATATTGTGGAAAAAGAATAGCAGTAGTTAGTCATGGGGGCTCTATCAAGTTTTTCTTATTAAATTGGTGTAAAGTAAATAAAGATGTAAAACTTGTATATAATAATGAAAAAGTATTAAATATAAAATCCCCATGTTTACTGAAATTAACATTTAGTGGTAATGAATTAATTGAATTAGAACAAATTTAAGATAAATTATTTACGATATAGGTTTAATATAGATATTTCAAAAGAAGATAGTATATTAACATTATCAACTTGTTCAAATAACAATAAATATAGAGTAGTGTTACATTCTAAAAAATTAAGTAAAATGCTCACAAAAACAAACTCCTTTGCATAACATATACAAAGTTATGAGAGGAGTTTATTTTTATGGATTATGAAATAATGATGAATGGAAATGTAAAAATAGGTACATATGCTCCAGATTTTGAGGCAAACAGCACAATGGGGCCAATAACATTAAATCAATATAAAGGAAAATGGGTTGTACTTTTTTCTCATCCAGGAGATTTTACCCCCGTATGAGCATACAATTTGGGGAAATATCAGAAACGCTTGATATTGCTTAACATTTCTTTAATCGATAAGTTACTCTAAAATGGATAAAAATTGCCACAAAATCGATTGTAAGGCGACTGATTAGGAAGGTTTGGCAATCATAATTAAAGATGAGTGGATATGTATGATGAAATTATTGCATATTATAATCAAAAGTATTTGTGAATATAAAAGAAACACTAGAAGAAA
>FR902202.1 GCA_000437855.1 Clostridium sp. CAG:567 | reverse complement strand
AATTCTTCTTGCCTATGATAAAGCAAAAATTTGATGAGCCTAAAGAACAACTAGAAAAGGAAATCAATGATCAAAAAGTAAAACTAGAAAGAATAAAAAAGGCTTACATTAACGGTGCTTTTGAAGTACAAGAATATAAAGAAGAAAAGAAAATAGTTGAAAATGCAATTACAGAGCTTGAAAACAAACTAGAAACTACTGATTGCACAGAAGAACTTAAATTTACTCCAAAAGATATACTTTTAAAAAGAGATATTGACTTTATCAACAAAGTAAAACTAGATAAGGAATATCAAGAAAGAACTAAAACTTGGAAAGATTATACAAGACAAGAACGAGCAGACTTAATAATGAAATATGTTGATGATATAGAACTTGCTTTAGTTGGTAAAGAAGTAGTAGTTAAACAAATAAACTTTAGAGAATCAATTTGTAAGCCTTGTCAAGAATTATATGATAACGGTTATATTAATACTACAAAGCCTATGATATTAGGTAATGTGCTTGGTAGTGTTAGATTTAGTAATTATTTGCCAGATGAAGAAGTCGGAGAAATCATTATGAGATTAAGGCAATATTATGATGTTCATTATACAGAGGCAATATACTATGTTGATAAGCAGATGTTCTATTTCAACTTTGCTGAAGACAATAGTGCTATTGTTAGAGTATTTCCATTAGAAGATTATTATAAATTAGATCCAGACAATAAAATGGAAGAATATCGATTTGGAATAATTTATATTA
>FR902201.1:261-21948 GCA_000437855.1 Clostridium sp. CAG:567 | reverse complement strand
AGAAGTGGTTGCAAATTGGAAACAAAGTAATTTTATAAATTCATCAATAAATAAACAAAAAGAAACAGCAGATAAAATGTTAGAAGATTTAATTAGCAAAAAGTTGGTTACAGAAGATGAAATTGATAAAGAACAAGAAAAAATAATAATAAAGAAAAAAGATGGAACTATTATAAAAGAAATAAGCTATAGTGATGTAGAAATAGTAATAAGTAAAACACCAGAAAATGAGAAAGCAAGAGCTGTTAAACTAAAGGTAGAATCAATGAAAGGTATAACAAATATAAAAACAAAAGAAGATTTGATTAAATATTTAAAATCACTAAGTGATGAAAGAAAAAAAGAAATGCTAAAGGAACAAATGGTACCATTTATTAATAAAGAAGATTCTACTGCAAATTGTCAAACATTTGAAGATGTTCTTAAGTGGATGAAAAACAAAGAAATTATTGCAGAGGAAACAGAGAATGCTTTTTGGAATTGGGTACAGAGCGCAAAAAATGTTGATGGACTTACTGGTGTAAATGCAGTACTAGAAGCAATACTTGAATTTTTATATGGAGATGAAAATACTGGAGAGATAAAAGGATATTCTGTAATAAATCCGAATGAGCAAATATCTGACACATATATAGCAACCGAAAATGGAACATATACTTTTAAAGTACAAGATTTGATAATGGGAAAAACATATTATAAAAAAGTAGAAGTAACAAATATTGATAAAACAGCAATAATGAGATATAAAGTAACAAGTACTGTAGCTGAATACAATCACACATTAGTTATGCTAAGTGACGTAGTAGATGATAAAAATGTTGATTTTGAAAATGCATATATAATATACAAAGGAAAAAAAATAGAAATAAGTAAATCTGATTTCAAAACTACAGATAAAGGAGAAAATTGCTTTAGTGCGGAATGCTATTATACTTGTACTGACCTTGTCAGAGAAGGAAAGATGGGAGACAGTAAAGAACTTCTTGAAACAACTCAAACATTTATATTAGTAAAAGATGGATTTGAATATGAAGGACAAATATATATAACTGAACCAATAAAGTCGTAAAGAAGAAATTAATTATATGTACTTTAAAAAATTGAATTTATATTAATTTAAAAACTTTAAACAAATACAACTTTAATAAAAAACTTGCAATATAATTATTAAATAGTATATAATCGTAAAAGATTATATACTTTTTATATGGGAGAACTTAATGGGAAATATTATATATATTTTAAAAAGATTAAAAACTATGGATAAAAAAGCTATGTTTGAAAAAATTAATTCAATACATAGCAAAACTAAAATGTCAAAATTAAAAATATTTTTAGACATGCAAAAATGTGCAAGGCGTTATGGCGCTGGATATATGGACTATGATTTATTTGAAATGTATAATTTAACAGATGAACAAAGAGATACATATTTAACAAGAGGAAGAAATAATAACTTTGTAACAAAATACTGTGATATGGATGCACTTCATTATTTTCAAAATAAAGATGAGTTTAATAGTACATTTAATAAGTATTTAAAAAGAGATTGGATAAAAGTAAATGGAGTGCCAAAAGAAGATGTAATAAAATTTTTAGAAAAACATTCTACATTTATGGCAAAACCAATTGATGGTGGATGTGGTAAAGGAATAGAAAAAATTAATACTTCAGACTATAAATCTTTAGATGAATTATATGATTACTTAAGTAAAGAAGGACACAACTTTGAACTAGAAGAGGTAATAAAACAACATCCTGAAGTAGCGAAAATATATCCAAAAGCAATAAATACTGTAAGAATAGTAACAGTAGTTACAACTGAAGATGGAAAATCTCTTCTAACTATACCAAAAGAGCAAAGAAAAAATGTAAAATTGGAGCCACATATTATATGTGCATACTTTAGAATTGGAAATAACGGAAAGTGTGTAGATAACTTTAATAGTGGAGGAATGGTTGCACCAGTGGATGAAAAAACTGGAACTGTAACACAACTTGCAATAGATAAACAAAAAAATGTATATGAAAAACATCCTCAAACAGGTGAAACTATAAAGGGATTTAAGTTTCCATATTGGAATGAGGCAATTGAACTTTGTAAAAAAGCATGCCAAGAAATACCTGAAATGGGTTATGTTGGTTGGGATGTTGCATTTACACCAGAAGGACCTTTATTTGTTGAAGCAAATGAATTTCCACGGACATGACATATATCAATTGCCAGTTCATACACCAGAAAAAATAGGAATGATGCCCAAATTTAACTTTGAAAAATAAACTATTGAAAAGTTATAGGGGCATAATAAAAAACAACAGAAAGGAATCAAATGGAACAAAAAGAAACGAAAAAAAGATCATCCTTTATGCAAAATGTGTTAATATTAATGTTTGCACAAATAATGGTAAAGGTATTAGGACTAGTATATAAATTTGTAATAACTAACTTTGAGGGATTTGGAGATACTGGACTTGGGTATTACTCGGCAGGATATCAAATATATTCATTATTGCTTGCGCTATCATCAATAGGAATACCAAGTGTTGTATCTAAATTAGTATCAGAAAGAATAGCAAAAGGAGATAATAAAGGAGCACAAAGAATATTTAAAATATGTATGGCATTCTTTGTAGGAATAGGAATAGTATTATCTTTTGGATTGTTTTTTGGAGCAGAATATATAGCAATTGCAATGTATGATGTTGCAGATACTAAATATGTTATGCAAGTACTTGCACCTGCAATAGCATTTGTTTCAGCATCTGCAGTATTTAGAGGATACTTTGCAGGACTTAATGATATGAAACCAACAAGCTATTCTCAAATAATAGAGCAATTTTTTAATTGTGTATTATCTATAACATTTGTTTATGCGCTACTTGGAAGAGAGCCATATATTATGGCAGCAGGAGGAAATCTTTCAACTACATTAGCTATAATACTTACATTTGTTTACTTAATTATATATTACAAAAGAAAGAAAATAAAAATAGAACCAAATCAAAAGTCTGAAGAAGATGAACTAACAGCAATGAAATTATTGAAAAAAATATTAATAATTTCAGTACCTGTTACAATTAGTTCAATAATATCAGTAGTTAGCCCACTTATAGATACTGCAACAGTAAGCAGGTGCATTCAAACAGCATTTGCAAATATGTACCCAGTAAAAGAACAATTAGAAGCTTTAGCAATGAGTAAAAATGGAATACTATCTAAGGTAGACACATTAGTAAATTTACCAATTGCTGTGAATGTTGCTTTTTCAACAGCATTAGTACCAGCAATTTCTGGAGCAATTGCTCAAAAAGACATGAAAACAGCATCAAAAAGAATGACGTTTTCAATATTTGCTTCACTATTAATAGTACTTCCATGTGCAGTAGGTTTTATATCTTTGGCACAACCAATATTAAGCTTAATTTACCCAACAGCAAGTGATGGAGCAGAAGTATTAATGGTATATGCAATTGCAATGATATTTATTGCATTAAATCAAACTGTTAATGGTGGACTATATGGATTAAACAAAACATATATACCTGCAATATCATTAATAATTGGAATAATAATAAAATTTGTATTAAATATAGTTTTAATTAGTAATCCAAAAATTGAAATAATGGGTGCTGGAATAAGTACAGTAATTTGTCAATTTGTAGCATTTCTAATATGTATTGTTGCATTACAAAAAAATATAAAATTACATTTTAAATGTGGAAGAATGATAATTGCACCTATAATTGCCTCTGTGATTATGGGAGTGAGTACCTATTTAATAAACCAAGCATTAAATAATATAGTTAGAATGAGCATAAGCACAATTCTTTCAATAATATTTGGAGCATTAATTTACATAGTTTTAATATTTGCTTTAAAAATATTAAGAAAAGAAGACATTATGATGATCCCATTTGGTTCTAAAATATATAGTGTTCTAATTAAAATAAAAATATATAAAGAAGAAAATTAATAATAAAGTAAAAAGTAAAGAATTTTTTAGAAATTTCTTTACTTTTTTCATATTTGCATATATAATGGAAATGTTATAAGCCTAATTTTACTTATAACTAATATATTGTTAAAACAATAAAATTTTAAGGAGGTTCTTTATGAGTCAAAAGTACGTATACTTATTTAAGGAAGGAAACGCAAGCATGCGTGAACTACTTGGAGGAAAGGGAGCTAACTTAGCTGAAATGACTAACCTAGGTTTACCAATTCCACAAGGCTTTACAGTTACAACAGAAGCTTGTACAAAATATTATGAAGATGGAAAAACTATTTCAAAAGAAATTCAAGATCAAATCTTCACAGCTTTAAAAACACTAGAAGAAATACAAGGTAAAAAATTTGGAGACAATAGTGATCCACTATTAGTATCAGTAAGAAGTGGTGCTAGAGCATCAATGCCAGGAATGATGGATACAATATTAAACCTAGGTTTAAATGACGTAGCAGTTGAAGGATTTGCAGCTAAAACAGGAAATCCAAGATTTGCTTATGATTCATATAGAAGATTTATTCAAATGTATTCAGATGTTGTTATGGAAGTTTCAAAATCATACTTTGAAAAAATAATAGACGAATTAAAAGAAGAAAAAGGTGTTCATTATGATACAGAATTAACAACAGATGATTTAAAAGAATTAGTAAAAAGATTCAAAGCAGTATATAAAGAGAACATGAATGGAGAAGAATTCCCACAAGACCCAACAGAACAATTAATGGGAGCAGTTAAAGCAGTATTTAGAAGCTGGGACAACCCAAGAGCTATAGTATATAGAAGAATGAATGATATACCAGGAAATTGGGGAACAGCTGTAAACGTACAAGCTATGGTATTTGGTAACATGGGAGAAACATCTGGAACAGGTGTTGCATTTACTCGTGATCCAGCTACAGGTGAAAAAGGAATATATGGTGAATACTTAATCAATGCACAAGGTGAAGACGTTGTTGCAGGTGTTAGAACACCACAACCTATTACAAAACTAGAAGAAGATTTACCAGAATGCTACAAAGAATTCATGGAATTAGCTCATAAACTTGAAAATCACTATCGTGATATGCAAGATATGGAATTCACAATTCAAGAAGGAAAACTATACTTCTTACAAACAAGAAATGGAAAGAGAACAGCTCCAGCAGCTATTAAAATCGCTTGCGATTTAGTAGACGAAGGAATGATTACTCCAGAAGAAGCAGTTTTAAGAATTGAAGCTAAATCATTAGATCAATTATTACACCCAGTATTTGAACCAACAGCTTTAAAACAAGCTAAAGTAATTGGAACAGGTTTAAATGCAGCTCCAGGTGCTGGTGCAGGTAAAGTTGTATTTACAGCTGAAGAAGCAAAAGAACTTGGAAAAGGTGGAAAAGGTGAAAGAGTTGTTCTAGTTCGTCTAGAAACAACACCGGAAGATATTGAAGGTATGGCAGCTGCACAAGGTATATTAACAGTTCGTGGTGGACGTACATCACATGCAGCAGTTGTTGCTCGTGGTATGGGTGCTTGCTGTGTTGCAGGATGTGGAGATATCAAAATAAATGAAGAAAAAGAAGAATTTGAATTAGGTGGAAGAACATTCCATAAAGGTGATTACATTTCTATTGATGGAACAACAGGTAACATCTATGGAGAAGATATTCCAACTCATGAAGCAGAAATAAGTGGAAACTTCGGAAGAATAATGGCTTGGGCTGATGAATTCAGAAACTTAGGAGTTAGAACAAATGCTGATAACCCAAGAGATACTAAAAAAGCAGTTGAATTAGGTGCTGAAGGTATTGGATTATGTAGAACAGAGCACATGTTCTTTGAAGAAGACAGAATTCCAAAAATTAGAAAAATGATATTATCAGAAACAGTTGAAGCTCGTGAAAAAGCATTAAATGAATTAATACCATTCCAAAAAGGTGACTTCAAAGCAATGTACAAAGAGTTAAAAGGTCTACCAATGACAGTTCGTTATTTAGACCCACCTCTACATGAGTTCTTACCAACTGACGAAAATGATATAAAAGCATTAGCTGAAGAAATGGGTGTAACAGTTGAACATTTAAAACAAAAATGTGCTGACTTACACGAATTCAACCCAATGATGGGACATAGAGGATGCCGTTTAGCAGTAACATATCCTGAAATTGCAAAAATGCAAACAAGAGCTTTAATGGAAGCAGCTATTGAAGTAAAAGAAGAAGAAGGATATGATATAGTTCCTGAAATAATGATTCCATTAGTTGGAGAAAAGAAAGAATTAAAATTTGTTAAAGATATAGTAATTGAAGTTGCAGAACAAGTTAAAAAGGAAAAAGGATCAGACATGCAATACCATATTGGTACAATGATTGAAATTCCAAGAGCTGCAATAACAGCTGACGAAGTTGCTGAAGAAGCAGAATTCTTCTCATTCGGAACAAACGACTTAACTCAAATGACATTTGGATTTAGCCGTGATGATGCTGGTAAATTCTTAGAAGATTACTATGCAAACAAAATTTATGAATCAGATCCATTTGCAAAATTAGATCAAAAAGGTGTTGGACAACTTGTAAAAATGGCTGTTGAAAAAGGAAAAGCTACAAGACCAAATATCAAATTAGGAATATGTGGAGAACATGGTGGAGAACCATCAAGTGTTGAATTCTGCCATAACATAGGATTATCTTATGTATCATGCTCACCATTCAGAGTTCCAATTGCAAGATTAGCAGCAGCACAAGCAGCAATCAAAAATCCTAGAAAATAATTATATAAAAAACGCTCTTAGGAGCGTTTTTTCTTATGTAATAAATTAAATTCTTGGTCAAAACACTTGACAAATCAACAAAAATAGTGTAAAGTATATTAGCATTACAAAATAATGCTGATATTTTTTATGAGGGCTCATAACCCGAAGATAAATACTTTATCTGATTTAGAAAAGTAACAATTATTACTCAAGACAAAGGAGTGATGTCATTTGGAAAAAAACGTTAAAATAAGTATGTTGTGTCAAATATATGGCAAAATGTTAACTGATAAACAATATGAAATAATTAACGATTACTATAATAATGACTTATCACTTTCAGAGATTGCCGAAAATAATAATATAACAAGGCAGGCAGTAAGAGATATAATAAAAAAGGGGGAAAATAAACTTTTCGAGCTAGAAGAAAAGCTATCGTTTATGGAAAAAACAGTAAAGCAAGAACGCAAGCTTCAACAAATATTAGAAGAGTTAAGCAAAATAGAAGATACATCTTCTGATAGGAAAATTGAGAAAATTTTAAATCATGTTAGAGAAGAATTAAGTTGTTTAGCATAAAAATTTTAAGAATAATCATCATTTGAGGTCGTCAAAGTTCATTAAAAACGCAGTTACAACCAACAGGTTGCGCCTTTGCCTTTGTAATAAACTTTTCCTACTCAAATAATAATTCTTTTCAAAATTTATAAATACTATTTAGAAGAAGGGAGCTAACAAATGGCTTTTGAGGGATTAAGTTCAAAACTTCAGAATATTACTAATAAACTTAGAGGAAAAGCAAGAATTACAGAATCAGATTTAAAAGAAATGCTTAGAGAAGTAAAACTTGCATTACTTGAGGCAGATGTTAACTATACAATAGTTAAAGAATTTATTGCAACTGTTCAAGAAAAAGCATTGGGGCAAGATGTATTAAAATCATTAACTCCAGGGCAACAAGTTATTAAAATAGTAAAGGATGAATTAATAGAACTTTTAGGAGGAACAGAAAGTAAAATAAACTTTACTCCTAATCCACCAACAGTTATTATGCTAGTAGGACTTCAAGGATCAGGAAAAACAACAACAGCAGGAAAACTTGCAAATTTACTTCGAAAACAAGGTAAAAAACCATTATTAGTTGCATGTGATATATATAGACCAGCAGCTATAAAACAATTACAAGTAGTTGGAGCACAACTCAACATACCAGTTTTTGCAAATGAACAATCAAAAGATGTTGTACATATTGCTAAACAAGCTATGTCAACAGCAATGAGTAAATTAAATGATGTAGTAATACTAGATACAGCAGGTAGATTACACATTGATGAAGAGTTAATGCAAGAATTAAAAAATGTAAAAGCAAATGTAAAACCACATGAGATTTTATTAGTAGTAGACAGTATGACAGGTCAAGATGCTGTAAATGTTGCAAAATCATTTAATGAAAACTTAGGTATCGATGGTGTAGTTCTTACAAAATTAGATGGTGATACTCGTGGGGGGGCAGCTTTATCAGTAAAAAAAGTTACAGGAAGACCAATTAAGTTTGCAGCAACAGGAGAGAAATTAAGTGATATAGAAGTATTTCATCCAGACAGAATGGCACAAAGAATTTTAGGCATGGGAGATGTACTTTCAATTATAGAAAAAGCAGAAGAAAGTTTTGACTTAGAAGAAGCTGAAAAAATAGAAAAACAGCTTAAGAAAAAAGAATTTGACTTAGATGATTATTTAACACAACTAAGACAAATCAAAAAAATGGGTTCATTTTCATCTTTACTAAAAATGATTCCTGGAATGAATCAACTAAAAGATGTAAAAATAGATGATAAAGAATTTGTACGAATTGAAGCAATGATTTGCTCAATGACAAAAGCAGAAAGAAAAAATCCAAAACTATTAAATGGAAGTAGAAGAGTAAGAATTGCTAAAGGAAGTGGAACTTCAGTACAAGAAATAAATAAGTTCATGAAATCTTTCGAAATGACACAAAAAATGATGAAACAAATGCAAAGCAACAAAGGTGGAATTAAAAAGATGATGAAGAACATTGATACTAAAAATTTTAAATTTTAAATATTCAATAAAAAATTTAGAATAATAATGTTAAAAGAAAGCGCAGTCCGCGTAAGGTGGAGCGAAGCGTAACAGTTGGAGAGTTCCGTCCGATAGTGTCCAAAAACAAATTTATTTGTTTTTGTGACATTCAAGGGAAGAAAGCTCGACACCAAGGACCAGCGATTTTAACATTATTATTTAATAAAGTTTTTAATTTTAAAAAATATAAATAACAAATTTTCAGGAGGTGAAAAACAAATGGTAAAAATCAGATTACAAAGACAAGGTGCTAAAAAAGCTCCATTCTATCACATAGTTGTAGCAGATTCTAAAAGCCCAAGAGATGGAAAAATCATCGAAAAAATTGGTTCTTATGATCCAATGACAGAACCTTCTACAATTATATTAGATGACGAAAAATTAGCTACATGGATTAAAAATGGTGCAAAACCAACAGAATCAGTAAAAGAACTAATAGAAAGAGCATCTAAAAAATAATTTTCTTAAGGAAGGTAAAACTTAAAAATGAAAGAAATTTTAGAAACTATTATTCTAAACTTGGTTGAAAATAAAGATAAAGTTACAATAAGTCCAAAGGAAGAAGAAAATACTTTAACTTTTGAAGTAAAAGTAGCAGAATCTGATATGGGTAAAGTAATAGGAAAACAAGGAAAAGTTGCAAAAGCAATTCGTACTGTTATGAAATCTTTAGCAGCCAAAGAACACAAAAAAGTAGTTATTGAATTTGTGGATTAGAGGAATTATATGAAACAAGAATATTTTGAAATAGGACAAATTGTAAATCACTTTGGAATTAAAGGTATGGTAAAAGTAAATCCTTTTACAGATGATATTTCACAATTTGAAAAGCTAAAATCTATTCTATTAGTAAAAGATGGAAAGCTTTCAGAAGTTGAAATTGAAGAAACAAAATATAGTAAGAATCAAGTCTTATTAAAACTAAAAGGAATTGATACTGTTGAAGAAGCTGAAAAATATAGAGGTTGTTATTTAAAAATTGCAAGATCTAATAGTAAAAAGCTTCCAAAAGATACTTATTTCATTGCAGATTTACTTGGACTTACAGTTTATACTGATGAAAATATATTACTTGGAAAAGTAGAAGATATATATAATTCTGGTGCTAATGATATTTATGTTATAAAATCAGAAGATGGAAAACAAATATTATTACCTGGAACTAAAGAAGTTATCAAACAAATTGATTTAGAACAAGAAAGGATAACAGTTCATATAATAAAAGGATTAATTTAAGAAAGGAAAAATCATGAAATTTGACATATTAACTCTTTTTCCAGAAATGTTTGAAGCTGTAAAGCAAAGCGTTATTGGAAAAGCAATTGAAAAGCAGTTAATACAAATAAACTTGATTAACATCAGAAATTTTTCAAAAGATAAGCATAAAAAAGTAGATGATACACCTTATGGTGGTGGTGCAGGAATGGTAATGATGCCAAGCGTAGTATATGACGCTTACAATTCAATACAAAATAAAGAAAATGCAAAAGTTATATACTTATCACCTAAAGGAAATGTGCTAAATCAAGAAAAAGTTTTAGAACTTTCTAAACAAGAACATCTTATTTTATTATGTGGCCATTATGAAGGAATAGATCAACGCGTTTTAGATGAAATTGTAGATGAAGAAATATCAATTGGAGATTATGTACTAACAGGTGGTGAATTACCAGCGATGGTATTAATTGATAGTGTTAGTAGATATATTCAGGGAGTATTAAAAGAAGAGTCTACACAAGAAGAATCTTTTACAAACAATCTTCTAGAATATCCACAGTACACAAGACCAGAAGAATTTCATGGAAAAAAGGTACCAGATGTATTATTATCTGGACATCATGAAAATATAAGAAAATGGAGAGAGCAAAAATCTCTAGAGATAACAAAACAAAAAAGACCAGATTTATTAAAATAAAAAAGAAAGGAGGATATTCAAAGTTATGGATATCGTAAAATCAGTTGAACACGAGCAATTAAAAAATAAGATACCAGATTTAAAAGTTGGTGATACAGTTAGAGTACATCAAAAAATTAAAGAAGGTAATAGACAAAGAATTCAAGTATTTGAAGGAATTATCATTAAAAAACAAAACGGAGGAGTAAACGCATCTTTCACAGTAAGAAAAATTTCTTATGGTGTAGGTGTAGAAAAAACATTCTTAGTGCATTCACCATTAGTAGAAAAAGTTGAGGTAGTTAGAGTTGGTAAAGCTAGAAGAGCAAAACTATATTACCTAAGAGACAAAGTTGGTAAAGCTGCTAAGACAAAAGAAAATACAGGTGCAAGAATCGAAGACAAAGAAATTATTATAAAAGAAGAATTAGTAGAAGAACCAGCAGTTGAATCTGCACCAGAAGAAGCACCAGCTGTTGAAACAGAAACTCCAGTTGTAGAAGAAGTTACAGATACAGTTAGTGAAGAAAAAGTTGAAGAAGTTAAAGAATAATCTAAAAAACACTTATCGAAAGATAAGTGCTTTTTTATTTTTATAATTTATTGAAATAAAATAAGATTTATGATACTATACAAATGTAATAATAACTAGGAGAAAGAAAAATGAGAAAATCAAGAGGAATAACTTTAATTGTTTTAGTAGTAACAATAGTGGTATTATTAATACTAGCAGGAATAACAATAAATACAGTAGTAGGAGATAAAGGATTAATAAGTAGAGCAAGCGACGCAAAAGTACAAATGGAAATAGCAAATGAAAAAGAAATAGTTGCAAGAGCTGAGAGTCTAACAGTAATAAGAACAAAAGATACAGAAATAAGTTATGAAATATTTGAACCAGCATTACAAGAAGAAGCAGGTGGAAACAATGTAGAAGCAAGTGATGCAGGAGATGTAATAGATGTACTTTTTCCAGATACTAATAGATATTATGAAGTAGATAAAAATGGAAATATAACAGGGCCAAATGAAGTAGTAAATGATGAAAATGCAGGAGACATAACAAAAGGTGGAAGATGTGACGGAAGTGAAGAAAAGCCTTATGAAATATGTTGTATAGAAGATTTAGTTATGTTAGCAAATAGAACGAATGGAAAAGGAAATTATATAGATGAAAAAGGTGAGTTGAAAGATGCAACTGTTGTAAATAATCCTTTTAGAGGTAAAAACTTCATTTTAACACGAACATTAAATTTTGAATCTAAATATTCGTATTCAAAACCAGAGATAAAATGGAGCTATGATTCAGAAAATGATGCATATAAAATAGATGAAACAAGTACAAAAACATTAAAAGAATTAATAACAAATAAAGAAGGAGTTGGTTTTGTTCCAATATCACCAATTACAGGTAGTCCCTATCTTATGTTTCAAGGAAATCTAGATGGAAAGGGATATACAATAAAAAACTTATATGAGAACAGAACAGACAAACAAGCAGGTTTATTTGGAACGTCGAATGGAAACGTTATAAAAAATTTAAAATTAACAGGAAATATTAAGGCACCTGGGCAAGAAATTGGAGCATTTGTATTTAGAACTGCAGATTGCAAAATCTATAATTGTTATAATTTAGTCAATATTAATGATGGAAGCAATGGCGCAGGCTTTGTATCACATGTAATGGGAAATATAACTTTAATTAATTGCTATAGTAGAACAAATAATAATAGAGGTTTAATAACTTTTGATGATGTAAACGGAACTACTACAATAGTAAATTGCTATAATATGGGAACTTCACAAAACTTAAATCATGTTAATAATGGCAGTTGGCGGATATACTAGTGGAATAGTCGGTGGCGCATACCATTCTGGTACAACTAATATTATTAATACATGTAGTTTGGTGACAATTCCTAAGTATGGAGCTAACTTTTATTATGTATGGGGTGGAATGACAGTTGGATTAAAAAATTGTTTCTACCCAGCAAGTATGAAAAAAAATAATAAAAATATAGAAGTAAATGAAGGAAGTATGTCATTTGATAGTTCGAATGTTCAAGAAGCATTAAACCAGCTAAATGAATATGTAAAAGAACATAAAAACGACTATGAAATAACATTAAAAGAATGGAAATTAGAAACAATAAATGGAGAAGAAATGCCCGTTTTAAAGGATTAAAAATAAAATAAATTTAAACCTCAGCCACAATATGTTATAAATGCAAGAAATAAAGAAGAAATTATAAAATATGCACATAAGAAAGGTGCAATAGTAATAGTTGATGCACTAAATAAAACATATAAAATGTTTGAAAAGTATATAAATAAGGAGTAAAATAGTGGAAGGACTAGATGATATTTATAATGGAACATAGCATGAATTCATATAACAAGAAAAATTTAGACAGCTATGATTATTGTGAGTTGGGTCATAATCCAAATTGTGGTGATGAAATGCATTTAAAAATGTATCAAATATGCCAGCCAGAGTTAAGTGTGTACTTTTAGCTTGGCATACAATGGAGGAGTTATTAGAGAAAATGGAAAATAAGAAAGTATTGTTAGGAATGAGCGGTGGAGTTGACAGCAGTGTGTCAGCATTATTACTAAAGCAACAAGGGTATGAAGTAATAGGAACAACATTAGAATTATTTGCAGGAAGCAGTTGTTGTAATATAAATACATATATAGATGCTAAAAATGTTTGTACTTCAATTGGAATACCACATTTTACTTATGACTATAAAGAAGAGTTTAAAAAACATGTAATAGATGACTTTATTAACTGTTATGCAAACTGCAAAACACCAAATCCTTGTATTGAATGTAATAAGTATTTAAAATTTGGTGCGATGTATGAAAAAGCAAAAGAACTTGGATGTGATTATATTGCAACAGGTCATTATGCTAAAACAGAGTATAGTGAAAAATATAAAAGATGGGTTTTGAAAAAGTCAAATGCAGGTAAAAAGGATCAAAGTTATGTATTATGGCAAATTCCTAAAGATTTAATTGAACATGTATTGTTTCCACTAGCAGATTTTGAAAATAAAGAACAAATAAGAGAAATAGCAAGACAAAACAATCTGAAGGTAGCAAACAAACCAGATAGTGAAGATATATGCTTTATTCCAGATGGAAATTATAAAAAGTTCTTAGAAAATAATTCTAATATAAAGCCAGAAGCGGGAGATATAGTAACTTCAGATGGAGAAGTATTAGGAAAACACAACGGACTATATAATTATACAATAGGACAGAGAAAAAGACTTGGAATTTCGTATAAAGAGCCTTTGTATGTAATTGGATTTAATAAAGAAAAAAATCAAGTTATTGTTGGCAAAGAAAGTGAAATATATAGCACAGAAATGTTAATAAATAAAATTAACTTATTATTAGTTGATGAGATTAAAGGCAAAATGCCAGTTCTAGTAAAAACTAGATATTCAGCAAAAGAAGACAAAGCAACAATAGAGATGGTAGGAGACGACCTAATAAAAGTATGCTTTGAAAAACCAACAGCACGTGTAACACCAGGTCAATCAGCAGTATTCTACATAGATGACATAATTCTATGTGGAGGAAAAATAATAAGCGCAAAATAAAAAAGTATTATATGCTACTTATATATAAAAAAATAACTAGTTTTGAACTAGTTATTTTTTTGTGAAACTTGAGCATATTTCTTTAATTTTTCATAAGCTAAATAATTGATTGAACCAGCAGGAAAATGTCCATTTGCATCTTTCTTACCAGCAGGAACTCCTGTTAATAATTCAATTCCTTCTTCAATATTAGAAATAGCATAAATATGAAAATCTCCATTTTTAACAGCTTCAATAACTTCATCAGAAAGATTTAAATTATGAACATTTTGCTTTGGAATTATAACTCCGTGCGTTCCATTAAGTCCACGCATTTTACAAATTTGGAAAAATCCTTCAATTTTATCATTAACACCACCAATTGGTTGAATTTCACCCTTTTGATTAACTGAACCAGTTACACTAATAGCTTGATTTATAGGAATACCAGATAAACTAGAAAGTATAGCATATAGCTCTGTACTTGAAGCACTATCACCATCAACACCATTATATAATTGCTCAAAACATACACTAGCAGTAAGAGATAGAGGAATGTCTTGTGCAAACATCTGACCTAAGTATCCTGTTAAAATCAAAACACCTTTTGAATGAGAAGAACCAGAAAGCTCAACTTCACGTTCAATATTTATAATTCCACTTTTTCCTGTATAAGTATTAGCTGTTATTTTTATAGGTTTACCAAAACTATATTCACCTATGTTCATAACAGTTAAACCATTTATTTGACCTGTTACAAATCCGTCAGTATCAATAAGTAATGTATTTTCTTTTATCATTTCCATGTAACGTGAATCATATTTTTTAACTCTGTTAACTCTTTCTTTTAAAGCTTTATCAACATATTCGGCAGTAACTAACTTAGAACGGCCTATTCTAGCCCAAGTGGCTGCTTCACCAATTATTTGTGCTAAATCATTAAAACGTGTAGAAAGTTTTTTTTGGTTATCAGCTACTTTAGAAGCGTATTCTACTACTTTTGCAACAGCTTCTTTAGTGAGAGGAGGTAGTTCCTCTTGCATACAATATCCAGCAATAAATCTTGCTAATTTATTTATATTTTCAGAAGTAATAGGAGCATCATCTTCAAATTCAACTTTGATTTTAAATAATTTCCTAAAGTCATTATCCATTGCAAGTAAAGACTGATAAATATTTTCTTCTCCAATAATAATTACTTTTAAATCAAGAGGAATAGGTTCAGGTTTTAAAGAAATCATTACCATTGAAGAACGAGGGTCAGCTGCATTTTCAATTCCTAATTCTTTAGTTCTTAAAGCTTTTTTCAAAGCTTCATAACATAAACTATTACTTAATAAGTCAGTTGCTTGGAATATAATATAACCACCATTTGCCTTATGAAGTAATCCAGGTTTTAACATAGTAAAATCTGTTTTTAAACTTCCATAGTAATTTTCATATTCCAGTTTACCAAAAATATTGTGGTAAGAATAGTTTGAATCCATAACAACAGGGGCACCTTCAGTTTGACTGTTGTCAACAAATAAATTAACTCTATAATTTAACCAAGGTTTTATTAATTCTGGTTTTGGTTGTGGAGCATTAGGTTGCTTATTAATTTTACCATCATCAATAAAACATGAAATATTTTTTAAAATATCCTTTTTAATACTATCTAAAAAATGATTAACTTTTTTGTTTCTTTTATATTTTGATTTAATATAATTTATATGAGTATTAACAGTAAGTAGGGCAACATTAGATTGCCATTCTTCTACTTTTTTTGCAGATTCTCTTTCGATGGCTTTGATTTCTCCAATTGCCTCCATAATATGTTGTTGAACAATCGCAGATTTTTCTTCATATTGTTTTCTTATACTTTCATCTAGTTTATTGAATTCTTCTTCAGGCATAGCTTTACCATTCATAACAGGCATCATATAAATACCAGTTTGAGAAGATTTAACTTGAAATCCATATTCAGAAGATTTTTGATTTAATTTAGCCATTAAAACACTACGTTTTTCTTCAAATTCTTGTTTAATTAAAGCTCTTTCTTTTTCAAATTCTTCATTATTAAATGTAGACTTTATATCAACTTTAACATCATTTATAAAGTGATCCATTAAATCTTGAAATTCTTTGCCACCACCAGCAGGGAGTGAAACTGCAATTGGTTCATTTGGGTTGTCAAAGTTATATATATAGCACCAATCTTGAGGAACTTTTTTCTTTTTTGAAATAGTGTTAAGATAATTTTTTGCATACATTGTTTTACCAACACCACTAGGTCCCTCCATATACAAATTATAACCCCTCACATCAACATTCAAACCAAACTCTAAAGCTCTAATACCTCTATCTTGTCCAATACCTGTATCAATAGGGTCTAATTCTTCAGTTGTTTCAAAGTCGAACTGTTCAGGGTTACATACCATTTTCAAATCTTTATAATCAACTTCATTTGTTCTTTTCATTTTATTTCCTCCTTTGTCAGTTTGAGGGACAAACCTCTCCAAATAGTATTTAAAATACCAAATCCATTAAAATAGCGTTATCTTCATTATTATAATATTTTTTTCTAAGACCAACCTGTTTAAAACCATATTTTTCGTATAACTTAATAGCAGGTATGTTTTTTTCATTTACTTCTAGTGTTATAGAAGTTGCATTATGTATTTTAGAAAAGTCAATAATTTTTTCTAAAAGTAAAGAACCAATACCAAGCTTTCTCTTGTCTTTTCTTACAACAATATTCATAATATTGACTTCATCAATAATCAACAATATTCCAGCAAACCCTACAATTTCATTTTCATGCTTTAAAACGAAATATTTCGATTTACCGTTTTCTAACTCTTGTTTTAAAATACTGTATGACCAAAAATCATCAAAATCGGTCAACAAGCAATCTTTAATTTCTTCTAAATTTTGTAAATTCATTTCACTAATCATTTTTAATTCCATTCTTTTCTTCTAAAGCAAGTTCTGCTTGAGATTTTCTTAAATAAATAGGAGATAAAAAGCTGGAATCACCATAATTTCCGTTTTTGTAGTTAGTGTAACCAATTTTTCCAATGCTTATTCCAGTTGAAATGTTCTCTTCACAAACTTCAATAGTGTATGGTTTTTTGAAAATTAATTGTTTGAATAATTCTTTATATAATATTGCTCCATCTCCAATAAAAGAAATATTTGAGTATTTATTAAATAGTTCGTCATCACTTTCAATAAAGGTTTTTAAAGGATTTAATGAAATATTTCCATTAGAATCTTTTAAAGAAAGAAAAGATAATTTACTTTTTATAGTTTGGTTTTGTACAATTTCAAAAATTCCTGCATATACATTTCCATTATTAGCATTAATTAAGCCACAGATAAGACCGTCTTGGTTTAAGTTGTGTGCTAAAGCTTCTAAAGATGAAACTCCAAATGTTGGTATGTTTTTACTGTCAGAAAATGCTTTAGCTGTTGCTATTCCGATTCTAACTCCAGTAAAAGAACCAGGACCAAGGCAACAACTAATTAAGTTTATATCATCTAATGACATGTTTGATTTTTTAAAAGCTTCATCAATCATAGGCATTAATTTTTGAGAATGTGTTTTTTCATCATCATTGTTTAATTCAATTATTGTATTTTGATTTTCTAAAATTGCAACTGCAGCATTTTTAGAAGAAGTGTCAATTGCTAATATTTTCATCTTGAAATCCTTTCTATGTTTAATTCTCTATAATCATCATTATCATCATTTTTACTAAATGTAATTTTTATATAATTAGAAGGTAAGGCATCTTTAATAATTTCGCCCCATTCGATAAGACAAATTCCGTTTTCAAAATATTCTTCTCCGCCAATTGCATAAAATTCATCAATGTCAGCTAAACGATATACATCAAAATGGTAAATAGGGCACGTACTAGTATTGTACACATTTACAATAGTAAATGTAGGACTAGAAATTTCATTTTCTAATCCAAAATGTTTTAATATGCCTTGCACAAATTTTGTTTTGCCAGAACCTAAATCGCCTGACAAAACAATAATATCTTTTTTATTTAATTCCTTTGCAAAATTTTCAGCAAAATTTATAGTGTCTTGTTCACATTTTGAAATAAATTTATACATGTTTTTTCCTTCTAAATTAATATTTTAAATCTATGCTTATTGTATATTAACTTAAGCTTTTTGTAAAGCGAAAAACAAAGAAAATTGACAAAAAAAGATGAATAAAGTATAATAAGAATGTAAGCATAATATAAGGAGGAATTTTCATGGGAATAGCTTCATTAATACTTGGAATTATTTCACTATTAATTGGATGGATACCATTTATATGTTTTATAATGTTCGCATTAGCAGTTGTTGGTATAATATTAGGGGCAATTGATGCTTGCAGAAAAAGTAAAATTGAAGGTGGAAAAAAAGGATTTGGAATTGCAGGATTAGTTGTTAGTGCACTATCAATTCCGGTTATAATTATAAGTTCAGCAATTTCTATTATAGCTTTTATACATGTAGTTAATGAGGATTTATCAAATGATTACAATAATTTACAAAATGATTATTATGATGAATATCGTGACTACTGGCAAGAATATAATTTAGATTATGACAATTTTATGAAAAATTATTTATAGTAAATTTATTACATTTTATATGTAATGCGTTGTATACAGAAATCCTTACAATATTTGTAAGGATTTTTGTGATTGTTTTAATTGATTTTAATATATAAATATGTTAAAATGGCATATATGTAAAAACAAGGAGAAAAGAGTATGCAAGATAGAAAAAAGCTTATTCGTAATTTTAGCATTATTGCACATATAGATCATGGAAAATCTACTCTAGCAGATAGATTGATTGAAATGACAGGAGTTTTATCTAAAAGAGAAATGGAAAATCAAGTTTTAGATAATATGGATATAGAAAGAGAACGTGGAATTACAATTAAATCACAAGCTGTCAGAATGAAATATCATGCTAAAGATGGCAATGACTATGAACTTAATTTAATAGATACGCCTGGGCATGTTGACTTTAATTATGAAGTTTCTAGAAGTTTAGCAGCATGTGATGGGGCGGTTTTAGTAGTGGATAGCAGCCAAGGAGTTGAAGCGCAAACTTTGGCAAATGTGTATTTGGCAATTGATAATAACTTAGAGATTTTACCTGTTATAAATAAAATTGATTTACCAAATGCAAGACCTGAAGAAGTAAAAAAAGAAATTGAAGATATTATAGGAATACCAGCTCAAGATGCACCATGTATTTCGGCAAAATCAGGACTAAATGTTGAACAGGTATTAGAAAGAATAGTAACTGATTTGCCAGCACCAACGGGAGACGAAACAGCTCCTCTTAAAGCATTAATATTTGATTCTATTTATGACAATTATAAAGGTGCTATCGCTTATGTACGTATTAAAGATGGTACTGTTAAAGTTGGAGATGAGATGGTTTTAATGTCATCTGGAAAAAACTTTGCTATTACAGAAGTAGGATATTTTGAACCAGGAAAATATACACCTAGTAGTGAATTAAAAGCTGGAGAAGTTGGGTATATTGCAGCAAGTATTAAGAGTTTACAGGATGTACGTGTAGGAGATACTATTACATTAAAAGAAAGTCCAGCACAAGAACCATTGCCAGGATATAAAAAAGTTAATCCGATGGTGTATTGTGGAATCTACCCAATAGATGGCGGAGATTATGAAAATTTAAAAGTTGCACTAGAAAAATTAAAATTAAACGATGCTGCACTTGAATATGAACCAGAAACATCAGGAGCATTAGGTTCAGGATTCAGATGCGGATTTTTAGGATTATTACACTTAGAAATAATAGAGGAAAGACTGGATAGAGAATTCGACTTAAGTTTAATAACAACCTCTCCATCAGTTATATATAAAATACATAAAACAGATGGAACAGTATTAGATTTGTATAATCCATCTGATATGCCAACACCAAATGAAATAGATTATATGGAAGAACCAATGGTACAAGCAGAAATAATTACACCAAAAGAATATGTTGGTGGAATTATGGAAATATGCCAAAATAGACGTGGAACATATATTGATATGAAGTATTTGGATGAAACAAGAGTAAACTTGATTTATGAAATGCCTCTAAATGAAATTATATATGATTTCTTTGATACCTTAAAATCTAAAACAAAAGGTTATGCTTCATTTGATTATGAATTTAAAGAATACGTAAGATCTGACTTAGTGAAATTGGATATATGGGTAAATGGAGAAGGCGTAGATGCTTTATCTTTTATAGTACATAGAGATAGTAGCTATGAAAAAGGAAAGAAAATGGTAGAAAAACTTAAAGATGTTATACCAAGGCAATTATTTACAATTCCTTTACAAGCTGTTATTGGTGGAAAAATTATAGCAAGAGAAACTATATCAGCAATGAGAAAAGATGTACTTGCTAAATGTTATGGAGGAGACATAACAAGAAAGAAAAAATTACTAGAAAAACAAAAACGTGGTAAAAAGAAAATGAGACAAATAGGAAATGTTGAAATTCCACAAGAAGCATTCTTATCTGTTCTTAAATTAGATGAAGAATAAATAAAAAAATAGAAAACAGGAGAGTATTCGATGGAAAAGGAAGAATATAATGATCAAGTAGAAGGAAGAAATGCAGTACTAGAACTTTTAGAGTCAGGCAGAGATATAAATAAAATATTAGTAGCTAATGGAGAAAAACATGGTTCAATTCATAAAATATTGGCAATAGCTAAAGAAAGAAAAATAATTGTAACAGAAATTGAAAAAAACAAATTAAATCAAATTGCTCAGACACCAAACAATCAAGGAGTTATTGCTATAGTGCCTCCTTATGATTATTGTGAAGTGGAAGATATTTTAGATGAAGCTAAAAGAAAAAATGAAAAGCCATTTATATTAATATTAGATGGAATAGAGGATCCACATAACTTAGGATCTATTATCAGAACGGCAGAAACAGCAGGAGTTCATGGAATTATTATACCTAAAAGAAGAGCTGCTTCTGTAAATAGTACAGTTAGTAAAGTATCTGCAGGTGCGGTAGAATACATGAAGATAGCTAGAGTTAATAATATAAATGAAACAATTAGATATTTAAAAGAGCAAGATGTCTGGATATGTGGAACAGATATGGACACAGATACAATATATACAAAACAAGACTATAAAATGCCAATAGCAATTGTTATTGGTAGTGAGGGATTTGGAATGAGCAGATTAGTAAAAGAAAATTGTGATTTTTTAGTAAAAATTCCGATGAAAGGAAAAATAACTTCATTAAATGCATCTGTTTCAGCAGGAATTATAATGTATGAAGTTGTTAGAAAGAGAAATTAATAAATAATAAACT
>FR902201.1:0-174 GCA_000437855.1 Clostridium sp. CAG:567 | reverse complement strand
AAATGGCTATAAATAAAGGAAAAATCAAACCTAAAAAAATATTTTAAAAAAATTTAAAAAATGTGTTGACTTTATAAAATAGCTGTGCTAAAATAAATAATGTCTTCAGCAAGAACATCTTGTTGAAGACTAAAAAAAGCACATTGAAAAGTAAACAATAAACCTTTGAGAAAC
>FR902200.1 GCA_000437855.1 Clostridium sp. CAG:567 | reverse complement strand
GTTGAAATCATGAAGAGTTTAGAGTAGAGCCCAAGAACCTAGCTGACAATGTTGGCTAGGTTCGATTTTTAAATTTAAGAGAGTTTTGAAAATAATTTATTTACAATAAAAATAAGTTAGTATATAATTACATAGAAATGGAAATAATTATTCACAAGAGAGAAAGGAAAATTTGAAAATGGCAAAAGAAGTTAGTGAAGAAGAGAAAAAAAGAATTGAAGAAATGATAGATGGCTTAGTTGAAAGAGCTAAAAAAGCATCTGAAGAATACATGAAATTAGACCAAGAGCAAGTTGATGAAATTGTAAAACAAATGGCAATGGCTGGCTTAGAACATCATATGGAACTTGCTAAAATGGCTGTAGAAGAAACTGGTAGAGGTATTTACGAAGATAAAATTACAAAGAATATGTTTGCAACAGAATATATTTATCACAGTATAAAATACGATAAAACAGTTGGTGTAATTGAAGATAATGAAGAAGAAGGTTATGAAGAAATTGCAGAACCAATAGGAATTATAGCTGGTGTAACACCTGTTACAAACCCAACTTCAACAACAATGTTTAAATCACTAATTGCAGCAAAAACAAGAAATGTTATAATATTTGGTTTTCACCCATCTGCACAAAAATGTAGTGTTGCAGCAGCAACAATTTTAAGAGATGCAGCTATAAAAGCAGGTGCTCCAGAAGATTGTATTTTATGGATTGAAGAACCATCTATAACAGCTACAACAGCTTTAATGAACCATCCAGGAGTTAATTTGATTTTAGCAACTGGTGGAAGTGGAATGGTAAAGTCAGCATATTCATGTGGAAAACCAGCATTAGGTGTTGGACCTGGAAATGTACCTTGTTATATAGATAAAACTGCAAAATTAAAAACATCAGTAAATGATTTGGTGTTATCAAAATCATTTGATAATGGAATGATTTGTGCATCAGAACAATCAGTTATAGTTGATAAAGAAATTCATAAAGAATTTGAAGAGCTTATGAAAGAAGCAGGATGTTATTTCTTAAATGCAGAGCAAACAGAAAAATTACGTAACAGTATGTTTATAGCAGAAAAAGGTTGTGCACTAAATGCAGATATAGTAGGAAAGAGCCCTTACATTATCGCAAAAGGTGCAAATATTGAAGTACCAAAAGATACAAAAGTATTAGTATTAAAAGAGAATGGAGTTGGAATTGAATACCCATTTTCAAAAGAAAAATTAAGCCCTGTACTTGCATATTATGTAGTTGAAAATGCAGACGAGGGAATAGAATTAGCAGAAAAATTAATTGAATTTGGTGGAATGGGACATTCAGCTGTCATTCATTCAGAAGATAATGAGACAATTCAAAAATTCTCAGAAAGAGTAAAAGTAGGTAGAATAATAGTTAATTCACCATCAACACATGGAGCGATAGGTGATATATATAATACAAATATGCCATCATTAACATTAGGATGTGGAACATTTGGTGGAAACTCTACAACTGCAAATGTATCAAGCGTAAATTTAATAAATATCAAAAGAGTAGCCAAAAGGAGAGTTAATATGCAATGGTTTAAAGTGCCACAGAAAATATATTTTGAAGCAGGTTCTATTGCATATTTAGAAAAAATGCCAAATATTTCAAGAGCATTTATTGTTACAGACCCATCAATGGTAAACTTAGGTTATATAGACAAAATTTTATATTATTTAAGAAAAAGAAAAGAATATGTACATTCTGAAATCTTTTCAGATGTTGAATCAGACCCATCATTTGAAACTGTTTATAGAGGAGTAGAAATGATGAGAGAATTTAAGCCTGATGTAATTATTGCAGTAGGTGGAGGAAGTCCAATAGATGCTGCAAAAGGAATGTGGCTATTCTACGAGCATCCAGAAGCTGATGCAGAAGGAATGAAACTTAAATTTATGGATATAAGAAAACGTACTTATAAATTCCCTAAATTAGGTAATAAAGCACAATTGGTTGCAATTCCAACAACATCAGGAACAGGCTCAGAAGTTACATCATTTGCTGTTATTACAGATAAAAAATTAAACAAAAAATATCCTTTAGCAGATTATGAATTAACACCAGATGTTGCAATAGTTGACCCAGACTTAGTTATGAGTTTACCAAAAACAATTACTGCAGACACCGGTATGGATGTTTTAACACATGCTATTGAAGCATATGTATCAAATATGGCATCTGATTATACAGATGGATTAGCAGAAAAAGCATTTGAACTAGTATTTAAAAATTTAAGAGAAGCATATAATAATGGAGCAAATAGCTGGGCAAGAGAAAAAATGCATAATGCAAGTACAATTGCAGGTATGGCATTTACAAATGCATTCTTAGGTGTATGTCATTCATTAGCACATAAAATAGGGGCAGAATTCCACTTACCACATGGAAGAATAAATGCAATTTTATTACCTTATGTAATAAGATATAACAGTCAAAAACCAACTAAGTTTGTATCATTCCCTAAATACGAGTACTATATTGCAGACCAAAAGTATGCGGATTTATCAAGAAGAATGAATTTCCCTGCTTATGGAAATGAAGAAGGAGTAAACTCTCTAATTAAAGAAATTCAAAAATTGAATGCTGATTTAAATATTCCAAAGAGTTTTAAAGATGCAGGAGTCAATGAACAAGAATTTATGGCAAAACTTGATTTGCTAGCAGATAGAGCATTTGAAGATCAATGCACAACTGCAAACCCAAGGTTACCATTAGTTGAAGAACTAAAACAAATATTAATAGATAGCTATTATGGAAATGAAGTATAAAAATGGTGGTATGTATTTTATGTACATACCACTCTTAATTGTATAAGAAAAATCAAA
>FR902199.1:21169-28171 GCA_000437855.1 Clostridium sp. CAG:567 | reverse complement strand
TATTAAGAGTATCACAAAATCGATTTTTTTACAACAAATTTATCAATATTTTTTAAAGTTTTTTGATCTTCAAATAAAATAGTAAACCTTCACTCATTATCTAAATGGCTATGAAGGTTTATTTTTTGTGTTTTTTTTACATTAAATCAATATACTGAAATGTCTTTTACTTCTTCTTCAACTCCTGTCAAATCCAATTTTCCATCCATTCCGCTAAATACTATTGGAAATATTTCTTGAAATCCATTATATTCAAATTCTATACACAATTCTGGTGTGCTTGTTTCTGCTAAATAATCATCTAGGACAATAAATGGTTTAGTATACTCTTTAATTAAAGCATTATCTAATTTTACTAATTCTCCTTGTTCATTTATAAAGCAATTATATAAAGTTATTTTTACTTCTTCTGATTTTGGAATTATTACAAAACAATTTTCTGTTCCATTATTTTTAGATTCTTCTGTTCTATAGTCAAACATTTCAAAACTATTAAATAAGTAACTGCAATAAGAATCATCGTTATTATCTAATGTTTCTAAACTACTATATACATGATCATTGTAAAAATTATTGCGTACAAATTCATCTCTATTACTATCTAACACATACCCTATTGCTAAACATTGGTTATCAGAGAAGCTTATTTTTGTTTTTAAATATATTCTATTTATAAAATCAATAGCTACTCCATCATCACGAATTGCAATTAAAGTATCTGGATTAAATTCATATATATCATCTATATTATCTACTGTGCTAATTTCTGCAATAAAATTATTTGTTTCATTATAATAACATTTTACATTTGGTACATATTCCAAACGAGATATATAGAAATTTCTAATCATTTCTTCCCATTCAATAGCCTTATATCCACCAAATTCTATGTTATCTCCATCTGTGTTAATCATTCCATTTTTATCTGGAACGAACATAAAATATTTTATATAAATTGTTATACCTATTATACATATAACCATTCCAATTAGAATACCAATTATAATTTTTTTCATTTTGACCCCTATTTTCTTTATTTTTTATCTATTTTTATAGAATCAAAAATTGTAGCAATTATTTTTTATTTTTTTTTGCGAAATAAATTTCCTAAAAAACTACCTGCATCTTTTATTATTTCTATATTATTTCTCGTTATTGTATAATCATCATAAGTCCCATTTTCTATCATTCTTTTTCGATTTTTTTCAATCATTTCATCTCTTTTGTCATTTATAATTCTGTTAGAAGCTTCTTTCAAAGCATTTTTAGCAAGTTTATCTCTGTTTTCATACAAAATATCTTTAGTGATTTTCATTGATTGTATCTTTTCTTCTTTTGTCATTTTTTTTGCTTTTGGTATACATTTTGATACTAGTGTATTAAATCGGTTTAACAATTCTGATGTAGAAAATTGCTGTTCAAATTCTGAAGCACTACTACATTGCTCACCTAACGATTGTGTATCCTTAATAAACATGTCCATTTCTGATTTTAAATCATCTGGAACAGAAAAATACTCTTCAAAAAAGTTAATTTTTGCATCCACACAAGTTTTTACTTCATCTACCATAATCCTAATTCCTTTCATTATAACTCACATACTATTTTAATATATCGAAATATCTACTACATCATATTCGACACCTTCTAATACTAAATGTCCATCATCTCCACTAAATGTAATTGGAAATTCCTTAACAGTTCCTTTATATTCAAAACTCACAATTAAAGTTGGAATATATTCTATATAATCATCTAAAATAATAAATGGCTCTGTTGTATTACTTACTAATATATTATCTTTCTCAATTTTATCTTGTTCATTTATAAAGCAATCGTAAACCGTTACATTTACCATATTTGTTAAAGGGACTATAACAAATCTATTGCCATATCCGTCTTTTCTATTATCCGGATACCTAAAATCATGAATTTCCAAACTATCAAAATCAGATTCTGAATAAAAGTTTTGGTTTATAAAATCATGATAAAATAAATCTGATACATATCCTATTGCTAAACGATAATTTCCTTCATATTCATCTTTTAAATTTGCCTTAAATTCTATATATTCATTATCTATAAAATCAACAGTTAATTGATCCCATCCTACTGCAAAGCCTGTATTAGAATCAAATATATATTCATTTACTATTTCATCCCCAATATAAACATCCCCGATAAATATACCTACATCATTATAATAGCATTGTATTTTTTCTGCATCATGTTCAAAATATGTACCATAAAATTTATCAATCATCTTTTCCCATTCTTTCGTTGTATGCCCTAAAAATGTTATGTCTTCTTTTTCTACAACATCATTTTTTTCATTTTCTTTTTACTCCTTCCTTTTTGAAGGCAAAATAAAAAATCTAATATTTCTATTAGATTTCTTATATATGTTAGATATTATTTCAATAACTATAATATTTTATTTTTTCTTTAAATCTTTTGAATAATACATTAAATCAGTACAAGTTAGTTCTCCATCTTTTATTTTTTCTTTATAATTATCTATAAAGAAATTTTTAATTGTTTTCTCATATTTATCAAATCCCTGCTTAACATAGAAAGGAATATTATTCTCTGTTGTTCCTACCAACATTCTGTCATATTTCTGTTTATAATTACCACATAATGATTTTAAAAGTGTTTTTGCATAACCTTTATTTCTGTAATTTTCTTTTGTAACTATGTTCTTTAACTCTAATGTTTTTCTATCAATGTGCAAAATAACTGCAATAGAAATTAGCTCATCTTCTTTTTTTAATGCATATACATCAGAATCGTTCAAATACTTATGTATCATGTCTTTTGAAGGATCTGCCTCTAAAAGTAAGTCTATATAATCTTCTTTATTTTCTATTTTTTTAACCTGCATTCTAGGTTCTTTTGGTATCTCGTAACCATTGGTATTACTGGTTTGTATAGGATTGCGGTTATAATATCTCATCTCCTCTGAAAAAACACAACCACAGTATTTTTGCATATATAAGCCTAGTTCTCTTGCTTTTGCTTGTCCTTCTCTAAATCCTACTCTAAAGTCTCTATATAAAAAGTTTAATTCATATTTTTTAGCAATTTCTTCTGCTATTTGTCTTAGTTCTTCATGTTTTTGATATGGACTTACAAATAAAGTTGTTGTAATAGTGTCAAATCCGTGTTCTTTTGCATATTTAGCTGTTTGCTCCAATCTAACTCTATAGCAATAATCTATACATCTTGTTTTTAAGTTTCCAATTACGTTTTTGCAAAATTTATCTAATCCATATTCTTCTTCAAATATTGCTTGTACTCCTATGCTTTGTGTGTATTCTTTTAAACAATCTCTTCTTGCTTTGTATTCCATATATGGGTGTATATTAGGGTTGTACCAATATACTGTTGGTTCTATTTCCTCACTTCTTAAACTGTCTATGCAATATACACTGCATGGTGCACAGCAAGTGTGCATTAAAAGTTTCATTTTTCTATATCTCCCTTTGTTTTGAATTGTAGTGTTAACGTTTCTTCTAAACATAAGCAAATACCTAAACTTGTTAATATTAAATTTCTATACGTAAAAAAAGCATGATAATATGAATGGTTTTGTAATAACGCATACCATATAAATGGCATAATAGAAATTAATATATATGGTAATATTGCTATAAATATTTCCTTATTTGTTATACTAATTTTTTCAACTTTTTTCATTTTAATAATTTCATATAATTTTGCTAATAAAATTGTGATTATAACATTCACTAATAGTTGAGAGATTATATAAATCATATTTCTTCCTATTACTTTTAGTACATTATATGTTTTATATCCATTGCTTCTATATGATACTTGCATTAATGCTGTTGATATTATATTTTTTCCAAATAATATGTCTGTTAATGCCCATTTTGTAAACCATGTTGCACCATAGCCAATTCCCCATAATGTGCCATATTTTATAATATCAATAATAATTTTCTTAGCATTTAATTCGTTGTTTTCTCTTCGCTTTAATAAGAAGTATAATGTTAAAGGAATTGCATACGTGATCATTGGCACAGTTAAAAAGTCAAAAAAGTTTGTTAACATTCCTGTTATAAAAAATAGCATTCCAAAGTCTTTTATTTTTTCATATCTTTCAACCAAAATTGTTGATGAAATCATTGTTATTAAGAATATAAATACTCCTTGCATAGAAAATCCTAAATAAAAATATTCTACTCCTAATAAACTTGTTAAGAATATTATTGAAATAATAATATTTATTTTTTTATATATTAAATATGCTAATATGCATGCTAAAATTATTAATATAATAGTAAGCATAATTCTAATTTGATTTATATTAAACAATATCAGTAATGGTCTTAAAAATATCAAGTATCCATGCCAATATCTTGCATATTCAAAGCTTTCTGCTTTTTCATTATTTACTAAGTCATTTAATTCTCCTACTTCATTATGTCTACTATATTTAGATGATGATTTTAATTCTCCTGGAACATCTTCGTAAATTTCAGTAGTTATGTTAGGTATATAGTTTTTTCTTGCCACAAAAGCAGAATATAATGGTTTTTGAGAATCTATTGAATATGCAGTATTTATCATTAATGCATCTGTATAATTGTCAAATTGCATATCCATATCTTTGTATGGTATATAAATAACTTTTCTATTTCCTTCACTTAGTAATACTTCTGCAGATTTTTTTACGTTTTCAGTCAGAAACTCTTTTTTAAAGCTTGATACTGCTACTAATGATACAATAAAAAAAATTATAATTGCTAGATAAATACTTATATATTTAATTATTTTTTTTAGCATTTTCTCTTTCCTCATATCTGATTAAATTTAATTCATATTTTTCTTTGTTTGCTTTTACAATTGTGTCTAAAATCAATCCGCATTGTAATGCTATTGCTGAAATCATAACAAATCCCGTTGCTAATACTGCTGATGGCAATTTGGTTATATAATGTGTTTTTGCAAATTCTACTAACACAGGAATTCCAAATATTAAGCCACATACAAGTAGTATAAATGCTATAAAAAAGAAAAATTGTCTTGGTTTATAGTCTTTATACATTTTTAATATTGTTTTTGTAACTTTATAGCCATCTTTTATTGTGTTTAATTTAGACACACTTCCTGCTGGTCTATCTCTATATATTATAGGTATTTCCTCTATTCTAAGTTTTTTATCTAATGCTGCTAATGTGATTTCTGTTTCTATTTCAAATTTTGAACTTAATATTGGTACATTTTTTACAAACATCTTACTAAAAGCTCTATATCCACTCATTATATCTTTTAGGTTGTTATTAAATAATAAATTAATAGTATTTTTTACTAAATTATTGCCAAATTGATGAAATTTTCTTTTATTTTCATTTTTATATGTTCCATTTGATAGTCTATCTCCTACTGTCATATCTGCTCTTTTTTCTTTAATTGGTTCGATTAGTTTATGAACATATTCTGCAGGATACGTGTCATCTCCATCTACCATCACATATATATCCGCATCTACTTCTCTAAACATTCTTCTTACTACATTACCTTTACCTTGGTTATATTCATTTCTAACAATTACTCCCTCAATTGAACTAGCAATTTCATAAGTTTTATCACTTGAGTTATTGTTATATACATATATTTTGGCTTCAGGTAATTCTTTTTTAAAATCTTTTATTACTTTTTCTATTGTTTTTTCTTCATTATAGCATGGTATTAATACTGCTATTTTATCATTCATAAAACAAATCCCCTTTTAAATTTATTTTTCTTCATAAGATACGCCTATATGTTTATATGCTATTGGCATTGGTATTCTGCCTCTTGCTGTTCTTGCTATAAATCCTATTTGAATTAAATATGGTTCATATACATCTTCTACTGTTTCTGGCTCTTCTCCAATTGTTGTTGCAATTGTGTCAATTCCTATCGGTCTTCCATTATATTTTATAATCATTGTTTCTAATATTTTTCTGTCTATATCATCTAATCCTACTTCATCTATTTCTAATTTTCCTAATGCTGTTTTTGCTATTTTTAATGTTATATTTCCATCACCTAATACTACAGCATAGTCTCTTACTCTTCTTAATAATCTATTTGCAATTCTTGGTGTTCCTCTAGATCTTCTTGCAATTTCTATTGCTGCTTCTTCATCTATTTGTAAGTCTAATATACTTGCTGATCTTTTTACTATTGTTGTTAAGTCTTTTGTCTCATATAGTTCTAAGTGATGTATAATTCCAAATCTATCTCTTAAAGGTGTTGCTAATGCTCCTGCTCTAGTTGTTGCACCTATTAATGTAAATTTTGGCAAGTCAAGTCTAATTGACCTTGCACTTGGACCCTTTCCTATCATAATATCTAATGTGTAGTCTTCTAACGCTGGATATAGTATTTCTTCAACACTTTTGTTTAGTCTATGAATCTCGTCTATAAATAAAACATCAAATTCTGAAAGATTTGTTAATAAAGCTGCCAAATCTCCTGGTTTTTCTATTGCTGGACCTGAAGTTATTTTTATGTTTGAGTTCATTTCATTTGATATTATGTTAGCAAGTGTTGTTTTTCCTAATCCTGGAGGACCATATAATAAAACGTGATCAAGAGGCTCACCTCTTTTTTTGGCAGCCTCTATATATATCTTCATATTATTTTTTACTTTATCTTGACCAATATATTCATCTAAGGTCTTTGGTCTTAAAGAATTTTCCACTCTTTCTTCTTGTATATCTTCTAATTCCGGACTTATTAGTCTTTCCTCTTCCATCTTGCTCTCCTCTTATCTTTTTATTTTCCTTTTAAATTAGCAATATTAAAAAGTTACTGTTATTCAAATGTAACAATATTAAAAGAAAGCGCCAGTCCGCGTAAGGTGGAGCGAAGCGTAACAGTTGGAGAGTTCCGTCCGATAGTGTCCAAAAACAAATTTATTTGTTTTTGTGACATCCAAAGGAAGGAAGCTCGACACCAAGGACAAGCGTTTTTAATATTGTTAAA
>FR902199.1:10066-21161 GCA_000437855.1 Clostridium sp. CAG:567 | reverse complement strand
ACAAGCGTTTTTAATATTGTTAAATTTAAAAATTCTTTACTTGTCTGTTCTAATGTGTTTTTCATCTATTGTTCCAATATCATTTTCTTCTTGTTTAACTCTAAAAATATCTTTATATCCAATTGCCATAATCGCAATTATTAGCAGTGCAAATGATAAAGCTTTCCATATTCCACTTTCTAATAATATTATAGCAAACATTCCAAGAGTTGCTGTAAGTCCATATAGAATTAAAACAGCTTGTTTTTGAGTATAACCTTTTTTCATTAATCTATGATGTAAATGTCCTTTATCTGCCTTAAATACAGCCTTTATAGATTTACCTTTTATAATTCTTCTTATTATTGCAAATATTGTATCAAATATAGGAAGACCGAGTACTATAATTGGGGCTATAAGCACTAATGCTGTGTACGTTTTTGCTACTCCTAAGATTGATATTACTGCCAACGAAAATCCCAAAAAATTAGATCCAGTATCTCCTATAAATGTTCTTGCTGGGCTAAAATTAAATGGTAAAAATCCTACAATAGAACCAGCTAGTGCTGTTATTAATAATATTGCTATTAAAGGAGAAGCATTTAAAGTAAATATAATTAATAGTGAGAAGCATGAAATTAGAGTTATTCCTGAAGACAATCCATCTAATCCATCTATTAAATTTATAGCATTTGTTATACCAACGATCCATCCTATTGTAATTATATATGAAAACCAGTCATAGAAAAATATTTTACTATCTATAAATGGTAAATTAATATTTCCTATTCTAGTTCCACAAATAACAACAATTGTAGCTGATATAACTTGTGCAATTAGTTTTACCCAACTTGGTATTCCTTTTGAGTCGTCAATAAAACAAGTTATTCCTAAAATTATAATTCCTATAAAAAATCCTAATAATTTTACCCAATAGTTATTTTCTGCATCAAATAAATTAATTGAATTTTCAAAGCTCATTACGATTAGCAAATATATTGTAGACACTATAAATCCACAAATAACTGCTATTCCCCCGAAGCCTTGGCATAGGCTTTTTATTTACTCTTCTGTCATTTGGTATATCTATTGCTCCAACTTTTTTAGCTAGTCTCATTGTATATGGTGTCAATACATAAGCAGTAATAAACGCTAGCAAAAAAGCAATTGCTATATCTCCCCACATAGTTTGTCCTCCTTTTTTGCTTAGTGTATTACTTCAATTGGATATTCCATAAATAATCCACTTTCTATAACACCTGTAATTGATTTAATATCTTCTTCTAGTGTTTCATATATTTCTGTAAATTTTGTATCTAATATAACATTATTATTTTCTGTAAATACTGGTCCGTCCTTCTTTTCCGCTTTTCTTAATACAGATTCAGTTGCTCCTAAATCTAACAAAGCTTCTCTAACGCTGCTAACCGCTTCTGGATAAACTTCAATTGGAATTGGCATTACTTTATTTAATTCATCTACTAGCTTTGAATCATCAACTAAAATATATGTAATTCCCGCATTTACCATATTTAACTTTTCTTTAAATAAAGCTGCTCCTCTACCTTTTATAATCCAGTTATTGTTTTTGTCAACTTCATCTGCACCATCAAATCCCCAATCTGGTCTTTTTTCTAGTATACTTGCAGTTGGAATATTTAAACTATGACATAATGCTCTCATTTCATAAGAAGTAGGAATTGCAGTAATATGCAATTCTTCTTCTTCAATTCTTTTAGCAATTTCTTTAATAGCTAAATATGATGTTGAGCCTGAACCAAATCCTATTACATCTCCATCTTTAACTTTTAAAGCAATTTCTTTTGCTATTTTTTCCTTTTGTTCTTGATTCGATATGTTTGTTGGCTCAATTTCTTTTAAATTACTATTCATCCATTCCATGATTTTTCTCCTTTAGATTATTTTGCTTTTCCAATGTAATAATTCTTCTTTCCTCTTCTAACTACAACATAAGTATTTTCTATAAACATATTTTGATCAATTGTTTTTTCTAAGTCTGTTATTTTTTCACCATTTATAGAAATTGCACCTGATGAAATAAATTCTCTTGCTTCTCTTTTGCTTGATGCTATTCCCATATTTACAACAAAGTCAATAATATTTGTATTTAGTTCAACTTCTTTAACTTCTTGTCCTTTAAATAATTCTTCAATATCCTTTTTAGATAAGTCATTAAATTTATTATTAAATAAATGATCTGCTAAATTTACTGCTTTTTCATATTCTTCTTTTCCATGTAAGAAAGTAATTATTTCTCTTGCTAAAGCTTTATGTGCTTCTCTTAATTCTGGATGTTCTTTATTTTTTCTATCTAATTCTTCAATTTCTTCTTTTGATAAGAATGTGTAGATTTTTAGGTAATCTATAACCATTACATCTTCAACATTTACAAAGAATTGGTATAATTCATAACTTGAAGTTTTTTCTTTATCTAACCATAAAGCATTTCCTTCGCTCTTTCCAAATTTATTACCTTGTGAATCTGTTACAAGTGGCATTGTAAATCCATATACTTCATCACCAGTAGATTTTCTTATTAAGTCTATACCAGCTGTAATATTTCCCCATTGGTCTGAACCAGCACATTGTAAATCTACATTATTATGTTCATGTAAGTATTTGAAATCTAAAGCTTGTAGTATCATGTATGAAAATTCTGTGTATGTAATACCTGCATCTAATCTTCTTCTTACTATGTCTTTATCTAACATGTAATTAACATTAAAGAATTTACCGTAATCTCTTAAGAAGTCTAATGTATTTATATCTTTAATCCAGTCATAATTATTTACAACATCAAAGCCAAATAATCTTTGTACTTGATTTTTAATTCCTTCAAAGTTTTTATTTACTGCTTCTTTTGATATCATTGCTCTTTCTTTTGTTGGTCTTGGGTCACCAATTAGGCCTGTTCCTCCACCTACTAATAAGTATGGGTGATGTCCTGCATCTTTTAATCTTTTTGAAATTAAAAAGCTTGATAAATGTCCAACATGTAGGCTATCTGCTGTTGGATCTGTTCCTATATAAAAAGACATTCCGCCTTTGTTTAATTTTTCTTCTAGTTCTGGACTTGAAATATCTTTAATAAGTCCTCTCCATTTTAAATCTTCAAAAACTGTCATATTATTTCCCCTCTATTTTTATATTTTGGGATGAGGTAAAAAATCATTTTTTATAAATAATTTTTCACATCGTTCCAAAATCTTTTATTTTTTTTCTGGTTCTGGTATTTGATTAATACCATTTACTGCTTCTTGTAATCCTAAATCTTGTTTAATTTGTGTTGTTGATACGCCTTCTGTTCTTGGTAAATAAACTACTTCACAATAATCTTTTAAATAGTCAAATCTGTCACTACCTGCCCAGTCACTTCCCATAACTACTATATCAACATCATATTTTTGTACATCAGATATTTTTTGTTCCCAGTTTTCTTCTGGTATAACTAAATCTACATATCTAATTGCTTCTAACATTTTCTTTCTTGTTTCATAGTTGTGATATGCTTTTTTTCCTTTACCTGCATTAAATTCATCTGTTGAAAGTGCTACTATTAAATAATCTCCTAAAGCTTTTGCTCTTTGTAATAGTCTAATATGTCCATAATGTAATAAATCGAATGTTCCATAAGTTAAAATTCTTTTCATTTTTATTTCCTCCTAAAAATTATTTTATATATTTAATATAAAGTTGACTAGGTCCTCTCCATTATTTAAATAACTAAATTTTTCTTTTACATTTTTATATTCTTGTGTATTTATATTATAATTTAATATTGCTTTTCCTAGTTCTTCTTCTGTATAACTAACAAATGGTAATAAATCTTTCCATATAGATTCATAAACGCCTCTTGATTTTTGATATTTTTCAAAATCATTTGCTAATAGTACAACTGGTAAATCAATTGCAAAAGCATCAAATATAACTGATGAATAATCACTAATTAAATAATCTCCTATTAGTAAAAGCTCTTGTGTTTCTGTAGTTACATTTGTAATTGAATCTTTATTCTTGTTATTTAAGAACACATGATTTTTTGAAACAATAACATAATCATTTCCAACTGTACTTTTTATTTTATCCATGTTTGGAAAATAATCATAATCTATTTCTTCTTCGCTTCTTCCATAATTATAATCTCTCCATGTTGGAAGATATAATATTACTTTTTTATCTTCTGGTATTCCAGCTTTTCTCTTTATTTCTTGTTTTAACTGCTCATTGTTCTTGTTTTCTATTAAGTATTTTACTCTTGGATATCCATAGTCTAAAACTTTATCTTTTTCTAATAAACATGATGATTTAAAATATGGATAAATGTTTTCATTATCTATTAAAAAATAATCCCATTTATTTATTTCAATAAGTTTTTCTATTTGGTGCCATGGATTTACTTTTGCAATTTCTGCTTCATCAGAATCAAGTAGCATTCTTTTTAATGGTGATCCATGCCATAATTGAATCCAAACAGTATCTTTTGATTTTATCCATGTTTTTTCTGTCCAAGTTTCAAATACAATTATTTTAGATTGATAAAATATTTCATACATTTCTTTTGACTCTGGTTCAATTCTATACTTTTTATCTACTTTCTCATCAGTTGTAACAAAGTATAAATCTTCAGTTCTCTTCTTCAATAATTCTTCAAATAAATATCTAGAATTTCCTGTATATCTATAATCAAAGCCCATAAACAATATAGCTTTTTTCTCTTTACCTTCTTGGATAGATTTTTTATACGCTGTTAAGTTGTATTCTATTCTATTGTCCATATTTTTTCCTTCCTACACAGTTTTCATAAACTTTTCTACAGTTCTTTTGGCTGCTTGTCCATCATCTAAATAGTTAAATTTATCATTAAATTTTTTATATTTTTCATTATACTCAAAATTTTTGGTATGTCTTATTGCATTTATTAATTCATCTTCTGTCTTTGTTATTTCTCCTGGTAACTCATCAATGTCAATGTAAAAACCTCTCATTTCATCTTTATATTCCTCAAAGTCATACATATAAAATAACATAGGTCTTTTTAAATTTGCATAATCAAAAAATACACTTGAATAATCAGTAATTAAAATGTCACTGACAACATAAGTTTCGTTTACATCATCTAAATTAGATACATTATATATAAATCCTTTATATTTTTCAAAGTCAAATGAATTTGAAACAAAATAATGTGCTCTAAACAATATTATATATTCATCCTGAAGTTCTTTTTGAAGTTTATCAAAGTCCACTTCTGTTTTGTATGTATATCCTACTCCAGCTTGATGTTGATTGTCTCTCCATGTTGGAGCATATAATATTATTTTTTTGTTTATGCCATCAATTCCTAGCTTTTGTTTTATTCTTTTTACATCATCTTCTGTGTAATTATATAAAAAGTCATTTCTAGGGTATCCTTGTTCTATTATACAATTTTCTTTATGTACCTCTTTTAAATTAAAAGCTGAACACAATTTTTCTGAAGTAAATTTAGAAGGTGAGACCATATAATTAAGTTTTTTTGCTTCAATTAAGTATTTATGTTGCATTTCCTTTAAAGTATTTAATGCATTATCTGTTTTTTGTAAGTCAAATCCTAATCTTTTTAATGGTGTCCCATGCCAGCATTGCACATATACTTGGTTTTTCTTTGGATATATATAATCATATACTCTATGGTTAGTTACCCAATACTTTGCTATTGTCAAATACTTTTCATAGCTTTTTGAATCTTGTTTAACAATTATTGTGTCTTCACATTCCAAATCTTTATGATTCTCTGGCTCTGAAAATGCCCACACAAATTTATAGTTTTTAAATTCTGGATTATTTTTCATATATAAATATATAGCTTTTGGACTGTCTGTATAATATTTTCCGTTAAAGCTACTGAAGAATATTATATTTTCATCTATTTTTTTACCAATACCTCTAAATTTATATCTTAAATATTTGTATGTATTTAATATCCCTCTAAAAATTTTTCTAAAAAATAAATTCTTTTTTGCTAAATTAGTGAATATAGCTTTAATTTTCTTCTTCATTTACTTCCTCCCAAAGTACATTTATTTTTGTATTATCTTCTTTATATGTTCTATAATTCTTTTTGAATTGTTAATATCTTTAGTTTCTATATACTTATCTTTGAATTTTTTGTATTCTTCATAAGGATACTTATCTTCCTCTATTACTGATATTATATCATTTATATTGTTAAATGTTACTGATTTCATCTCTTCATTTAAATTAACATTAAGTCCTCTGTTTTCTTTATATTCGTTCAAATCATATACATAGAAAAATATTGGTTTGTTTACGACAGCTGCTTCAAAAGTAATTGCTGAGTAATCAGTTATAACATAATCTGCTATTTTTAATAATTCAAATGTACTGTATTTTGAATCAATAAGATAATCCTTGTCTACATTTGTTTTTTCTAGTGGGTGTAGCCTAATAATTAAGTTATATTTTGTTTCATCTATTTCATTAATAATTTTTTCTACTAATGTACTTTCTCCTTTTCTAAAAGTAGGAACATATAATATGTTTTGCTTTTCTTTTAATTTTGGATATTCTTCTAGTAATTTTTCAACTTTTTCGTTTATCTGATTATTTTTCCCTAATAAATAATCTATTCTAGGCATACCTAGAAGAAGTATTTTTTCTTTTTCTACTCCAAATGCTTTAGCATAAAATTCTCTTGTGGCTTTACTTGCACATGTGACAAATGTATAATTTTTATGCATGTCCATTATGTTTGCAACAACTGAGTTGCTTCCTTCCTTTTTGTCTATAACCTGTTTTCCAAATTTTTTAATTGCTCCTAATGCATGCCATATTTGCACAACTACTAAATCTTTTTTATGTCTTAATATACTTACTGGAATTACATATCCGTCTACTATACATACTTTAGAAGTTGCTAAATGGTGCATTGTTTTAATCATATAAAAATAGTATTCTATTTTTTTAGAGAATTTTTTTGGTATCTTTTTGCACATTATTTTTATTTCAGTATTTGGAATTTGTTTTTTTATTTCGTCTTGTAGCATTATAAAGTCAATGTTAATTTCATTTGATTGTCTACTAAGCATTACAACTTTATCTTTAGGAGTAGTGAATAATTTTATAAAAAAATATATAATTCTTAGATGCACTTTAAATACAATTAACAATATTGATAATATATATTTTTTTATATTGTTCATTTTACTGCCTCCTATTTTAATAGTTTTATGAATTTTTCTGCTACCTTTTCCCTTGAGTATCTATCATATAGTAATTCATAATTTCTTATCAGTTGTTCTTTAGTAATTTCAGGTATACCTGCTATTTTATTTGCAAGTTCCTCATAGCTACTAAAATATGCTTCTGGTATATCTCTTAATATTTCGTTTGAGCCTACATTTCTTTTGCAAAATACCATTTTTCCATTAAATATCGCTTCTAAATATATCATACCAAATGATTGATTTTCTGATAGGTCCAAAACAAAGTTACTATTTAAAATTTCATCTTGTGGATTTTCTAAACTTCCTTTATATTTTATATATTTAGAAATTTGATTTTCATCTACTAATTTTTCAAATTCTTCTAGATAGTCACCTTTTCCATATACATTTATAACAATATTGTTCTTTTTATTTTCTTTTAGATATTTTCCAAATTCAATTATGTTATTAACATCCTTTTTTCTATCTATTGAAATTCTCATAAGTAAAATGCCTTTTAGTTTACTCTTTTTATTATCTAGCTTCATTTTACTTAATTGCTCTTTTGATAGAACAGAATAACTTGCTAGAGTGTTTCCTATTATTGCAGAATTTTCATAATTTTCATAGTTATTTACTTTTTTATAATTTTCTCTGCTACTCTCTGTTACAAATATAGCATTTTCTAGTTGTTCGTTTTTCAAATGTTCAACAACTTTTGGAAATGAACTTTTTAATACTGTAGCATCAGTATGGAAAAAGTATAGCTTATTTTTTATATTTTTAGATTTCGCATTTTTTAAGAACATATGTAGTGACTCTCTTGTTGATACTACTGTTGTGCTTTTAATGTTTTTTAATATTTTTTCTAATGCATATCCTACATATGGAATTAAATTATTTCTATTCTTATCGTCATTTAAATATCTTAATGACTTTTTACTTCTAAGTAGTCTTTTTACTAATTCTTTCTTTTTCTTAGATCCATGAATGTATAGAGCTCTTACATTTAATCCATAAGGCATTTGTAATTTTTCGCTTTTAGTCTTTTTTAGAGAAATCAGTTCAACCATATAATTCTTTTCCATTAAAGCTTCTGCTAAAGCCTTAGTTGCTGATACTGTTCCTCCTATGCCATAGAAGTTATACCCTATAAATGTAATTTTGTTTTCTTGAATTTCTTTTAGGTATTTATACATATCATCAATATGCTTTCCTTGTTTTACATACTCATAGTCTATATCTTCTGGTAAGCCTTGTCTGAAAAATTCATTTATTTTGTATTCTCCCTTAACTATTTCATTTATCAAATCATCTTTGTTTAAAATTGAATAGTTAGAAAGTTCTTTCATTGAACAATAAAAGCTTCTATTTTTTAAGTATGCTTTTAAATCTGGTTGGTATAATATTACAGGTTTATTTAAAAATGTAAAATCAAATCCAACTGATGAATAGTCAGTAATCAATATATCACTTTGTATCAATTCATCCATAACATTTACATTCTTTTGATATGCAATTTCAATATTCTCATTGTCTTTTTTCATTATGTTAGCAATAATGCTTGTATCAAAAAATTGATGCACACATATTTTGAATTTGTAATTGTTTTCTTTTAAAAACTTATTTAACTTTGGATCATTAACTATGTACTTAATATTTTTTATCAAATTGCTAGTTTCTTTATTTGGTCCTAAATACTCTCTCCAAGTTAAAAACCAAAGAATTTGTTTTTGCTTTTTATTTTTCAAAAATTCTTCATTTTTTCTTACTAGCTCTTTATATCTTGCATGATATTTAGCATAGTATAATTGATAACTTTTAAAATCATTTTCTTTTCGATATTGCTCTATTATTTTTTTATTATACATAAAAAATCTAAACATATTATTGTTGTAGTATTTTCCGGTATAGCCTATACGTTTCATTCCAATAGTTCCATGTTGTAAATATATAACAGGTTTTATTGGATGTGGCTTTATATTTTTCCACAAAATTTTGTCAGGAGATACATCTTTATAACTTAATGTTACTAAAAACATATCAGCATTTCTATATAATAGATAATGTTTTATGCTATTTTTCCATACAATGTTTTTTCTTTTAGATTTTTCAATATTTTTTATGGCTTTTTTATTGTACTTATTTTTTTGTAATATAAAGTATTTTTGTATGCCATCCTCATTATTTACAACTTGTTCCCAAAAGTAAAAAGAGTTGTTGTTACAAGTTAAAGAATTGTTCTCTCCAAACAGCCATATATAATCTTTTCTTTCCATTTTAAATTTTTATTGGTACTCTACCAATGTCCCCCTTATTTTATTGAACTATTATATTTTTCTATTGCCTCTGTTATATCACCATCAAATTTGATAACACCATTTTCCATTACCATGCCTCTTTTGCAAAATTCTTTTGCAACATTTGTGGCATGTGTTACAAATAATAGCGTAACATTTTCATTGTTTATAATTTCATTTACTTTTTTTATACATTTATTTTTAAATGACTCATCTCCAACACTTAGTGCTTCATCTACAATTAAAATTTCAGGTCTTATATTAACATTTATTGAAAAGCCTAATCTTGCCTTCATACCACTTGAATATGTTCTAACAGGTTGATCTATATAGTCATCCAATTGTGCAAATTCTATAATTGTTGGCTCTAGTTCTTTTATTTCATTAGTTTCTAGACCTAATAGCTGACCTTTTAAGTAAATATTTTCTCTACCTGTAAATTCTGGATCAAAGCCTGAGGTAAGTTCTAAAAGTGCACTTACTCTACCTTTTACAATTATTTCTCCAGTAGTTGGAAATGCAACCTCTGTAATCATTTTTAATATTGTTGATTTTCCTGCACCATTTCTACCAAAAAGCGCAACTGAATCTCCTCTTTTAATTTTAAATGACACATTATTTACTGCTCTTTTTTCTTTATAAGGTGTCCTTTTCCAAATTACTGCTTTAAGTCTTTGTTTATCGCTTTTATATAATTTATATATTTTAGTAACGTTTTTAAACTCAATTACTGTTTCGCTCATTGTCTCCTCCTAGTTTATAACACATCTGGTATGTCTTTTCTTAGTTTCTTATATGTTGCTATAGCTAATACTAATAAAACAATTGTAATTATTAAAAAATATATAAGTCTTTTTGGTTGTTCCCAAAACCATACTTTGTTTATAAAACAATTTCTAAATCCATTAACTAGAAATGTAACTGGATTTAAATTTAAAAGTTTTTTTACAGTTGCATTATGTACAGTTTCTGGGTTCCACATGATTCCTGATAACCAGAACAAAGCTGTTATAAAAGATTTTACTAAATTACTATAATCTTTACTAATTACTCCTAATAGTGAAGAAAACAATCCCCAAAAGTTTAAAAATAGAAATGCTAATATCATGTATACTGGTAATTGTAATAAATATACATCTGGCATATATCCAAATGCCATAAATATTATAATTACAATTGCAATTAGCATTGCATGAATTGCGAATTTTGATATATTTATAAATGTTGGTATTGTCGCAACTGGGAATTTCATTTTGGTTACTAAGTAACTATATTTTCTAATACATTCTGTTCCACCTGTAATCATTTCACTAATATAAAACCATGGTACAACTCCTGCTATTATCCACAAAAAATATGGAAATCCATTAACAGCTTTACCAGCTCTTAATCCAATTGTGAAAGCAAACCAGTACACTAGTATTGTTACTGCTGGTTTAATAATAGCCCACATCCATCCTAGTGCAGCGCCTCTATATGTTTTTATTAAATCTGCTTTTGCAAGTTTAAATATTTGATTTTTATAACTAATATGTTCTTTTATAATTTGTGTTAAAGTACTCATTTTTACCTCTATTGTTTAAATTATTT
>FR902199.1:1153-10010 GCA_000437855.1 Clostridium sp. CAG:567 | reverse complement strand
CTATATCACAAAATTATTTTTTTCTCAATAAAAAAGCGCATTTTTTGCATATTTTTCTAAAACTTAAGCATACTAAAAATGAAATTTTAATTTTATTTTTAATGGAGTTAATTATGAAAAAATATATTTTACCCATAATAGTAGTTGTTGCTTTTATAGTTTTACTTGCATATTTTTATTTTAATAAATTCGATTTTAATAACAGAATTTCTTACAATACTCAAAAATTAGGAACTGAAAATTTAAATAACAATAATCCCACAACTTCAGTAGAATCTGAAAAAGAAATATCAAATTTTACTACTAAAATAATAGACAAAGATGATAATCGTGATATTAATATGAAAATTACTTGCAATAAAATAAATAATTTTATTTTAAAAAATGGTGAAGAATTTTCTTTTAATAAAGTAGCAGGAAATCCTACTCCAGACCGCGGTTATAAAGAAGCTGGCATTATTGTAAATGGTGAACTAGAAAAAGGATATGGTGGCGGTAATTGTCAAGTAAGTACTACACTATATAACGCTGTACGTAAAATTGACGGAATCAAAATTACAGAAAGACATGAACATGGAGTCGAACTTGGATATATTGAAAAAGGTAAAGATTCAACTGTTGTTTATGATAGTTTAGATTTAAAATTTAAAAATAATAGTGGATATGATATTAAACTTTATGCTTCCACTACCAACACTCGCGTGACCGTAAAAGTTATGAAAATTGATAACACTTAAAATACTCTCTAAGAGAGTATTTTTTGTTAACTTTATATTTTTAGCATATTTTTTTAAAATATAAATACAATTTAGTAATTAATATTATGGAGGTTGTATTTATGCCTAAACATATAAAAATTGGTATAATTCTTTTGTGTTTAATTTTTATGTTTCCTAGTTTGTGTATTGCAAGTGATTCTATATTTACTTGGTCTAGTAGTGTTAAGTCGCTATCTGAATCAATTCAAACAAGTTCTACTCCTTCTTCAACATTAAATTTAAATGTTGGTAGCGCAATCTTAATTGAGCAATCATCTGGTCAAGTTTTATATGAGCAAAACATGCACCAGCAATTACGTCCAGCGAGTGTAACCAAAGTAATGACTATTTTATTAATTATGGAAGCTATAGATTCTGGTAGAATTTCATATACTGATAAAATTCCTTGTAGTGAAAAGGCTGCTGGTATGGGTGGTTCTCAAATATGGCTAGATGTTAGAGAAGAATTAACAGTTGATGAAATGTTAAAGGCAATTTGTGTAGTTTCTGCTAATGATTGTACTGTTGCTATGGCAGAATATTTAGCAGGTTCTGAAGAAACGTTTGTTAGTCAAATGAATGCTAAAGCAAAAGAACTTGGTATGAATGACACTACTTTCAAGAACTGTCATGGTATTGACGAGGATGGTCATGTAACTTCTGCTTATGACATTTCATTAATGTCACGAGAATTACTAATTAACCATCCATCAATTACAAAATACACTACAATCTATATGGATACTTTAAGAGATGGAAAATCATCATTGGTTAATACAAATAAACTGATCAGAAATTATAAAGGAGCTACTGGTCTAAAAACTGGTTCAACTTCTATTGCTCTATATAATCTTTCTGCAAGTGCCACAAGAAATAATTTATCTCTAATTGCAGTTGTAATGAAAGCTCCAACTGGACCAATTCGTTTTGCAGAAGCACAAAAGTTATTAGATTATGGTTTTAACAATTTTGAATATAAAAGTCTTATTAATAAAAATGATTTAATAAAAGAAATTTCTGTTGATAAAGGTATAGAAAATACCGTTAATGCAATAGCTGAAAATGACAGTGGTATACTAATTAAAAAAGGTCAAAATAAAGATGTTGTTCAAACTGTACAACTCCCTGATAACATTAATGCACCTGTTTCTGCTGGACAAATTTTAGGGAATATTACATATAGTTTAAATGGTACAGAAATTAGCAAAGTAAATATTGTGGCCGAAAAGTCTGTTGATAAAAATACAGCTTTTAATATGATTGAGCATGTAGTTTTCAATTGGTTTTCGCTATTTCGATATTCTAAATAAATTTTAAACTATTATAGTTATTTGTAATATGTAATGTTAAAAGAAAGCGCCAGTCCGCGTAAGGTGGAGCGAAGCGTAACAGTTGGAGAGTTCCGTCCGATAGTGTCCAAAAACAAATTTATTTGTTTTTGTGACATCCAAGGGAAGGAAGCTCGACACCAAGGACCAGCGATTTTAACATTACATATTACAAGCATTATATATTAAAAGTATTACATATTTTAAATATCAGGAGAAATTGTTTATGACATCAATATCTATTCCAATTGAAAATAAACGAAAAAGCAAAATAAAAATTTTTGTATGTTCAATTAGACAAAATGGAGTATCAATTATTATTTGTATGTTTTGTATTGGATTAATTTTATATTCTAATTCAAGTCTCAAGGCTGCAAAAGATGGATTGGTCTTATGGGCGACTGCTGTAGTTCCTTCTCTTTTTCCATTTTTCATTTCAATAGAATTACTTAGTCATACAAATATTGTAAAAACATTAGGTAAATACTTAAATCCAATAATGAGACCTTTATTTAATGTTCCAGGTGAAGGTGCTTTTGCGTTTTTAATGGGTCTTATTAGTGGTTATCCAGTTGGTGCTAAAGTGGTTGTAAAACTTTTTGAACAAAATATAGTTACCAAAGATGAAGCAGAAAGACTTCTTGCATTTACTAACAATTCTGGTCCATTATTTATTATTGGAACTGTCGGAATAGCATTATTTGGTAGTACTAATATTGGCATATTATTGTTTATTACTCATATATTTGCATGTGTAACAGGCGGTATTTTTTTACGTTTTAGTAGTCGCCATGTTAATTTTACTTTAACTAATGGCTCTGATTCAAATTCATCAAATTCTACTATTTCACTTTGTAATCTTGGAGAATTGCTTGGAAAATCTATTACAAATTCAATCTCTTCTATTTTGACAATTGGAGGTTTTGTAGTTGTTTTTTCTGTAGTTATTTCTATATTAAATCAAAGTGGAGTGCTAAGTATTATCACAACATTGTTATCTCCTATTCTATGTTATTTGGGTTTTCCAAGTGAATTATTAAATTCTTTATTAATTGGAGTTATAGAATTAACAAATGGTGTTAACGCCTCTTCTAATATTCATTCTCTTTCGATTAGTATAATTACCACCAGTTTTCTATTGGGTTTTGGTGGTTTTTCAGTATTATTACAAGTACTTAGTATTATTAGTAAGGCCAGACTTTCTATTAAATCTTATATTATAGGCAAATTATTACAAGGTATATTTGCAGCATTTTACACATATCTTTTTATTAGTTTTGGTTTATTTATTTAAACAGTTAGAAAGGAGATTTTTATGGATAAAAATGACCCTAATTTCTCAGCATATATGAATTACGATATTGGATGTGATCCAATTATTGGAGATCCAAATATGTTCAATCCATGTATGCAATATGAGCAAGCTTATATGTATTATAGATATATGACTCAACAGATTGAATATAAAATAAAATGTAAAGAATATGAAAAAATGTGTAATTCACGTTCTGAAAGAAAAATAGAATAAAAAAACGACTAGATATCTAGCCGTTTATGGTAGCGAGGGTGAGATTCGAACTCACGACCTACCGGGTATGAACCGGTTGCTCTAGCCAACTGAGCTATCTCGCCATATGTTATTTGCTAACGCGATTTACATTATAATATGTGTTTTGATTTTTGTCAATAAAATGAGTTGAAAAAGTTGAGAAAATCTCAACTTTTTATTATTCATTATTATCTTTCTTCTCCACCTTTTTCCACAACTGGTTGTTGTTTTTCTTGTGCTTCTTGTGCTTCTTTTGCTATTGCATTTACAGATTTTGGATCAATAGCTACAGGTTTTACAACTTGTTGCTTGCCTGAATTTCCTTTTCCACCTTTATTACTTGTAAAAGATTTCTTGAAAGCTTCTTCTCTTTTTTTAATTGATTGTAAAGATGCCACTAGCTCTGGATCTGTTATTAATTCTTCTTCATCTGGACAATCTATTTGATTAATATATTCTTTTAAATCACTAAATACTGTTTTTACTCCATTAATAAATCCCATATTTTCTTCTTAAAATTTTAATTTTAAGAATCTTCACCTCCATTTTTAAGGTTATTTTTTTCATAATACATATCTATTGTACCACATTATTCCATAAAAATCAAGCTTTTAAGTCAAAAATAACAATATAAGCTAGTCACTGACTAGCTTATATTAAATATTTTATTAATTCATATAATCTCTTAATTTTTTACTTCTACTTGGATGTCTTAATTTTCTCAATGCTTTTGCTTCAATTTGTCTAATTCTTTCACGAGTAACCATAAATTCTTTTCCAACCTCTTCTAAAGTTCTAGATTTTCCATCTTCTAAACCAAATCTTAATTTTAAAACTTTAGCTTCTCTTGGTGTTAAAGTTCCCATTACTTCTTCTAATTGTTCTCTAAGTAGTGTATATGCTGCTGAATCTTGTGGTGCTGGAGTATCTTCATCTTGTATAAAATCCTCTAAATGGCTATCATCTTCTTCTCCTATTGGTGTTTCAAGAGATACTGGATCTTGCGCAATTTTTTGAATTTCAGCAACTCTTTCAACTGGTATTTCCATTTCTGCTGCAATTTCTTCTGGTGTAGGTTCTCTACCATTTTGTTGTAATAAATGTCTTGAAGTTCTAATTAGTTTATTTATTGTTTCTACCATGTGTACTGGTATACGAATGGTTCTTGCTTGATCTGCTATAGCTCTTGTAATAGCTTGTCTAATCCACCATGTTGCATAAGTACTAAATTTATATCCTTTAGTATAGTCAAATTTTTCTACAGCTTTTATTAATCCCATGTTTCCTTCTTGAATTAAATCTAAAAGTAGCATTCCTCTTCCAACATACTTTTTAGCAATACTTACAACTAGCCTTAAATTTGATTCTGTTAATTTTTGTTTTGCTCCTTCTTCTCCATTTAGTATTCTTTGTGCTAAATCTAATTCTTGTTCATAAGTTAGTAGTGGTATTTTTCCTATTTCTCTTAAATACATTCTAACAGGATCATCTACACTTATGCCTTCCATGTTTGTTAAGTCTATATCTTCTAATTTAATGTCTTCAACTTCTCTTAAATCATCCATGTCTGGTTCAGAATCAAGATCTCCATCTTTTAGAACTTCTACTCCTAGACCTTCAAATGTATCAAATACTTCTTCTATCTGATCTGGATTTGTATTTTCTAATTCGTTAGCTAATTCTCCATAGGTGATTTTTCCATTTTCTTTTGCCTTTTTAAGTATGCTTTCAACCTTTTCTTTACTTATGTCGTCAATTTCTTTGATTTTCTTTACTTTATTAGGCTCTACTTTTTCTGGTTCAGATTGATTATTATTTTTTGCTGTTTCATCAACTTCTTTTTCTTTATTAGGCATTTTTTTATCAGATTTTTTTTCTGTTTCTTTTATTTCTTCACTTTTCTTTGCTCTAGTCTTTTTTTCTTTTTTAGGCTCTTCTACTTTTTTTGCTTTATCTTCTATTATTGGTTCGTCTTCTTGCTTCTTTTTCATATATATTAAACCTCCTATTTGATTTTAGCTAACTTTAAAATAATGTCATTTAGTTCTTTTTCTAATTCTTTCATATTTTCTACATTTTTTTCGGTATCCAATTGCTTTAAAATTTCGTTTCTTCTATTTACTAATTTTTGTTTTTCATAAACATTAATTAAATCATCTATTGCTTTATTCACATCAGTTATTTCAAAGTCCTCAGCCATTATTTCTGTAATTCTACTAATAATGTTTTCATCTTGAAACCAATCTACAATTTGATTAGTATTAATATTTCCTTTTTGAAATTCTTCATACATCTTTTTTAGTATTTGTCTATTTGTTTCATCTTGTATATCATTTAAAGTTATTAATTTTGCTATTTTTTCATAAGATTTAGAATATTCATTTATAAGTAAATATATTACTAATTTTTCCTTTTTTAGAGTTGATTCTGAAATGTTAGTTTTGCTTTCTTCTTTTAGTTCCATCGTAATTACTTTTTTCTCTAATTTTTTACTTCCTTGATTATCTTTATAAATCAATTTATTTATTTCTGCATAAATTGCTTCTTTTGAAATTTTATATTCTCGTGCAATTTTATCAACATATATTTCTCTTTCAATCTGATTTGTAATTTTCGATAGAATTTTGGCAATTTCATTTAAAAACTTTATTTTATCATTTGTATTTTCTATATTTAATTCTTTTAGTAGAACTTTAACTTTAAATTCAACTAATGAAATAGAATTATCTACACATCTTTGAAATCTTTCTGGTCCATATTTTAAAACATATTCATCTGGATCTTTTGCACCTTCTATTTGCAATACTCTAATATCACATCCTAGATTTTGTAGAATTTCCATTCCTCTTAATATTGCTGCTTGTCCAGCCCCATCAGCATCATAACCCAAAATTACCTGCTCACTGTGTCTTCTAAGAAGTCTTCCTTGTGACTCAGTCATTGCTGTACCAAGAGATGCCACAACATTTGTGATTCCTCTTTGATATAAAGAAATAGCATCCATATATCCTTCTACAATAATAATTCTTTTGGTATCATGCTTTTTTGCTACATTAAGACCAAATAAGTTTCTGCCTTTGCTATACACTATATTCTCTGGAGAATTTATATACTTAGGTTTGCTGTCATCTAAAACTCTACCACCAAATGCAATAACTCTTTCTCTAACATCTTGTATTGGAAACATTAATCTCTTTCGAAAACTATCCATGTAGCCACCATTGTCAGTTCTTTTTACTAAGCTAGAAGCTAACATTTCTTCTTCTGTAAATCCTTTTTGTTTTAGTAACAAATATAGTTCATTAAAATTACCTGCATACCCAATTAAAAATGCTTTTAATGTACGATTGTCAAGTTTTCTCTTTTTTATGTACTCTTGGGCCATTTTAGATGTAGGTTTGTATAAATTCTCATGATAAAATTCAGCCGCAATTTTGTTTATTTCATATACTTTTGATTTTAATCTTGCTGTTTTATCATCCTCTGAATTTTCCAGTGTTGGCAACTCAATATTAGCTCTATTTGCTAATAATTCTAAAGTATCTTTAAAATCTAGTCCTTCTATTTTTGAAATAAAATGAATTACATTTCCACCAGCTCCACATCCAAAGCAATGAAATATTTGCTTATCTGGCGAAACAGCAAAAGAAGGAGATTTTTCTTTGTGAAATGGACATAATCCAAAAAAGTTTCTCCCACTTCTTTTTAACGTAACATATTTAGATATTACATCTACAATATCGTTATTTGTTCTTATTTCTTCAATTAGTTCATCACTATATCTTACCAATTTTAAATTACCTTTCTACATACTATTTATATTATTCGACATAAAGTGGTTAAATCCTTCTATACATTATGACAAATATCGAAAAAAGAAGGCTTTTTTATCGCCTTCTCATCTTTTTTGTTGTCTTATAAATTTGTTGTTCCATTATCATCAAATGGAATAAATTTATTTACTATACTTGTATTTATGTCCACTTCTGCTTGTGGAGCTCTATATTCATTAAATGATAAATTAATTTTATTATTTATTAATTCTTCAACCTCATCTTGTGATGCATGTTCAGCAAGCACAAGTTCACTAACTAATATTTGTTTTGCATTAGAAAGCATTTTCTTCTCGCCTGTTGATAACCCTTTTTCTTTTTGTTTAAAGCTAAGGTTTCTTACTACATCTGCTACTTCATATACGCTTCCACTTTTCATTTTTTCCATATTATCTCTATATCTTTTATTCCAATTTTGAGACATTTCAGTTTCATCTTCACCAAGAATTGAAATAACTTTTTCAGCTTCTTCTTTACCTATTACATTTCTAACACCAATTTGCTCTGCTCTATCTGTTGGTACCATTACTTTTACTTCACCTGGCATTCTTATAACATAATAAAATTGGTTTTCTCCTAAAATATTTTTTTCTTCTATTGAATCAATTGTACCTGCTCCATGCATTGGATATACAATTTTATCACCTACATTAAACATGTAAGACGCTCCTTTCTATTGCAAAATATTTGGTTTTTAGTTAAGAAAGGTTTTTAGGCTCTTCTCTAAACCGCAAATATATTATACTACAAAAAATGGCAAAAGTCAAAACTTTTACCATTTATTTTTACCGTTTTCTCTCTATTTTTTATTTACTAGTAGACCCAAAACCGCCCATTCTAGTGCCTTCAGCGTTATCATTATCTACTGTAAAAAACTTTTGAAAAATTGCTTGTCCTATACAATCTCCTTTTTTTATTTCCATGTCTTCATCTTTTATATTAAAGAATGCAAACATTATATGTCCATCATTATCAGTATTTCCATAATAATCTCCATCCACAATTCCAACACCATTTGATAGAACAAGCCCTTTTTTCTTTGGGTTAGAACTTCTGTTACAAAGCATTAAGTATTCATCTTCTGGCATATATGCTTTTATTCCTGTTTTTATTAACGTAGGTGCTTGACCAGCTTTAAATGCTGGAACTATACAATCTTCAGCTGCTTCCACATCATATCCAGCAGAATATTTTGTTTTACGTACTGGCATATTAATTTTTTCATTTTCAAATCCTTTTGCTATTTCAAATCCTCTTACTTTTTCCATTTTTTATACTCCTTTATTAAAATTTCTTTTGTTATTATATAATATCTTTTTTAAATTGTCATTATATTTTTTTTGAATATAAAATGAATTTTCCAAATACAATAAAAAAGAGCTATCAATG
>FR902199.1:0-1104 GCA_000437855.1 Clostridium sp. CAG:567 | reverse complement strand
GAGTTGGTTAGATGATAACATCTAACTCTACAATCTGTGTTGTCCTTAGAGTTGTGATTGCAATTGTCTTGTTCTTCCTCCTAAATTAATGAGTATTGTATATAGAAAGTTCATTGAAAACGATGAGTAAATATGTAAAAAAAGAACACTTGTCTTCTATTTTAATTATATTATTTTGTTTTAATCCTTCGAGTATAGATACTGATATATTTAGTCTATCAATACTTTGCTTTTTGATTTTGTCTTCCATCTAATCAACCTCACTTTTATTTTTTTCTATTACTTTTTTAGCATAAGAACAAGTTGCCTCAATACTTTTATTTAGTCTTTTGGCATTTTCCATAACATTTTCCACAAGTTTTTTAGCAATCCCTTGTCCTTGGTGTTTTTCATTTACTTCTGTGTGAGTTATATTCCATATATCTTCTGTTTCCTCAAAATTACATTCTCCTATTTCTGTATTAAAATCATAAGCTATTGCCCTTTTTTCCTGATATCTAAATACTATTCTAATCATAATATTTACTCCGTTATTTTTTCTCTCGACATAATTATATCATTAAATACCCTTTTTGTCAGCAAAATATTGACATTATTGGCTTTTTTTGATAAATTGTGTATAACAAATTACAGAAGATTTTATTTTTGGGGAAAGGAGGATTTTTTGTATGAATAAAGCAGAATTAATAGAAGCAATGGTTTCTAGAACAGGTCATTCAAAGAAAGCTACAGCAGAATCTTTAAATGCTTTCATTTCTGTTGTTTCTGAAGCACTAAAAGCAAATGATAAAGTTCAATTAGTTGGTTTTGGAACTTTTGATGTAAGAAAAAGAAGTGCTAGAAAAGGAAGAAACCCTCAAACTAAAGAAGAAATAAAAATACCTGCTTCTAAAGCTCCAGCATTCAAGGCTGGTAAAGCTTTAAAAGAGCTAGTTAATAAATAAATCATAAATTTCCTTAAAGGAAATGGTATATTAGCATTTTTGCTAGTATACCATTTCTTATTTATATGTTCAGTTTATTATTCATTATTTCAAATATAAAATTCGATTAAAGAATTTGCATCTATTTTTCTTTGTCAGCTAGTTCAAATACCGCCTTTGT
>FR902198.1 GCA_000437855.1 Clostridium sp. CAG:567 | reverse complement strand
GAAACAAAGTAAAAATTATAGCTTCAATGCTTGTAATTTGGGCAAAAAATATATATAATAAGGACAATGTTTATAAAGGAGATGAGCTTAGATGAAAGTTTCAAGAGAAGAGTTATTACACATTGCAAATTTGTCAAGTTTAAATTTGAAAGAAGATGAAGTAGGCACTTATCTTTTACATTTACAAGACATTTTAAATTATGCAAATATAGTAAGCAAAGCACCAACAGAAGGATTATCAGAAGCTGTTGGTGTTGAAAATAAATATAATGTATTTCGTAAAGATGAAGTTAAAAACTTTGAAGATAAAGAAGCATTAATGGCTAATGCTCCAGAAAAAGAAAGAAATATGTTTAAAATTCCAAAAGTAATTCAATAATTAACAGAAAGGAATGAATAAGATGAATATTACAGAATTAACTGTACATGAACTTTTAGAAAAATTAAAAAATAAAGAACTAACTTCAGCCGAAATTACTAAGGCTTATGTAGATAGAATAAATGAAAAAGAAAAAGATGTACAAGCTTTTATTACACCATTAACAGATGAAGCAATAAAAAAGGCAGAAGAGATTGATAAAAAAATAGAATCAGGAGAGTCAAAAACAGAATTAGCAGGTATTCCAATTGGAATAAAAGATAATATGTGCACAAAAGGTGTAAAAACTACATGTGGTTCTAAAATGTTAGAAAATTTTGTATCACCATATAATGCAACAGTTATGGAAAAAATAAATGCAGAAGATATGATAATGCTTGGAAAGTTAAATATGGATGAATTTGCAATGGGATCATCAACAGAATATTCACATTTCCATACAACAAAAAACCCATGGAACTTAAATACTGTACCTGGTGGTTCATCAGGAGGAAGTGCAGCAGCTGTTGCAGCAAATTTGGTACCATGGGCACTAGGCTCAGACACAGGTGGTTCAATTCGTCAACCAGCAAGTTTATGTGGTATTGTAGGACTAAAACCAACTTATGGATTAGTATCTCGTTATGGATTAGTAGCATTTGCATCTTCACTTGATCAAATAGGACCAATGACTAAAGATGTTAAAGATGCAGCAATTTTATTAAATGTAATTAGTGGTCATGATGAAAAAGACACAACTTCAGCAGAAATTGTGGAAAAAGACTATACTAAATGCTTAAAAAATGATGTTAAAGGTTTAAAAATTGGAGTTCCAAAAGAATATTTTGGAGATGGAATAAATACAGAAGTAAAAGAAAAAGTTGAAGAAGCAATTGAAAAATATAAAGAGTTAGGTGCAGAAATAGAAGAATTTAGCTTAGACATTGCAGATTATTCTTTAGCAACATATTATATAATTGCACCAGCAGAAGCAAGTTCAAACTTAGGTAGATTTGATGGAATTCGTTATGGATACCGTACACCAAATTATACAAACCTAAAAGAATTATTCAAAAATTCAAGAAGTGAAGGATTTGGCCCAGAAGTAAAAAGAAGAATTATATTAGGTACTTATGTATTATCTTCAGGTTACTATGATGCATATTATAAAAAAGCTCAACAAGTTAGAACACTTGTAAAACAAGAATTTAAAAAAGCATTTGAAAAGTATGATGTAATATTAACACCTACTTCGCCAATAGTTGCTTTTGATATTGGTACTAAATCATCAAATCCTATGGAAATGTATTTATCTGATATATGTACAGTTCCTGTAAATATTGCAGGAGTTCCTGCTATTTCAATTCCATGTGGAGTAGATAGTAATAATATGCCAATAGGAATGCAATTAATAGGAAATTATTTTGATGAAGAAACTATATTAAATGCAGCATATACTTATGAACAAGCAACAAACTTTAGAAGCAAATATAGACCAAATATCTAAGTAAAGGAGATTTAAAATGTCAATAGAAGATTATGAAGTAGTCATTGGACTAGAAATACATGCCGAACTTTCAACAAAAACAAAGATATTTTGTAACTGTTCTACAGAATTTGGTGCAGAACCAAATACACATGTATGCCCAGTATGTATGGCGATGCCAGGAGCTCTTCCAGTGCTAAATGAAAAAGTAGTTGAATATGCTGTAAAAGCAGGATTAGCAACAAGCTGTACAATTTCAAAAGACTCTAAAAATGATAGAAAAAATTATTTTTATCCAGACCTTCCAAAATCATATCAAATATCACAATTTGATAAACCTCTATGTGAACACGGAAATGTAGAAATTGTATTAGATAGTGAAAAGAAAACAATAGGAATTACAAGAATACATATTGAGGAAGATGCAGGAAAATTAAATCATAATGAATTTGGAGCTGGAAGTTTAGTAGATTTAAACAGAGCAGGAGTTCCACTAATAGAAATAGTTTCAGAACCAGATATGCGTTCAGCTAAAGAAGCAGAAGCATATATGAGAAAAATAAAATCTATACTAGAATATATTGAAGTATCAGATTGTAAAATGCAAGAAGGTTCATTAAGAGCAGATGTTAACGTTTCTGTTATGAGAAAAGGAGGCAAAGAGTTTGGAACACGTACAGAGATGAAAAATATGAGCTCTTTTAGGTCAATTGTAAGAGCAATTGAATATGAAGCACAAAGACAAGTTGATGTTCTTGAAGATGGAGGAAAAATTGACCAAGAAACTTTAAGATGGGATGATATATCTGGTAAAACATTTTCAATGAGAGATAAAGAAGATGCACAAGATTACAGATATTTTCCAGAGCCAGATTTAGCAGCAATTAGGTTATCAGATGAATATATTCAAAACATAAAAAACAATTTACCAGAATTACCAGAAAGCAGAAAAGAACGTTATTTAACAGAATACAGTTTATCTGAAAAAGATGCAAGGATGTTAACAGCTTCAAAACACATGTCAGACATGTTTGAAAAAGCATTATCAATATGTAATAATGCAAAATCAGTAGCAAACTGGTTGCTCTCAGATGTTTCAAGGATATTAAATGAAAAAGAACTTGAGACATCTCAAATTCCATTTACAGCAGAACAATTAGCTGAAATGATTATACTAATTGATAAAGGAACAATAAGTTCTGCAATTGGTAAAAAAGTATTAGAAGAATTATTTGAGAATCCAAAAAATCCTGAAGAAATAGTAAAAGAAAAAGGATGGATACAAATTTCAGATGAGGGAGCTATAAAAGAAATAGTATTAAAAATACTTGAAAATAACCCACAATCTATTGCAGATTACAAAGCAGGAAAAGATAGAGCATTAGGATTTTTAGTTGGTCAAGCAATGAAGGAGACTAAGGGTAAGGCTAATCCTCAAATGCTTAATAAGTTATTCTTAGATGAATTAAATAAATAAAATGTGCCATTGGGGACGGAGAATTTTGGCACACAATAATTATTTGTGTG
>FR902197.1 GCA_000437855.1 Clostridium sp. CAG:567 | reverse complement strand
AGCATATTAAAACTCTCTCTTATTTAAGAGAGAGTTTTAATTGTTATAAAAATAATCCATAATTCCATTATAAATTCCCCATGCTAACCTATTCTGATAATCATCACTTAAAAGTTGTGTTTCTTCTTCTGGGTTAGATAAAAAACCACATTCTACAATAGATATTGGAATTTCAACATGTTTGATAATATAAACATTATCAAGCTTCATAGAAACTCTTTTATTTTCTTTTTGAATAGAATCATTCAAATTTTCTTGTAAACTCTTAGCTAAAGCAGTGCTTTTTTCATCGTTTTGTTTATAAAAACATTGCCAACCATAATATTGTTGCTGAGAAATTTTGTTTAAATGAATAGAAACAAAAATGTCAGCAGAACTCTCATTACCAATTTTAACTCTATTATGAATATCAGAAATTTTCTTTTGCCTTAAAGTAGTTTTATCTAAATCATAAATAGCATTTTCGTCGCTACGAGTTAAAACAACAGTTGCACCAGATTGCTCTAACAAACTTTGAACTTTTAATGTAATTTTTAAATTTGTTTCAGCTTCAGTAGTGCCATTACTAGACTGAGCCCCCTCATCAGGCTTTCCATGACCAGCATCTAGAACGATTACTTTGTTAGAAACAGGAAGAGAAACAGTTTGAACAGTTTGTTTTGAACTAGCAACTTGAAAAACAAAAACAAATAAAGAAATTAATAAAATTGTAGTTATTATACCAAATCTTTTTTTACTTAAAATAATCATAAATACACCCCATACATATATATTTCATTTATTTAAAATTATGTCAGTCAGAGCCTGTTTCTTCAATTAAAAAATATCAGATGAATAAACTGTATTTGATTGATATTAAAATGAATAAAATTTCCACTTTTGAGAAAAATATGTGTAAAACATATAATACAAGGAGTGGAATTTTTTAATGCAATATAGAAATTTGATGATAAAGGGTGCAATTTTAGGAAAAAGTCAATTAGAGGATTATTTGGAAAAGGAGGCTTCAAGCCATAATTTACAAAATTATTCTGATAAAAATACTTATCCTATTCCAAGGTTGAAGGAAAATTTTGAAATAATTTCTGATGTATATAATTTGTTGAATGAACATGCAAAATTAAAAATACCAATACATCCAGCAGGAGAGTGGATTTTAGATAATTATTATGTAATAGATGAAACTGTAAAAAATATTAAATTAGAATTGTCTAAACGTAAGTATACTAAGTTTTTGGGAATATCTAATGGTAATTATGCTGGATTTGCTAGAGTGTATGTTTTGGCAAGTGAAATTATAAATTATACTGACAATAAAATTGATGGAAAAAGCTTGAAAGATTATTTGGCTGGCTATCAAAGAAAAAAGACTCTTAGTATGGAAGAAATATGGAGTATAAGTATTTTTATGAAAATTGCTTTAATAGAGAATATTAGGCAAATTTGTGAAAGAATATATATTTCTCAAATACAAAAATACAAAGTTGAAAATATAGTAGAAAGATTAGTTGAACAGAAAAATAAAGGAGAATTACAGTTTACTAAAATATCGGAATATAAAAACAAAATAGAAAAATATGCTGAAATGAAATATTCATTTATTGAGTATTTATCATATAAATTAAAAAAATATGGTAAAAAGGCATATCCATATTTAGAAATTTTAGAAGAGCAAGTTAATAGAGCTGGAATGGATTTGGATGAGGCTATAAAAAAAGAGCATTTTGATATTGCAATAAATAAAATTTCAATGGGAAATTGTATTACAAGTATTAAAAATTTAAATAGAATTAGTATGTTAGAAATATTTGAAGATATTAATGGAGTAGAAGATATATTAAAACAAGATCCAGCATATGTGTATGAAAAGATGGATTATCAAACTAAAATAATGTATAGAAATGCAATTAAAGAGATTTCTCAAAAAACTAAAATATCTGAAATATATATTGCAAAAAAAGTTTGGAGTTTAGCTCAAAATGCTGAAAAAGAAAGTAAGAAAAGTCATGTAGGGTATTATTTAATATCAGATGGAAGACAGAAGTTGATACAAGAACTTAATGGAAAAACAACGAAAAAGCTTTCAAATGATAAAAAGATTGCTATATGGCTTACTATACTATGTGTTTGTACAGCAATAATTTCAATATTACTTTCAAGTTATTTTTATATAAAAACAAAAGCATCTATATGGTTTGCTATTATTTTAGGAATTTTATTAATTATACCAATACAAACAATTATAGTACAAATTGCTCAATATATTTTAGGAAAATTTATAAAACCGAAATCAATACCTAAATTAGATTTTGAACAAGGAGTTCCAAAAGAATACGCAACTTTTGTTGTAATACCCACAATTGTGAATTCGAAGCAAAAAGTACAAAAGATGATGAAGAATTTAGAAAAATATTATATGGCAAATAAAAGTGACAACATATATTTTGCTTTATTGGGAGATTGTACAGCAGGCAAAAATGAGACGGAAAAATTTGATGAAGAGGTTATAAATGCAGGAATAGAAGAAGCTCAAAAATTAAATAATAAATACCCAGACGGAACATTTACTAAATTTAATTTTCTATATAGAAAAAGAGTATGGAATACATCTGAAGAATGTTATTTAGGTTGGGAAAGAAAAAGAGGCTTATTAAATCAATTTAATGAATATATTTTAGGAAAAAGCAAAAGTGAGTTTTTAATAAATACAATTGAAAATTCAAAAGAAAAGTTTGGACAAATACCAAATATTAAATATGTAATTACTTTAGATTCAGATACTGAACTATGCCTTAATACAGGATTAGAGATGATTGGCGCAATGGCACATATATTAAATAGACCTGTATTAAATCATAAACAAGATTTAGTAATAGATGGACATGGATTAATTCAACCTAGAGTAGGAATTTCCCTTGAAGATATACAAAAAAGTTATTTTACTAAGCTGTATGCAGGTTCTGGAGGAAAAGATGCATATACAAATGCAATATCAGATATATATCAAGATAATTTTGAAGAAGGAATATTTACTGGAAAAGGAATTTATGATTTGCCAGTTTTTTCAGCAGTTTTAGCAAATGAAATTCCTGAAAATACAGTTTTAAGCCATGATTTGTTAGAAGGAAGTTATTTAAGGTGTGGACTTGCATCAGATATAATGTTACTAGATGGCTACCCTTCTGGATATAATAGTTTTAAAGCAAGGCTTCACAGATGGATAAGAGGAGACTGGCAATTAGTTCAATGGCTAAATAGCACAATTATAAACAAAAGGGGAGAAAAAAAGCAAAACCCATTAAGTATATTGTCAAGATATAAAATATTAGATAACTTAATAAGAAGTTTATTAGAAACCACTATTGTAATTTCAATGATTTATGTATGTGTTTTTAAATTATTATTTAATATAAAAATATGGCCAATAATGATTTTATTAATAATATCAGCAATAATTCCAACAATTTTGGAATTGGTAAATCGTATTTTATTAAAAAAAGATCAAGAAAAACCTCAAAAAACTTTTACTAAAACAATATCAGGTGTAAAAGCTGCAATACAAAGAGGAATTTTAGCATTAGGTAATTTACCAGATAAAGCATATTTTAGTTTAAATGCTTGTGTAAAAACACTAAAAAGAGTATTTTCTACAAAAAAACATTTACTTGAATGGATGACTGCAGAAGATGCTGAGAAAAATGCTAAAAAAGATGTACTTTCATATTATAAAAATATGGCATCAAATATTGTTTTAGGAATATTGGCATTAATTTTGCTATTTATTTTACCATTTAAATTTAGCAATATATTTATACTATTATTTGCACTACTCTGGCTTATAGAACCATATATAATGTGTAAAATAAGCAAAGAATATAAGATTGCACCAAAAATTGAAGAACTAAACCAGGGAGAAAAAGAATATTTATTAAATTTAGGAAAAAGAACATGGCAATATTTTAAAGATCTTATAAATGAAAAAAGTAATTTTTTACCACCAGATAATTATCAAGAAGATAGAAGACCAAGAATTGTAAATAGAACTTCACCCACAAATATTGGACTAGGCCTATTAGCAGTAATATCAAGCTATGACTTAGGGTATGAGAATTTACAAGATACAATAAATTTATTAGAAAAAATGTTAAATACAATTAGTAGTTTACCAAAGTGGAATGGGCATTTATACAATTGGTATGATTTAAACACTTTAGAACCACTAACTCCAAGGTATGTATCATCTGTAGACAGTGGGAATTTAGTAGGTTACCTTTTTACAGTAAAACAATTTTTAATAGAGCATGAGAGTACAGGTACAACTGAACAACTAATTCAAATGGTAAATACGTTAATATACAATACAGATTTTTCGAAATTATATGATGAAGATACAAGGCTGTTTTCTATAGGTTTTAATATAGAGGAAAATGCTTTAACAGATTCGTATTATGACCTTTTAGCATCAGAAGCAAGACAAACCAGTTTAGTTGCAATAGCAAAAAAAGATGTACCTGCAAGGCACTGGAACAATTTAAGCAGAACACTTACAATATTAAACAAATATAAAGGTTTAATATCATGGTCTGGAACTGCTTTTGAATATTTTATGCCAAATATAAATATACCAAAATACCCAGGAAGTTTATTAGATGAATCTTGCAAATTTATGCTAATGAGCCAAAAAGAATATGCAAAACAACTAAACATTCCGTGGGGAATATCTGAATCAGCTTTTTATTTAAAAGACTTACAAAATAATTATCAATATAAGGCATTTGGAATACCATGGCTAGGATTAAAAAGAGGACTTTCTGATGAAATGGTAACAAGTTCTTATGCAAGTATTTTAACAATTAATGAAAATCCAAAAGATGTGGTAAATAACTTGAAAAAACTAGAGAAAAATGGCATGTATGAAAAATATGGATTTTATGAATCAATAGATTATACACCAACAAGATTAAAAAAGGGCGAAAAATATGCTTTAGTAAAAACATATATGGCACATCACCAAGGATTAATATTAGTATCAATAAACAATTTATTTAAGCAAAATATAATGCAAAAAAGATTTATGGAAAACCCAGAATTAAAGGCAGTAGACATTTTACTTCAAGAAAAAATGCCAGAAAATATTATAATAACGAAAGAAGAAAAAGAAAAGGTTGAAAAAATAAAGTATATATATGATAATGATTATTCTCAAAGAGAAATAACAAAGCCTAATATTAGAATACCTCAAATAAATGTAATTTCAAGTGGAAATTATACAATAGTTATGAATTCAAAAGGAGAAAGCTACAGCAAGTATGGAAATTTATTAATTAACAGATATAAAAAGACAAATGATTTAAACCAAGGAATTTTCTTTTATATAAAAGATGTAAAATCTAAAAGAATTTGGACAGCAAATCAAATGGATTATTTAGGAAAGCCTGATAAATATGCAATATATTTTTCAGAAGATCAAGATAAAATAGTAAGACAAGATGGAGCTATAGAAACAATATTAAAAACTACTATTTCTGAAAACGGACCAATAGAACTAAGAAGCTTAGAATTGACAAACCATGGTTTAGAAAATCAAACATTAGAAATTACAAGCTTTTTAGAGCCAGTACTATCAGAAGAATTGCAAGATAATAGTCACCCAAGCTTTAATAATTTGTTTTTAAGCTATGAATATTTAAATGATGAAGAATCAATGATTGTGACAAGGAGAAAAAGGCAAGAAGGCGAATCACAAGTTTTTTTAGGTATAAAATTATATACAGAAAATGAAACAATTGGTAAATTAGAATATGAAATTGATAAAGAAAAATTTTATGGAAGGAATGAACTTGGACTTCCAAATGCAATAAAAAATTCAATTCCATTAAGTAATAATGTACAATTAACAACAGAGCCTATTACTGCAATGAAAAGAACAATAAGTATAAAACCAGAAGAAAAAGTAATTTTTAATTTGATTTTAGCAGTTGCAGAAACTAGAGAAGAAGTTGTTAAAAATTTAAAAGAATTTACAAGTCAAGCTACTATTAAGCATAACTTTGAATTATCAAAGGCAAGTAAAGAAGCGGAAAATAAATATTTAGAAGTTACAGCAAAACAGACAGAATTATATCAAAAAATGCTTGGTTATTTGCTGTATAACAATCCATTAAAAACTTTAACATGTAACCAAATAAATGCTCCAGTAAGTAAGTTGTGGAAATATGGAATTTCTGGAGATTTACCTATCTTATTATTAAATATGAAAGACAAAGATGAAGTAGAAAATTTAACTGAAGTATTAAAAGCATATAATTACTTTAGAGTAAAAAATATAATGGTGGATTTGGTAATTGTAAATCAAGAAAAATATAGTTATGAAGATAATTTAAAAAATGAAATATATAATTGTATATCAAATGAAAATTTATCTTATTTGCAAAATATAAAAGGTGGAATATTTGTATTAGAAAATTTAACATCTGAAGATATAAAATTTTTACAGTATCGTGCAAATTTGAGTTTAGACTCAAGTAATGGAAATATATATAGATACTTAAAAGAACAAGAAGAAGAGTATTTAGAAAAAATTAAAAATTTGCCATTTGAAGAAACACCAAGAACTATTGAAAATATACAAGCAAAAAGAGAAAAACTAGAAGATTTAAAATATTTAAATGAATATGGTGGATTTTCACAAGATGGAAAAGAATACAAAATTAGAGTAAATAAAGATGAAAAATTACCAACTGTATGGAGTCATATTTTAACAAATAAACAGTTTGGCACAGTAGTTACAGAAGGAATGGGAGGTTATACTTGGTATAAAAATAGTAGGCTAAATAGATTAACATCATGGAGTAATTTACCAGTACAAGACATTCCATCGGAAATTATATATATGCAAGATAAAGATACAAAGAAAATATGGTCATTAGGTTTAAGCCCATGCCCAGATGAAAATGATTATTATATAACTTATGGTCTTGGTTATGCAAAATATCAACATCAAAGTAATGAAATTGCTCAAACTTTAAATATGTATATACCAATGGAAGATAATTTAAAAGTACAAGTACTAAAACTAGAAAACCATGGGTTAAAAAAGAAAAGGATTAAATTAATATATTATATTAAACCAGTATTAGAAGAAGATGAAATTAAATCAAATGGATATTGTAACTTAGAATTTGTTCCAAATTCTAATATAGTTTGTATAAAAAACACAGGAGTGGAAAATACCTTTTCTGATTATATGTTTGTATCATGCAGTGAAAAAATAAAATCATATACAGGAAGCAAACAAAGCTTTATAGGAAATGGAAGTATTATTAACCCAGATGGAATATATCAAATTGAATTAGATAAGCAAAATAGTTTATGGCAAAATGAAATAATTGCAATAGAATGTGAAGTGGAATTAGAGACATTAGAAAATAAAGAAATTATATTTACATTAGGTGTAGGACAAACAGTGCTTGAATGTCAAGATATAGCGTATAAATACAATAATTTAAGCAAAGCAAAAGAAGAATACAAAAATACTAAAAATTATTGGAAAAACATGACTGAAAACTTACAAGTAAATACACCATTAGAGTCAATTAATATTTTATTAAATAGTTGGTTAATTTACCAGACTATAACTTCAAGACTACTAGCAAAAACAGGGTATTATCAATCAGGTGGAGCTTATGGATTTAGAGATCAGCTTCAAGATACAATTGCACTTAAATATGTAAATCCAGATATAACAAAACAACAAATAATTAAGCATAGTAAACATCAATTTATAGAGGGAGATGTGGAACATTGGTGGCATGATGAAACTTCAAGAGGCATACGCACAAGGTTTTCGGATGATAGACTTTGGCTTGTGTATTTAGTAGAAGACTATATTGCATTTACAGGAGATAAAGAAATACTAGATATAAAAACTCCATACTTAAAAGGAAATTTACTTGAAAATGATGTAGATGAAAGATATGACATGTATGAGCAATCTGAAATAGAAGAAAGCATATATGAACATTGTAAAAAAGCTATCAACATTTCCCTAAATTTTGGGGAAAACGGCTTACCTAAAATAGGTTCTGGAGACTGGAATGATGGCTTTAGTACAGTTGGAAATAAAGGAAAAGGTGAAAGCATATGGTTAGGATTTTTTTTATATGATGTTTTGAAAAAGTTTATTCCAATATGTGTAGAAAAAGATGAAATAGAACTTGCAAAAAAATATGAAGAAATAATGGAAAAATTAAAAAGAACACTAAATTCAAGCGGTTGGGATGGAAGATGGTTTAGAAGAGCTTTTATGGATGATGGCAATGTTTTAGGAAGTATGCAAAATGAAGAATGTAGAATTGACTCAATTGCTCAGAGCTGGTCAGTTATATCTGAAGCAGGAGATAATGATAAAAAATATATATCAATGGAAAGTTTAGAAAATCATTTAATAGACAAGGAAAATGGTGTTATAAAATTATTAGATCCTCCTTTTGACAAAGGAATATTAAAACCTGGCTATATTAGTAGTTATGTACCAGGAACAAGAGAAAATGGTGGACAATACACACATGGTGCAATATGGTCTATTATTGCATTTAGTTTGCTGGGCTTTGGAGATAAAGCAGGGGAATATTATAGAATGATAAATCCAATCGAGCATAGTAGAACAAAAGAAGCGGCTAACAAATATAAAGTAGAACCTTATGTTGTAAGTGCTGACGTATATACTCAAAAAAATTTAGCAGGAAGAGGTGGTTGGACATGGTATACAGGCTCAAGTAGCTGGATGTATGAAGCAGGTATTAAGTATTTATTAGGCTTACACATAGAAAATGGATATTTAAGTATACAGCCATGTATACCAAGCGATTGGAAAGAATATAGCATAAAATATAAACATGGAAACTCTGTATATAACATTCATGTAAGTAATCCAAATGGCAAAAATAACACAGTAGAAAGTTTTAAACTAAATGGACAAGAAAT
>FR902196.1:18948-33209 GCA_000437855.1 Clostridium sp. CAG:567 | reverse complement strand
TTTTTTAATTAATTATTTATTATTTAATATTTAATTTATATATCAAAAAAATAAAATCTCCATTCTAAATTAATTAAGGAGATTTTATTTTTATATTATTTTTTTATAGTTACATTAGAATTCTGATAAATATTATTTTCTTTTTTTATTGCTAATTTTTCTTTTTGTTGTCTTTTTAAATTATCTTTTGCTACTGTCATTAATAATTTAATTCTATTTGTTTGGTTTGCTTCACTAGCACCAGGATCATAATCAACTGGAGCAATATTTGCATCAGGGTATTTATCTCTAATAGTTTTTATAACGCCTTTTCCAACTACGTGATTTGGTAAACATGCAAATGGTTGTACACAAACTATATTGGGAATACCATGTTCAATATATTCTACCATTTCAGCTGTTAAAAACCAGCCTTCACCTGTTTGATTTCCAATTGATAAAATGTCCTTAACTTTAGTTTCTAGCTCAAATATATTACAAGGTAATAAATAACCTTTTTTAGAATTTTTAAGAGCTATAACAGAGTCTTTTTCTAAAATGTTAATTAATTTAATTGCTGCTTTAAATAATTTAGCTTTCATTTTATCAGTTTTTATTAGTTGATTAAACGTAATTTTATGTGTTGCTATAAATTTAACAAATCCCATAAAATCAGGAAGAATTACTTCAGCACCTTCTCCTTCTAATTTATCTGCTACAAAGTTGTTTCCAAAAGGATGATATTTAATAAGTACTTCACCAACAATACCTACTTTTGGTTTTTCAATTGAAGTATCTAGCTCAATTTTTTCAAAATCATTTACTATATCATAAATATTTTGTTTAAACTCTTTCATAGTTGATTTTACAACTAGTGTTTTACATTTTTCTAGCCACTCATCAAATAATTTTTGAGTTTCACCTTTATGTATTTCATAAGCTCTATTTTTTGTAAGCATTTTTTGCAATAAATCTGCATATACAACACATTTAATCATTCTTTCAATCATTGATATTGTAATTTTAAATCCAGGCATTTTTTCCATACCAACAACATTAAATGATATAACTGGAACATTTGCAAAGCCAGCATCTTTTAAAGCTTTACGAATAAATCCAATGTAGTTTGTTGCTCTACAGCCACCACCAGTTTGAGACATTATTAAAGCTGTTTTATTTAAATCATATTTGCCAGATTCCAAAGCTTCTATCATTTGACCAGTAGTTAAAATAGATGGATAACAAGCATCATTATTTACATATTTTAATCCAGTTTCAACAGTATGTTGAGTGCAGTTTCTTAATAATTCTACCTTGTAACCACATGAAGCAACTGCAGCTTCTAATAACTCGAAATGTATTGGAGCCATTTGAGGAATTAAAATCGTATAATCTTTTTTCATATTTTTATCAAAGATTTTTTTAACTTGCTCATAGCTTCCAGAGCCTTTTTCTAATTCTTTATTTTGTTCTCTTTTCTTCATACTAGCTAAAAGGGAACGAATACGAATACGAACAGCGCCTAAATTATTTATTTCATCTATCTTTATTAAAGTATACATTTTACCGAAGCTGTTTAATATTTCTTCAACTTGATCAGTAGTAACAGCATCTACACCACAACCAAATGAATTTAATTGAACTAATTCAAGGTTGTCATGTTTACCAACAAAATCTGCTGCTGCATATAATCTAGCATGAAATACCCATTGGTCAACTACACGAATAGGTCTTTTAACTTCAGTTTGATTACAAATTGAATCTTCTGTTAAAACACATAATCCTAAACTTGTAATTAAAGTATCAATACCGTGATTTACTTCAGGATCTACATGATATGGTCTTCCTGCTAAAACAATACCTTTTAAATTATTTTTATTCATGTATTCTAAAGTTTCTTCACCTTTATCACGAATATCTTGTTTAAATTTTTGATATTCTTCTTCAGCCTTTTTTGCAGCTGCTAATAATTCTTTTTTAGTAAAGTTGTATTCAGCAAATTCTGGTAATTCCATGATTGTTTCAGCTAGTTTTTTGCAATCAAAAGGTAAAAATGGATTTAAAAATTTAATATTATTTTCTTTTAATTCTTCAACATTATTTTTTAAAACTTCTGAATATGAAATTACAATAGGGCAATTATAATGGTTATCAGCTTTTTCATATTCTTTTCTTGAATATGGCATACATGGATAAAAAATAGTTTTTATACCTTGTTTTATAAGTCCTATAATATGACCATGAGAAAGTTTTGCAGGGAAGCAAACTGATTCAGATGGCATACTTTCCATTCCTTTTTCATAAGTTTTACGATTACTTTTTTCTGATAAAACAACACGGAATCCTAAATTAGTTAAAAATGTGAACCAGAAAGGATAATCCTCATACATATTCAAAACCCTAGGGATACCAATAGTTCCACGAGTGGCATCTTTTTCATCTAAAGGAATATAACCAAATATTCTTTCATATTTATATTTCATAACATTTGGTAAATTTTTATGCTCTCCAACATTTCCAGCACCTTTTTCACAACGGTTACCAGAGATATATCTTGACCCATTACTAAATTTATTTATTGTAAGTAAACAATGATTTTCACAACCATTACAACGAACATGTGAAATATCAATTTTTAATTTATCTAAATCTTCAGGTTTGCTTAAAGTAGATACATATTCCATATCTAAATTTGCTTCATATTGTTCTTTAGCAAGTAATGCTACACCATAAGCACCCATTAAACCAGCAATATCAGGTCTTACAACATTTCTACCAACAATTAACTCAAATGCACGTAATACTGCATCATTGTAGAAAGTACCTCCTTGTACAACAATGTGAGCGCCTAAGGTTTTTACATCTCTAACTTTCATTACTTTTTGAATAGCATTTTTTATAACAGAATATGAAAGTCCAGCAGAAATATCTCCAACACTATAGCCTTCTTTTTGAGCTTGTTTAATTTTTGAATTCATAAACACTGTACAACGAGAACCTAGATCAACAGGTCTTCTTGCTTCTAAAGCAGAATTTACGAATTCTTCAATAGATAGATTTAAACTTTTAGCAAATGTTTCAATAAATGAACCACAGCCAGAAGAACAAGCTTCATTTAGCATAATATTATCAATTGCGCCATTTTTCATACGAATATATTTCATATCTTGACCACCAATATCTACTATGCTAGTAACATTAGGCATAAATTGTTTTGCTGCTGTATAATGTGCAATTGTTTCAATTTCATTTAAATCAACATTTAATGCAGTTTGTATAAGCTTTTCACCATAACCTGTAACACCACTATAACGAATTATAGCTTTTTCAGGCTTTTCTGCATATAATTTTTTAAGCATTTGAATAACACTTTGTAAAGGATTTCCTTCATTACTTCCATATAATGAATAAAGAAGAGTTCCTTCACTGTCAATTACAGTTAATTTTGTTGTTGTAGAACCTGCATCTATACCTACGAAACAGTCACCTTCATAAGTTTTTAAATCACCTTTTTTTACAGTCTCTTTATCATGTCTTTCTTTAAATTCTTTGTATTCTTCATCTATAGAAAATAAAGGTGAAAGTGGGTGAGAGGTGTCATCATGTGAGCTTCTCAACATTTCTATTTTACTTTTTAATTTTTGTGATGTAATTGCATGAGAAGATTCGACAGAATCTAATGCAGCACCTTTTGCAACTAAAAGATGAGCTTTTTCGGGAATAATAATTGCGTCGCCCTCTAGTTTTAATGTTTCAATAAAACGATTGCGAAGTTCTGATAAATAATTTAATGGGCCACCTAAAAATGCAACATTTCCACGAATTGGCCTTCCGCAAGCTAAACCACTAATTGTTTGATTAACAACAGCTTGAAAAATTGATGCAGCAATATCTTCTTTTGCTGCTCCTTCATTTAATAAAGGTTGAACATCAGTCTTTGCAAAAACGCCGCAACGTGAAGCTATTGGATATATCATTTTATGATTTTTAGCTAATTCGTTTAAACCAGTTGGATCTGTATGTAAAAGAGATGCCATTTGGTCTATAAATGCACCTGTACCACCAGCACAAGTACCATTCATACGTTGTTCAATTGATTTATCAAAGTATATTATTTTAGCATCTTCTCCACCAAGCTCAATAACTACATCAGTTTGTGGTATGTATTTTTCAACTGCTCTCTTGCAAGAAACAACTTCTTGAATAAATGGCAAATCTAAAAAGTTAGCAGCACTCATAGCACCAGAACCTGTTAGAGCTATAGTGAATTCATAGTCTTCATATTTTTCTGCTAAATCTGTTAGTACATTACAAACTGTATTCTTAGTATCTGAAAAATGTCTTTGATAATCTGTATATATTGTGTTTAAATTCTCGTCCATAATGACGATTTTAACTGTGGTAGACCCTACGTCTAAACCTACATGTAATAACTTTTCCATTTAATAAATATCTCCTAACTATTGGTATTGTAAATCAATATAAGTCAATAGTAATTTTACATAAAAATTGATAAAAAGTCAATGTATTTGACATGGTAAATAGCACCAATTCACAGAAGTTTCACAAAAGAAAAATTATATATTGAAAATAGTTCTAAAATAAACAAGCTGTACATAATTATTGATTAGTACAAGTAAATGAAAGGATGAATTTTTATGAATAGAAAAAAATTAATAATTATAATTGTATTGGTGATTGCAATTGCTATTACAGGAATTTTATTATGGAGTAACAAAAGTAAAAATATGGAAGAAAATGTTATTCAACCTCAAGAAGAAATAACGGATGAACAAATGAGGACAGCTTTAGTAACTTTATACTATATGAATAAGGAAACAAAGGAATTAACACCTGAGGGAAAAATGATTGATGTAAAAAAATTATTAGCAGATCCTTATGAAACTTTAATTAATCTTTTAATAGAGCAACCTAAAAATGAAAAATTACAATCAGCTATTCCAAATGGAACTAAAGTATTAGGGGCAGAATTAAAAGGAGATGTAGTGTATTTAGATTTATCAAATGAATTTATTGAAAATAACAGTGTCGAAGAAAAAACAATAATAAATGCAATAGTAAATACTTTGACAGAGCTTAATGAAGTGAATGGAGTTAAAATTTTAATTAATGGGCAAGAAAATAAAGAATTTAAAGGAGGAAAAGTTAATTTCAAAGATACTTTTACTAGAAATAAATAATTTTAAAGACGGAATAATAAGTAAACATGTAACTATTATTCCGTCTTTAAATCACCATCTAAAAACATTATAAAATTTTATTCCTTTTGCAACTTGTTTAAAATCTCGTAAAAAATGTTCTATTTCAAAAAGAGATTTTACAGTGTTATCTTTTCTTTTTTTAAAATCAAATTTTTTTTTAGGTCCTTTTTTATCTCCTCTATATTCAAATTCGTCCATGTACAATTCCTCCAGATATATGTAAATTATAATAATAACTTATGAAAAAAACGACTAAATGTTACTGGAAAAATTATAATGTTTGCTTGTTTTAAAAGTAAAAAAATAGTATAATTTAATAGATAAGCAAAACAGAGTGTGACGTATCGCTTTCTGAATGAAGGGAGGCGGTGCATATGTTATTAATACAAGTTTGTTTTATATTTATATACATATTATTTATTGAACTTGCAATTATAACTGTTGTCGCTATTGCCTTGTTTGTAACTTTAATTGTTACAACGAGAAAATTAGACAGCAAAAAAAACACATCTCTGTCTGGTCGTTAGAGATGTATTTTAATTCTTAAAAATACTATTTAGCGATACGCCACATTTCTGTGGTCGCTTATCTTTATATATTTATTATACTCATAAAAACAGAAAAAGTCAATAATTTATCTGTTTTATATAAGAATTTAATGTTTAGAGGGAAGATAAATGCAACGTATTTTGAGTTATTTAAGAAGAACAATTGATAATTATAATATGATAGAAGAAGGAGATAAAATAGCAGTAGGACTTTCAGGGGGAAAAGATTCATTTACTTTGCTTATGGGATTAAAAGCATTACAGAGATTTTATCCTAAAAAATTTGATGTTATTGCAATTAGTGTAAATCCTGGATTTGAATTTTTTAATTCTGAATTTTTAAAAACTAAGTGTGAAGAAATAGGTGTGGAATATGTTGAAGAAGTTTCACATATAAAAGAAATAGTATTTGATATTAGAAAAGAAAAAAATCCATGTTCATTATGTGCAAATTTACGTAGGGGAATAATAAATTCAGTAGCAATAAGAGAAGGATGCAATAAAATTGCATTAGGGCATAATCAAGATGATGCTTTAGAAACATTTTTGCTTAACTTTTTATATGCGGGTAATTTATCAACTTTTGCACCAGTAAGTTATATGGATCGTTCTAAAATTACACTTATTAGGCCTTTAATAGATACACCTGAAAAGGAAATAAAGAAATTTGTAAAAAGAAATAACGTTGAAGTAATGCCAAAGGTTTGTCCGATGGATGGAATTTCAAAAAGAGAAGATATAAAAAATATGGTGTTTGAATGGGAAAAACAAATTCCAACAATTAGAGCAAATATGACAGGAGCAATAAAAAGAGCTCATATAAATGGTTGGAAAGAAGATAAAAAATAAAAGTGGCAAAAGCCACTTTTATTTTTTATCCTGCAATTTCTCTCATTGCGGTTTCTAATTCATTTAATTTTTTATCAGCATCTTCTAAACTTGTTCCTTTTACACCCATATAGAATTTAATTTTAGGTTCTGTTCCAGAAGGGCGTACACAGCACCAGCTATCATTTGTTAAATCATAATAAAGTACATTTGATTTTGGTAGGTTTGTAGATTCACATTTACCAGAATCTGTGTAGCAAATAGTTTGTGCTAAATAATCTCCAACTGATAATACTTTTTCACCTGCAATTTCTTTTGGGGGATTATTTCTCATATTTTCCATCATTTGTTTAATTGCTTCAGCTCCTTCAATACCTTTTAAGGTAATTGAAAATTGTTTTTCTTTATAGTAACCATATTTTTCATACATTGCAATCATTGCATCCCATAAAGTCATACCTTTTTCTTTATAGTAACAAGCAGCTTCGCATAAAGTCATAACTGCAACAATTCCATCTTTATCTCTAGCATGTGTTCCAATTATACATCCATAGCTTTCTTCATAAGAATATAAACATTCATATTCGTTATTATTTTCTTCAAATCCTCTAATAATTTTTGCAATATTTTTAAAGCCAGTTAATGTTGAAAATAGTTTTACGTTATATGCTTTAGCAATTGCGTCTGTTAAATTAGAAGATACGATTGTTTTAATTACTGCACCATTTGCAGGTAATTTATTATGAGATTGTTTTTGAGATAATATATATTCTGCAATTAAGTTTCCTGTCATATTTCCATTAAATTGAATATATTCACCAGTTTTTGTATCTTTTACATACATACCTAATCTATCAGCATCTGGGTCATTAGCTAAAATTAAATCAGCATCTTTTTCTTTTGCCAATTCTAAAGCCAATTTGAATGCTTTAGGGTCTTCAGGGTTAGGATAATCAACAGTAGGGAAGTTTCCATCAGGTTTTTCTTGTTCAGGTACTACATAAACATTTTCAAAACCTAATTCATCTAAAATTGCATGAACCAAACGGTTTCCTGTTCCATGAAGTGGGGTATATACTATTTTAATATTTTTTTGATTATTTTTTATTGCTTCATCATTTACTACTAATTTTTTTAATTCAGCAATATATTTTTTATCAATTTCTTCTCCAATAACATTGTATAAGCCTTTATCAATAGCTTCTTGCTTATCCATAGTTTTAATTGTAGAAAAATCAGTAACAGCATTTACCTCAGCAATAATTTCTTTATCTGTTGGCTCAACTATTTGAGCACCGTCATCCCAGTAAACTTTGTAACCATTGTACTCAGGAGGGTTATGACTTGCTGTTACAACTATACCAGCAGTACATCCTAAATTTCTTACTGCAAAAGATAATTCAGGAGTTGGTCTTAAACTATCAAATCTATATGTTTTAATTCCATTTGCATTTAAACAAAGTGCAGCTTGTTCACTAAATTCTGTTGACATTCTTCTTGAGTCATAAGCAATTGCAACACCTTTATTTTGTCCACCCTTTTTAATAATATAATTTGCTAAACCTTGAGATGCTTTTGTAACAGTATATTTATTCATTCTATTAGTACCAATACCAATAACACCTCTTAAGCCAGCTGTACCAAATTCTAGGTCTTTATAAAATCTGTCCTCAATTTCTTTTTCATCATTTTGTATACTTCTTAAATCTTGCTTGTCTTCTTCTGAAATAACAGGATCATTAAGCCAAGTATTATATTTTATTTTATATTCTTCCATTTATTTTTCCTTTCTAAACTTATTATTAATTACAAGTAAGGTAATATAATACTTTTCGTAGCGAGGCTGTGGGGACCAACAAGCTAGAAGATGTTGCTAAATTTTTTCAAATCATTATTAATGTTTGCAAAAAATTGTTGTTACATCTTCTTGCGTAGTCGGGATGGAGCGAAGAAAAGTTTTCATATTACCTTACAGTATAAATAACTAATTAATACCATGAAATGCTTTGTATAATGCTCTTGCAGTTTCTGGGCTATCAACACCAGTTGCATTCTTTACAGGAGCAAATTCTTCTTCTCTTTTTACTCTTAAAATACTCATGTTATCAGCAATGCTAAAAGCATCAAATATAAAAGCTTCAAATTTATATGCATTTGGTTCAGTTGGCTCAACTAAATTTCCAGAAGCATCTAAATAGCTTGCTTTTTTAAAAGCAACATGATAAGGCAATTTATTTTTACTAATTTCTTCTAATAATGAGATATTAAATTGATTACACAAAATATGAGATTCTCCATATAGAAGTTCTCCATTTTCATCTAATGCTTCAGATAATTCCTTAGAAATTTCTGTGTATTCAATAACACTTGGTTTACCATCTTTTTTACAGAAAACGCCAACTCTTTCTTCTGGATAAGCTTTTACAACACTTTTTCCACCAGATAAAGTATTTTCAGAAACCATAAGTCCAGTTAAAATAGGATCTACCATTTTAACTAAAACATTATCAACACCACCGATAAAAATCCATTCAATTCCTTTTTCTTGCATATCATATAAAATGCCGTTTTTTCTCATAGCCTCGAAAATTCCGCCATGACCATCAGCAGCTTGTTTTATCATACCATGTTCATCTAATAGTATTTTGCCATTTGTATCAAGCATAGGAAGTTTACCTTGCTTAAAAAATTTAACCGCAGTTTTGGGATAACCAAAATAATTGTGTTCTTCAAAGAATTTGACAGTATCATCATTATTCTCATCACTAGTCATTAAATACCAAGGAATATCAACACCATATTTTGTTCTAGCTTCTTTTATATGCTCACATAAAATTTCAAATATTGACTTATGTGAGTCAAGTCCCAAGTCAAAAGTTCCTTTTGGACCATTATGACCAAGTCTAGTACCTTGTCCACCAGCCATAGTAACTACAGCTAGTTTTCCTGCTTTAATAACATTTTCACCAACTTCTGTGTATTTTTTAAAATCTGCTTCAGAAAGTTCTGATTTAGTAGTATGTGGAATTGGCTCTAATTTTACATTTTCAAAACATGGTTTTGTTTTTGTGCTTTCGTATAAGTTTTGTACTTGATTAAAATCTAATGTTAAAATATCATTTAACAATTTATTTTTTTGTTCATCAGAAAGCTTGCTATAGCATTGAAGTAAATGTTCTTGACCATATTTAGCAAGTAATTCTTTGACCATTGATAATTTTTCCTCCATAAAGAGTACCTCCCTTAAAAAATTACAAGTATATCTTATACGATTTAATAAATTAAGTCAAATTTATTAGTTATCATTTATAATTCTTTTAGAATTGTTGTTATATCCAGTAAATACATCTGTGATTTCTCTTTCACCAGAAGTATTTAAGATTTTATCGTGATTATCTAATATATTAACAATATCACTATTAAATTCTGTTAATTCAAAGAAATTAATAATTTTAATATTATTAATTTTAGATCCTTTTAACCACTTTTCAATACAAGTATTTATGAATGAAATATATTCATTACAACCACTAACTAGAATTATGCAATTATTTGAAAATTCTTTATTTAAAATATTTTCTATAGCAATATATTTTTTATCAATTATATTTTTCCATCTAATTTTTAAAATGTCATTTTTATTTTTTAAATTTAATTTTTGCATTAAAATTTGTATATTTTTTTCAATATTATTTTCTAGGAATGTTATTACTTTTGTATTTTCTTCGATTTTAGAATTAATATATGGCAAAACAGTTGTGGCTAAGTGCCAATCACTAACATAAAAACCACATAATTTTTCCACATGATAATTTTTAATTTCCATACAAAATAACCTCCAGTTTCTACCTCTTTATCTATGGAAAATTTTACCATTTATTTACACCAAAGTCAAGCCGAAAAAACAGCAATCGTATGTGTTTATTCGACATTTTTGTATTCTAGGAACTTTTGCATAGTATGCAAAAGTTCTGTACAAGACAAATATGCAAATTACTAAAATTTCTAGCAGTCTGCACTGCGTAGAAATTCTTGTAATCTGTTTTTTGCATTCTCTTTTTAATGTTCTTAATTTGATTAATAAAAAATGATAGCAATGTATAAAAATTTAAAAAGTTGTAAATAATTGTATTAATTAAGAATTTCTTGAAGGAGATAAAAAATTATGAAAAATTTCAAAAGATTAAAAATTAGTAGAATATTTGTAATTTTAACATTATTAGCTATATTTATACTAATATCTGCAATTTCGTATGTAGATGCTGTATCAAATAATATTTCTGATAGTGTGTTTAGATTACATGTTATAGCAAATAGTGATAGTGAAGAAGATCAAACATTAAAATTGAAAGTAAGAGATAACTTACTAGAATATATGAATGCAATTGCAAAGGATAGTACAAATAAAGAAGATGCAATGAGAATTGCAAGTGAGCATAAAAATGAATTTATACAAATTGCAGAGAAAACAATTAGAGAGAATGGATATGAATATACAGTAAATATACAAATAGGAAAAGCGGATTTTCCAACAAAGTACTATGGAGATATAACTTTGCCAGCAGGAGAATATGATGCACTAAAAGTAGAAATAGGAGAAGCAAAAGGGAAAAATTGGTGGTGTGTAATGTTTCCTCCTTTGTGTTTTGTGGATGTTAGTACAGGAGTGGTACCAGACGATTCAAAACAAGAATTAAAACAAAACTTAAAGAATGAAGAATATAACCTAATAAGTAAAACTGATGATAGGGAAATTTCATTTAAATTTAAAATAGTTGAGTTATTTCAAAGTTGGAAATTAGGAAACAAGTAAGGTTTAAATTTTCATTAAGCTTTATTTACAGCTTAATATCTTGTCAAATAATATAAATTGTGATATAAAGGTAGAAGAAAATAAAAATGGAGGTAATCTCTTTGGATAAATTAGTAATAAGTGGACCAACAAAACTAAAAGGAGAAGTAACAATAAGTGGAGCAAAAAATGCTGCAGTTGCAATTTTACCAGCCACTTTATTAGTAAATGGAGTATGCAAAATAGAAAATTTACCTAATATTAGTGATGTAAAAATGTCATGTAAAATTTTAGCTGAATTAGGAGCGAAAATTACATGGTTATCGGAAAATGAAATAGAAATAGATACAAGAGATATATGCTGTACACAAGCTCCAATAGATATGACAAGTAAATTTAGAGCTTCATATTATTTATTAGGAGCATTACTTAGTAGATGTGGTCATGCAGAAGTCGGTTTACCAGGTGGATGCAATTTAGGAGCAAGACCAATAGATCAACATATTAAGGCATTTGAGGCTCTAGGTGCTAAAGTAGTAGTTGCACAAGGAAAAGTAACAGCAAAAGCTAAAAAAATGGTTGGAACATCAATATACATGGATGTTGTTTCTGTTGGTGCTACAATAAATGCGATGCTTGCATCAGTACTAGCAGAAGGAACTACTACAATTGATAATGCGGCAAAAGAACCACATATAGTAGATGTTGCAAACTTTTTAAATACCATGGGGGCAGATATTCGTGGAGCAGGTACAGATGTTATAAAAATAAATGGTGTTAAAGAATTAAAAGGAGATGCTACATATTCAGTTGTTCCAGACCAAATAGAAGCAGGAACATTCATGCTTGCAGCTGTTGCATCAAGAGGAGATATAACAATAAAAAATTGTATACCAGAGCATTTGGATTGCATTACAGCTAAGATACTTGAAATAGGCGGAAACGTAAAAGAAATGGGAGACTCAATAAGAGTTACAATGAACAAAAGGCCAACAAAAGCAACAGTAAAAACACTTCCATATCCAGGATTTCCAACAGATATGCAACCTCAAATGGGTGTTGTACTTTCATTGGCTGATGGAACAAGCATGATTCATGAAAGTATATGGGAATCAAGATTTCAATATACATCAGAATTAAATAAGATGGGAGCAAAAATTACTGCACAAGGCAAATCAGCGGTATTTGAAGGTGTAAATGAATTAACAGGAGCGCCAGTATATGCTACAGATTTAAGAGCAGGAGCAGCATTAATTATTGCTGGTATAGTGGCAAAAGGAGAAACTCAATTATACAATATTGAACATATTGATAGAGGCTATGAAAATATTGAAGAAAAATTCAGAAAATTGGGAGCAAATATACAAAGAGTGACAGAGTAAAGGACGAATATACAAATGTTTAATTTTTGTAGTTTATACAGTGGAAGTAGTGGGAATAGTTTATTTGTACAAACTGATAATACTAAAATTTTAGTTGATGCAGGTGAAAGTGCAAAGAAAATTGAAACAGCATTAAATAGCATAGATGTAAAAATAAATGATATTGATGCTGTTATAGTTACACATGAACACTCAGACCATATAAAAGGATTGTCAACAATATCAAAAAAATTTGATATACCAATCTATGCAAATAAAGAAACATGGGATGCAATGCCTCAAGTTGCAGAAAAAACAAAAAATCAAAATTTGTTTAATGTAAATAAAAAATTTGAAATAGGAGATTTAAAAATAGTACCTTTTTCAATACCTCATGATGCAGCAAACCCATGTGGATTTAACATATTTTATAATAATCAAAAAATAAGTATAGCAACAGATATAGGACATATTGATAAAAAAATAATAAAAAATCTAGAAGAAAGTTCTTTTATATTATTAGAATCAAATTATGATCCTAATATACTATCATACTCAAAATATCCATATTCTTTAAAGCAAAGAATTGCTGGACCAAATGGTCATCTATCAAATGAAGCAGCTGGAAAAACTGTTTCATATTTATTGAATTCTGGTTTGAAAAATGTTATGCTTGGACATTTAAGTAAGGAAAATAATTTTCCTGAATTAGCTTATAAAACTGTAATTGATGAATTATGTGCTAGCAATTTTGATGAAAATAAAATAAAAATTGCTGTTGCAAGTAGATCAAATCCAAGTGAAATATTAAATTTAGAGGTATCATAAATGTTACATATTGATTGTATATGTGTTGGAAAATTAAAAGAAGATTATTTAAAAAATGCAATATTAGAATACTCAAAAAGACTTTCTAAATATTGCATTTTTAATATTATAGAATTACAAGATGAAAAAGTTCCAACTAATTTAAGCGAAGCTGAAAAAACAAAAATAATTGAAAAAGAAAGTAATAATATTTTAGCAAATATAAAAGATAATAGTTATGTAATTGCATTAGATTTAACTGGAAAACAATATACTTCAGAGGGATTTTCAAAAAAAATAACACAGATTACAAATTATTCTTCACATATTACATTTTTAATTGGTGGAACATTAGGAATGTCTAAAACTTTGTTATCAAGAGCAAATGAATTAATATCATTTTCAAAAATGACATTTCCACATCAATTAATACGAGTATTTTTATTAGAACAATTATTTAGAGCTTTTAAAATAGAAAATAATGAAACTTATCATCATTAATATATAAAAAATGTAGAGGAAATTAAAAAATAATCAAAAATTATAATAAATTGGGGGCACTATAATTTAAAATTTAAATTTGGGGGCTTTTCCAAGAAAAAAATACATAAATAGGGGTTATGCAAAAGAATTTCCTCTACAAAATTAAAATCATTAATTGAAATTATTTTAAGATATTTTAACTAAAAATTTAGAATTTAAATTTTTTTTAGAAATTATAATA
>FR902196.1:0-18919 GCA_000437855.1 Clostridium sp. CAG:567 | reverse complement strand
TATAATAAAATATATTTTTATATAAAAAAGACATATTTGAATTTGAACTCTAAAAAAATAATACTATAAATATTTTTAAATGTCAACAAAAATTTCACGACATAATTCGACAAACTGCTACAGCTACAATAATTCCAACGATATCTGACAATAAAGCAACCAACAAAGCAAAGCGTATTTTCTTTATTTTTACACAAGAAGTGTAAATTGCAATTACGTAAAAAGTTGTTTCAGTAGAACCCATAATTGTAGAAGTTATATTTCCAATTAAACTATCTACACCATAGTTTTTCATAATATCAACAGCAACACCAATAGATGCACTACCAGAAATTGGTCGTAACATAATAAGTGGAAGAATTTGACTAGGAATTTTTAATAGATTTGTAATAGAAGAAACAATTGATATTACGAAATCTAAAAATCCAGAATTACGAAGCAATCCAACTGCTAGAAAAATTCCTAGTAATGTTGGAAAAAGCTCAACAACTATTTTTATTCCGTCTTTAGAGCCTTCTAAAAAGGTATCAAAAATTTTAACCTTGTCTTTTAATCCCCATAGAATAATGATTATTATAGTTGCAGGAATAGCAGAAGCAGAAAAAAAGTGCACTAATTGCATAAAAAATATCTCCTATTTAAATTTTATTAAAATTTTTGTTACAATAATTCCAAAAAGAGCAGAAACAATTGATGAAATCCATATTGGAACAATAATACTATTGGGTGCAGTTGAGCCTAGTGAAGTTCTGATTGCTATTACATTTGTAGGAATAAGCTGGATGGCAGCAATATTTATAATAATAAACATAATCATTGAATTGCTTAAAGTATCTTTTTTAGTATTATCTTTCTGCAATGTTTTCATGGCTTGTAAACCAATAGGAGTGCTTGCATTTCCTAAACCTAAAAAATTTGTAACTATATTCATTGAAATTTCTTCTTTAGCCTGAAAATTATTTTTTAACTCAGGAAATAAAAAATTAATAGAAGGACTTAGTAACTTATTTAGAATTTTTATTAAGCTAGACTTTTTAGCGATTTCCATTAATCCGTTCCATAAACAAATAGTTCCAAAAAAAGTAATAGTTAAATTAACAGCAGAATTCATTGAATCAAATATACCATTACTACTATTTTCTATATTTCCAGAAATTAAAGCGTATATAATTGAAATTATAATAAAAATAGGCCATATTATATTTAACAAAAAATCACTCTTTCATATAATTGTTATATGAAATATTTTATTCTAATAATTGATTTTTAGTACTAGAGGTTGTTATTATGAACTTTCGACAAAATTCGACTCTTAAAAATGAAAAATTACAAAAAATGTTAATTTTTTAAGGCAAATTTATTGCAATTACATAGCTTTTATGATATTATCTTATTGTAATAAATTTGTCGAAAAATGTTATTTTAAGGAGGTGCTGTATGAAATCTACAGGAATAGTAAGAAGAGTTGATGAATTAGGAAGAGTAGTTATACCAATAGAATTAAGAAATAAATTTGGAATTGCAGAGAAAGATCCAATTGAAATATATGTTGATGGTTCTAACATAATATTAAAAAAATTTGAATCAAATTGTATATTCTGCGGTAATTCAAAAAAATTAGTTGAATATAAAGGAAAATTAGTTTGTGATAAATGTTTAGAAAAAATATCGGAAATAAAAGAAGCTGAATAAATAAAAAATAGTGTAAATTAATTACACTATTTTTTTTGTATAAAACTTTGATAAATTTCATTTTTATTAACATTTCTGTCTTTAGCAATTTGTTTTATAATTTCCTTTTTATCTAATCCTAATTTTTCATAGAAATTATAATGTTCTTCTAAACTCATTTTAGAAAAATCAACATCATCAGAATTTTCATTTGTATTTAAATCCAAAACAATTACATATTCACCTTTAGGCTCAGGAGATAAATTAATTAGTTCTGAAATTGTTCCATATATTTTTTGTTCATGAATTTTTGTAAGTTCTCTTACTAAGCATCCTTGAACATCTCCAATGTTTTCTAAAATATCTTCTAATGTTTTTAACAATTTGTGTGGAGCCTCATACAAAATAACAGTTTTTTGTTCTTTCATAATTTGCAGCAATTTTTCTTTACGATTTTTTTTGTTTAAGGGCAAAAAGCCATAAAAAGAAAATTCGGTTGTAGAAATTCCAGAAACAATTAAACTATTAACAAAAGCGCATGCACCAGGTATTGGAATAATATCAATATTATTTTTAATTGCTTCTTTAACAATTTCTTCACCTGGATCAGAAATACCAGGTGTACCTGCATCTGTTACTATAGCTATATTTTTTCCAGCTAATACCTTTTCAATTAAACATTCGGATTTTATATCTTCATTATGCCTATGATAGCTAATCATTGGTTTACTAATTTCAAAATGATTTAACAGTTTTAATGTCTGTCTTGTATCTTCAGCTGCAATTAAATCAACGTTTTTTAGTGTATCTATTGCACGAAATGTCATATCACTCAAATTTCCAATAGGTGTAGCCACCAAATAAATTCTACCAGCCATGTATTCCTCCTATATTTTATTATATATTTTTAACAACTCCTCGGTATAAGTTCCATCAGATTTATAAATATATAAGGGTTTATCAATTTTTAAAAATGGTTTTGCATTTTTAGTTGCTTTAATTAAAACTAGATTTGGAGCTTTGCCACAGTTTGGTTGTACTAATTTTAATTCTTTAGGTTCTAATTTATATTTTCTAAAAATAGATAAAATATCAACTAACCTTTCAGGTCTGTGAACCATGTATATATTAGACTGATCTTTTAATAAATAACTAGATATTGAAATGAAATCTTCTAAATCAGCGGTTATTTCATGACGAGAAATAAGTTTTGATTTTAATTCATTAATTCCTCCTGTGCCTTTAGTTTTATAAGGAGGGTTTGTTACAATAGCATCAAAAGAATTGGTTTCGTAAACGTTTTTTAAATTCTTAATATTTTCACAAATAATTTCTAATCTATTTTGCAAATTATTTAATTCAACACTTCTATTAGCCATATTAGCAACATCTTCTTGAATTTCTATTCCTACAATTTTTGAGGCTTTAGTTTTTGCCGAAAGTAATATAGGCAAAATACCAGTACCAGTGCCTAAATCAATAACTTTAGTATTAGGTTTAATATTTTTGGCAAAGTCAGAAAGTAATACACTGTCCATACCAAAGCAAAAGCCATTTTTATTTTGTATTATTTTTAAATTATTTAACTCTAAATCATCAATTCTTTCATTTTCTTTTAATTCCATAAAATACCTCTATATAAATATACCATAAAATCATAGTTTTGAAAACACTTGCTAAAAATAAAAAAATATTGTATGATATAAACGTTATCAAAAATGTGTCTATAGCTCAGTTGGATAGAGCGCTCGCCTCCTAAGCGAGAGGTCGCAGGTTCAATTCCCGCTAGGCACACCATATTTTTAGGAGAAAGCATGTTAGAGAAAGAAAAATTTATGAAAGAAGCTTTAAAACAGGCAAAAAAAGCTTATGAAAAAGGTGAAATACCTGTTGGAGCTATTATTGTAAAAAATAATAAAATAATAGCAAGAGCATATAATGAAAAAGAAGAAAAACTTGATACTACAAAACATGCTGAGATTTTAGCAATTCAAAAAGCAAGTAAAAAGTTAAAAGCGTGGAGGCTATCAGATTGTGAGATGTATGTTACTTTAGAGCCATGCAGTATGTGCGCAGGAGCACTAATACAAGCAAGGTTAAAAAAAGTGTATATTGGAACAATGGATAAAAAAACTGGAGCATGTGGTTCTGTTTTAAATCTATTAAATTACGAATTCAATCACAAAGTTGATGTTGAAACAGGAATATTACAGCAAGAATGTGAAGGAATTTTAAAAGATTTTTTTAAAGAATTAAGAGATAGTAAAAGAAAAAATTAAAATATGGAGCAGTATCGAAGTGGTCATAACGAGGTTGATTCGAAATCAATTAGGCGTGTTAAATCGCCACGTGGGTTCGAATCCCACCTGCTCCGCCATTTAATTTGAAAATCAGCTTATGTCAGTAAATTAACTGATAAAGGAGAAAAATATGTTTACAGAAAGTAGAAAACAAACAATAAAGTTGGTTGTTGCAATTTCAATTATATGTTTAATACTTATAACAGTAGGAATTCTTATGATAAAATATGAGGTTGAAGGTGAAACTAATATGCCATTCAAACTATCAAAAATTATTGTAGTTGGTACTGTTGAGGGTGTAGAAAAAAACGAAAGTAAGAAAAAATGGGATTTTAGTATTTATCAAAATAATGATATTCATTTTTACATTGATCAAAATAAGAAAAATACACAAGATTTATTAATAAAATCAATAAAAGTAGAAAATATTAATGTGATTGAGGAACCACAAAAGGGTACAATTAAGGTATATATGCCTAATAGTGAAGAAGGCAGACTATTTAGTTATGATGAACAGTTTGAGGTAAAAGAAAAATTAGAATACAAAGGAGCTAGTCAAAGTAGTTCAACAAATTTAACAATAGGAAGTAAAGGTGGAACCGCTTTAATACGTATTAGTAATACTGATATTGGAAATTATACATCAGATAAAGATAAACAAATTGAGCATAATGCTAGTTTATTAGAAAAAATAGAAACATCAAAAGAAGAAATAAAATTTAAAGTTTCTTTTGACTTTATAATTGAAACTACAAAAGCAAAGTATAAATCAAATATTGAACTTGAACTTCCAACAGGAAATCTTGGAGAAGAAAAGAACTGTTATTTGGAAATAGATGATACAAGTAATATAATATTTAAAAGAGTCAAATAATACTTGATATTTAAACTAAAAAAGTATATAATTCAAATGATATGATTAGAGTAAAGCCTGGTCATTGTATGGAGAATAAACCAATAAAAGCCTATGAACCTTGTCAGATCCGGAAGGAAGCAGCAATAAGTAGATACTTTTGTGTGGAATTATTCTCCATAGAGTGACTAGTGCCCTAAATTTTCATATCATTTATTTATTAGAAATAGTATTATAATATAATATTTTTTTTCGTTCATCCCCAGCTTCGCAAGAAGCTTTAACAACAATTTTTTGCAAACATTGATAATGATTTGAAAAAATTTAGTAACATCTTCTAGCTTGCTGGTCCCCACAGCATTCACTTCAAAAAATATTATATTACTAATAATAAAGGTAAAGAAAAAGGTGATAAAAGTATGGCATATATGGCTTTGTATAGAAAATTTAGACCACTAAAATTTTCGGATATGGTTGGCCAAGAGGCTATAACTAAGACATTAAGAAATCAAATTATGTCTGGTAGAGTGGGTCATGCATATTTATTAAATGGTACAAGAGGTACTGGTAAAACTACTACCGCTAAAATTTTAGCAAGAGCTGTAAACTGCTTAAATCCTCAAGATGGAGAACCATGTAATGAGTGTGAGATTTGCAAAGCTGCATTATCAGGTTCTTTAACAGATATTGTTGAAATGGATGCTGCATCAAACAACAGTGTAGATGACATTAGAGCAATTCGTGATGAGGTTAATTTTTTGCCAACACTTGCAAAATATAGAGTATATATTATAGACGAGGTTCACATGCTTTCAACAGGAGCTTTTAATGCACTTTTAAAAACATTAGAAGAACCACCAGCACATGTTAAATTCATATTAGCAACAACAGAACCTCAAAAGTTACCAGCAACTATACTTTCAAGATGTCAACGTTTTGATTTTAAAAAAATATCAAATAATGACATTAGTAAAAGACTTGAATTTGTATGTAAAGAAAGTAATATAGAAATTACAAAAGAAGCATTAAAAATAATATCTGTTTTGGCAGATGGAGCAATGAGAGATGCTTTAAGTATTCTTGAAAGATGTATTCAAGAAGGAAATGATAAAATTGATGAAAATTTAGTTAAAGATTTAGTTGGAATTCCAAAATTAACATTTATAGCACAAATTATGAAAGCAATAGCTGAATATAAAGTAGAAGACATATTAAAAACAATTGAGGAGATTACTAACCAAGGAAAAGAATTAACAAATTTATTATGGGAAATTATTAAATATGCCAAAGATATGTTAGTATATAAAACTGGTGGAAAGCTTGAAATATATAGCCAAGATGAAGTAAAACAAATGGATGAAATTTCAAAACAAATTTCAAAAGAAAGATTACTTCAAATAATTTATGCATTATCAGAACTTGAAAATAATATGAAATGGTCTTCACAAAAAACGGTATTGTTTGAAGTAGAAATGATAAAGCTATGTAGTCCACAAGAAAATACAAACACATCAGGACTTGAAGATATAACAGCCAGATTGAACAATTTAGAAAATAAAATAAATTCAGGTAATATTAAAGTGGCAGTTCAACAAAGTACAGAACCAAAAGAAGATAAAAAGTTTGATAAGTCAGTAGGAAAAGTACATATAGAGCAAGTTTCAAATTTAAATATAGAAAAACTATCATTTTGGAATAAAATAATAGAACAATTAAAACAAGACAGAAAAATGCTTTTAGCAAGTAATTTATTAAATACAGTTGCAACGATGTTAAATGATATGACAGTTGGTATAGTATTTCAAAATGGATTAACTCCATTTGTAAAAAGTATTATGGAAAAGCCAGAAAACATACAAGAATTAACGAGGCTTGTTTCAATAGAATGTGGAAAAGAAATGAGAGTTAAGTTATTAGATTGTCAGGATGCTATTTTAGCGCAAAAAGCTAAAGAAAAAAGCTCTGAGGATACAATTAAAGAGGAATTAGATATTCCAGTAAATATTATAGAAGAATAGGAGTGTATATTAAATGTCAAAAAGAGGTTTCCCAGGAGGAATGGGTGGATTTGGTGGAATGAACATCAATCAATTAATGAAAGAAGCAAAAAAAATGCAAGCAGATATGGAAAAATCACAAACAGAACTTGCAAATAAAGAATTTGATGCAAGTGTAGGTGGCGGAGCAGTATATGTAAAAGTATCTGGTAGCAAGGAAATAAAAGAAATTAAAATTCAAAAAGAAGCTGTTGATCCAGAAGATGTAGAAATGTTACAAGATTTAATATTAAGTTGTGTAAATGAAGCATTAAGAAAGGTTGATAGTGCACAAGCTCAAGAGCTTGGAAAATACAATATTCCGGGGTTAATGTAGTATGTCATATTATTCACCATCAATAGAAAAATTAATTGAAGCATTTGAAAAATTGCCTAGCATTGGAAATAAAACAGCAGCAAGGCTTGCATTTCATATATTAGATGCAAGTGAAGAAGAAACAAATGAATTTATAACAGCAATACAAGATGCAAAAAAGAACTTAAAATATTGTTCTCAATGCTTTAATATTACAGATACAGATCCTTGTCCAATATGTGGAAATCAAAACAGAGATCATTCTGTTATATGTGTTGTTGAAGATGTAAGAGATGTTGTTGCAATGGAAAGAACACATGAATTTAAGGGTGTATATCATGTATTACATGGAAGTATTTCTCCAATGAACGGAGTAGGCCCAGATGATATAAAATTAAAAGAATTGCTTTCACGTTTAATGGAAGGAAAAGTTAAAGAAATAATTTTAGCGACAAACCCAAGAGTTGAAGGGGAAGCAACAGCAATGTATATCTCTAAACTTGTGAAACCACTTGGCGTAAAAGTTACAAGAATAGCACACGGAATTCCAGTAGGTGGAGATTTAGAATACACAGATGAAGTTACTTTAAGTAAAGCTTTAGAAGGAAGAAGAGAGTTATAAGAAAAGTTGCTTTGCAACTCGTACAGTCAAAGGAGACTTAATTTTGTTATAAATAAAAAAGATTGAGAATTTATTTTCTCAATCTTTTTTACTTATTTTAATAATGTATCACAAATTTCTTGAGTAGATTTCTTTTTAGCAAGCTTAATCGCATTTTCTTTCATTTTTATTAAAGTATTTTCATCTTTAAATATTGAATCAATTACTTCATCAGGATTATCAGTTGCTTTAAGCCATACACCTGCACCTTTAGATTCTAAAAATTCTGCATTTTCTTCTTCTTGACCAGGTATTGGATTTATTATAATCATTGGCAAATTTGAGGCTAAAGTTTCAGTAGTAGTAAGACCACCAGGTTTACTAACTACTAAACAAGATATATTCATAAGTTCAGGAACTTTATCAGTAAATCCAAGAACTCTCACTCTATTTTCAGCATTATTATTTTTAGATAACTCTTCAAAAGATTCTTTCATTTTTTCATTTTTACCTGCAACAGCAACAATTTGAAAATTAGGAAGCTTTTTTATAAAAGATTCTAACACTTGGACAGTACGATCTTTTCCTAATCCGAATTCTCCGCCACCGAAAAACAATATTACCTTTTTATTAGGATCTAATTTAAACATTTCATAGATTTTTGATTTATCAAAGTTCTCAAAAAATCTATCAGACATTGGAATTCCAGTAACATGAATTTTATTTTCATTTATTCCAAGATTAATCATATCTTGTTTCATATTATCATTTGAAACAAAAAAATTATTTGTATATTCGCTTCCGACAAGCCATTGTTTATGAATAGCAAAATCAGTAAGGATTGTAGCAATTTCACAATCTATTTTACATTTACCTTTTAAATAACTTGTCATTTGGCTACTAAAAGGATGTGTTGAAATAATTAAATCAGGATTTATTTCGTTAATTAACTTACATAATTTTTTAGCCATTAACTTGTTGCTATCTTTGCTTATCTCAGAAAGCAGTCCTTTTTCTGAGTCAAAATAAACTTTACCCCATAACTTAGGAGCTTTTTTAGCCATTTCTCTATAAGCACCAGTTGTTACCTTTTCTAAAGGCTTATTTATGTATTTCATACAGTCAACCATTTGAGACTCAACATCTTCATAATTTTCTGTTATATATTTTTGAATAGACTTTGCTGCTGATAAATGCCCACCACCATAAGAAGCATAAAAAATTAATACTTTTTTCATATAAAAAAATTTTCTCCTTTTATTTATTTGAACCAATTGTATCATATATTATATAAAAATACAAAACTTTTTTGTTTGAATTAATTAACATAATGTGATGAAATATGGTCAAAACATTCAGAAAGAGGGTTAGAAGCTATATTTGGAATATGGTACGACTGGGTTTAAAGAAGAAGTCTTGTTAAACCAAATTTGAAAATGTTAGGAACCTATGAAATTACGCTGAACAATCAAATAGTGAGTATGCGGTTATATAATGAAATGCAAAACAAAAAGCAATTCTATAATAGGAATTGCTTTTTTATTGTATAAAAAATATATAACTAATTTTTAAAAATAAAAATTGAATAAATTTACAAAAAAATGTGCAAAATACCAATAATAAAAATACAGGAGTTTATTATGAAGAAAAAAATATTTTTTTACGTAGTTTTTGTATTTGTGGTATTTATAACAATAATTTATATTGTAAATTCATTGCCAAAAGAAGAGGTACAAGCTGCAAGTAGTGGTAGCAATTCAGATATACAACTTCTTGCAAGAGCGATAAATGGTGAAGCAAGAGGAGAACCTTATGAAGGTCAGGTAGCAATTGGTGCAGTTATATTAAATAGAGTTAAAGATTCAAGATTTCCAAATACAATTGCAGGAGTTATTTATCAGTCAGGTGCTTTTACTGCGGTATCTGATGGCCAGATTAATCAAGCTATGGAAGATGAAGCTACAGTAATGAAAGCAGCAAGAGATGCAATGAATGGATGGGATCCAACTGATGGAGCTGTATATTATTTTAATCCTGCTACTGCAACAAATAAGTGGATTTGGTCAAGACCACTTATAAAGACTATTGGAAAACATCGCTTTTGCAAATAAATAAGAAAGGAAGATAAAAAATGAATAAATTAGTGGATTGGAAAAATAGATTAAAAGACAGACACATGCTTAGTGTTGTAGTGGCTTTATTTGCTATAATAATAGCAATGGGAATATGGATTTATAAAAAACAAGTAGATTATAGACAAGCTTCAGAAAATCAATACAATATGGCCTTTTATGAGTTAGTAAATTATGTGCAAGATGTTGAAACATATTTAGCAAAATCATTAATATCAAGTACCTCAGAGCATGGAGCAGAAACATTAACAAATGTGTGGAAAGAAGCGAACTTAGCGCAAGTATATTTGTCAAGATTACCAATTGAATCTGTAGAACTTGAAAAAACAGCAAAATTTTTAAATCAAGTAAGTGATTATAGTTATTCTTTATCAAGAAAAAACATAAAAAATGAAAAATTAACACAAGAAGATTTAGACAATTTAAAAGAATTACATGATTATAGCGTAGAATTAAAAAATACACTAGATCAATTATCAACAGATATAGGTAGCGGAAGAATTAGTTGGGGTGAATTAACTAAAAAAGGTACAGTTGCATTTGCTCAAGAAGTTAGTAATATATCAAAAAGCAGTTTTAGTAATATGGAGCAGAATTTTCATGAATATTCTGGTTTAATATATGATGGTGCATTTTCAGAGCATATAACAAGTAAAGAAAAAAGGGGATTAACAGGTGAAAATATAGATGAACAAAAAGCACAAGAAATTGCGAAAAAGTTTATAGGGGAAGATAAAGTTCAAGAAATTAATTTTACTGGAAAATCTGAAAACACAAATATGCCTACATTTGATTTTAATGCAAAAATAAATGGAGAATCAGACACGAATATGGTGATTTCAATATCTGAAAAAGGTGGACATGTAGTATTTATGAATTATAACAGAGATGTCCAAGCAGAAAGTGTTACACAAGAAAGAGCAGATGAAATAGGAAAAGAGTTTTTAAAATCACGTGGATTTGATGACATGAAAGAAACATACTATTTAAAACAAGATGGAATTGTTACAATTAATTATGCTTATGAACAAGATGGAGTAACTGTATATCCGGATTTAATTAAGTTAAAAGTTGCATTAGATAATGGAGAAATAATGGGAATTGAGACAACAGGATATTTAAATAGCCATGAAAAAAGAAATATTTCAGATATAAAAATCACGATAGAACAAGCCAAGAAAAATTTGAATTCAAAATTAAATATTTTAAGTGAAAATTTAGCAATAATTCCAACAGAGTGGAAAACCGAAGTATTATGTTGGGAATTTAAAGGAAAAGTTGATGATACAGACTTTTTAGTATATATAAATGCTAAAACAGGAGAAGAGCAAGACATTTTAGTAATAACAAATACACCAAATGGAACATTAACACACTAGAATATTGGAAAAAATATTAAAAATAATTTTAAATAAAATGTAAATAATAATAATGTGAAAATAAAAAAGTAATATTGAAAAAATTCATATTAATCAAGTAAGAACAATAAATTTTCACAAAATTAAATCTGTCAGGAGGTAAATTCAGAGTGGCAAACAAAGGACTTATTTCTGATAAATTAAGAGAAGAAATTGCAAAAGAACTTGGTGTTTATGAGCAAGTAAAACAAGATGGAGGATGGGGAAATGTACCATCAAAAACTTGTGGTAATATTGTAGCAAAAGCAATAGAAATTGCTAATAGAACAGCTGAGTAATTGAAATTTGCAAAAATCGCTTTAGTTTAAAACTAAGGCGATTTTTTCGTATAAATTTATTGCAAAGGCATATATATTGGAATATAATAATTAAAAATTGTATTAAAGAAAGGTTAATATATGGCTAATCAAATAACAATTAAAGATATAATAGAAAAATGTAATGGAAAATTAATGCAAGGTAATGAAAACTTACCTTTTGATAAATTATGCAAAGATACAAGAACTTTAAACAAAGGTGAAATATATTTAGGAATACAAGGCGAAAATTTTAATGGAAGTACATTATATGAGCAGGCTCTAGAAAAAGGAGCTATAGCTTGTATTTTACAAGATGTAGAAATCTCAGATGAAATATTAAAAAAATATCCAGAATCAACCATTGTTCTAGTAGAAGATACTGTTAAAACATTGCAAAAATTAGCTGAATATAAAAGAAGCATGTGTAATATTCCTGTTGTTGCAATTACAGGAAGCGTAGGAAAAACTAGCACAAAAGATATGATAGCAAGTGTACTTTCACAAAAATACAAAGTTTTAAAAACACAAGGAAATTATAATAATGAAATAGGAATGCCACTTACATTACTTAGTTTAAAAGATGAAGAAGTAATGGTCCTTGAAATGGGAATGAATTCATTTGGAGAGATTAGTTTGCTTTCAAGAATTGCAAAACCAGATGTAGCAGTTATTACTAATATTGGAACAGCACACATAGGGCTTTTAGGCTCAAGAGCAAATATATTAAAAGCAAAATTAGAAATTCTAGAAGGATTAAATAAAAACGGAACAGTAGTCATAAATTATGATAATGATTTATTAAATGAATGGTATGAAAAAGAAAAAAATAACTACAATATTATAACTTATGGAACACAACAAGGAAGTAAAGTACTTGGACAAAATGCTGTATTCCATGAAAATGGAAGTACTTGTGAAGCAGTTATAGACTCAAAAACATATAATGTTCATATTCCAGTTGGAGGAGAACACTTTGTATCAAATAGTTTATGTGCTTTAAGTGTTGCAAAAATATTTGAAATTCCAGTTGAAGAAGCAATAAAAGGAATTGAAAATTTTGAGCTTACTAAAAAAAGAATGGAAATCAAACAAGCAAAATGTGGTGCAATGATTATAAATGATTGCTATAACGCAAATTATGATTCAATGAAAGCCGCACTAGACTACCTAGGAAAATTACCAAATTTGAGAAAAATTGCAGTGCTAGGTGATATGTTGGAATTAGGAGAATATAGCAAAGAACTACATGAAGAAGTTGGAAAAATAGTTGCAGAAAACAAAGTTGATATGCTTATTTGCGTAGGAAAAGAGTCAATAAACATAGCTAAAGAAGCAGAAAAAGGTGGAGTAAAAAACATAGTGCATTGCAATACAAATAAAGAAGCAATTAGTATATTAAAAGAAAAATTAAATAAACAAGATGCTGTATTACTAAAGGCATCAAATAGTTTAAATTTTACAGAAATTTGTGAAGCAATTTGTTAAGGAGAAAATAGCATGAATAAACTAAAGGCTGGAGTGATATTTGGAGGCATGTCAACAGAACATGATGTGTCAATATCATCAGGAACATCTATTATAAAAAATTTATCAAAAGAAAAATATGAAATTTTACCAATATACATTTCGGAAGATGGAAGCTGGTATAAATATACTAAAAATATAGAAGAAATTGAAGCATTACATGTTGGAGATAAAATAACAGAATTAGAAAAAATAGAAAATGAATTTGAATATTTAAAAAGCTTAGATGTAGCATTTCCTGTATTACATGGCTTATATGGAGAAGATGGAACAATTCAAGGACTACTAGAATTATTAAAAGTTAAATATGTTGGTTGCAAAGTACTTGGTTCAAGTATTTGTATGGATAAAGTATATGCTAAAATTATATTTGAAAAAGCTCAAATTCCCCAAGCAAATTATGTATATGTAAAAGCTGATAAAGATCAATATATATATGTTAATGAAAATTTTGAAGAAAAAGAATTAGACTTAAAAAATATTGCAGAAATTACAGAACAAAAATTAGGTTTTCCTGTTTTTGTTAAACCATCAAATTCAGGATCATCTGTTGGAATAAAAAAAGCAAATAACATAGAGGAACTTGAAGATGCAATTAAATATGCAAGTAACTATGATACTAAAATATTAATTGAGGAAGAAATAATAGGTAGAGAGATTGAATGTGCTGTACTTGGAAATACAGATGTAAAAGCAACTTGTGTAGGAGAAATTCTACCAGCAGAAGAATTTTATACATTTGATGCAAAATATAATAATGCACAATCTAGAGTTGTAATTCCAGCAGAAGTTGAACAACAAAAACAGGACGAAATAAAGGAATTAGCAATAAAGGCATTTAAAGCAGTAGATGGAAAAGGATTATCAAGAGTAGACTTTTTTATTAGAAAAAGTGATAATAAAGTATACATAAATGAAATAAATACTTTGCCAGGATTTACTCAAATTAGTATGTATCCAAAATTATGGGAACAATGTGGAATTGAATATTCAAAATTATTAGATGAATTAATAAAATTAGCACAAAATTAAGATAGGAAAAGGATATGCAAAATATAGAAAATATAAAAAATGATTTAAAAAATGAATTATCTGAAAAACGATATTTGCATTCAATTGGAACAATGAAAGAAGCTAAGAAGCTTGCTGAATTTTATGGGTTAGATGAAGAAAAGGCAGAAATGGCAGGACTTATACATGATATAGCAAAAGAAATGCCAGATGAGGAAAAAATAGAATATACAAAGCAACACAATATAGAGGTAGACGAAATTGAAAGAAAAAATATAGGACTTTTACATGCAAAAATAGCAGCTAATATTGCTAAAGAAAAGTATAATTTTGATAAAGAAATACAGCAAGCAATAGAATACCATACAACAGGAAATCCAAATATGAATTTATTTGACAAAATAATTTTTGTTGCAGATAAAATAGAAGAAACAAGATCTTACCCAGATTTAAATGTTGTAAGAGAATTAGCTTATGAAAATATAGATAAATGTATTGTATATATTATTGAATTTGCTGTGAAAAAAACAAGAGAAAGAGGAGAAGAGCCACATTTTAATAGTATCTTAACTCTAGAAAAATTAAAGCGGAAAATAAAAAGTAAAATCTTCATATAATAATTATAAATAAGGTATTTAAAACATAAAAAAGATATGATATAATAGCACACATAACAAAAGACGGAAAATTTAAAAGCATTCTAGGGGGAAATCTGAATGATTTTCAAAGATTACTATAAAATACTAGGTTTAAAAAACAATAATGTAACTGCAGAAGAAATAAAGCAAGCATACAGAGAACAAGCGAAAAAATATCACCCTGATATTAATACTACAAGTGACTTTGCAGAAGAAAGATTTAAAGATATAAATGAAGCATATAAAACATTATCTAATTCAAGTACAAGAAGAAAATATGACAGAATGTGGAATTCACGTATTGGAAAAAAACAAAAAAATAAACAACAAAATAAAAAAGAAAAAAAATCAATTTTTGTGGAAATGTTTCAAATGTTTTTTGGAGAAATTAAGCAGAAAGAAAAAAAGAAGGAAGAAAAACAAAAATCACCGAAAAAAGGTGAAAATATTGAAACAGAAATCACAGTATCTATTTTTGAAGCTTTTTATGGTATGGAGAAAAAAATTGCCTTAAGAACTATAGATGGAAAAATGCGTGAATTTAATGTGAAAATACCAGCTGGAATAAGAAATGAAGAAAAAATTAGATTAATGGGACAGGGCAAGCCAGGGGAAAATGGCGGAAAATCGGGAGACTTACTAATAAAAATACATATAGAAAATGATAAAAAATTCAAATTAAATGGTATTGATATATATACAGATTTATATATAACACCATGGGAAGCTGCTTTAGGAACAAAATTAAATATCAATTCTATAGATGAAGAAATATTATTATATATACCTCAAGGAACAGAAAGTGGAGAAAATATATGCCTTAAGGGAAAAGGTTATCTTAATGGAAGAGGTGGAAGAGGAGATTTATTTGTTAATGTGCAAATAATGATTCCAAAGAGCATAACAGAAAAAGAAAAAACAATTTTTGAACAACTAAGAGAAATATCAAAATATAATCCAAGAGAAATACAAAGGTAACATAAATTAAAACACTCAAAAAGGTTGACATATTGCTAAAAAAGTACTATAATTTAATATAGTAATATGGTTCAACAAAAGAGAAACTATGTATTATCAAACAATTCATAGAAAAAAGGAGTATAAAAGATGGACAAGATACAAGGTAAGCACTTTAGTATTACAGATCCTCAAGGAGTAAATACAGTAATTTATAGGGTGAACAAAACACCAAGAGAATTATTACAAGAGTATCCAAAATTTACAGTACAACGTTTAGAATATGCTGAAGAATTAAATGGAAATTTAAAAAAGAAAACATTTTTTGTTGATGAACCAGAAAATGAGGAAGAATTAGTAATTTTATCTTTTGGACAAGATAAAGTAGTTATTAACATGGGACTTTTGGAAGACAATAAAGTAAAAATAGCAAAACGTCCTATACCAATTAAGTTTGATACTTTATATTCAGAACAAGAACAAGAATATAAAGAGTTTAGATATACACCTGATTTAAAGAGACCTATATCAATAATAGATCCAGAAACAACAGAAGAAATCAAACCAATTTTATATTTTGATGAAGAAACAAATGAAGTAAAAGGTAAATGCAAATTAAAACCATACAAATCATATTTTGCATTTGAAATTAGAGAGAGTAAAGAATAGAAGGGAGTATTTATATGAGTAGTACAACTGTACGTTCAAAAAATGACCAAATCAAAATAAAAGTAACAGGAATGGGAATAGTATTCAATACACGTGAAAATGAATATGAAATTGAAGCAGGTCAAACTCTAGACGCAGTATTAAAAGATCATATTCAAACACAAGGAGAAATGGGAATTGGTGTTGAAAAAGGATATGTAGAAGAAAGTGGAAATAGTAGTAAATTAGTAACAGCAAATGGAATTAAAACTATGAAAAATCCAAGAGCATATGAGGTTATTTCAAAACAAAGAGAACAAAGAGAACAAAGAGGAGAAAGAAAAGGAGAAATTAATCAAGTAGAAATGGATAGATAAAAACTAATGAAAAGGTGAAAAATCTATGAAAATGAGAATAAGAAAAACATTAAAAGATAATAAAAAAAGCTTAATAATAATTGGAGTTCTATGGGTTGTTTTAGCAATAATCCTTGTTTCGCCAGTTGCATATTCCATTGTTGAATCTGTAAACAATGGAATTTTTGACTTTAGTATATTTATACAACAAATATTTTCAAATATAACGAGTTTTAATACTTTTACAAAAATATTTGGTGAAAAGTATATAGGAGTATTTTTCAAAACATTTGCATATTATACTCTTATTTATATAATATTTTCAATAATTGGTTTATACAGATCAAAAGCTAAAAGTGATTATAAAGATATTGAACATGGATCAAGTGATTGGTGTGAAGGCGGAGAAGAATATCAAGTTTTAAGTAGAAATAAAGGTATTATACTAGCACAAAATCATTATTTGCCAACAGATAAAAGAGGAAACGTAAATGTATTGGTAGTCGGTGGTTCAGGTTCTGGTAAATCTGCATCATATTCTATTCCAAATGCATTTCAAATGTTAGGTTCTTATGTATTTACAGACCCTAAAGGAGAGCTATATGATAAAACAGCAGGATTCTTAGAAAAAAATGGTTATTCAATAAAAGTATTAAACTTGGTTAACCCAGCAAATAGTGATGGGTATAACCCATTAATGCATATTTCTAGTGAAATTGATGTTGACGTTATTGCAAATACTATTGTAAAAGGACAAAAATCAGAGGCTAGTAGTAGTTCAGATCCATATTGGGATGATATGGCTGAAATGTTACTAAAGTCATTAATATATTATTTAATATCAACTAGACCAGAAGAAGAACAAAACTTGGCAAGTTGTGCAGAACTTGTAAGGGCAGCTAATACAAATGGTGGAAGTAACTTATTAACAGAACTTATAAATCAATTACCTTATGATCATCCAGCAAGAATGTATTATAAATCAATAGAAATAGCACCAGAAAAAACTTATGGATCAATTTTGAGCTCATTACAATCTAAGCTTGGTAAATTTGATTCAAAGGAAATTGCGGAGGTTACATCAACAGACACAATTAATTTTGAAGAATTAGGATGCAAAAAAACAGCTGTATATGTTATATCTTCAGATACACATACTGCTTATGACTTCTTATTAACAATATTCTTCTCTCAAATGATACAACAATTGTATAACTTTGCTGATGCGAATGGAGGAAGATTAAAAGTACCAACATTCTTTATATGTGACGAGTTTGCCAACATTGGTAAAATACCAGATTTCGATAAGAAAATATCAACAAGTAGAAGTAGAGGAATATCATTTAGTGTTATTTTACAAAACTTAGATCAATTAGAGGCAGTATATGAAAAATCTTATGAAACAATAATGGGTAACTGTGATACTCACGTATTTTTAGGAAGTAACTCATTTAAAACTGTAGAATATTTTTCAAAAGCATTAGGAGAAAAAACTATTACAAGAGATAGTGTATCAATAAATAGAGATAAACAATATCATAGACAAGGACTTAGTGAATCAGACCAAGTTATGGGAAGAGCTCTTATGACACCTGATGAATTAAGAAGAATGGACAACGATGATTGTATTATTTATGAAAAAGGAATTAAGCCTATTAAAGCAAAAAAATATTATTATTTTGAAAGCTCAATGGCTAGAAAATTATCAGAGTTTACATTAAATCACTTAGATTTTAATGTAGGAGATAGAGGAAAATGGAGAAAATATAATCCATATAATCCTTATGTTGAAGAAAATGAAAATACCAAAAAAAATGATTTAAAAGTTGAATCATTAGATGATTTATTTGATGATGATATAGATGATAAAAAAGAAACAAATAACGATATCTTAAATAATGGTGAAATACAAAATAAAGAAGATTTTATTACACCATTAGAGGAAGATAAAGAGCAGATAAAGAGTAAAAAAACATCAATTGAAGCACCAATGCTCCCTCAAGAAGATGATGAACAAGAAGTGTTCTCAGTAGATGTTCAAAAAGAATTAGAAGCTAAATTTGATGAACTATTTGGACCAATAGATGAAGATTAAACAAAAAATAAATGATAAGTAATTTATCATTTATTTTTTTAAAATTTATAATATATAAATATGT
>FR902195.1:17781-23331 GCA_000437855.1 Clostridium sp. CAG:567 | reverse complement strand
AAAGTGTGACATATGATTGACTAATATACAATTTTTCAAGTTTATTTTTTTTTGAAATTGTTTACTTATTAAATAATGATATGATATAATCACAACGAATAATAATGGGCGAAAAATGCAGTATAAGAAAAGAAAGGAACAAAAGAAAACATGGAAAATAAATTCGAAAATTTATCATCTAAAGAACTATTTGAAACATATAAAAAAATAGAAGAATTTATGAAAATTCTTGAAAAAGAAGAAAAAAATACAGAGAAAATGAGGGATGATAAATGATTAATTTAAGTAATATTACTAATAAAATAAGTGTTGATAAAGAGGCTCTTTCAACTCTTCCAAGAAATAATGAGAAAAATATTAATGCATATTTAAAAAAAGTAAGTACTTATAAAACAACTTACCAAAAACTTGAAAATGAAATAATTGAGGAAATGAAGCAAAGAATTTCTAAGATTAATGAAATAGAAAAGAGCGAAGAATTACTAAATCTAGAGGATGAAATTAAAAATACAGAAGGTGTTATATATTTATTAAATGATATAGATACTTCTTATGAGAAAATGGATTTAGATAGAATACTTTACAATTTAAATTTTTATTATAAAAAGAATTTGGAAATAGTTAATGATACAATATTATACTGCATAAAAAAATTTGAAGAGGTTGGAATTAAATTAACATTAAAAGATTTTACATATAGTAAATATGTTAATGAGTATATAAATGTTTTTTTACAAGAATTAGAAAATGAGAATATAAATTCAAAGAGAATAAAAAGTAAATTTGAAGAGATTTATTGGAAATGTCCTGATATAATTGTGCACATAAAATTAAACATTATCTATTTATATCTAAAAAATGAAAAATATATAGACAAATATTATAATAAACAAAAAGAAATGTTAATAAAAAATTTTGCTAAAGAAGCAATATTAAATAGATATATTGAATTAAAAAAGCGCTTGATAGATAAAACAGAAGAAGATAAATCTATAATTATAAATAATTTTTTATCTGGAAATCTAAAGGTAAAAGATTATTCAGTTTCATCAATTGAAAGTAGTTATTTGAAATTCATTTCTAAAGAAGATTTGCAAGAAATGAACGAAGATAAAAGAAAAGAAATAAACTCTGCATTAATAAAATTATCAAACAGCTTGTATGAATACAAAAACTATTTAAAATATAAGTTTATAATAGACGCAATTAAAGAGGAGTACAAGAATAAAGAACAAAATAAAAACTTATATGCCCAAAGCAAAAAAGAACTTAACACAAAAGAAAGCAAATTATTTAAAATAAACAATAAAATAAATGGACATGGAATATTAGTAAAATCTAATGACAAATATGTTGTTGAAGCTAACAATTTAATATTGGAACTAAAAGATAAATATACAGATTTAGAAAAAAACAAAATAAATAATAAAATCTATAGTGAACTTGATGAAAATTCAACACTACTAGATGTTTTAAAAGTTGCAAGCTCATTTTACAGCTTTTTATATCGATGTGCAAGAGAGGAATTTGTAGATGCAACAGATGAAGAAATAAATTTATTTATTGATGAACTTAGAGAATTTGTAAGATGGCCATATTATACAATGCTTAATAATATCACAATGACAGACACGAAGGACTTAGCAATAGTTATAAAAGACAGGTATCAATTATTAAACATAAATATAGAAAAAGAAGAATTAGAAGAAGAAAATTTGGATAGCTTAATTTCAACAATAGAAACAATAAAAATGTATGATAATCTACAAAAAAATAATTTAAGTGTAGATGAAATTGAAGGAATATATGAGTTTAAAAAGATATTAGGTAAGTAATAACGGAGAGATAAATGAGAAAAATAAACAAAAGGAAAATTACGATAATAATATTGTTAATAATTATGCTAATAATAGAGATTCTAGCATTTAGTTTTTCAAGAGCTGAAAAGGTGAAGGAAATACAGGTAAGCATAAAAGATACTTCAGGAAATTTAGAAATACAAACTATTGAACTAAATGCAACTGATTCAGGAGAAAGTGGATATTATATAACTTTACCGGAAGAAGTAGGAAACAAACAGATTATTAGCTATACTTTTGATACTAAAAATTCAAATACTAATGACACTAATAAAACAGAAAATTCGATACAAAACGAAGAGGAAAAAACTGAAGCTGATAATAAAAACACAGCTGTTGAAAATAATAATGAAGTTAAAATAACATCAAAAAAACCAGGAGATAAAGTATATTTAACAGAGGCAGAATTAGAAAATGCAAAAATAAGTTTAAATGCAAAATTTGATACAAAGGAAAAAGATGGAGATTTATTATATAATACAAAAATAACAGAAGTAATAGAAAATAATCAAGTGACTGTAAAAGGTTATATGCCTCAAAATGCTACACTTAGTGTTGAAGTAAAAACAGAAGATGATATAAAAGAACAGCTAAAAGATTATATAAATAAGAGTGTATCTTTAAAAGTTGCTTATGATATAAAAATTGTATCTGACGGAAAAAAATATGAACCTAATACACTTGATGAAGATATACAAGTAACTATACTTGGAATTGATAGTATAGATGACAATAATCAAAAGTACAAAATTATACATATAGATGAAAACAATAAAACTGAAGAAATAAAAAAGACTGAAATAAATGGTAATAGCATTTTATTTAATACAAATACTTTTTCAATATATGCAGTACTTTTAGACGAAACAATGAGCTTAGCTAATATAGCAACATATGCAAGAACAGCAGCAGTGCTTTCAGCAGAAAAAAGTACATGGGATGGAACAGTAGCAACAGGATTTAAATATGGAGATGGAACACAAGCAAATCCATATCTAATAACAAATGCAAAAGAATTAGCATATTTAAGAGATCAAGTAAATAATGGGACAACCTATGAAAATACATTTTTTCAATTAACAACAGATATAGATTTAAATTCAATGGCATGGATGCCAATAGGAAACAACACTAACTCGTTTAGAGGAACTTTTGACGGGGCTGGGCACATTATTTCAAATATTCAAATAACAATTTCTGCATTAGCCACAAGCGTAACGTCTTATGGATTTTTTGGAAGTGTAGGTGGTGGAAATAGTACTTGTACTATAAAAAATGTGGAATTTGATAGTATACAAATAAGCATAACAGCTAGAGGAACAACAAGAAATAACAATACTACCAAAGGTTATCATATAGGAATAGTTGCAGGAACTGTATATAAAAATACTGCAATAGTAAACAATATAGTCAAAAATTGTACAATAGATGACACAAACACTATTACAATTAGAAACTCAAGCTATCAATTTGCTGTAGGAGGAATAGCAGGTTATGTTTCTAACACTAGTTCAAGTGAAACAGACCCAGGAGCAGGACAAAGATATTCTATAGAGAATTGTTTTGCAGATGTAGAAATAGCAATTGATGCAACTTTGCGAAATAACACATTGTCAAATGCAGGTCAATATGCAATAGGCGGTATTGTTGGAATAATCCGCTCTCAACCAGTATGGCCATCAAACTGTCTATATGTAGGAAGTATAAATGGTAATGGATTTATAGGTCCAATATTTGGATATTTAAGAAACAGCACAGCATACACATCAACATATAATTTCGCAACTTTATGGAATGGTAATGACGCTGGAAACTTAACTATGGATAGTTATTTTAATAGTTATTCAGCTAAAGGAACATATTTTACACAAAGTGTCACATCAGGAACATCAAACCAAAGAAGAAGTAATACTACTAATAACATAGGATATGTACAAGGTGTAAACAAAGGAATTTATCAAAGTGATATATCTACAATGCTATCAACATTTAATAATTATGCAGGTAGTGATTATTTAAAATGGAAATATACTAATGGAACATTTTCATTTATAAAAAGATTCAATACAAGTATTGATGATAGTAATGCACCAACATATAAAGTAATTACAGATAACCAATATAGCAGTAACTTAACTTATAAATGGTATATAAATGATGTAATAGATGAGAGTTTGACAGGTGACAGCATTACAAAAGAGATGAGCTGGGAAAGTGAATATAATATTGAAGTACTAGTATATGATGGAAAATATTACAGTGTAGCAGCTTTCGCTATTCCAAGACTTACAATAGAAATAGAATTTGATATAGACAACAATAATGATAAAGTAACAGCAAGACTTACACGGAACAGCCTTACCTTATGTTGATTTAGCAGATTATACATATCAATGGTATACACAAGATTTGGCAGGTGGTTCTTTAGAAAAAATCGAAGGTCAAACAAGTTTGACATTAGAAAATCTAGAAAAAGGAATGGATTATAGACTTGTTGCAACAAATAATGTAAATAGTTTATTATCAGCAGAAAATAGTTTTACTTATGGAGACAGAATTGTTGTATATGTAGATTATCAAAATGGAAGTAATTATAATGATGGTTATACACCACAAACTCCAGTGCAAAATCTACAAACAGCATATTCAAAATTAAATTCATCAGGAACAAGAAATGAAAATATAATTGTTATGATGGGAAATTATACAGATACCAGTTTGAGTTTTTATAATTCACAAACTTCAACAACCTATGCAAAAAAAGTAACTATAACTGGAAAGTATGCAGGAGTAGACTATAATGCAGTTTGGAGATTTGGAAGTAATGGTTCAAGCTATTATTATTTTAGATATTTAACAGAAGATACTACATTTATGTACTTAACTCTTAATGGTGGAAATGGATATATGTACTTAATATGCCAAGGACATAGTTTCACTATTGGAGAACAAGTAACTATGGATAATTATACCAATGCAAGTTCAAACCAAGGTTTACTAGGAAGTAATGCACCTGGATTTCACTTGTTTGCGGGATGGTATCAATATAATAGAACTAGATTACCAAATAATAACTCAGAAATAATAATAAAAAGTGGAAGTTATGGAAGAATTGTTTTGGGCGGAACTCCAGGAACTTCATCAGGACAAGGACAAACGACATCACACGATTTTATGGGTTCTTCAATGGATGATTCATTTAAAGTTTCTATAACAGTAGATATACAAAACAGCACAACAGCTAGTAAATATGACTATGATGTAAACCTATTAGTAGGTGGTTCAGCATGTGGAAATAACTATTCAGTAGTTACAGAAAATATAAAATCTGGTTCTGTCGGACGTTTACTTGGAGGTAGTATTGGAGATTCGGCAACAAGGCCAAGCTCAGGTGGCTGGTGGGGAGAAAGTGATTGGGACTACCCAGAAAATACATTTTTAGGAACAACCACAATTAATATATCAGGTGGCTCGGTAAATGAAGTATATGGTGGATGTTTAGGAAGAAATATGAATGTTGTTGGAAGTCCAAATGCAACAGGAAATACTTGTGATTCATATTTTTATGGAACAGCAACCATAAATATAACAGGAGGAACTATTACCAATAACATATATGGAGCAGGAGCAGGAGGAGTTACCGGATATAATGTAAACTCATCAGATCCATACAAAAGTTATGGAGAAGAGT
>FR902195.1:13296-17616 GCA_000437855.1 Clostridium sp. CAG:567 | reverse complement strand
CAATATTGTAATAAGTGGAAGTCCAACAATTAACGGAAATATTTATGCAGCAGGATGTGGTTATAATTTATCTAGTAAACCTAATATTGCACAAATGACTGGAAAATCGACAATAACAATAAATGGAACTCCTACAATTAATGGTTATGTATTTGGTGCAGGAGCTGGAATTTCAGGATACAGTGAAATGGCTAAATTAATAGGAGATTCTACAATAAATATAAATGCAAATTTATATACAAATGCTTATGGTGGCGGAAATATTGCAAAAACAGAAGGAAATACTTATATAAATATAAATAGTGGAAATCACACAGCACAAGTTTATGGAGGCGGAAATCTAGGAGTTGTGGATGGAAATTCACAAATAAATATAAATGGTGGAACTTCAAATGAAATATACGGAGGAGGACAATCGTCAGATGTAAACAGTTCATATATTAATCTTCAAGGTGGACAAGCTAATGTAATATATGGTGGGTCAAACATAACAGGAACAGTAAATACTACTAATATAACTGGAACTTCTGGAACAGCCAATACTATATTTGGTGGAAATAATGTTGGAGGAAATTGTGAAGAAACTAATATAACTATAAATGGTGCGAATATAACAGATGCTATTTATGGCGGTGGAAATAAAGTTAATACAAATACATCAAATATAACAATAAAAAGTAATCAGAACAAAATACCAAATATATATGGAGGAGGAAATGAAGCAGGTGTTACAACAACTAATATATTGTTAGATGGAGGTTCAGCAGAAAATGTATTTGGAGGTTCAAATACAAGTGGTACAGTTGAAACAAGTAACATAGAAGCCAAAAAAGGAACATATTCTAATATATATGGCGGAAATAACCAAGGTGGAACTACTAATATAACCAGGGTGAAAATAGATGGAGTAAGTGCTACAAATGTATTTGGAGGAGGAAATAAAGCTGATACACCTACTTCAAATGTGTATTTATTAAGTGGTCAGGCTACTAATATATATGGAGGAGGAAATGAAGCAGGTGTTACAAATGCAAATGTAAACTTGACTTCAGGAAAATCTGAGAATGTATTTGGTGGTTCAAATAATAGTGGAATAGTTGAAACATCTAATATTACGACTGAGACAGAAATTGACAATAATTTACAAGTTACAAATATATATGGCGGAAATAATGCAGGAGGACTTACTAAAAATCCAAATATAAAGGTAGCAGGAGGAACAATTGAAAATATATTTGGTGGAGGCAATAGAGCAGAAGTAGAAAATACAAATATCAATATTGAAAAAGGAATAATTCAAGACATATATGGAGGAGGTAATGCAGCAGCCGTACAAAATGATACAAGTGTGAAAGTGACTGGAGGAAGTATAAAAAACAATGTGTATGGCGGTGGAAATGAAGGTATAGTACAAAAAAATACCAATGTTTTAATTACAAACGGAAAAATAAATGGAAGTGTATATGCAGGAGGAAATGGTACTACTGCTACAGTATATGAAAATGCTAACATAACAATAGATGGAGAAACTGTAATAGGAACTACAGATTCAGTTTCACCAGAAAGTGGTTGTGTATTTGGAGGAGGAAAAGCAGCAGTAACAGGAACAGAATCAAATAATAATTCTCAAAGTACTGTTAATATAGTTGGCGGAACAATATATGGAAATGTATATGGAGGAGCAAATACATCAAAAGTATATGGAATAACAAATACAAATATAGGGTATGTGGCAGTTGGAAACGAAAACTTACAAAAAGCTAATATACTAATAACTGGAACTGTATTTGGGGGAGGAGAAGCTAATGCATCTGGTTCAGAAGTATATGACTTCTCATATATAAGTGTAACAAAAGGCATAAACATAAATATAGATGGAGATACACATGATGAATTTGCAATAAGAGGTAGCATTTTTGGATCAGGTAATGCTTCTAGTACAAGTGGAGCAAGTTATGTAATGATTAAAAATTATGGAACAATTGATAATCCGCAAAAAAACATATCAATCCAAAGAGCAACAATAGTTACATTAGATAATTCAGCTGTAGTATTATCTGGTGCAACAGATAGAACTAATGAGTATTCAAATGTATATTTTACATTTAGTAGGGTAAATCACTTAAAATTAAAAAATAATTCAACAGTATATTTAAACTATGGTGCAAACTTATTACAACAATATTCTAGTTTACTTGATAACAATGGAACAGAAGAATTAGCAACAGTTCAAATTGATAAAGATACTGGAGAAACAAGTAGAAATGTTGATAATAGAATATACATGTATGAAGGTAAAAACTTAAATATAGCAACAAATGAGCAAGTAACTGCTTATGGTATGGTAAATGGAATGACATTCTTAGGATTATATACAAATTCTAAAAATCCAAGTACAAGTACAGGTTTATATAATCACAATTTTAACAATAGTGATGAAATAACTAATGCTGGTACATTTTCGGCAAACTCTTATGTTTTGGGAATGCACAAACTAAACCATAATATAGAACAAGACGGTTTTTATACAAATTATAATAAGGATGGATATATAAAAACTGGGTATGTTGATGTAACACCAGAAGATGATACATACTATATATGGTCAGTTGGAGAACAGATGGATGTTACAACATTTGAAATTACAATGACTGCTTCCAAATATGCTACACTTGGTACTTATGAATTGCCATTAACAGGATTTTCTAAAGAAAATATAAAATTTTCAATTACTGGATTCTCTGCAGGATTAGCTGATGGAATATCTTTAGTTGATGGAGATACAATAGAGCCAATAGCAAGTGACGAGAAAATTGCTAATACAGTATTTGGGTTAAATATGAAAACTGGAAAAAATGGATGGAAAACTAAAAGTTCAACAAACTTTTATGCAACAAATGGTGTTTCATCATATAAAGGAAGTACAGCTTATGATGCAGATAATTCGCCATCAACACCATCTTTGACATTTTGTTTTTACCATTCACAAAACTTAACACAAAAGCAAGAATTAGGAAATGTAAGAATAAGATTTCAGGTTTTAACTCCAATAGATGATTTGAATTATGAAATAACATATATGGATATAAATATAAATTTATTAACAGCTCTATTCCAAGACAACTATTATGAAGCGGCTATATCACCAGGTGAAGAGTTTAACTTATTTACAACAACAGAAACTAATATAACTGATTCAAGTATTTTCTCAACATATTATTCATTGCTTGTAAACGAGTTTTCAGATAGTGGTATCTTTGAGGAATATTCGACATATCATAGAAGTTTAGTGTCAACTGATGCAAATGGATTAGGTTATGTATATCCAGAAAATACAAAAATAACAATGCTAGACTTAGCGACAAATAAACATTATTATTATGTTGTAACAAGTCAAGATGAACAAAATAATAAATATGTATATAATTTGTCTGATTTCATTGAAATGGGAACAACTAATAAAAATTTTAATGAAACAGAAGCACTAAATTTATATTATAATCAACAGCAAGATTTGATATATGAAAAACTTATATTCCATGTAAACTTTAAAGACAGTAATATTGCACAAGATGCTCTAAATAACTCTTTGTTAATGGAACTAAGAGATAGTGACAATCAAACTTTAATAGGAGTACTAGGAATTCAAAGAGATACAAGTAAATATAGCATATATAAGGGAAAAGATGCAGTTATTGATGTAACAGCAGATTTATCAAAAGATATTGTATATTTAGGACAATCATTTAACTTAAATGTAAATGCAAATTTTGAACAACAAGTTCTAAATACTAAAACAATATATGATACTCAATATTTTGACAATCAAATGGGAATAAAAATATCACTTTTTGATTCTTATGGAAACCAGCTAAATGGAGATAGTCTTATTGGAACAACTTTTGAACTAGATGGAATTAAATACTATACAAGAATGGATGATGGAAGTGTAAGAATTAAAATAGCAGAAAAGGTATCTAATGTACTTGCAAGAATAAAAATAGATTTAAAAAACAATACAACAATAGCTACTGGAAAATATAAGATAAAAGTTGAAACATTTGGATCTCCAGACGGTATCTATTATGGACTTGAAGCATCTGATTATGTTGAAAAAGAAGTAACTATTATTAATGGAACTTATGGATTAAAAGCTAAAATTGATGACAACATGAAAATAATTGATAAAGAAACAGGAAAGACTTTAAATAATAATAAATCATTAATTGTAAATTTAAAATATACATCATCACTAGAAAAACCTAAAATTACAGTATGTTTACAAAGAAGAAATTATGACACAATATATGATTTAAGGTA
>FR902195.1:0-13260 GCA_000437855.1 Clostridium sp. CAG:567 | reverse complement strand
TATGAGACCGTTGACTTAGCAGAATATATTTCAGATTCTTTAGATACTACTAAAACAGCAAATGAATATTTATTAACTAATAAACCTGCAGCAGACATTAACTATTTCTATACATTAAAAGAAAATTTAAAAACAGGAACATATAAATTAGTATTTAAACTATATGATAATAACACATATATAGGAAAGGTATATGATTACTTTATTGTAAAGTAATCATATACTACTTTCAAAAGGAGAGATAAGTGAATTACAATATAGAGGAAATAGAGAAGAGAAACAGAAAAATAATCAAGTTTAAAAAAATAGTTAAAAGAACTTTTTTTACCTTATTAATTATACTTTTATATAATGTTTTTCTTATAACTAAAACTACATTGGACAACAAAGAAACTAAAGGAATTTTAGGGTATAAAGCATATATTATTACAACTGATAGTATGAAACCAACAATAAAAACAGGAGATATTGTAATTGTAAAAAATACTGAAGAAGAAAAAATAAAAGTTGAAGATATAATAACTTTTAAAAGAGATGAAAATATAGTTACACATAGATTGGTTGATATACAAGAAACGGAACAAGGAAAAAAATATATAACAAAAGGTGACAATAATAATGTTAATGATTATAAAGAAGTATTGTATAGTGAAATAGAAGGGGTAAAAGTACTTGTTATTCCAAGAGTTGGCAATCTTATATTATTATTAGAAGATAATGTATACATTATTTTAATTATAAATCTAATTTTGATTATATATGTTAATACAAAAAGAGTAGAAGAAAAAAGAAGAATGAGGAGAGAAAAGAAAAAAATTGAAGACCAAAAAGTTAAGTAATATAATATTAAAGATTTTAAAAAAAATATTTTTAATTCTCTTGGTATTTATGATGGCCTATAATCTTGTTAGTACATTATTTTCGATGTTTGATAAAAAACTACAGCCGAAGATTGGAAAGATTGCGCTATACAGAGTTGACGATAATTTAATGTCTCCAACATTAAAGAAAAACTATGTAGTAATAACTAAAAAATGTAGTGAACAAAAAATTGAAAAGAATGACTTGATAGTATTCTGGGAAAATGAAATGCTAAAAATCCAAAGAGTAATGAATATTGACAAGTCTGAAATTGACACACAATATGTTACTAAAAGTGATAATGCATATTATTTTAATGAAAAACAAGTTAAATATAATGAAATAGAAGGAAAAGTTGTATCAAAAATACCGCTATTAGGTATAGTGACTAAAATTGTGGAATCAAAAATAACAACAATATTTATCTTAATAATTTTTGTTATAATGTTCTTCTTTAATAGGGATATGAAAATAAAAAGTGAAAGAAGAAGAAATATAAAACAAAATCAATTGAACAATAACTAAAAATAAAAGCCATTATCTATGAACTGATAATGGTTTTGTTGTTTTTTGAAACAACAGGTAATGCTTGAAAAATAACTTTAAAATATTTAAAATCTTCTAATTCGTTATATTCTAAACAAGATAGATATACATCTAACTGAGTCATATTTTTGCATGCAGTTATAACAGCTGGGTGTAAATTATAATTAAAGAATAATTCTGAGGCTAAATCAAGTGCTTGAACTACAGAACCTTTTTCTCTTTCTCTAACTAATTTAAAGGCTTCATTGAATCTGGCAAAAGATGAATTTTTGTAATTTTTTAAAGGTATTGTATAAACATTGTTTATAACATCATATACAGTTGAATACTTAGCTGGATTAGCCTTTAAAATATCTTTTACCTCTTTTAATGTATATGGTAAAACTACTTTATTAGCAATTTCTGAAATAAGTAGAGTTCCTGGTGTAAGATTCTTTTCAATTTGTGCTTTGCTTTTTGACTTTTTAGTAGCAGCTTTCTTTTCATAAACTTTGTTTTGTTCTTCTAAATTTTCAAAATCAGATTTTAAGAATGTTTCAATTTTTACACTACATGAAGAAATATCATCAATTACATCAATATAGTGTTCATTAAATTTTGATATTTTTGCTTCTACATCTGAATCACTAGCATTTATTTTTGATAATTCATCAGAAAGACTTTCTAAAGAAGAAATACTATCTACAGATAATTTTAACATTTCTACAATGTTATGTAATGCTTCATAGTTTTTACTAAATTCAATTGCAGAATCTAACAAGTCAGAATTATTAGTTATTAAATTCATACATAATAAAAGCTCTTTATTAAGACTCTTCTGATAGGTTAAAGAAGAATCAATAAATGCAATCTCTTTATTTATAAGTTTATTTATTTTTATTATATTATTGTCTTTAGTTAACTTTATCATAATTTTCTCCAATGATAATTCTATATAATTTTATTATAACATTTATACAAAAAAATTCAACAATTAAATAAAAAATATTGATAAAAAAAATATACTATGATATATTAGGATATAGAAAAGTATATGGAGGAGAAGATAATGAAAAAATTAATACGTAATATATTTATTATAGTATATGCAATAATTGCCATACTAGTAACAGTATGCTTATTATCATATAATGAGTATAAAGTTTCTGAGTTTGGAAGTAATTCTTTACTATTAATAAATACAAATAAATTATCAGATGAATATAAAAAAGGTGATTTAGTAATAGCTGATAGCGAAGATGTTATAAAAGTTGGAGATGAAGTATTTTACTATAATGTATACTTCCAAAAAATCGCAGTAGGTTTGGCAAAAGTTACAAATATAGAAGAAATTACACAACAAGAATCAACATATACACTAGAAGGAGACCATAAAATATCAAGTGATCTTATGATAGGACCTGCTAAAACAGCAACAAAAATAAGTGGACTTGGAACTGTGTTAGGAATATTAGAATCAAAATGGGGATTTTTAGCATTAATAGTACTACCATCATTAATTGCATTCCTATATGAAGTATGGGAAGTAATTGTTGGATTAAAAGCAAATTCAAAAAATAAGGAAAAAGATGAAAGCAAACAATAAAATAAAAGTATTGTTAATGCGTTTAACATTAATAATGTTAGTTATAACTATATATGTAATTTCAACAACGTATGCATTATTTCAAAGCCAAATAAAAGGTAGCGTTGTTAAAAATGTAGGAAAATGGAGTATAAAAATAAATGGAGCAGATGTGCTAAAAGGCACATCTGAAGAATTTAATATGCAACAATTTGTTGTAGATGAAAATGAAAATACTAAACCAGGTAAAATGGCTCCAGGTACAACTGGTTTGTTTGAACTAAGTATTGATCCTACTGACACACAAATATCTGTTAGATACGATATTTCTATTGTACTAGATGAAATAACTAATGATAAAGTACAATTAATATCTGTTGAAAAAGATTCTACAAATAATATAGTGAAAACTGCTGAAAACACATATACAGGAATAATACCATTAGAAGAAATTGAAAAAGGAGCAATAGATTTAGTAAAAATAAAATTTTGCTGGGAAAATGACGAACGAAACAATATGGTAGATAGTGAAATAGGAACAATAATAAATTCGAAAATTCAAATTCCTGTAAAAGTAAATATAACTCAATATCTGGGAGAAGAAATAACTGCTTTTTCAGAATAAAGTTTAGAGGGAAATAATGTATAAATATATAAGCAAATTATTTGAATTTTTAACTAATATTATTATGTGTCTATTTATTATACTGATTATAATAGCAATTTATTCATTAGTACAAACTAAGATGCTAGAAAAACCATATACTGATATATTAGGATATACTGCATTTGAAGTAGTTACTGGTAGTATGTCAGGTACTATTGAAATAGGAGATGTAATAATAGTAAAATTACTAAATCAAGATGAAATACATGAAGGTAATATAGTGGTTTTTAAACAAGACGGAAATTTAATAACACACAGAGTAAAAAGAATAGCAGAAGATAAAGTAATCACAAAAGGAGATGCAAATAATGCAGAAGATGAACCTATAAAAAAGGAAGACATAGTTGGAAAAGTGATAAGAACAATGCCTAATGCTGGAATATGGAAAAAAGTTATATTAACCCCACAGGTCTTAATTTCAGTTACTACAACAATAATGCTATTTGGACTTACAGTTTCTTATGGAAAACAAAATGATAATAAAAGCATAATGGAGGAAAATACAAAAAATGAAGAGAAAAACAATAAATAAAAAAAAGGCAAACAATATAACCTCCGCAATAAATATGAAGTTTATTATACTTTTAGTTTGCATAGCTTCATTTATAGTAATTATTGCCAGTACAATAGCAAAATATGAGAGCTCAGTACGTTTAAATGGCAGTATAGAAACAGCTTTTTATATAATAAGTGAGGATTATCAAAGTATGAATCTTAATTTGCCTTCAATAGTACCTAGTGAAGAGCCTTATATTCATACTTTTTTTGTAGCAAATAATAAAGATGGAAATAGAACAGAAACAAACTTAGAGTATACAGTTCAGATAAAAACAACAACAAATTTACCATTGGAATTTGAATTATATATTTTAGAAAATAATGAATATAAAAGTATAGTGGAAGACGATAAAATTGAACCTGATGAAGATGGCACATATTTTAGAAAAATTACAACACCTAAAAGAACTTTTAGTTATAATTTAGATGAAAAAGATATTTATCAATTAAAAATAAAATTTCCAAAAATATATAATGAAATTGATTATCAAAATATAATTGAGGGAATAGAGATAAATATTGATTCAAAACAAGTTATATAATTATTAGAAGGAGGAGCAAATGAGAAAAAAGAGTAAATATGACATAATAAAAAACTACAATTTTAAACAAATTGCTATTTTATTCATATTAGTTATATTTGCAATATCATTTGTTTCAGTATTAGCAAGATATGTTGTAAAAAAAATTAATAATTTTTATACATATTCACAAGAATTTTATTTTGATAGTGATAAGTTAAAAGAAGATAACCCAGTATATCAGTTAGAAAACTGGCCAGGTGTCGACCCATATACAATTACAATAAATATGAACAGCTATGGAAACAATTTATTAAAAACAAGTTATGATATTGAATATGAAATTTCGTATGTTTGCTCTAATAATGCAATATGCCAAATAAGTAAACAAGATAACAAAGGGGTAATAAGTGCAAATACAAACACTGATTTTTTTAATGTTATAATAACACCAAATACTGCACTTAAACCAGGAGATATTGTGTCTACAACGATTACAGCTACTACAAAAGAACCATATAAAAAGACCTTAGAGGCAAGATTTTACTTAATCGTAGGAGAAGATGATTTCTCTTATGAAATAACAGATCATGAAGGAAGCCAATATTTAGAAATAAGTATAACAAATACACTATCATATTATAAAGTAAAAGATGCTTTTGATAACTACAATGTGGATGATAGAATAAATGTTGATACATATTTAAGTCTTTCGGATGCAAACAAACAAAAATGCTATTCAACAATAGTTAATATTGCATTTAATACAGATAATGTATTGCTAGACATGACAAACAGTAACTATTTGAATGCAGACAATATAACTAATCTTGTAAAAAATAATTATAATTATATAACAGGTATAGAATTTAGAATGGAACCACTATCAAGTGCGGTAGTTAGGTTTTATAAAGTAGATGTTACTAAAGACTATTCATATCCAAATACAAGTGGGCAGGCTCCAATAGTAACAGTTACAAATTAAATATAAGGAGCACAATAATGTACAATATAACAGATAAATACATAATAATAACAAAAAAATATATAACTAAATATTTAAAATTAGTTTTTGAAAGAAAGTTTAGTAAAAAAATATGTGATGAATATATAAAAACTTATATAAATGTTAGATATTATAATTTATATGAAAAGGGAAACTATTATACACTAAGAAAAGAAATTTTACTAAATATAAAAGAAAAAAAAGAGAGAATGATTGTAGATAATTATGCAAATGAAGACTTAATTGAAAACATGGCAGTATTTTTCTTTTATATAGTATATTTTGATAAAGTAACACCATATAAGAACTTAGATAAAATAATAAATAATATAACTACATTAAGAAAGAAAATACTTAATAAAGAAAATGAAGATTTTAGACAAAATTTATTTGATTTAGTACAAGATGACTCAAAAGAGAAAGAACAACTACTTAGTAAGTTTGAAAGTAATGAATTCTTTTTAAAAATATCAAACTATGAAAATACAAGTAATGTTTATAGAGTAAACTTGAAATATAATATTGAATTTCCAGAAATATATAGTACAATTGCAATTGAAAAAGCGTTTAATATGACAACGGTTAGTGAGGATAAATTATTTGTTGAATATTATATGATAAGTGTTAAAATACTAAACGATATATTAAAAGGAAACTTTAAAAAACAATATATTTTGGAGTTTTCGGATACATTATTAAAGAAAAAACAAAAAATGAATAGATTGATGAAAATAATAAATAATTTGGCAATACAAGATAAAATAAGTCTAAAAATACGATATGAGCAATTTAACAAAAACAAAGAACAAATCTATGAACTAATGAGAAATGGATTTAAAATTGCAGTTATCTTAGACAGTACAGTTAACACTGAAAGAACTGAGATTGAAAGATTAAATATTTTCAGCTATATTTTAATAAATAAAGATGCAAGTTATTATGATGATATCATGAAAAACAAAAAAATATTAAAAAATATTATAGAAATATAAATGAGGTAAAGAATGGAAACTTATACAAGATTCTTATATGAATTTTTATCACAATTTTTTGCTGGAATAATAAAAATATTTTCTGGCTTTGGAACAGGAATAGCGCAAATATTTGACATACCAGCATACAAAGAAATAATAGAACATTATAAAAATGATTTCTCTATTTCTGAATGGGTTTTGGTAGCACTAGCAATTATAACAATAGCTTTAGTAATAGGAATGTTTATTGCTCTTCTAATCTTTGTTATAAAAAAATATTTTGGATTTAGAAAAAAAGTTATTGATCAAGATGCTTTATTAGAAGAGGTAGCAACTTTAAATAAAAGAGTAACAACATTGATGAAGGAAAAAGATGAAATCTTAGCAATGAAGGTATCTCAATTAGGATTAAAACCAGGAGAATCAAGCACAGAAGAAGTAACAGAACAAAAAGAAGAAGATACTTCAAACTTAGGAATAAGATTTTCAAAATTAAATGAAATAGATGAAGAGTTTAAAAATTATAAGATTAAGGATTATGGAAATAATTTCACTTTACCAGAATTATGCGAAACATTTAGAAACTTTGCTGCATCAAAACTAAAACTATATTATACAACACACATGATGAGACTTTTTATATCAGCACTAGCTTCTACTAAGTTAGTTATCTTACAAGGTATTTCTGGTACTGGTAAGACCTCTCTTGCTTATGCATGGGGAAAATTTTTAAAACATGACTCATGTGTTGCATCTGTACAACCATCATGGAGAGATAGAACAGAATTATTTGGATACTTTAACGAGTTTACTAAAAAGTTTAATGAAACTGAAGTGCTTAAAGAAATGTATGTTGCAGGTTATACAGATGATATATATACAGTAATACTTGATGAGATGAACATCTCACGTGTAGAGTACTATTTCGCAGAAATGTTATCAATTTTGGAAATGCCTAATAAAGATGAATGGATTGTAGAACTAGTACCAAATAAGTGGAAAAATGATCCAAAAAAATTAATAGCTGGAAAATTAAAAATTCCTGCAAATATGTGGTATATTGGTACAATCAACAACGACGACTCTACTTTTATGGTTACAGATAAGGTTTATGATAGAGCAATGCCAATCGATATTAATGATAAAGGACAAGTTTTTGATCCAATAGATACAGAAGCTCTGGATATAAATTATAGTTATTTGGACAGTTTATTTAAAACTGCCATGGAAGAAAATGCAGTATCACAAGATACTTTGGATAAGATTGAAACAATGGATAACTATGTAATACAACATTTTAGAATTGCTTTTGGTAACCGTATTGTTTCACACATGAAAAAGTTTGTACCAGTTTTCGTTGCTTGTGGGGGAGATGAGATTGAAGGTGTTGACTACTTTATGGCAAGAAAAGTACTTAGAAAATTTGAACAGTTGAATATTTCATATATAAGAGATGAAATAGATCCATATATAGACTTTTTAAATAAAACATTTGGCAAAGACAAAATGAAAGAATGTATTGAATATTTATTAAGACTTAAAAAATTAACATAGAATAGATGAGGGTTAAAGTTAATGGAAGAACTAAAGATATTTGATTTGTATGAAAAATTTAATACTAAAACTGCAGAAGAGTTTATGGATAAAATTGACTCTACAGTTGATATTAAAGCAGAGTATGAAAAAGTTATAGAAGATACAGAATGGATTGAAATAATGGAAGAAACAGTTCCATATATAGATAATATCTTAAGAAATCCAAACAGGTTTATTGTAAATGAAGAGGAAATAGTAAAAATTGAGTTGGCAAGGAAAATAACAGTTGAGAGTATAAAACATTTATCAAAAAACACTAACTTAATACAAGACTATGATAAAAAAACAGGAGATGTAAGACCATCTAAAATCCTTAATATAAACAAAGAAGAAAATTATGATACTTATGAAAATAGATTTATTTATACATTAATACAAAACATGAAATTTTTTATAAATAAAAAGAAAAAAGCTGTTGAAGAAAGACAAAAGATAAGTGAAAAAAACAATAAAGAACTTAGCTATACAGGAAACTCAAACTATTCGAAGGAAAAAGTTGAAATTTCAATCAAATTAAGTACTAGTTTAAACTCAGATAAAAACAACAAACAAAATAATAAAGAAAATGTTTTAGAAAGAATTGAAAAACTTGAAAGAAAAATAACAGATTTAACATGTGCAGAAGTATATAAAATTATAGATAAAAAACATATAACATTAGTTACGTCACCAATAAAGAAAACAAATGTAATATTAAAAAATGTTAATTTCCAATATGCAGTAAGGTTATGGAACTTCTTACAAACAAATTTAGATGATAAATCTAAACATATAAATCAAAAAGAAGAACATAGTAATAAAGAAGAGCTAAAGAAGTTGGCAGATGAAACATTTTTATTAAACTATTTGATATTAAATTCTATAGATAAAGATGCCATAGAAAACGAAGAGACACAAAGAGAACTTAAAAGTCAATCTATGACACAAATGATAGAGAGAATAGTTGACTTAAATAGTGAATTATCTCCTAAGGAACTAAAAGAGCTAATTGCAGATAAATATTTAGTAGTTAAATATAGAAATATAGCAACAATAGGAGAAATACAAAGAATATTTAAAGAACATATAGAAGAGTATATGAGAAAGATAGGAGAAAAAAACAAATGTTGAAAAAAATTAGAGAAAATAAAATATTAAGGAGTATTTATAATGTTATATATACATTACTTGTAATAATTGTACTAGCCATATTAATAGTTGTAATTCTTCAAAGAGTGTCTAATAATACTATAACAGTTGCTGGAATTAGAATGTTTAATATAGTAACAGAAAGTATGGTTCCAAAATATGAAGTGGGAGATATACTAATATCAAAAAGTATAGAACCGGAAAATATTAAAGAAGGAGACGACATTGTATATATTGGAAAAGGTGGTTCTTTTGAAGGAAAAATAGTTACTCACCAAGTTGTTGGTATAGAAAATGAGAAAGGAGAATATAAGTTTCACACAAAGGGTATAGCAAATGAAATTGAAGATCCACTTGTATCTCAAGAACAAGTATATGGAAAAATCATATATAAAATACACTCATTAAGTTTTATATCAAAAATAATTAATAATTTATATACTTTCTATTTTGTAATATTTGTGCCAATTGTATTATTAATTTTTTGGGAAATTGTTAAAATAGTTTCAAGATCTAAAGATGATCAAGAAGATGATGAGGAAGAAAATAAGGAATCAAATGATGAAGGTAAAAAATGATAAAAAAGGTAGTTCACTTTGTAAAAACTAAAATTAAGTTAAGAACATTAATAATTTTAATAATATTATTAATGTTTAATTCTTATGCTTGGTTTGTTTATGCTACTAAAGTTTCAGGAAGACTTACTGCCTATGTTTCTTCATGGAATGTATCTTTTATGGCTGGAGAAGAGGAAATATCAACAAACATACTATTTGATGTTAGTCGTATTTATCCAGGAATGGAAAAATATACTAAGACTGTCACTGCTCATAATAATGGTGATGTACCAGCGGTAATTAGTTATGAAATAAAAAGTTTAAAAGTATTAGACAATGTTTATACAGTAAATGATAAAGTTACTTCTGATGATATACTAAACATGATAGAAAATGATTTTCCTTTTAAAATTAAAATTACAATTGATAATCCGCAAATGGTCTCAGAAGTTGGAGAATCAAAAATGGAAATATCTGTTGAATGGGAATATGAAAGTGGAGATGATGATAGAGATACAACATACGGAGAAATGGCTTATGAATATTATGCTCTACATCCAGATGAAGAAAGTATAAGTCTAGAACTAGAAATTAAAGCTACACAAACAAAATAAAAATGCCATAATTTTTTATTATGGCATTTACAAAGTTAGACTTCTTGAGTAAATGAAATATTTACATCCAAAACAGCAGGACCACTGATTTCTAAAGTTGCTTGAGTATCGTCAACATTATTCATTAATGTAGTATCAGAAGTATCATCCCATACAATATAAACTCTGATGACTCTGCTTTTTATATTATCTGCTAAATTTATTTTTCCAGATATTGTTTGAAAACTAGAGTCAAAGTATGTGATATTGTTGCTTTCAATATCAGAATCAATAGCATATCCTTTTATAACTAAATCAGAAACACTACTTGTTTCGCTTGGAGCAATTGATATATTATAAGAAAAAGATACATCTGCATCTGCAAAGTCCATATTTAAATCAAAATATCCTTCAGCAGTAGGTGCTAATATATTACTTGCAATATGTTCAGATCCAGGAAATACAGGGGTAATGGCAGATTCTAATGAAGAGTTGTTTTTTACAGTTGTATTATTAACTTTTATATTCCATCTTGCAATAGGAATATTTGTGCTTCCTTGAGTGGAAGTTCTATACTTAGCATAAATATCTGAAATAAAGTATATTGAAATAAGTGCAGATATACAAGCTAATAAACATATAAATTTTTTCATAAGTGACCTCTATTAATTATTTTGATTGTATTTTAAAATAATAATAACATATAGAAAAGTATAAATCAATAAAAAATAAGGAGAAATAAGATGGCAAAAGACAAAGAAATAGAATTAGATTCAGAGAAAATAAAAAAAAGAGATACTAAAATAAGAATACTAAAAATAGCATTATTAATAAGCTCTTTATTTCTTATAATAATATATTTTATATTGAGAGTAGTATATCAGCAAGGAGCATTTACAGTATCTTTAGACCAAAACTTTTCAAAAAGAAGTGGAATAATAATATATGAAAATTTAAAAGAAAAAGATAGCAGGACTATGCTACAGGCAGAAAAGTTAGAATTTATCGACAACATTTCTGTAAACTGGCTACCAAATAATCTAAATACAGAGGCAGAAGGAAGTCATAATGGTGAAAATTACATTGCATATACCTTTTATGTAGAAAACAATGGAAGTGAAACAATAAACTATTGGTATTCACTTGTTATAGATGATGTTATAAGAGATGTAGATAAAGCAATTAGAATAATGATATATCAAAATGATGAAAAAAACATTTACGCTAAAAAAAGTTCTAATGGTGGTGCTGAACCAAATACGGAAATGTTTTACTCAGATAGTCTTGCATGTGTAAAGCAAAGGAGAGATTTTAAAGTAAATGACATTGACAAATATACAATTGTAATTTGGATTGAAGGCGATGATCCTGACTGTATAGATGCATTGATTGGTGGAGAAATGAAAATGCACCTTGAGATAACAGAAGAGCATATATAAAATGTTACAGTAATATTACAAATATTACATTTTTGTTACAAAACTCTACAATTATTGACACTTAAAATACAGTATGCTATCCTATATTTAGTTGAAAAAATAAATTAAGAGAGGTAAGAAAATGAATAAAAGAAACAAAAGAAAGTCAAATTTAAGAGTATCATTATTATTGTTATTATTAGCAGCAATACTACTAGTATCATCATCTTATGCTTGGTTTACAGCTAATAAAACAGTTACAGTTTCTACATTAGATGTTAACGTAGAAGCACAAAATGGTTTACAAATATCAACAAATGGAACCACTTGGAAATCAATAATTTCTAAAACTGATATAACAACAGGTTATACAGGATCAGTTAACCAATTACCAGAAATTCTTACTCCAGTATCAAGTGGAAAGACAATTGATACAAGTACAGGATATTTAAATATGTTCCTTGGAGATGTAGAAAGTAATGAGAATGGTGATTATGTTTTAACTGCAACACCATCTGTAGAACAAGCAGGAACTACAGGACATTTCATAGCTTTTGATATGTTCTTAAAAGTTGCAACAGATACAGATATTGAGATGACAACAACATCAGGAGTTAAAACAACAGATGATAAGTCAAAAGGTATTGAAAATGCTTCAAGAATAGCATTTGTTGTTGAAGGAAATGTTGCTAATGGTGCATCTGCATCAACAATACAAGAATTAAAAGCAGCTACACCAGCAACAACATATATATGGGAACCAAACTTTAATATACATACTCCAGCAGCTATAAGCCATGCATTAGATGTTTATGGAATAACAACAACAGCAGATTCTGCAACAGCAGTTCCATATGATGGAGTAATTGCATCTATAATTAAAACTGAAAATATAAAAGTTGGAGATGCTACAGCAGCTAAAAATGGAACAAAACTTGCAACAGTTACTACAGATTATCAAACAAAATCTGGATTTGATGCAAATGTACAAGTATTTTCTCTAAAAGCTGGTATAACAAAAGTAAGAATGTATATGTGGATTGAAGGACAAGATGTTGACTGTGAAGATGATGCTTCAGGTTCAAACATTGCATTTGATTTACAATTAACTGTAAAAGAATAATATATAAAAAACAGAAAGTTTTAAATTTAAATGAACTTAAAATATTAAATAAAAAGTTTAATATTTTTGGTTCATTTTTGTATTCAGATATTTAATATATATCAATGTTATTATTATAGGTTAAATATAAAAGTAAATTCTACTTTTA
>FR902194.1 GCA_000437855.1 Clostridium sp. CAG:567 | reverse complement strand
TGATGCACTATACATCTTTGATATTCCGTCTTAGGGTATATTGCTGATATTGCATCTTTAAGCCCTGTCAATCCATCTGCACATAATACTAAAATATCTTGTACTCCGCGATTTTTAAGCTCGTTTAATACAGTCATCCAATATTTTGCACTTTCATTTTCTCCAATTGTTATTGTTAAAACTTTTTTCATTCCATCTTTATCAATTTCTAACACAACATAGGCTGCTTTTTTTACTATCTGTCCATAATCTCTAACATGAAAATGTGTAGCATCAATAAATACTAGAGGGTATACACTTTCTAATTTCCTTTTTTGCCATTCTTGTACTTCAGGTATAATTTTATCTGTTATATCACTTATCATATCTGGTGAAAGATTACAGCCAAATGTCTCCTTTATTTGTTCTTGAATGTCCTTATCAGACATTCCTAATGCATACATAGATATTACTTTTTCATCAAAGCCATTTGCTGTTCTTGAATATTTAGGCACTAAATCGGAATCAATTTCTCCGTTTCTATCCTATCTCTAGGAACTTTTTCTGGAATATCTCCCATTTCTGTTGCTACAGTTCTTTCTGGATAATGTCCATTTCGATAATTATTATTATCTGTTCTTTCGTTTTTGGAATAACCAATTTTTGCTTCCATTTCAGCATCCTACAATTGTTGAAAAGCAGGGGCAAAGAAATCTTTCTAGGCTGTGTATATATCATTCATAGATTTAATATTTTTTTGATCATTCCTTCTAAAAAATTCCTCTACTATTTCATTTTT
>FR902193.1 GCA_000437855.1 Clostridium sp. CAG:567 | reverse complement strand
ATTAAAAATGCTTTTAAATAGCACATTGCAGAGAATTGACTTCCAACATCTGCACCAAACACTTACGATTTTCTAGAGAAATTTAGAGAAATCTATAAAAATAGAAAATCGTCAAAAGCACTTATCAATATAGTTTGATAAGTGTTTTTCTTTTTTGCAAATTTCTGTCAGTTTCTCAAAAATAATCAAATTTCGTTCCAAATTAAAGTTCCAAATTTTTTAGTTTATTTCATATTAAGTTCGGAAAGGACAAAATATGGAAAAAGATTTTAAATTTATAAATCAAAAAGATATTTATCAATACAAATTTTATATGATACCAAAAGAACTCTTTGTAAATGAGAGATATATTTCTTTATCTCCTGCTGCAATACTTCTTTATGGTATTTTATTAGATAGGTTAACCCTATCAATTAAGAATAATTGGGTAGATAAAAACGGCAATATTTATTTAATATTTACAAGAAAAGAAATAGAAAGCATACTGCATATTTCAGATAAAACTTGTACAAAGACATTTAAAGAATTAGTAGATGCAAAACTATTATTAGAAAAGAGTCAGGGAAAAGCAAAGCCAAAACTTTTATATCCTGCTCAGATGGTACACGATGAAAAATTTGATTATTTGACTCGTAAAAATTCCGACTCACGAACAGAAAAATCTACGACTCATGAATCGGAAAATTTACGACCTAACGATACTAATAATAAAAATACTAATAAAACTAATAAGAATTATTGCAATTATGAACAAAGACAATATACAAAAGAATTTTTTGATAGCTTATATGCCAATTTGGTTGATTAAGGAGGATTTAAAAAATGGATGAAAGATATGATGCAAATGGAAAATTAAAAGAAAGATTTGTAGATAGCAAAACTGGTATTGAATATGTATTACAAGGAGATTATTATATACCCAATATAGCAGCTCCAGAAAATATTAAAAACTTTAGATTAGATAAATATGGAAGGTTAAGACTTAACTATTTAAAGACTAATAAAAAAGCTAAATATATGATTTTGCAAATAGAAAATAAATTACAAAAGCATTTAATGGATGTAGATATAACAGCTACTAAAAGAGTAAATGCTATTGTAAAAGAACTAGCTAAAAAGGAAAATGTTACAGAAGAATTAAAAGTAAATAACCAACTCGAATGGGTGCGGAAATATGAACAATATTAAAAATAGAGCTGAAGAAATTGTACTAAAAGAACTAATTTATGATTAAAAAGTGAGGTAAATGTTATGAGCGAAATTAAAAATTTTTATAAAGAATATAAAGATATGTTTGAAGAATATTTAGAAGATATTATTGGAAATTTGAAAAATAAAAATGAAAAATATAAACAATTACAAGAACAATATTATGAGTTATTAAGAAAAAATAGAAACTTAAATTGGGTTTTAGAAGGACAAAATGAAGGCAGAAATTTGAACAATTATGAATGCAAAATGTTATTTAAATTGATACAAATATTTTACGATATGAAAGAAATTGAAGCAAAAGAATTGTTCTTTTTAGGTGGAAATGAAGCATACTTTTACTTTAAAAACATGGGTATTTTAAAGTAAAAATAACTCTGGCGTGTGGTAGTACAATAGCTGTTTTTATGTATAAAGCAAGCCATGAATTTGTACTACCGCACAATTCTTAAAGCACAAATCACAAAATTTGTACTTTAAACAAAACTTTAGGAAAGTTTTACAAAAAAATATTAGAGAAAAGGAGATGATAATTTTATGAGAACAAGATCAATAAAAAAACAAGTCTGGCTTAATAGCAGAGAAAATGAATTACTAAAAAAGAAATGTATGAAAGCAGGTTTATCAGAATCTGCTTTTTTTAGATTTGTAATTAATGATACTCAAATAAAAGAAAAACCTGATGAAAATTTTTATAAAATACTAAATGATTTAAGAGGTATTGCAGTAAATATAAATCAACTTGCAAGAGTAGCTAACACTTATCAATATATTGATGAAAATAAATATTACCCACTTGCTAACAAAGTTAATGATATGATTGATGACCTGCAAAAATTCTATCTTACACCAACCAAGAAAGAAGGTGGAGTTTACTATGGCGGTCACAAAATTTTTGACTAGAAAAACAAGATTAGATACGATAATTAAATATATTATGAATGGCGAGAAAACTGAAAAAATGATGTATGTGTCTGGTGTAAATTGCAAACCAGACACTGCAATTTACGAAATGCAAGATACAAAGAAAAGATTTGGTAAAGAAGATGGGATAATATCTTATCATTTAATACAATCTTTTGATGGAAAAGAAGTATCTCCAAAGAAATGTCACGAACTAGGATTACAATATGCTAAAGAATTATTTGGAGATGATTTTCAATTTGTAGTTGCAACTCATTTAAATACAGATAATGTACACAACCATATAGTCATAAATTCTGTTTCTTTTAAAAGTGGAAATAAGTTTTATAGTAATAGAGATTATAGTAATAGAGAAACAAAGGATTTTATAAGAATGACTTCTGATTTTATATGCAGAGAAAATGGATTAAGTGTTATAAAAACTCCGTGGAAGAATAAAGGATATTATAAGCTGTATGCAAAAAACAATCCATATATGCAATTAGTAAAAAAAGATATAGATGAAGCAATAGCAATTTCAAACTCATATAAAGGCTTTATATCAAAGTTAGAAGCAAAAGGCTATTATGTTTCAGAAAATGAAGATACAGGACTTATTATTGAAAGAAATAATAGTTATCAAGTTGTAAGACCGCAAGAACTATTTGGAGATAATTATTCTAAAGAAAAGATAAAATATAGAATTGAAAATAAAATTTATGCTAGAGCATTTATTCCAAAGAAAAAATATAAAATGAGCATTGAAGAATATAATAAATTCAAGCAAAAGCAAAGGCAACACCAGTTACGAGAACTTCCTGCATTATATATTTTAATATGCTTATTATTAAAAATTGACCCACTCCCTGATAAAATTAAGATTAAAGATTATAAAGTTCCAATTACAAAAGAAATGAAAATATCGTTAAAACATTTAGAAAGTTTAAATCAGCAAACTATTTTACTTGCTGAAAATAAAATTAATAATTTAGAAGAACTTAAATCTTATAGATATAATTTAGAGGAAAAATTAAGAATTTTAAAAGGTAAAAGAGAAAATCTATGGAGAAAACGAAAAAAGGAAACAAATCCAGAAATTAAAGAAAAAATTACGCACGAAATTGGTAATTTAAAGGCTTTAATTAACAAAGCTAATAAGGATATCGTCAACTGCTATGAAATTGAAAATAGAACTATTCTGCTTAAAAATCAACTTGAAATTGAAAAATCAAAAGAAGTTGTTAAAGACAAGAAAAAGGATAGGTCAAGAATTAGATAATATTATTTTTAGTAATTGTATTTCTGAGTTACTTGATAAAAAGAGTAAAAAATGGTAATATATAATCATAGTTATTTTGATTGTAAAGGAGACCAATATTATGGAATTAACATATAAAAAAATTGAAGAAAAGGACAAAGAACAATTATTTCAACTTATAGATATAGTATTAAGTGGATTACCAGACCAAAATCATTTTATTCCATATGAACAATGGGAATTAGATAGTATGTTTGATGAAATAAATTATGCACCATTATATGGAGCTTATGATGGTAATAAACTTGTGGGAATGGCACAATTATATGTTTCACAAGATATGTTAGAAGATTTTAAAAAGGAATTCAATTTAACCCAATATAAAGTATGTGAGTTAGGTGGAAATTTAGTATTGCCAGAATATAGAGGATTAGGAATTACAACTAAATTACAAACACTTGAAATGAATCTTGCAAAAGAATTGAACTTTGACTATATTATTTCAATGGCACATCCTGATAATGTAGCAAGTTGTAAAACATTAGAGAAAATAGGACTAGAGTTTGTAAAGGAAACAAGACTATCAAATGGATTTTTAAGAAGACTATATATGAAAAAAATTAATAAAAAGTATTAGAAAGAAGTGAAAACATGGAAAATAAAGTAGTATTAGTTACAGGTAGTTCAAGAGGTATTGGTAGAGCAACAATTATTGAATTTGCAAAAAAAGGATATAATGTAGTTATTAATTATATAGATAGTGAAAAAGAGGCAAAACTTAAATTTATTGATGGTAATTTTGAATTTAACAATGAAGAAGATGCTAAAAAGTTAAAAGAATATGTTGAGAAACAATATGAAATTCAGGCAATGATTGTAGAAATGGATGTTTCAAACGAAGCAGAAATAAAAAATGGAATAAAAAAAATTATTGATAGATTTGGTAAAATAGATGTACTTGTAAATTGTGCAGGTATAGTTTTTGATAGAGATATTTATAAAGCAACAGTATCTGAATTTGAAAATACAATTAGAGTAAATATTTTAGGTGCATTTATTGTATCTAGAGAAGTTTCTAAATATATGGGAAAAGGAAGTTCAATTATTAATGTATCGTCAACAAATGGAACAAAGGTTATTGCACCAGAGTCTATTGACTACAATATTTCAAAGGTTGGATTACAGAGTTTAACAAGGGATTTGGCATTTCAATTTAAACCAGATATAAGAGTAAATGCTATAGCTATTGGATGGGCTGATACAGATATGAATAAAGACTTGCCAAAAGAATATATAGCAGAAGAAAACGAAAAAATATTTTTAAATAGATTTGCTACACCAAGTGAAATAGCTAATACAATCTATTTCTTATCTAGCGAAGAAGCAAGCTATATTAATGGAGAAATCCTTACAATTGATGGCGGATATTAATATGTTTTTAAAGTAAAAGAGTCGAATAAATGCAGTTATTCATTTATTCGACTCTTTCTTGATTTCTTTCAATAAAATCATTTAAGGTTAGTGAATAATATCGTTCACCTGCTTTTTTGAATCCATTTTTCATAGCAATTTTAATGCTAGCTTCATTATCATCTGATATTTCTAATTTAATATTTTGTATTGATGTTTTATTTGCATCTGGAAATTTAGCCGAAATGCAATCTATTCCATCGAATTCTTTTCCGTCATAAATTTGTCTAATGATTTCTTCTAGAACTACAGTACCTATGCCTTGTCCTTGGAACTCATCTTTTATCCAATAATCCATGCTTAATGAATAAGGTTCTAAAACTGAAACAGGAACTCTTCCAACGATTTGTCCAGAATTATTTAAGATAAAATATTGTGAATCTATTCTAGAATTGCTAGAGCCTAATTGCCTATTTCTTATGCTCCTACGATATAAATATAACTGCTCTCCATTTTTGGTTAGCTTTGGAATCTTTATCTTTTTATCAATATCATCCATATCAAAACTATAAAACTTATCACTAATATCCATTTTTTTACTAATATCTTCATCTGATGGAAATGGATCTTGTTCTTTATTAGTTATATCAACTTTTAAGCTATTTAAAAACTCTTCTTTTCTACTAGGATATAAAGTAGGAGGAGCAACATCTTTTTCAGATAATTCTTTCAAATTTTCTTTTTTATAGACTACTCCAAATTGTGATTCATTTCCATAATCATAAACAGTTCCACCCATTCTTTCATAAAATCTTTTAGCACCTTCATTATCTTTTTTTAATCTTAATGTATATAAATCTCTGTCAGGAAATTCATGGTGTATCTTTTTAAACAGCCCTTTAAATAAAACAGCACCAATTTTAGTACCTGTTAGATTTTTTCTTGTATGAAGTTCATCAAAATATATTTTATCTGATTCTGCTTCGCATAGCATAGTACTTAAAGCAAAATCTCCTAAGCAACAACTTACAAGCATTTGCTCCCAATGTTCTGATGTTTGGTCTTTATATTGAAGCTGTAAGTCTTCAAAATTAGTTATTACAACATATTTGATAAAAGCATCAATAAAGTTTCCTACATTTTTAGCCTCTTGTACTGCATATTGTAGCCCTTTTTTAAGATATTCTAGATGTTGTGTATCTAATTTGCTCTTTGTATAATCAAAAAAGGCTTTTTCATTATCGATAGAAGATTGTACATTTCCAAAATACTTCATCATACCTTTTCCACTCATATTTTCCATACAATCATTACTCATTATCTGTTCTAATATATTACTTATTTGTTTTTGAGTATACCCTTGTTGTAAAAGCATCTCTGCAAAATCATAAAACCATCCAGTATATATTTTTAAACCTTTAAATTCTGCACATTTATTATCAATTATTTGTTTTAATTCTTCCATATTTATTAATTCCTTTTTAACAATTTTTATTTATATATTTTTTAAAATCATTTAATATATTTATAAATTCATTTGGTAAATATTTTATCGCTTTTTCTAATATATCTTTAGGAATCAATTTATAATATGCTTCTGCTATTGATGAATTTATTGTAGTAATAGTATCTGTATCTCCACCAAAAGATACCGCATTTCTAATACTATCCTCATAGTCAGTCGAGTTAAAGAAAGCAATTAACGCAGGTCTTACAGTTTCTTTTGCATCTGATGTATAGGTGTAATAGTTTTTATATGAATCTATATTTTCATGTAAATCATAATTATAATTACCTTCAATATAATTCAATACTGCCTCTTTAGTATAATTATTTTTAAATAGAAATATAGAAATTGCAACAATTTCGGATGCTTTAATTGCTCCTTCTTCGTTATGAGTAGGCATAATAGCTTTATATACTAATTCTTTAAGTTCTTCTATATCTTTAGCATACCATCCAATAACAGCAGACCTCATTGCACCACCATTGCCAGATGATTTTCTGTATTCATCATTTACATTTGTAACCCAATTTACAAAAGATTCTCCATAGATAGTTGGAATTTTATCTGGGTATTCTTCGTAAAATTTTTTTAAAACTGTTATCATTTCAGTAGATTCATGATGTGTATGCAATAGCCAATATATAGTTGCAAAAGATAGAATAGTATCATCTGAAAATTTACTTCTATTTGTAAATAGTTCAAAATCCTTTGTTTTTAAGTTATATTTCTCATTTTCGTGAGTATATGAATTGCCAATTATATCTCCTACATAAAATCCATCCATATCTTAATCTCCAATATTCATAGTTAAAGTTAAATTAAAATCATCAAATCCATTTTTTCTATAAAACTCTATTGCATTTTTGTTTTTTGAACTTGCAACCACTTTTAAATTGCTGATATTATTATTTCTGCAATAATTTTTAAAATTATTTATTAGTTTTTTGCCAATGCCATATAGTCTGTAATCTTCTTTTATAAACATATTATTAATTTCACCATATTGTATTTCTTCATAACTACCTTTTTCATTTATTGAACCTGCTAGATAACCAATAATTTTATCTTCTAATGTTGCGACTATGACATATTGATTTTTGATTAAATCTTCGAAATAATCTTTGCCTTCTTCTGTTAAAGCCCAGTTCAAAACTAAAGTTGTGTCATAGTTTTCTTTTTCCAATTTAAATAATTCGTTATTTAAATTTTGGATGTAGCTAACATCTTCCAAAATTGCTTTTCTAATTACTATATTCTCCATTAAAAACTTCCTTTCCTTTAATGAATTATACTTTGTCATTTCATACTGCTAAACTTACTGCTTTTTTATCTAAGCAGTAAGATAAAGCTCTGCCATTACTCTGCCAAAACTTTGCCATTATTTATTTCGATTTAAATTTCAATTCTTGTATAGCTTTATCTATTAAATTCATTTGTTCTGTAGATAATTCTGGATTAGAATATTCTCCAGTTTCTCTATTGTAGTTATTATAGTACTTATTTTCATGCTTTTTAGTTTGTATTCTTAATTTACTTACTGCTCGTAATTGGTCTATCTTACAATATGAAAACCCTTCAAAATTTTCTATTTCTCCAATATCAATAACAACATCAGATGTGTTGGATTTACTTGTTAGTGGAGCAACAAGAACTGTACCAACATTTGGCCTTGAATAAAGTACAACAGCAGGGTGTGAATGATTTAATTCCTGACCAACATTTACTCCAAAATCCACCCATACAACTTGTTTTCTAGTAACATATGGCACATAGTTTAGTTGTTCATTTTTATTTACTTTATTTAATTTAAATATTTGTTCAGCAAACCATTTTTCTAATTCTTGTTGTTGGTTTGTATTTAGTTTGTTTAATTCATCATTTATATTCAAAGTTTATGCCTCCTAAAAGCTAAATTAGCATTATATTAACATATTTTTTAACAAAATGTTAAAAATTTTTAACATTTTGTTGATTTTTTTTAATAAATTGAGTATAATAATATTAACAGAAGCAATTCTGTTATGAGTTGAAATACACTCAATAAATAAGACATTTAGACCTGAAAGACGGTCAAGTTGATTTCAAGTAACCTTTAGATTTAGTCTAAAGGTTATTTGCTTTTTTAGTTTATTTATTTTTTGCTCTGCTTCTATAAACATTTGCTACATTTCTACAACTTGCTGTATCATAATCACTATTTAAATTTTTTGCAATAAATGGTTTAAAACAATGTTTACACATTTTAACTTCTTTTCTTTCATTTGTTTCATTAAAAGCAAGTATTAGCTCAATAGCTTGGAATAGAGAATTGAAATTCCAATTTAAAAATGTTTTTTCATCTGCAAAATCAAAATTAAATGCTACATTGTTAGGGTTAAACATATTTGCATATTTTTGATATATTGCTTTTTTATCTTCATTTTCAGTCCAAGAGCTATTTTCTACTGAATTAAATATTCTATATAAAGCTCTAGCCATTACTAAAATATTAGCTATTTTTTCAGTATAGCATTTAGAAAATACAATACTAAAATCTTCGCCTTTATCAAAGCTATTTAATAAATCTCCATTTGGATTATCAGAGCCATATACATATTTTAATATATCTTCATTAACTCCATGATCGAAATCTATTCTTTGTATATCTTCATTACCAATAAAATATGGTTTTATATATGTACTAGCAGACACTTCATCAATATTAGAATATCCTTGAGTTAGTGCTTTACCAGATGAAATTATGTGAGTATTTAATAATCTATATGTAAGTTCTCCAAACATACCATATTTATTTACAAAATCTAAAATCATATCTTGATATTTAGTTTCTGTAGACATTAAATCACAATTAGCATCATTTATATCTGCATAATTCATAGCTTCTCTACCAATTAAAAGAAAATCTACAAGAAGTTCTTTTTCTTTATCAAACACATCATAGATTTCATAAGAAGCTTTTTTATCTGGTCTAATATAGTATTCATTATTTATTTTTAAAATTTCATATTTTTTATATTTAGCCCAAAGCCCTTTATAATTGGGATTCTTTTCCTTAATCATTATAATTTCCCCCTAATTTCTTAAAAAATTTTAAAAAAGTTGTTGACTTTCAAAAATTACTATGTTATTATTTTAGTGTGCTTAGCTATTAACATAGATTGTTGCTAGGTACTTTATCATACTTAAATTGTACTACATAAAGTAAATAAAAGCAATAATTTTTGCAAAATTTGTAAGTACAATATATATAGGATTATTATGCTTAAAATTTAGCAAGTATAAAAATCAACCAAGAAAGGAGGTAAAAAAATGGTAGAAGAAATCTTAAAAATGTATTTTGAAGAGCATATGAAGCAAAAAGATATTGCAGAGTTTTTTAAAGTGAGTAGCGAATATGTTTCAAAAGTTGTTAGAAATGATGATAGATATCCAGAAGAAAAGCAAAGAAGACATCAAGAAGCAAAATTAAGAAAAGCTAAATATAATAAAGAATATTTAGAAACTTATGAAAGAAAAAAAGATAAATCTGATAAAGAAGATTACGAAAAACTACAGGCTTTATTAGATAGTGATGCAAGGCAAATGTCTAGACATTCTTTTGGAATTTCTACTGATGCATTTGTAAAATCAAATATAAGTGTTTATAAACAAGATAATGACGGAAATTTAATATTAGACGATAAAATAAAAACTTCATATGTTTTACCAAAAAAATACAAAAGAAAAGTAAAAAGATTTTATAAAGAACAAGTAAGGTAATACCCCATCTTTAGTGATGAGGTATTTTTTGCACCAAATTTTAAAGCGAAAGGAGTGATATTTATGCAAGAACTTGCTGGAATGAAAGTATATTCTTTAAAAGATGTATGCCAGTTGTTAAAAATTGGTTCAAAGAAAGGACTAGAATTATTTAACAATAATGAATTCCCTGCTCAAAGAGTTGGTAGAAGTTGGTGGATTGAAGCAGATGCTTTTAAAGAATTTCTAAAGGAAAGACACGACTATTCAAAATCTATAACATTAAGATAAAAAATGAGAACTTAGAAAAGGAACTTCTAAATTCTCTAACAGAGATTAGACCGAAATGATGGGATATCTTTTCGTTATCTCTTTAATGATTATATCACAAGAGATGAAAAACGGACAAGGTATTCCTTTAAATTTTTTAAAGGAGGAAGAAATTTGAAAACTTTAGTTGAAGGCAAAGACTATTCTGTACACGAGTATACTACTAAAGATAAAAGAAAAGCCAATGATAGACCAATATGCCCTACTTGTAGTAATTGTAATCACAAAGAATTTTGTGCTAATAGAAAAAAGCTATTCAAAATGAAAGAATGTGAAGATTGCAATAATTGTAAAGATAAAGAACATTGCGATAAATTCTATATTTATCCCAAATTCAAAGTAGAGCTTTTAACAAATGGCAGAAAATCCACAACAAAAGATACAAATAGGATGCAATTTAATGGAAAAACAAAAGAAGAAGCCTTAAATAAAATGCTTGAATATATCCAAGATGTTTCTATTCATGGGAAAACTGAGAAAACTAAAGAGAAAGATGCAACTATTGTTTCAATATGTGAATCATACGAAACCAAAAGAGTAAGAAACAAGGAAATTAAACCAAACACTTATAATAGGCATATGCAAACTATAAAAGCAATTGGAAATTATAAATTCGCAAATATTCCAATACAGAATGTTACAGCTAACCAGATAAAACAATATTTAGAAAGTGAACGAGCAAAATCTAATTCTTCAATAGACAAATATTATAGTAAAATTAAAAATGCTTTTTCTATTGCTTATGCAAATGGTATTATTCAAAAAAATCCATTTTTAATTGGAGAGGGAATTAAAAAGCCAGAGAGTTTTAAAGAAGATAAAAAGGTTGATGCTTTTACCAGAAAAGAAGAATATGTTTTAACAGAATATCTAAAAACTCATAAATCAAAATATAAGCTAATATTACTAATTGCTTTATATACTGGAATGAGAATAGGAGAAATACTTGCATTAAGACCTAGTGATATAAATATTGTAGGAAATATTGGAAGCATTAATGTTAGAAGAACATTGACAAAAGATATAAACAATAAAGTTGTAATTGGAGATATAACTAAAACTAAAAATGGATTAAGAACAATAGATCTTACACCTTTAGCAGTACCAGTGATACAAAAAGCATTAGAACAATACAAAGAAAATAAATATGATGTATTATTTTCTAAACCTAGTGGCAACTTTTATACTGATGGACAAGTTAATTCAGCATTTAAAATAATATGTAAAAATGCAGGACTTAGAGTTATAACATTAAAACATAAAAAAGTTAGTAAGAAAAAAGGAATACACTATGTTAATTATAAATCAAGTGATACACATACTCATATGCTAAGGCATACTTTTGCAACAAGATGTATAGAATCTGGAATTGCTATTGAAGTATTACAAAAAATTCTAGGTCATGCAGACATTACTACAACTATAAACACTTATGGATATATTTACTCATATTTAAGACAAAAGGAATTAAATCAAAAATACACAAAGTATATGCAAGATACAAATACTATATTAGAAGAAAACTTTGAAAGATTTGAAGAAGAATATTTAAAATTAAAATAATAATATAGAATTTTATATGATATAAAATTGAAAATTTGGAACTAAAAAATTTAATAAGAATAATTTGGAACTAAGTTCCAAAAATACGGTAAGCTGTAAATCTATGAGAAATACTAAGAAAGATGGGAGTTTTATTAAGTCCATCTGCGCCATTAGAACCTCAAGTGTTTCAGAAGATGAACTTGAGGTTTTAATTTATAAAAAATGTGCAAAGTTCTAACAAAAGTTCTAACACTTTTCCAAAATTAGAATTTTTATAAATAGTTAGAAATGTATTTTGTAAAACAGATTACCTAAAGTGCAAGTTTGGTAATTTGTTCTTTTTTTTATCTTTTGTATCTAATGCAAGTTTATTTTCAATTACGTTTGCAGATACCTTTTTATTTTCTATATCTGCATGGGCATATCTTAGCGTAGTTTGGAAATTAGAATGACCTAGCCATTATTGGTGGATTTATTAAATATAGGAAGAATATGTATAGATTCAGAAGATGATTAAACTAAGTTTACTTGTGCATATTTCTTTGTAGAGCAATATGGTTTACTAGGTTTTATGGTTGAAGCACCAATTAATGCAGATTTTCTATTAAATGAAGAGATAACATTAAAAGAAAATAATTTTATTAATAAAAATTGTGTAATGAGAACAAAAGAATATTTTGATTTGTTTTTCCCATTCACAAAAGATAATGAAATGAATTATACAGTAACAAATGGTAAAGTGAAGCTAGAAACAAATTCTGATTTGCAAAGAATGCTAAATCATACATCTCTTAACAATCAATTAATTTATTCTAGTTTCTATTGTGAAAAAATAGATTGGATAATTGAATATGCAAAAAAAATGTATAAAACATTCAAAAAATATGTAGATTTAGCAAATAATAGTATAAATGATTATGATGAATATAGAGCAAGAGAAACTATAAATGATTATTACTTTTCTGGAATACCATATAAAATAAACATGTATGGAAATACACCAGAAATCTCTTGGCAACCTAATTGTTTAAAACAAGCAATAGATATGGCTTTTGGATTTATGCTTTGCAGTGAAAAAAATCCTTTAAAAATATGCAAACATTGTGGTAAAGTATTTTATGCAAAAAAACCTAAAGCTGAATATGATAGTAGTCAATGTAGAAATCAAGCAAATGTATATAAAAGTAGAAATAAAAATAAAGTTGATTAAAAATAATTGTTGAAATTGTAGAAAAAGCATTGTTTTTAAACTAAAATTAAAGTATAATAAATCCATCCTTTTCCAAAGGAAATCTTTGAGGAAGGAGGTGCAACTAGAGTGAGTTCATTTGATTTAATCTGGCGATTAATCGTTTTGTTACTTTTAAGTAATAATGATGATGAAAGCCAAGACACAAACAAAGATTAATCTTTTGGGCAGGCGGACACCTGCCTTTTCTTTATTTTGAACAATAAAAAAAGAGATATGCGGACACATATCTCGTGCAAACCTTTGTGAGTTCATTCGATTTGCTAGCTAATGTTATTATAACATCAATTTTATTATATGTCAAATGATTTTTAAAAATTCACTATTTGCATAAATTTTATTATTTTTTAGTCGTTATCATCTAAATCATCAAATAATTTACTATCATAGAAACCTTTTATAGAAATTCCTAAACCAATACATATATAGTAAATCGTATCAGAAGAAGGAGCTTTTTTTATAACTTTAAAAATACTTCTACAGGATATAAAATAAAGCCTAAAAATAATAGGCTTAAGAAGGATTTTTCTTAAGTCTTATTAAACTTACACAACTTTTTCTAAAGTATTGATTTTTTAGAAAAATATTATTTAAATAATGTTAATAATAAAAATATTAAATTTTTTCAAGTTATCAATCGGAAGGAAATCCGATTTACACAAGATTTTCTATAGGCTCATAAATTTATAAATGCTATATAATTTTCTCTTATTATATAGCATTATTATTTAATTTATATGAAATATATTTTTTATTTTATTTATTAACTTTTTGAAAATTGATTCCTTATATTCCACCAAAGCAAACTCTTTTTCAATATTCTTTTCCTCTATTACACTTTCTTGAGTGCGCTTTTTAAAAATATTATCTGGATTATATTTTTCTTGTAAATCTTCTTGATATTTCTTTTCATTATTAGAATATATTTCTATCAATTCTTGTTTTTTATCTTCTTTACACCAATATTGTAAATTCAAACTAGCTATAATTGCTATTGTCTTTCTTTTTAAATTTTGTTCTTTAATAGGAATATTTGTATTTATTGTCGGAATATAATTTTTGTCCATTTCACGCTCAAAAAATTTTCTTAACTTAACAGGAATTTTATTTGACATTTCTTCGCCAATTAATTCTAAAAATTTATTTACTTCTGAATATGCTTGTCTTGTTTCAATATTCATACTTTATTCTCCTATGCTCATTCCAAAATCTTGGTGTGGCTGTTGTTCCTGTATAAAATCTCTTTCAGCTTGGTTTATTTCTCCATTAACTTCGCTTATTTCATCTGCTCTTATTTCAATTTTTTGACTTTGTTCAACAACATCCTCAATTAATTGTTCTCCTTGTGCGTTTTCACTTTCCTGTGCATATACTTGTTCTTCTACTACATCAGATTGTTCTTCTGTTGTTTGCTCACCTTCTTCATGTTGCATTTGTTCTTCTTGATGCTGTGCCTCCCATAATTTTTCTAACATCTCTTGTTTCATTTGAAATATTTCTTGTTTAAAATCATTAGTAGAAAATTCCGTATAATTCCCTTCATTAGCTCCATTTATTATTTGAACATTTCTAACCGCAACATTTGTTAAAATTTCCTCCATTGCATCATTTAAAATTCTATGTGTTTCTTGCCTTTGTACAACATTTTCAGTTGGAGTATTTTCTAATATAGAACGTAAATCTTCTTGTGATAATGGATAATTTTTATTAACAAATTCATTTATATATTTTTTTAAATCTAAATAATAATCTATTGTTCCATTTTCTTCCATTTCTCTTATGTTCATAATTTTCACTCCCATATTATCTCTCTTTACTTTTGATTATACCATAAAAAATATAAATATAAAGATTTTAGAATAAATTTTTTAAAACATTTTATAAAATCCTATTATCTCTCTAAATCCCATTCCATTCCATTTCTCTTTCTTCTTTTTTAATTTGTTTTTCTGGGTCTAAAAAAGTATTAGTTTCTTTTTGAAAATCTCTAATTAAATTATCTTCTGCACCCATATCAAATTTTTCGCAAATCCAATGTATGAATTTATCAATAGTTTCATAGAATTTATCTATTATTCTGTGTAATTTGCTATAACTATCTCTACCTCTCCAAAAATCTCTTGCACAAATTTTATCTACTGCATTGCCTTGTTCATCTTTTGTATGAATTACTGGTATAAACGTCAAGTGCATATGTGGTGTTGTTTCATCTAAATGTACTGCTGCAGATATTATATTTCTTTCCCCTAGATTTTTATAATTACATACAAACTTATAACTCTCTCTAAAATATCTTTTTGTTTCTTCTAAACCTATTTTCTTAAAAAATTCGTTATCTGATGTAATCATCATTTGGCACATTATAATACTATTTTTTCTTAAATTACCTTGTAAATCATATTCCTTTTTCATTCTATCAAATTTTCTAATGTATGCTGTTTCATTTTCCTTACAATAGAAATTTAAATGTGTCCTCGTTGTATCAATATCCTTATTTGAATGATTTTTTGCTTTCCTATCATTGTGAACATATGCTCCGTATGATTCAGCTCTTGTTAATTTTCATTTCTTATTATTGCATAACTCATATCTTCTTTTTCCTCCTTCTTTGCTCAAGATATACTTTGTATGTCTAACATACTAGTCAAACAAGTTTGAGCGTATGGCAGGGAAATTACATTTTCTCACACCCCATTGCCTAAAAATTTGCTACTCGCAATTTTTTAGTTTTTTACTTAAATTCGCATTTTGCAATTTAGGTAAAAGAAAAAGTCAAGAAAAACATTTTTCAGATTTTTTCTTGACTTTATGAAACCTTGCTCGGTTTCAAACTTCCACGCAAAAATAAGAACCTGACCCGACATAGCAATCCAAGATTGCAGTCTGGTACCCCAGAACCTTGTTGTCTGCGACAATAATAAAAGCAGATATTTTTCAAAAATCTCCACTTTTATTATTTTTATATATAGTAATTGCCTATGATGTTCTTTATTTAAAAACATTATAATAGAATAAATGTGTTTTTCTTTATCACTTAAATTTGTATCTGTTAATATTTCTATTGGAATTCATAAACCTTTTAAATTTAGATTTGACATTTGCCCTCTCCCTCCTCTCTTGTTTCGTTTTATTTTGGCTTTAGTTCCTTTTTTTATAAAGTTATATAGTTTTATATCTTTAAATTGTAGATAAAAAATTTCCATAAAAAAATCGCTTTAGAGTTTTTAATCTAAAACGATTTTTGTTTTTAAATTGTCCAGGTGTTTGGATAATTCAATTACATATTTACTTTTTCTAATTGTGCAACTGCCGTTGCACAATTATCTTGACACTGTCGAGAAAATTTAATGTATTATTCCTCATTATCTTGCTGTTTTTCTATTTCTTCAATATCCTTAATATGCAATTCAATTTTTTCTGCTTTTGGTAATTGTGATTGTAAATATTCTGGTATATCTTGTAAAAGCTTATATTCACTTACTCCAACAGGTTTATTTATATCTTTTAGTTAGTTATTATTTTATATTTATCTTCTTTTTTAAAATACTATAAATTTAATTTTTTTCAATAATTTTTATTATTTTTTAACAATATTTTTCTTTTTTTATATAATAAAATAAGCAAGAATATTTTTAATTTTGTTCTTGCTTATTTTTTATAATATATTTATACCATGTATTAATGTATATAGCTATTGTCATTGGAAACACTAATACTACTTTATTATTATAATTCAATGCATTTTTAAAGTTACAATGTAAAATTGATAAGAAAGCTCTCGTCATTCCACAATTCCAACATTCTTTGCCTAATATTAGTTTATATATGCATAGATTTTCCATTATCTTACTGTTTATTGGTATTGCATATAAAACTGACAATATTATTGCATTAATTATAATAAATAATACTATTTTAGTTATTTGTGATTTTGTTTCCATCTTTATCAGTGAAGCTTCCTGTTATAATCATTATAAGATCTACTAAAGTCCATATTCCGCATCCGCCAAGAGTAATTAATTGTAATATTCCTGTTCCAATTTTTCCTGCATAAAATCTATGAACTCCTATTCCTCCCAAAAATATACATAGTAATAAAGTTACTAACCAATCTTTTTCGCTTTTCATTTTTACATCCTCCTTATTATTTTATAAGGGTATTGTATATTTTTTTTCGAATATTGTAAATAGTTTTTTATAAAAAAATCAGATTAATTTTACACTTTTCCAAATAGAAATTACTTTTTCTATTGACCTTAATTTTACACTTTATTTTATATAAAGTTCTGGGTTTAATTGTTCATTATTTTTTATAATTTCAAAGTGAAGATGTGGCTCATCTGATACTTCAAATGCAGAAGTAGTTCCAACTGTTCCTATACTTTGTCCTTGTTTAACTTTTTCACCTTCTACAACAAATTCAGTTGATAAAAGATTTGAATATACAGTTTTATATCCATTTGTATGTTCTATAATAACTGTTAATCCATAACGTGGATCATTTTTTATTGACTTTACAGTTCCCTCTGAAGATGCTTTTACAACTGTTGTTTTATCAGCTGAAATATCAATTCCGTTATGTGTTGTCCACACATCTAAAGTATTAGAATATACCAATTTATTATCTGCAAATTCCTTCATTATTGAACCTTCTACTGGCATTTTAAATTCCGGATCTTTTACAGTAACTGTCTTAGTTTCATTTTTAGATTCTGTATCTTTAACTGTTGTTTTATTTTCATTCTTTTTTGTGTCTATTTTTTCATCTTTCATAGTACTTGTATTAACAGCAATTTTATTTGAATCTTCTATATCGTTTTTTGCTTCATCAACTGTTTTACCATAAGATGTACTTGTTTCTTCTATTGCAGTGATTGTTCCTAATGAATTTGTATTTATTTTACTAAGTTCATTTGTTTTATTTAATGTATTTCCATAAACAAAAAAAGTTATAACAAAAGCTATTATTGCCAAAGCCAGTATAGTACCTGCAATATATAACATTTTTTTAGTATCTATTCTCTCTGTAAACCTTCCTCTATAGTTTCTTCTCATAATAATTCCTCCTTAATTTTTCTTTAGTATAATTATTTACAAGTTTGAGAAATTTATACAAAAATGTTAAATATCTTGTACTTTTACTCCAGAATAAAAATGATGGATTATTTCTTCATAACTTTTGCCTTGTTTTGCTAAGCTATCTGCACCAGTTTGACTCATTCCTACCCCATGACCATAGCCAGTTACTTCAAATATAATGTTATCTTTTTCAATTGTTACTTTGAAATTTGCTGACCTTAAACTAAGTAGAGTCCTAACTTCTACTCCTGATAATTCCAAATTTCCTATTTTAATCAACTTTACTCTATTACCTTCTGTATATTCTTTTATTTTTATACAGTCTTCTTTAGAAAAGTCTATTTTAAAATTACTATAAACTTTCTTTGTTTTTTCCTCAAATTCTTTTTTAGTAAATGTTGCTTTTGACGAATACTGATTATATGCATCCTCTCCAGATGTTTCAACTGATTTTAGGTATGGGTATCCGCTTCCTCCCCATACATTCAAAGGTGCTTCTGTATAACCACCACTATTTGAATGAAAAAAAGCATTTATTGGCTTACCATTGTATGTTATCATTTTTCCTTTTGTTTCATTTACTGCACTTACAATTTTATTCCAGTATTCAGTTCTGTTTTCTTCTTTCCATCTTTCTAATCTTTTCTCCTTCGAAATCCATGCTTGGCAACAAGTTGATGAATCACATATATTAGCGTTTCCATGTTTTTTTCCACCATTTATAATTTTATATAAAGTATATGTTCTAGCAACAACAGCCTGAGCTTTCAATGCTTCTTTTTCAAAACTTGCCGGCATTTCACTACTTACTACTCCATACAAATATTCATCTAACCCTAGTTTTTCTACTTTGTTGGTTGATGTATGTAATAGTTTTACAGTGTTGTATTGCTTATAATCATAATCTGCCACTGTTTGCTGTTCTTCTTTATTTTCTGTATTGTTTGAAATTGTCGGCTTTGCTTTACTAGTAAATATTATTGGAATGGAAAAACACAATATCAAAAATATTAGAATATATGCTAAAAATCTTTTCAATTTACTCTCCTTTACTATGAGCAATTTATTTAACTTTTACATCAATAGTAATATGATACTTTTCGCAGGGATGGAACGGAGAAAAGTTTTCATATTACTATTGCTAATTCATTTTAATTAAATTGCTAATTTTACCCTCATATTTTCTAGCACTCGTTTTTCTATACGAGAAACCTGCACTTGAGTAATACCCATAATCTTAGCAATTTCAGTTTGTGTTTTTCCTTTATAATATCTCAAAAAAATTATTTGTTTTTCATTATCTTTCAAATTATTAATAGCCTGTTGAATACAAAGTTTATTCGTTAAAACATTTGCCTCATCAATATGACTTGACATTTTATCCAATAAACTCAATCCATCATTTTCATCATCTCCCAATTGTTCATCTATTGAATATATTGGCTGAAATGCCTCTAATGATAGAGTAATCTCCTCCTTAGATGTTCCAAGTAATTTAGAAAGTTCTTCTATTTTAATTTCTTGGCCTGTTTTTCTATAATATTCATTTTTGGTCTCTAAAGCTTTTATTGCAAGTTCTTTTAAACTTCTACTAATTCTTATAGGTCCATTATCTCTAATATATCTTTTAACTTCACCTAAAATATATGGAACTGCATAAGTAGATAATCGAACCTCAAAATTGCTATCAAATCTTTTTATGCATTTTATAAAACCCATTACACCTATTTGGTATAAGTCTTCTAATTCATAACCTCTATCTTGAAAACGCTTAACAATGCTCCAAATAAGACCTTTATTAGATTCTATTAAGTATTGCATTACATTTTTATCACCTTGTTGTGCTTTTATAATGTCTTCTATCTTATTTTCAAATTCTTCTTGCATAAAAAAATGCCTCCTATCTTAATTGATTAGAGCATTTTTTTCTTCTTCTATTATTTCGTTATCTTCTTTTTTTATTCTTTTTTTCATTACTACTTTTGTTCCTATTCCAACTACTGAATGAATTTCTATTTCATCCATAAAGCTCTCCATTATAGTAAAGCCCATTCCAGACCTTTCTAAATTTCCCTTTGTTGTATATAAAGGTTTTCTTGCAAGTTCTACATCTTCAATTCCTTTTCCATTATCAGAAATTTCTATTTCAAGTACATTGTCAAGTAATGTAGCTCTTAATTTTATTATTCCTTCTGTATCTTCATAAGCATGGACTATGCAATTTGTAACGGCTTCTGATACAGCAGTTTTTATATCTGCCAACTCTTCAATTGTTGGATCTAATTGTGCAGCAAATGCTGCTACTGTAATACGAGCAAAAGCTTCATTTCTTGATTTACTTATAAATTGAAGCTCCATTTCATTATCATACCTACTTTTCATTTTTTCCCCTCCTTAACTTACTTTACCATTTTGAGTAATTGGAATTATTCTAGTAATTCCGCTCATTTCTAATACCTTTTCAATTGACTTACTTGTATTTTTTATTTCTGTAATTCCTCCAAGCATTTTAGTTAGTTTGTATCTTCCTATCAATAGTCCTATTCCTGCGCTGTCCATAAAAGAAACCTTACTAAAATCAAACACAACTTTTCTAGGCATAAATCTCGTAATTTCATTATCCATTTTCCTCCTTATTATTTCTGTTGTATGATGGTCTATTTCATCTGTAATTTGAATATATAAGCAATTATCTAGTTTATCAAATTCACTTGTCATACGTGTACCTCCTTATTGTTATTGCTTGTCCTATTATACATTTTTTTCCAGTTTATTGCTAGAGTGAAAACTAGGAGGTTTTGTCGTTTTTTAGGAAGTTTTCGACATTTTTTTCTTTAGGAATTTATTGATTTTCTAGAATATTTTTGTTGATTTTATGATAAGACGAGGAAGTTTTTGATAACCTAAGGAGGAAAAAGCGCAAATAACTGGTAGCCTATGGCTACCAGTTATTTGCGCTATATGCTTTTGATTCTTTCTTCAACTTTTTCTAGCATTTCTTTATATTTAGCAAGTTTTGCTTTTTCTTCATTTATTTTTGATTCTGGTGCTTTGTTTACAAAACCAGGATTTGAAAGCATTTTTTCTCCTCTTGCAACTTCAGAAAGTAGTTTTGCTCTTTCACCTTGTAGTCTTTGTTTTTCTGCTTCTAAATCAACCAATTCTTCAAATGGTATATATACTTCTATTCCATCTGCTAAAACTGACATTGCATTTTGAGGTATATTTTCTTTGTTTTCTTGTATATCTATTTCATTTGCAAATCCTAATTTTTGTATCATTGCACTTGATTCTTTTAACATATCATTTGCTGTTTTTGTTACAAATATCAATTTAGATTTTTTACTTGGATGAACATTTAAGTTTGTACGTAAATTTCTAATTCCAACTATTATTGTTTTTAATTTTTCTACTTGCTCTTCTTCTTTTTCAAATGATAGGCTTTCTGTATATTCTGGCCATTTTGAAATCATTATGCTTTCATCATTATGGTATAGTTGCATATATATTTTTTCTGTTACAAATGGCATTACTGGATGTAATAATTTTAATGAATCTTTTAATACTTTGTTTAAAGTATATTGTGCAGCAAATTTTGTTGTGCAATTTTCATCATATAAACGAGATTTTACCATTTCAATATACCAGTCACAGAATTCATTCCAAATAAAGTCATATACTTTTTGTGTTGCAATTCCAAGCTCAAAGTTCTCTAAGTTATTAGTTACTTCTTTAACTAATTTATTTAATTTAGATAAAATCCATTTATCTTCATAACATAAGTTTTCTGGCAATCTATCTTCTGCCAATTTTGAACCATCTTTCGGCATATTGCTTAAAACAAATTTTGATGCATTCCATAACTTGTTTGCAAAGTTTGATGCTGATTCTAATTTTTCAGGCATATATCTAATATCATTTCCCGGTGATATTCCTAAAACTAGTGAAAATCTTAAAGCATCTGTACCATATTTTGCAATAATCTCTAATGGATCAATTCCATTACCTAAACTCTTAGACATTTTTCTTCCTAAGCTATCACGTACTATTCCATGAATAAATACTTTGTTAAATGGTACTTGACCTGTATGTTCTAATGCTGAGAATATCATTCTTGCTACCCAGAAGAATATTATATCATAACCTGTAACTAATGTACTTGTTGGATAGAAGTATTTGTAGTCTTCGGTTTGCTCTGGCCAACCTAATGTTGAAAATGGCCATAATGCCGAACTAAACCATGTATCTAATGTATCTTCATCTTGTTTTAAATTTGTGCTTCCACATTTTGTACATTTATGTGGCTCTTCTTTTGATACTATAACTTCTCCACATTTTTGACAATAATATGCTGGTATTCTGTGACCCCACCATAATTGTCTTGAAATACACCAATCTTGAATATTTTCCATCCAATTGTAATAAATTTTATCAAATCTTTCAGGTACAAATTCTACTTTACCTGTTCTAACTGCTTCAATAGCTGGTTTAGCCAAAGGTTCCATTTTTACAAACCATTGCTCTGAAATATGTGGTTCAATTGTATGGTGGCAACGATAGCATTTTCCTACATTGTGAGTATAGTCTTCTATTTTTACTAAGTATCCTTCTTTTTGTAATCTTTCAACTATTTTTTCTCTTGCTTCATACATATCCATACCTTTATATTCAGGTACCAAATTGTTCATTTTAAATTCTTCATCAAATACAGGTATAATTTCTAAGTTATGTTTTAATGCTGCTTGATAATCATTTGGATCATGTGCAGGTGTAAGTTTTACAGCACCTGTTCCAAATTCTTTTTCTACAAACTCGTCTGCTATAATAGGAATTTCTTTGTTCATAATTGGTAATATTACAGTTTTTCCTACTAAGTCTTTATATCTTTCATCATCTGGATGTACTGCAACACCAGTATCTCCTAACATTGTTTCTGGTCTTGTAGTTGCTACTATAACAAATTTACCTTCTTCTCCTTTTACAGGATATTTAACATGCCATAAATGTGTTGGCTCTTCTTCATATTCTACTTCTGCATCTGAAATTGAAGTATTGCAATATGGGCACCAATTTATCATTCTTTTTCCTTTATAAATTAGTCCTTTATTATATAAATCAACAAATACATCTTTTACAGCATTAGATAAACCTTCGTCCATTGTAAATCTTTCTCTAGACCAATCACAAGAACAACCTAATTTTTTAAGCTGATTTAATATAGTTCCACCATATTCTTCTTTCCATTCCCATGCTCTTTTTAAGAAACCATCTCTACCTAGATCTTCTTTTGTAATCCCTTCAACTTTTAGTTTTTCAACTATTTTAGCTTCTGTTGCAATTGAAGCATGGTCTGTTCCTGGAACCCATAAAGTATTAAAACCTTGCATTCTTTTATATCTAATTAAAATATCTTGCAAAGTCTCATCAAGAGCATGACCCATGTGTAATTTACCAGTAATATTTGGTGGTGGAATTACTATTGTATATGGCTTTTTAGTTTTGTCATTAGATGGTTTAAAATAGCCCTTTTCATTCCAATTTTTATAAATTTCCTCTTCAAAGGTTTTTGGTTCAAACTTTCCTTCTAATTCGTGCATCTCACATTCCTCCTTATTAAAACAAAAATCCTCGCCCTGAAATAAGGGCGAGGTATTATTCTCACGGTACCACCTTAATTTAACAATTTTATTGTTAATCTTAGTTACTTTTAACGCAAGTTATACGGATAAATTTACTGCTATTTCAATTTATCAGCTCCAAAGCTACCTTCAGTTTTCTATACTATCAGAAGCTTTCAGCCGGTGACTTCTGTTCTCTTTATAGTTAGTTAAAACTTACTCCTCTTTTTCTTTGCCTTTAAAACTATAATTTATATTACCACATTTTGGTATTTATTTCAATAGTTTTTATAAAATATATGCATGTTAGCACAAAATTTGTCGTTTTTTCTTTACTTATATATTTTTGAATGTTATACTTTACTTAGATATTTATACAAAAGAGAGGTGATATTATGTTAGAAGTTCCAAATGAAAAAGCTGAAGTTGTTAGTAATGCTACAATCTACGCTGTTAAAATTTTAAACGAAGTTAAGGCAAGTTATGCAGCTTTTGCCGAGAAAGATTTTGGCACTGATTCAGATTCATTTTTCAATCAATCAAATAATATTGAAGTTTCTGACTTTTCATCTCAAAACAACACAATTAATTCTAATGTAGTAGAACCCAAAAATGAAAATATACCTGAACCTAATTGCTTAGCCTTAGTTGTACGTAAAGACTATAATTTAACAATTGTAAAAAATATTTTTACAACTACTGGAAGGCTTTCATGGAAAATTGCTTTCATTACAGCTGTTATAAATATTTTAAATATGTTATTTTAAAAGCGAAAACAAGTATTATTACTTATTTTCGCTTTTAATTATTGTTTATCTTTTTGTGCTGAAAAATACGCTACAATTTTTCTTATTAATTTTATTATTTTATTATTTGATATAACAGCAAGTGTGTTACTATCTCTTCTTCTACTAATTTTAATTTTTTTTCTGTCATATTTACTTATTAATTCTTCTAACTTAATATCATAAAAACTTCCAAATAAAAATCTTTCTTGTGTACTTATTCCCATTAAGCCTCTATAGCAAACTGCTTTATCCATATAATAATCCACTTCTTGGCAAGTTGTAAGTTTTGGTAAAATCTTTTCAAAAAATGTACTAAAAATTTTATTTTGTGTGTCAATATACATTGCTGAAATTTCTTCTTGATATATTTTTATTTTTTCTGGATTATTTTCTGTACTTAGTTTATTATTTATATCAATTATAATATCAAATTGATTTATGATTCTTTTAGTATTTGATTCAAATGTATTTAATAATTCATCTTCTAATTTTCTTCCATCATTTAAAATTCCTTTTACTAAAACATCTTCACCTATTAAATACACTATTTGTTCTATTAAATTAGTTAAAAATGGATAATAATTTGGACTAATTGTTTTTACTCTAACCCCATATTTTTCAAGCATTGTAGTATTATTTTCTACTGTCTTTGCTGATATGTATTGTACTGCTGCTTCATTTATTCCTAAACCGAATACTGAAAATCTTCCAAAATTACATAGACCAATTTTATCAAGCTTTCCATGTTTATTTCTACTGTCTTGTATATAGTGAATACATTCATGAATTATTTGTTCATTTATTGTAGTTAAATCAATGTTTTCATCAATATATATACTATTATTTTCATATATATAATTTACACTTGAAATTTGTTTTGTAATCCTTACAGTATACATATTACAATTTATAAGTTGAGCAAAAATATTGTTGTAATCATTATATATTATTGGAAATGCTGATGTTAACGCTTCTGTTACATTAAATGCAATAGCTCTTACATATTCATTACTTAGTTTTTCTATTTGTTCAATTCCTAAATTCTGTAACTTCTTTTGTAAATTCATTTTTGTCCTTTTCTCCATTTTTTCTTTATTATATTATAATTAATAAATTGTTTCAAGTTTATATTTAATCTTTTATTTCAAAATCAGATGCATATCCTATATTCTCACCTATTAGTTCTATTTCCGTACTTTCTCCCACTTTTATATTGTTTAAATAATATCTATATTTTGTAACAACTTGTTTTTCATCATTTAAAAATACTATAGTTACCTTTTTAGCTTTAAATTCTTTTGATGTTGTATTTTGTATTGTTGCTTTTAATTCAATATCTTTTTCATTTTTATTTATTATAATATTTTTTATCTTCATTCCATTATATTCTTTTTCTTCTTCTAACTTTTTTTCATTTTCTTCCATTTTCGCTTCTATTTCCTTTTGTTCATTTTCTACTTGTTGTTCTTGCATTTTTTTCCACATATATATGGCAGATAAAATTATTAATAAAGTAATTAGAATTATACCAATTATCAATCGTCTTTTCTTTCTTCTCTGCCTATTTTTTTCCATTCTCATAAAGTTATACTCCTTTTATCTTTAAAATACAGGTAGTGTGGAAACTACCTGTATTTATTATTTTAATTATTTGCTATACCTTGTACTGTATAAGATATATAAAGCTCTTTATTTAATGTATTAATGTCTGTTATTGTCCAAGTAAATCCTACACCATCTGTATATTTTAGTCCATCAATTCCATTTCTTAATTTATTTAATGTATATGCTGTAGGTGTACCATTTCCTATTTTAACTTGTATATCACTTATAATTGTTTTTGTTTCTGGTATATTTATTGTTACAGGCACATCTTCTGCCATATATATATGCTCAGATGAGGTTGCTTGTTTAAATATATCATCAAATGTTGAATTAATGTCTTTTGTATTTATATAGCTTCCACTTGATGCTATGTTGTTTAATAAATATTCCGCATAAGTTTTAACTTTCATATAATGATATGTTATTGTTTGTTTGCTCCAGTATTCTCCAATTTCTACTTCTCTTGTACCATCAAATATTCCTTGTAATTCTGCTGGTACATCTCTTTCAACATATTGTACTTCATTTCCAGCAATTCCTACTCCTATTGAATATATTGTTGTATTAGGTTTAGCCTTTAGCTCTTGTGCTTTTTGGATTATTTGTGGTCTAAGGTTATTTTCATAATTCTTGTTATCACTTCTATTTGAGCTTGTTACTAAATGATTTCCTGGTTCTCCATCTTTTGTATAGAAAGTTGGTGCACCATCTGTTAAGAATACAACTATTGTATTTCTATTAGGATTATCTCCTACAGCATCAATTGTTTTTTCTAATGCTTTATAGAAGTTTGTTCCTCCATCTGCTTTTAGATTTTTAATTGCTTTTAATGCTTGAGCTTTTTGGTTATATTGATATGTTGTTGGTTCACTAGCTGTTTTTGAGTATGTTATAAGTGTTAATGTAGAATCTGTTTGTACACTAAATAATTTATTTGTTAAATTTTTAGCTGCAGATTTTAAATTAGTTAGTCTACTATTTTCCTTCATACTTCCTGAAACATCTAGTACTAAAATCATATCTAATGAATTTACTGTTTCTGCTGTTGTTTTTACACAAACTTTTTTAACTACTGTAGTTGTTGCATCTTTTTCTTCACCATTTACAATTGCAACATTTCTAATAACAGTTTTTACCGATGTTCCTTCATTTACTGTAACTCTAAATTCTAATGTAACTGTTGCATTTGCTGCTAATGTTGATTTATATGTTACTTTTCCATTTTCATATTTAGCTTTTGTTGAAGTACTTCCATTTACTTTTATGCTTCCATCTATAAATGTTACTGGTAAATTAGATAAATCATCACTTATTTCAATATCTGATTCCACATCTGACTTATTTGTAGCTGTTATTGTATAAATAATTGTGTCTCCAACTTCTGCTTTTGTTGAATCTTGACCTGGTATTACATTTCCTTTGTTGTCTCTTTTTAATATTGTAGTTGCTGTTTTACTAGATTCTATTATTGGTTTTGTAACTGTAATTGTTGTTTCATCTGTTTTATTACCATCTACTTTTACTTCATTAGTTATAGTGGTTTCTTTCTCTACTTCACTTATAGTTGCAGTAATTTTTATTCTTCTGGTTTCATCTTTGCCAAGTTCTTTTACATTCCATGTAATAGTTGTTTCATTTAATTGTACAGTATCATTTTTTCCTGTTTCTGTTTCCACAAAAGATACATCTTTTAATCCTTTTGGAATCTCATCTGTAATAGTTGCATCTCCTGATACATTTCCGTTGTTTGTAACATTTATTATATATTCAACTTTATCGCCTTCAACAAGTTTCTTTCCTTTTGAGTTATTTGTTTTTGTTGCTGTTATGTTAGGCTCTTCATAATATACTTTTATTACATTTTGCGCAGAATCTGCTACTAATGTAAGTGGTAAACCAGTATCTCTTACAAATTTAAATTTACCTTTTTCTTTTAATTCATAACCACCATTTATAACTGTTCCAATCTCTTTTTCCTCTGATGTAACTGTTTCACTTGAGTCAAGTACATTATTATAGTAATGTTCAATAGTGTAATATGTTACAACTTTTGTTGTTACTTCATTAGAGTCTTTGTCATTTACTTTTGCTTTATTAATTACACTTGATAATTCTATATTTTCATTTACTGTTACTTCAAAGCTTACTGTTGCTGTTCCTGCTCCA
>FR902192.1 GCA_000437855.1 Clostridium sp. CAG:567 | reverse complement strand
ATATATTTTTCAATCAGTTTTCAAAAAAGCCTTGTCAAAAACCTTATTACATGATATAATATTTTAGTCAATTTATGAGAGCTTAAAAGGGAGGTGCAAAATATGCCAAATATAAAATCAGCAATAAAACGTGTTAGTGTTATTGAAAAGAAAACTCTTAGAAATAATATGATTAAATCAGGATATAAATCTGCAGTTAAAAAATTTGAACAAGCTGTAGAAGCTGGAAATAAAGAAGAAGCTACAAAATTATTAGCATCTGCTACAAAAAAAGTAGATCAAGCTTGTACAAAAGGTGTTATTGTAAAAAACACAGCTGCTAGAAAAAAATCTAACATGGCAAAAAAATTAAATGCAATGAATGCATAAGCTTAAAAAATTGTGCACAGTTTTTTAAGGTGTAAAAGATGCTAGAAATAGCATCTTTTTTTATGCAAATGGCACAAATTTCCTTTGTTTTTCTTTTAATTTTATGTTAACATTTAATTATAATGTATTTTAATTAAGTGAGGGATTTAAAGTGAAACAAATATTATTAGAATTTAAGAATTTGGATAATACTATTATTAATTTGATGAGATCTGGTATCAAATTTTCTTTTTTACTTATTATTTTTGCAAGTATCATTTTATTAATTTATGATTTTTTATTTACATACCATATTATCTATTATGTCGGGTTTTCATTATTTAAAACAAGCTTATTTTTTATGGCAGGATTTGTCATTTTTGCATTTGCATTTAATAAAATAAAAGCAGAAATCAGTTAAAAATGTGCCATTGGGGACGGAGAATTTTGG
>FR902191.1 GCA_000437855.1 Clostridium sp. CAG:567 | reverse complement strand
GGATATCTTGAAAAAGAGAATAAAATAGAGTATAATAAATAATATTTAAAAGCAATTACTGAAAGGAAGAGTAAAAATGGATTATAAAGATTTAGCAAATTTAATATTTCCAAATGCAAAACCAATTTCATATTATGAGGAAAAATATCCAGAAAGAAACTTACCAGAAGGAGCAATGGTAGTACGTTTTGCACCAAGTCCAACAGGATATGTTCATATTGGTGGGTTATACCAAAGCATTATATGTACAACACTTGCAAAACAAACCAAAGGTGTTAGTATATTAAGAATAGAAGACACAGACCAAAAAAGATTAATTGAAAATGGTGTAGTACAAATAGTAGAAGCAGTTAAAGATTTTGGTATTGTATTTGATGAAGGTATGATAAATGAAACTGAAGAAAAAGGAAATTATGGACCATATAAACAAAGTGCTAGAAAAGATATATACCAAGCTTTTGCTAAATATTTAATAGAACAAGGCAAAGCATATCCATGTTTTGCAACACCAGAAGAACTTGATGAAATGCGTAAAAAACAAGAAGCAGCTAAAATTAGACCTGGCTATTATGGAGTATGGGCAACATACCGTAATTTATCAGTAGAAGAAGCTGCAGAAAAAATAAAAGCTGGTGAACCATATATTGTTAGATTTAAATCTATGGGAAATGAAGAAAGAAAAATAAGACATCATGATGTAATAAAAGGAAATGTTGAATTCCCTGAAAATGATCAAGATATAGTTATTATAAAAGCAGATGGTTTACCAACATACCATTTTGCGCATGCTGTTGATGATCACTTAATGAGAGTTACACATGTAATTCGTGCTGATGAATGGTTATCTTCAGTGCCACTTCATTTAGAGTTATTTAAAGCACTGGGATTTGCAGTGCCTAAATATGCACATACATCAGCAATATTAAAAGATGATGAAGGTAAAAAACGTAAAATTAGTAAACGTAAAGACCCAGAAGCAGCAGTTAGTTACTATCATGAAGAAGGTATACCTGCAGAAGCTGTATATCAATATTTGTTAAATATAGCAAATTCGAATTTTGAAACATGGAAAAGAGCAAATCCAGATAAAGATATATCAGAATTTGATTTAGAACTTAACAAAATGAGTGTAAGTGGTGCAATTTTTGATATGGTAAAATTACTAGACATATCAAAAAATGTTATATCTACATATTCTAAAGAAAGAGTATATGAAGACTCTTTAAACTGGGCAAAACGTTATGACAAAGAACTTGAAGAAATGCTACAAGATAAAGAATATGCTTTAAAAGTATTTGGAATTGAAAGAGGAACAGCTAAACCTAGAAAAGATATATCTAAATGGGCAGAAATAAAAAATGCAATTTATTATATGTATGATGAAAAATTCTTTAGTTTAGATAATAACTTTGAATATGCTAAAATAAATGATAAAGAAGAAATTAAAAAAATATTATCATTATACTTAGAAAAATACTTCAATATAAATGATGATAAACAAACTTGGTTTGATAAAATAAAAGATTTATCAGAAGAATTAGGATATGCTAGAGAAGTGAAAATGTTCAAACAAGAACCTGAAAAATGGAAAGCACATGTAGGAGATGTTAGTACAGTATTAAGAGTTTCATTAACAGGAAGACAACAAACACCAGATTTATATGAAATTATGCAAGTATTAGGAAAAGAAAGCATTGAAAAAAGACTAAAAAACATAATTGAAAAATAAAAAGAGGGGAGTTCCTATGGAATATAATGTAGGTGATATTGTTAGAACAAAAAAACAACATCCTTGTGGAAGTAAACTATGGGAATTGACTAGAGTTGGTGTTGATTTTAAAATGAAATGTTTAGGGTGTGGACATGTAGTTGTTTTAGAACGTCAAAAAGCATTAAAAGCAATAACTAAAAAAGAAAGTGTATTTCTGTTATAATATAATTTCTAATAAATAGTAAAAAAAGCCGGCAAAATTTGATTTATTTTGTCGGCTTTATTAATTAAAAATTATATATGTTTTTCAATTTCTTCCCAAACTTTATCTGTATAAATTTTTCTTTCACTAGAACATGGAAGAAATGTAATATCTTTTAATGGATTTAAAATATTTTGTAAATTAGTTACAGCATCATCTACCTTTGTAACAGCTAGTTTATCTGCCTTATTTGCAATTACAATACAAGGTAAGTTTGTTTTAAAAATATAATCATACATAAGCTTATCATTAGCAGTAGGATCATGTCTAATATCTATTAAAAATACTATTAAAGCAATATTTTTACTTTTTTGTAAATACTCTTCAATAAAAGTTCCAACTTTTGCTTGTTCTTGTTTAGACATTTTACTAAAACCATAACCAGGTAAGTCAACTAAATAAAATTTTTCATCCATATTATAAAAATTGATTTGTCTTGTTTTACCAGGTTCACTACTAGTTCTAGCTAATTTTTTACGATTAACTAATGTATTTATAAAACTAGATTTTCCAACATTAGACTTTCCAACCAATACAACTTGAGGTAAACCATCATCTGGGTATTGTTTAGGACTAACAGCTGAAATTCTAAACTCAGGATTTTTAATAAACATTTTACACCTACTTTCAATAATGTTATTTAATTGGTTTTAAAATCTTAGTTCCGCCCATGTATGGCCATAGAACTTCAGGAATTTTAACACTTCCGTCTTCTTGATAATTGTTTTCAAGTAAAGCAATTAACATACGAGGTGGAGCAACAACAGTATTATTCAAAGTATGAGCATAATAATTTTGTTTTTCACCCTTAATTCTAATACCTAATCGTCTAGCTTGAGCATCAGTTAAGTTAGCACAACTACCAACCTCAAAATATTTTTGTTGTCTTGGACTCCAAGCTTCAACATCACAGCTCTTAGCTTTTAGGTCAGCTAAATCACCACTACAGCATTCTAAAGTACGAACTGGAATATCCATACTTCTAAATAATTCAACTGTATATGACCATAATTTATCATACCAATTCCAGCTATTTTCAGGTTCACAAACAACAATCATTTCTTGTTTCTCAAATTGGTGAATACGGTAAACACCACGTTCTTCAATACCATGAGCACCTTTTTCTTTTCTGAAACAAGGAGAATATGAAGTCATTGTATAAGGAACTTTATCTTTTTGAAGAATTTGATCTTTAAATTTACCAATCATAGAATGCTCACTTGTACCAATTAAATATAAATCTTCTCCTTCAATTTTATACATCATTGCATCCATTTCTTCAAAGCTCATAACACCAGTTACTACACTACTACGAATCATAAAAGGTGGAACGCAATAAGTAAAACCTTTATTAATCATAAAATCTCTAGCATAAGAAATAACTGCAGAGTGAAGTCTAGCAATATCGCCCATTAAGTAATAAAAACCATTGCCAGCAACTCTACGAGCAGCATCTAAATCAATACCATCAAATGATTCCATAATATCAGTATGATATGGAATTTCATAACTTGGCACAACTGGTTCTCCGAATTTTTGAATTTCAACATTTTCACTATCATCTTTACCAATTGGAACAGATTCATGAATAATGTTAGGTATTTTCATCATTTTTTCTTGAATTTGTGCAGAATATTCTTCTTCAAGTTTTTCATTTTCAAGTAATTTGTTATTAATTTCTTGTACTTGAGCCTTTATACTTTCTGCTTCATCTTTTTTTCCTTGTCTCATTAAGTTACCAATTTCACTACTTAATGAATTTCTTTTACTTCTTAAATCATCACCATTTAATTTTGCTTCACGATTTTTAGCATCTAATTCAAGAACTTCATCAACTAATACTAGTTTGTGGTCTTGAAATTTTTTCTTAATATTTTCCTTAACTACATCAGGATTTTCTCTTAAAAATTTAATATCTATCATAACTATATACCTCTATTTTAAATAATCTTTTTCAATATCATTACATAATTCGAATCTATAAATTTGACCGGTTATATTATCAGGTCTGTTGGAAGGTATTTTCTCCAAAAACATATTTTCAGGTCTAACCCATATTTGAGAATCTGGTCTGTCATAAATAGCTTTGTAAACAACCATTCTTTCTTTGGACTCTGAATCTAATGCTACATTTTCAACAAAATAGTAATTACCTTTAAAATGCCTGTAAACTTTACCAATTTTTACTTGATCCATATAAATACCATCCTTTCGTTAATAATATAAAAATTCCGACCTATATAAGGACGGGCAGTAGTAATTAAAAATTACGCACTAATTATAGCAAATTGTTGCGTAAAAATCAAGATTTTTGAATAAAACAAAATTTGCTGTATATAATGCAGTAAAAGGAGAATGGTGATTAAAATGAGTGAAATTTATGAAAAAGAAAATAAAATATACGAAAAAACTGATGAAGATAAAAAAGCAGAGCTTATAATTAGTTTGATAAATGCAAAAAAAGATTTAAATTTAGCAAATAAAAATTTTGAAACAGCAGAAGAAGGTTTAGTAGATTATTACACATATCAAATAAAAGCAAACAAAAGTAAAGTTGACTTTTTGGTAAATAAAGCAAGAGCAAAAGGATTATCTCTAAACATGATAGAAGAAATATATTTCAAAAAAAATCAGGTAGGGTAGGTAATATTTGTCCAATTTTTATCATACATATTACTAAAGGAATGGTGATAAAAATTGGACTTTTCTAATGCTTTAGTTATTTTAGGATGTATAATAGTTTTATGGATTATTGGAAAAATATTTTCAGTTCCATTAAAAGCATTATTTAAATTAATAATAAACTCTGTTTTGGGTGGACTATTAATATTTATAATAAACTTAATAGGTGCTGTATGGAATTTTCATATAGGTTTAAATATTGTAACAGCAATATTAGTAGGCATTTTAGGCATTCCAGGAGCAGTATTACTTGTTATATTAAAATTATTTATTTAAAATATGCCAATGG
>FR902190.1 GCA_000437855.1 Clostridium sp. CAG:567 | reverse complement strand
TATACATATGACATAATTTTAAAAACGAGGCATATGCCTCGCTCTTAAAATTATTATTTAGTTTTTCTTTTAGTTGTTTTCTTTCTACTTTTTTTAGTTTTAGTTTTTTCTTTCTTTTCTTCTTTTGGCCCTGGGCTCCATTTTTCTCCTATTTTAGGTGAGTTCCATGATATATATTCGCAACTATTTGGATTGTTTTCGCACACATAAAATTTTCTACCTCTTTTAGATTTTTTTACTTGAACTTTTCCACCACATACTGGACATGGCACGTCAATTGTTTCTATAATTGGTTTTGCATTTTTACATTCAGGATAACCAGGGCAAGCTAAGAATTTTCCATATCTACCATATTTTATTACCATCATTCTTCCACATTTTTCACATGGTACATCAGATACTTCTTCCACCAATTCAACATGTTCTAACTCTTTTTCAACTCTATCCAAAGTTATTTTGAATGGTCCATAAAATTCTCTTATAACCTGTTTCCATGGTTTTTTTCCTTCTGCAACTTCATCAAATTCCTCTTCTATTTTAGCTGTAAATTCAACATTTATAACATCCGGGAAATTTTCAACCAATAGTTTATTTACTATTTTTCCTAAGTCTGTTGGAATTAGTTGCTTTTGCTCTTTCTGAATATATCTTCTTTCTAAAATCGTTGTAATTGTTGGTGAATAAGTACTTGGTCTTCCTATTCCTTTTTCTTCTAATGCTTTTACTAAACTTGCTTCTGTATATCTTGCAGGTGGTTGTGTAAAGCTTTGCTTTGCTTCTAATTTTTCTTTTTTTACTTCTTGCCCAATTAATAAATCTGGAATAGAATTATCCTCTTCTTCTTTTTCATCTTCTAAAGTTTCGACATATAGAGTCATAAAACCTTTGAATTTTAAAGTTTGTCCACTTGCTTTAAAATTATAGTTATTTACATCAATATTAGCTGTAACTGTATCATATATAGCATTAGACATTTGGCTTGCAATGAATCTGTTATATATTAAACGATATAATTTATACTGATCTGTTGTTAAAAAATCTTTGATTTTTTCTGGTTCTAAGTCTATATATGTTGGTCTAATTGCTTCATGTGCATCTTGAGCATTTTGTTTTGTTTTATAGTAACGATTTTCATAATAATTTTCGCCATATTTTTGTGTAATAACTTCCTTTGCTTTAGCTCTTGCCTCGTCAGAAATTCTTGTTGAATCAGTTCTCATATATGTAATCAAACCAACAGTTCCCTTTTCTCCAACGTGAACACCTTCATATAGTCCTTGTGCAACAGACATTGTCTTTTTTAGTGTAAAACTTAATTTTCTAGATGCTTCTTGTTGCATAGTACTTGTTGTAAATGGTGGTGCTGGAGTTCTTTTTTTCTCTCCTTTTTTTACATCTGATACAATATATTTACCTTTTTCTATATTTTTTAATATCTCGTCCACCTCTTCTTTAGTATGTATTTCTATTTTCTTGTTATCTTTTCCATATAATGTAGCTTGAAAGTTTTTATCAGAATTTGATTCTAATAAGTTAGCGTATATATTCCAGTATTCCTCAGGGATAAATTTTTCTATTTCTTCTTCTCTATCAACAATTAATTTTACTGCAACTGATTGTACCCTACCTGCTGATAATCCTCTTTTTACCTTTTTCCATAATACTGGACTAATTTTATATCCAACTATTCTATCTAATACTCTACGAGCTTGTTGAGCATCCACTAAATCCATATTTATTGTTCTTGGCTTTTTTATACTTTCTTTTACTGTTTCTTTTGTAATTTCGTTAAATGTGACTCTACAATTGCTATTTTCTGGTATTTCTAAAATGTGTGATAAGTGCCAAGCAATAGCTTCTCCCTCGCGATCAGGGTCAGATGCTAAGTATACTTGTTTTGCTGATTTTGCTTCTTTTTTTAAGCTCTTTATTAAGTCTCCTTTTCCACGAATATTTATATATTCTGGTTCAAAATCATTTTCAATGTCAACTGCCATTTTTGATTTTGGTAAATCTCTAATATGCCCCATTGATGCCATGACTTTTACATTTCCGCCTAAAAACTTCTTAATTGTATTTGCTTTTGCTGGTGATTCAACAATAATTAGCTTGTCTGCCATTTAATTTCTCCTTAATAGTAATTTTAAGTGATTTTTAGAGCTGTCGTTCAAAAATCACCTTTATAATTCTTTAATTTCTTTGTAAATCTTTTCTTCTACATTTTGTATAGCAACTTGATTTGCTTTTTTTCCCATATCTTTTAATGCATTTTTATTTTCTACTAAGTTTGTAATTGTACTATTTAACTCATTTGATGTCAAGTTTTTGTCTAATATAATTTTAGCTGCCCCAACATTTTCTAATACTTTTGCATTATATTCCTGATGGTTTTCTGTTGCAAAAGGAAATGGAATAAATATTGCTGGTACTCCCACATTTGCAATTTCTGTTATTGTCATTGCTCCACTTCTAGAAACAACTAAATCAACAATATTCATTATTTCTTCCATATTGTATATATATGGAACTATACTAACATCTTCAATATTATCAATCTCTATAGAATATTTTTCTTTTAGTTCATTTTTTATTTTTTCATATTGTGCTGGTCCAGCTGCCCATAAAATTTGATAATTTTGATTTTGTTTTTTAGATATTATTTCTAATAAACTGTCATTTATACTTTTAGCTCCCTGGCTTCCTCCAAAAAACAATACTATTGGTTTATTATCATTTAATTTATTTTCTTTTAATAATTCTTTTTTTCTTTCTTCTGATATCTTTACTTTCTTCACTTTAGTAGGAGTTCCTGTTACCACTACTTGTTTAGCTTTAGGCAACCTTTTTTTTGCATCTTCAAATCCTACTAATACTTTTTTTGCTTTGTTTGAAAGTATTTTCACAGCTACTCCTGGGAAAGCATTACTTTCATGTAATACAACTGGTACTTTTCTTTTTTGAGCAGCTATTCCAATTGGTACACAAATATAACCTCCAGTGCCTATTACTACATCTGGTTTAAATTGTTCTATTATTTTTTTTGCTTCTTTTATTGAATGAAATGTTTGATATATTTTTTTTATATTTTCAATTGATATTGTTCTATCAAATCCATAAGCATTTATATGTTCTAATTTGTATCCTGCTCTTGGAACTAAATCATTTTCTAGTCCTCTATTAGTTCCAACAAAAATTATTTCTGAATTTGGCTCTTGTCTCTTTATTTCATTTGCAATCGCTATTCCAGGATTTATATGTCCACCTGTTCCTGCTGCTGCTATTATTACTCGCATAGCTTCCTCCTTTTATACTTTTGATCCTGCTCGTGAAATATTTAATAATATTCCGCATACTGCATAATAAAAACATTAATGCTGTTCCTCCATAGCTGAAAAAAGGTAATGGAATACCTGTATTTGGCATTGAAGATGTAACAACTGCTATATTTAATACAACTTGAACTGCAACTAAACTAACTATTCCAACTGCTAATAAGCTTCCAAATGTATCAGGAGCTTTCATAGCAATTAGTGCACCTCTCCATATTAGAATTCCAAATAATATCATTATAATTAAGCATCCTACAAATCCAAGTTCTTCTGCAATAACTGCAAATATAAAGTCATTTTGAGGTTCTGAAAGCCATAAATATTTTTGTTTGCTTTCTCCAAGTCCTACACCAAATAGACCCCCTGAGCCTATTGCATATAATCCTTGTACTACTTGCCATCCTGTACCAGTAAGGTCTTGCCATGGATCAAGAAAAGAAACAATTCTTCCTAATCTGAAACTGCTTCCACTTGCTCCAGAACTTATTTTGTATATTACATAAGAAAGAAGTCCTCCTCCTCCTATTGTTCCAAATATAACAAAATACATAATTCTTGTTCCTGCAATTACCATCATTATACATGCAACTGCTCCTATAATTAGTGATGCGCTTAAGTGGTTTTGTACTAAGTACAATGTTGCAATTGGAATCATAAGATAAACTAAAGGTATTATAAATCCTTTTTTAAAATCTCTTAAATCATTTTTATGTTCTGTTAAATATCCTGCAAAGAATATGATTAGTCCTATTTTTGTAAATTCAGATGGTTGAAATTGATTTATAATCGGAACAGCAATCCATCTTCTTGCACCATTTCCTTCAATTCCCAATCCAGGAATTAATACTAAAAATAATACTGCTACTGAAACAATATATATTAAAAAGTATATCTTTTTATATTTTCTGTAATCTATTTTAGATAATATATACATACCTATCATTCCTAAAACTGCCGAAAGCAATTGCTTACCTGCATAGGAATAACTTTTTCCAGTTTTAGCTAATGATGATGGCGCTGAAGCAGATAGTACCATTACTATTCCTAATGCAAGTAATATAAATATTATTGCACACAATATAAAGTCTAGTTGCTGATTCTTAAAGTTAGACATTTTTTTATTCGTTTTTTGCATTATTATTTTCCTTTCTCAATTGTTATTTACAAAATATTTAAATAGACAATAATCCAACTACACAGCAAACAAGAGTTATTATACTAAATATAGATACTATTTTGTTCTCATTCCATCCTGATAACTCAAAATGATGATGTATTGGAGTCATTTTAAATATTCTTTCTCCAGTCTTTTTAAAGTGTCTAACTTGTATAATAACTGATAATGTTTCAACAACCGGAATTAAAGCTATTATAATTAATATCAATGGCATCTTTAAATAAATTGCCATACTTGCAATTGCTCCTCCTAACAAAAGTGAACCTGTATCTCCCATAAATACTTTTGCTGGGTGAAGATTAAATAATAAAAATCCTAAGCATGCTCCAATTAATATTGCTCCAAAAACTGTTATTTCTTTTACTCCAAATATAATTCCTATAGCTGTTAAGCATGTAATTATTATTGTTGTAACACTTGTTGAAAGTCCATCTATTCCATCAGTTAGATTAACAGCATTTGTTGTACCTAGCATTACAAATACCATAAATGGTACATATATCCATATTGGTAAATTTATTGACATTTTTAAAAATGGTATATAGGTATCTGTTCCTATATTTAATATTTGTGTTAAATATATACTAAAGCCTACAGCAATTATTAGCAATCCTAACATTTTATAGGCTGGCTTTAGTCCATCTGTATTTTTTCCAATTAGCTTTTTTAAATCATCAATTAGTCCAACAACTCCAAATCCTATTGTAGATGCTATTAAAGGAATCAAATTACTTGCAACTTTTGAATTTTCAATATCTTCTGATTTAATATATGTAAAACATACAAGTGCTCCAATTACAAGTAATGTAATCATTATAATAATTCCACCCATTGTAGGTGTTCCTTGTTTTTTTAAATGTGATTGTGGTCCCTCTTTTCTTTCTAATTGTCCTACTTTTAATTTTTTTAAAATTGGAATAACTATTAAAGCTATAATACAGCTAAATACTAATGATAGTAATATTATCTTTGTTTGAAATTCCATATTTCCTCCTTGGTTCATTGTTGTTTTTAATTTAGTTGTTTTATTATATCATATACAATCTTTCTCTCGTCAAACGGATATTTTTTCCCTTCAATTTCTTGTGTCAACTCATGTCCTTTTCCAGCAATAACTAATATATCTTTTTTATGTAACATTTTAATTCCTGTTTCTATTGCCTTTTTTCTATCAGTTATACATTCATAACTTCCTTTTGTCTTTTTAATTCCTTTTTCAATTTGTGAAATTATATCTTCCGGTTTTTCACTTCTTGGATTATCTGATGTTATTATTGTATGGTTTGCATATATTCCTGATATTTCTCCCATAATTGATCTTTTTCCTGCATCTCTGTCACCGCCACATCCAAATACACATATTACTTTTCCTTGTGTATATTCTCTAACAGTTGATAAAATATTTTCTAAACTTTCTGGTGTATGTGCATGGTCTATCATAATAGTTAATTCTTTTTCATTATCCACTAGCTCGCTTCTTCCAGGTACACGAACATTTAGTAATGATTCTTGTATGTTTTCAACACTACAATTAAATCTAGATGCCACACTAATTGCAGCTAATGAATTATATACACTAAATCTTCCTGGAATTCCAGTTTTTACTCTTTGATTTTTATCTCCAATTTTTACTTTAAAATCAACACTTGAGTTAGTTACTGTAATGTCTTTTGCTAATAGTTCTGATGGATTATCAATTCCATAAGTTTTAAATGTACATTCAGGTACTAATTCAGGTAATTTATTTGCATATATATCATCAGAATTTATGAACCCATATTTACACATTGTAAACAATTTAACTTTTGATTCATAATATTCCTCCATGCTTTGATGTTCTTTTTGGCTAATATGATCTTTTGAAAAATTTGTAAATACTCCTATTTCAAATTTACATCCATCTACTCTATTTAGTTTCAAGCTTTGAGAAGATACTTCCATAACAGCAACATCACATTTTTCATCCACCATTCTTCTTAAAAGTTGTTGTAATTCTAAACTTTCTGGTGTTGTTCTATCATTATCTCCTAAATTTTTATCTCCAATATATGTGCAAATTGTTCCAATCAATCCAACTTTTAGTCCTTGTTTTTCTAAAACTGATTTTATCATAAATGTAGTTGTTGTTTTTCCTTTTGTTCCCGTTACTCCTATTAACTTAAGCTTTTCAGATGGATTTTTGTAAAAATTACATGCGCAAATTGCTATTGCATGTCTTGTATTTGGTGCTAAAATAATTGTAACATCATCTGGTAACTCTTTTATAGTTTCTTTTGTTACTTTGTCAGTTTGTGCCATAATGACTTTTGCGCCTTTTTTTATTGCTTCACTAATATATTTGTGTCCATCAGTATCAAAGCCATCTATTGCAACAAACATGTCTCCATTTTCCACTTGATTAGAACTATTTTTAATCTCATTTACATTAATATCAAGATTTCCTTTTACTTTTAAACCTTCTAATCCCGATAATATACTCTTTAACTCCATAGCACTCTCCCTTTATCCATTTTTACGTTTACATTATATAACTAAATGTTTTTTTTGTATAGCTTTTTTTAAATTCTTACAATAATTTTCGTTTCCTCATAAACCTTAATTCCATTTTTTGGTATTTGTTCTTTTATTATTGTATTTTCTTTATCAATCTCCTGTGTTCCATTTTCTACATACAAATTAAGATTTAAATTTTTAAGTATTTTTGTTGCTTCTTTTATAGTCATTCCTTCAATCTTTGGTACTTCTACTTGTTTTTTTATATTTTCATCAGTTTGATTATCTTTTTTTAAATCTAAATATGGAAGTATTTCAGATAAAACCTGACCTCCAACTGGTGCAGCAACCACTCCTCCTTGATGTCCTCCTTCTCCTTTTGGATTATATAAGGTAACAAGAGCCACAACTTCTGGATTTGAAATTGGTGCAACGCCAATAAATGATGCTACATATTTGTTGGTGTTAACTCCATCTTCTGATGTTCCAGTTTTGCCTCCAACTCTATAGCCTTTCACTTGTGCTCTTTTGCCTGTACCTAAAGCAACTACAGATTCCATCATATCCAGTACTTCTTTTGCATGTTCTTTCGATATAACCTGTTCTCCTTGTTTTATTGGTATTTCATTAATTTCTCCCGTTTTGCTATTTATAGTTTTCTTAACTATTCTAGGTGTTACTTTGACTCCACCATTTGCAATTGTACTTACCGCTGTCGCTAATTGTATTGGTGTAATTTCAAATCTTTGACCGAAAGCTATTGTTGCTAGTTCTACAGGTCCAACTTTCTCCTCTTTTAAAAATATACTTGTAGCTTCTCCTGGTAAGTCAATTCCAGTTTTGGTTAATAACCCAAATTTATTCAAATATTTGTAGTATGTATGTACTCCAAGTTTTTGACCTAATCCTATAAAAACTGGATTACAAGAATTCATAAGTGCATCTCTTAAAGATTCTGAACCGTGTGGTCTATAGTATCTCCAACATTTTATTCTTACACCTGCAATTTCTATACCACCAGTACAACAAAATTCTCCTTGTTTGTCAGGCGTTGTTATTCCTTCTTCTAATGACGCTGAAGAAGTAATTAATTTAAATGTAGAACCTGGTTCATAAGTATCTGTTACAGCTTTGTTTCTCCACAAAGAAAGCATAGCCTTGTTTTTATCTGCTTGTGACATGCTGTTCCATTCTTGTTTAAGTTCATCTGTGCTGGGTTCAAATGGTTCATTAAGATTGTAATTTGGATATCCAGCAATAGCTAAAACATCCCCTGTTTTCGGATTCATTACAACTATATTTCCACCATCTGTGCATTTATTATCAATACATGCTTCTTTTAAATATTTTTCTGCTATTCCTTGAATTGTTGCATCTATTGTTAGTACTAAATCCTCTCCATCAACTGCTTCTACATAATTCTCTCCTGATTTCTCAATATCACCTCCTGTTGCATCTGTCAATTTTTGAATTTTTCCTTTTGTACCTTTTAATTGTTCATCATATATTGCCTCTATACCATCTAGTCCTTGATTATCACTTCCAGAAAATCCTATGATTTGTGATGCTAAATTATTATATGGGTAATATCTTTTTGTGTCTTCATCTATATTTATTCCAGAAGTTATATTATTTTCTTGTAGCCAAGTTCTAAGTTCATTTGATTTTTCCTTATCAATTTTTTTCACAATTGTTTCTATAGAACTTCTTTTATTTACTTTTTTATAAACTTTTTCATAATCTAATTCAAATATATTACTTAAAGCTTTTGCCACTTTTTCTTTATCTTCTTTTTTTATGTTTACTGGATTAACTGTAACAGTTTCTACTGTACTACTAACTGCCAATATTGTAGTTTCTGTTGAATCATATATTGTTCCTCTTCTAGGATTAATACTTCTATCTAAAGTTTGTTGTACATAAGCCTTAGCTTGTAATTCTGACCCCATTCCAAATTGTATCCATCCAATTCTAAATAACAATGCTATCAATGCCATCCAAGATATAATAATTTCATTTCTCATTTTCTTTTTTCTGCTCATATTACTTATTTTCTCATCTGGTTTTGAATTTTGCTTTTTTATTTCTTTCTTAAATTTTCTTTTCATCATTTTCTGCATTGTTTTTTGCTCTTTTTTTACATTTATATTTTCTTCTTTTCTTCTTTTTTTTAGCTTTATTAATTGTCTTTTATTTAAGTTTTTACAAACTTTTCTCATAGTTTTCTCCCATTTTACGGTTATCTCTATTTATTTGTATTCACTTAAATAAAAAAAAGACCAAAAAATAAAGAGCTTCGTAATGTTTTTAAGCTCTTTATTATTTTACTAAATTTGTTATATTTTCTATTAGTTTTTCAAACCAATTTTGTTCTTCTGTAACAACAACTTGTTCACTTGCTGTTTCAACATAGTCTTTTTTAGGTAAACTTACATATACCTTTTGTGAATCATCTAGTTTTTTCATTCCTAACATACTAGATGCTGATTTTTCTATATTAGATAAGTTTAAACTTGTTTGAATATTTATTTCAGTTTGTGCATTTTCTTTTTGTAATGTACTTAATTGTTTTTTCAAATCTTCTTTTTGATTAAATCCTGCAGTTATAAGAGAATTACGATAACTTATAGCAAATAATATTGCAAAACCAGCAATTATATACATTATAGTTTTTACTTTTGGTTTTATTTGTTGTTTTGCTTTTGTATTTTTCTGTTTAGATGTAGATACCTTTTTTTTAGTATTAACTTTTTTGTTTGTTTTTTCTTCTGGTTTTAATTTTCTTGGGCTAGTCTCATACTGGTATCTCATACTACTATATGCCATAAGTTTTCACCTCTTTTCTTTTGATATTTTAACTTCTTATGTGTATTTATCTAATCTTTCAAAAATTCTAACTTTTGCGCTTTTTGATCTGCTATTTCTTTCTTTTTCTTCTTCTGAAGCAACAATTGGTTTTTTATTTATAATTTTTCCAAATGACTCATAGTTGCACACACAATATGGTAATTCACTTGGGCAAGTACATTTCCCTTGTAAATCTACCATTGCATTTTTCACTGCTCTATCTTCTAATGAGTGGAATGTTATTACAACTAATCGTCCACCTTGTTTCAAACAATATACGCTATTTTTTATTGTTTCATATAAAGGTTTAATTTCATTATTAACTTCAATTCTAATTGCCTGAAATGTTCTTTTTGCAGGATGTCCATCTTTTTGCATTGCTTTTGGTATAGAATTTTCTACTATATTTACAAGTTCTTGAGTTGTTTCAATTTGTTTTTCCTTACGAAACTTGCATATATTTTTAGCAATTTGTCTGCTAAATTTTTCTTCTCCATAGTTCCAAATAATATCAGCTAACTCTTCTTCTGAATAATTATTAACTACGTCTTTAGCCGTTATTCCTGTTGAAGTGTCCATTCTCATATCTAATGGACTATTTCCCATATAGCTAAAACCTCTTGCTCTTTCATCAAGTTGATATGATGAAACTCCTAAGTCTAATAAAATTCCATCTACTTTATCAATGTTTAACTCTTCTAAAATTTGTTTTATGTCATCATGATTTCCATGAATATATTTCACATTGTTATATTTACTAAGCCTATTAGATGCTGCTTTTAAAGCCTCTTCATCTCTATCTATTCCAATTAGCATACCATTTTCAGATAAGTTTTTTAATATTTCCTCACTATGACCTGCTCCGCCTAATGTTCCATCTACATAAATACCATCACTTTTAATATTCAGTGCCTGTATACATTCTTTTAATAAAACTGGCTCATGTTTAAATTCCATTAGTCTTGTAAGTCCTTTCACTGTCGTTTACTTATAATAGCACAATAAGTTGGTATGATTTATACCAACTATTATGTGCTTTTATTCTTATACTTTTTTCTTTTGTGCATTCATAGTTTTAACTCTCTTTTGTAGGGTATGGAAATTTTTAAATATATCTTTTGTGAATTATATTCTTCACTTTAGTAATTTTATATTTTATCTTTTGAAATTAAAATCTTTTGTAAGATTCTAGTTTTCTTTTATCTTTTGTGTATGATTATCTTTTGTAAAATTTTATCTTTAGTGTGTTTTATCTTTTGTATAACCTTTTTATTTTATCTTTTGTAATTTTAATATTTTTCTTTTGTGTGTTATATAGACTTTTTCAAGTTATATACCAAGCATTGTCATATTTTCTGCTATTTCATCAGCTGAAATATTTTCGTCACTGTTGTAAGATTTCCATTTTTCTTTATCCCAGATTTCTATTCTAGTACCTACACCAATAATTACTGTGTCTTTTTCTAATTTTGCATATTCACGTAAGTTACCTGTAATTAAGAATCTTCCTTGTTTATCAATTTCACATTCTATTGCTCCAGATAAGAAAAATCTTACGAAATCTCTGGCATTTTTATTTGTAAGTGGAAGTGTTTTTAATTTTTCTTCAAAGTTAGCCCATTCTGTTTGAGAAAAGCCAAATAAACATTTATCTAGTCCCTTGGTTATTATGAATTTTTCACCCATATCTTCTCTTATTTTTGAAGGTAATATCAATCTCCCTTTAACATCTAGAGAATGTTCATATTCACCAATTAACACTTTTCTCACCTCTCTAACATTTTATTCCACTTTCTACCACTTCTCTCCACTTCAATTAAATTTTAATATAACATATTAAAAATATCAAGTGTTTTTTGAAAAAAATCAAATTTTTTTTGAAATCATGCCAATGGGGACGGAGAATTTTGGCACGTTTTAATTTAAAGCAAATTAACTTTAATTTAATTTCAAACTAAACGTGCCAAAATTCTCCGTCCCCATTGGCATGATTTTTATTCACTTTCTAACATTTTTTCTATAATATTTTCTAGATCAGATGTATCGGCAACAGACTTTATGCTGGCATCTAGTACTTGCTTTGGAGAAGTATTTTTTAGATTTAAAATATAACCATTTTTTAATGCTAATTGCCTGATAAATTCTCTGTTAGTTCTTCCATTTCCTTCTCTAAAAGGGTGTAAAACATTTAATTCTGATAAATAGAACGCTAGTCTTTCTGCCAATTGTTTTTTAGAAGTTCCTTCTAAAAAGTTTTCTTTTTTAAGTTGCTCTAATATTCTTTCTAGTTCAGGTTCCACATATTCGAAACTTGCAAATCTGAATTCACCTTTACTAATATTTTCTTCCCTTAGTTTTCCTGCAAATGGATAAATATCTTCAAATAAATAATTATGTATAGATAAGTAATGTTTTTTATCAAAATTTCCAGTAATTCCTTTTAATCGTAATCCTAGTGATTTAGCCGCTGTTATTTTTGCTTCATATTTTGATAACTCTTTATATTCTCTAATATCTAACTTATTTATAAGTATATTGGTATTTTTATAACAGTATTTTGAATTAAAATCTTCATATAAATCCTTCATTTTATCACCTTATCCTAATCACAACTTAAAATTTAAATAATTAAAAAGTTGTCAATTAAATTTAAAAATTTTGACAACTTTTTAATTCTCTAAATTTGTTCTTTTATCATGCTTATTAATTCTGGCATTGCAACTTCATTTTCTGCTAACATTCTATACATATTTACATCATTTTCTGTTATGTCCATTCCTTCTATTGCTAAATCATTTTTTATATTTTCTATATTAAATTGAAATTTTTCTTCATTAAACATATTTTTATCCTCCATTTCGGATATTATTTTTTAAACCCTACATTATTATTATACCACAAAATCACTAAAAAGTACAGCTTTTTAGTGATTTTTATGCTCTTTTATTTAATTATTTATCAAAGTAATTACTGATTTGTTCTAGTTTATCAAAACCAACTTGTCTATGAATTTCATATACAACAATTGCAACTGAATTCGATAAATTTAATGATCTTAAATGCTCTCTCATTGGAATTCTAATTGTATTTTTTATATATTTTTGAAGTAATTCCTCTGGCAAGCCTTTTGTTTCTTTTCCAAATAATATAAACACTTCCTCAGATTTTGTATAGTCAACATCTGAATAGCATTGTTTTCCTTTAGTTGTAGCAAAATACATTGCATGTTCTTCTGGTTTATATTTTTCTAAAAACATTTCTAAAGATTCATGTATTTCAATATCTAACTTATCCCAATAATCTAATCCAGCTCTTTTTAAATATTTATCTGTTATTTCAAAGCCCAGTGGTTTTACCAAATGTAATTTTGCTCCAATTGCAGCCGCTGTTCTTGCAATATTTCCTGTGTTTTGAGGTATTTCAGGTTCAACCATAACTATGTTTAATTTCATTTTTTCTCCTTAATTTAAACTTCTCTTAGTTTTACTACTAATCTCTGTTTTCCCCCATTTGTACAAGTAATTAATGTTAATTCTCTTATTTGCATATCACGCGCTACCATTTGGCTAGTACAGCTAACATCTGTAGGCTCAATTACCTTTTTATCATATACTTGGTATGTAACTGTATTTCCAGATAAATCAGTTAGTTCTGCTTTATCTCCATTTTTTAATTTATGTAATTTTCCAAACATCTTTCCATTTTCATAGTAATGTCCAACTATACAATAGTTTCCAATTTCATTTGGTTTTAAATCTTTTGGATGGTATTTATTGATTGATACAAACAATAGCTCTGGTGAAGTTGCAGAAAGTATTGGATATTCAATTCCTATTTTAGGTATTTTTAAAATTCCCTCTGTTGTATATTCTACACCATCTTTTGACTTATATGTTTTTGTATCAATTTTTACATTACTTCTTGTTTTATTTTCTTGACTTGTATTGTTTGATTGTGAACCTGGAATTTCAAGTACAACAACAATCTTATCATCATCTTCTTTTTTAACTGTATCATCAACTTGATATTTTATTTGTTCTAGTATTTCTTTAGATACTTGCTCACTCTTATTTCTGTCATATTCAGCATATATATAATATGAAAATAAAAGACAAACCAAAAAAACTGACATAAAAAGTTCTAATTTGTATATTAGTTTTTTTCTTTTTATTTCAGGTGTAATATATAGTTTTTGTGTAACTAATATTTGATTCACTTTTTTACTTTCTCCTTTTCATAAATATATACATTTGTATTATATCACATTTTTATATTTTAAACAATTATTTTGATTGATTTTTTTAAATTCAAATAACATAAAAAACTTGAGACTTAATCTCAAGTTTTTATTCCAGTCCAAAGCTTACACCAAGAGCGTCATTTATTTGTGACATTATATTATTATCATCTATATGACCTATTTTCTCTTTCAGTCTGCTTTTATCTATTGTTCTTATTTGCTCTGTTAATATTACAGATTCAGCTTTTAATCCACTTTTTTCCGGTTCTATTTCAATGTGTGTAGGTAGTTTTGTTTTTCCTGTTTGCGATGTAATTGCAGCTGCTATTACTGTTGGGCTGTGTTTATTTCCAATATCATTTTGAATTATGAGTACAGGTCTTACTCCACCTTGTTCAGAACCAATTACTGGGCTTAAATCTGCATAAAACATATCTCCTCTTTTTATTATCATATTCTTCACTCCTAATATTCTTCCATTTTTGATATATTTTAAGGATTAGCAAAGATAAAAATATAAGTTTCAGCAGATTTATACAGTTTTAGTATTGTGCTACGAAAAATTTATTAAATTTAAATGCAAGTATATCTTCTTTTTTTAAACTATTTATTTTTATCTCATTATATAATATGTAAACTAATTTTTTTTGGTTCTTATCTTGTACTATCATTTTGGTGATTTTTCCAGTTTCTTTATTAATAAATAGTTTCTTTAAAGAATTATATGGATTGCTGTTTTTTGAACTTACTTCCATAATTATCATTTGGTTTTCTTCATATATTTTTCCACCATTTGTTTTATATTCTTCTATAAATGAATTCAACCACAAAAAGTTCGATGTTATATATTGATAATTTTGATAAACTGTTGATAAGTTCAATTTGGTGTTATTTATAGTTAATTTTTCTCCATCAAAAGTTGTTTCTAGCCCGCTAATATTATCCGGTTCGTGAACTACCTGTTTAACAATATTAGGACTAGTGTAACTTTGTTTTATTTTATACTTCGTTTTATTTTTGTTAGTTTCAACTTCTAGTTCTATTTCCGCTTCATAAGAGCTAATATTTAAAATATATTCCTCAATTTCTTGACTTGTTTTGTTACTTAGATTATTTCCTGTTTTCAAATTTTTATTAGTATTTTTGTAAAAAATATAAATTATTATTATCAAGGCTATTATAATTAAAATTGAAATAATAATTTTCAAGATTCTTTTTTTATTTTTCATTTCATCAACTCCTACTGCAATTTATATTCACTTTATAGTAAAGTATTCATGTCAAATATTAGTACATATTAAAAGCATAAGTGATTGTGTTTCACTTATGCTTTATATGTTTCAAAGTATTTAATTATAGATTCTTGTAGTTCTTTTTTTGTTTCTATTTGATTTATTTTCTGTCTCATTTGAGTCGCATTTGGCATATTTTTTAAGTAATAACTCATATATTTTCTCATTTCTTTTATTCCAGTACTTTCACCTAAATATTTAACCTGTAATTCGATATGTTCTAATATAATTTTTAGTTTTTCTTCATCTGATGTTTCAGTAACTTCTTCTTTGTTTAGGTATTCTTTAATTTGTCTAAAAATCCATGGTTTTCCAATACTTGCTCTTCCTATCATTATTCCATCTACGCCTGTTTGGTTAAACATTCTTAAGGCATCCTCTTTTGTTTTTATATCTCCATTTCCGTATTACAGGTATATTTACTGACTGTTTAACTTTTTTAATAATCTCCCAATCAGCTTCTCCTGTATAAAATTGTTCTCTTGTTCTTCCATGAACTGTTATTGCTTTAACTCCTTTATTTTCAGCTATTTTAGCAAGTTCTACTGCAACAATATTATTTTCATCCCATCCTTTTCTTATTTTCAAAGTTACTGGTACTGCTGAATTCTTGACAACTGTTTCAATAATATTTTCTGCTAATTCTAGGTTTAATAATAGCTTACTTCCATCTCCATTTTTTACAACTTTTGGTGCTGGGCACCCCATATTTATGTCTATTATTGGAGCTATTTTGCTTACTTGTTGTGCTGCAAACTTCATTGCTTCAATATCATTACCAAATATTTGAGCAGCTACTGGTATTTGTTCATTTTCAGTATTTAATAATAATTTTGTTTTTTCATCATTAAAAAATAATCCTTTGCTACTTACCATTTCTGTATATGCTAACCCGTACCCCATATTTTTCGCATATTAATCGAAATGGCAGGTTGGTTATTCCTGCCATTGGAGCTAATAATATATTATTTTTTAAATTTACATTTCCTATTTTTAGTTCTTTTAAATACATCTTATTTTACCTTTACTCTTTTTAGTAACGCTACTTGTATATTAAGCTATTCAATAAACATTGCCTTCTTACGTCTAGCACTTATATTTAGTAAAATTGCTATTAGTGTTAAATTTGTAAGCATTGAACTTCCACCATAGCTTACAAATGGAAGAGGTATTCCTGTAATAGGTAATATCCCCATTGTCATTCCTATATTTTCTATCATGTGAAAAAATAATATTCCTGAAATTCCACTTGCTAAATACGCTCCCAAATCATCTTTTGCAGTTTTAGCAATTTTAATTGATTTAGTTAATAATATAACATACACTACTATAATTGCTCCTGCAATTATAAATCCCATTTCTTCTCCTATAACAGCAAATATAAAGTCTGTAGTTTTTGGATATAAATAACCTAGTTGTGTTTGGTTTCCTTTTAATAATCCCATTCCTAAAAGTTTACCTGCTCCTATTGCCAGCTTAGATTGTATTATATTATAGCCATCTCCTCTAGGATCTAAATTAGGATTTAAATATACATCTATTCTAGCCTTCGCATGTTCTGGTAGTATAAAAAAGTATGCAATTGGTGCAAGAATAACTACTAGTAAAGCAGCAGTAATAATATATTTTTTATCTATTCCAGCCACATATAAAATAAATATTAATGAAACTAAAAAAGCAAATGCAGTACCATAATCTGGTTGCATTATTATAAGTATTGTTGGAATTGCAACTGTAAGTAATATTATTCCTAGTTTCAATGGTCTGTTTATTTCATTTTTTCCTTTTTGTTGTATTTGTGTTATAACAGTGGTTGTAAATAACACAACTGCTATTTTGGCAAATTCTGCGGGTTGAAAAGAAAATGGGCCTATGTTAAACCAACTAGTTGCACCATTTATAGGATCTGTAAATAATACTGCTATAAGTGACACAACACTCATTCCATAAACAATTGGAGAAATTCTTATTAGTAATTCATAATCAATATACATAATTGCAATCATTACAGGTATACTAATTACAACCCACATAATTTGTTTCTTAAATTCCTCATAGTTTGAATTTTGAGTGGCCGAAAACAATGCAACTAGTCCTATTGTTAATAGGACTAGTATGCATATTAGAATTCCCCATTCAATATTTTTTAACATCTTTTTTCTCATGCTTATCCTCTATTTAACTATTTGATGTTGCCTACTCTTCATTTTCCCCTTTTTCTTTATCTTTATTCTCTGTTTCTTCTATTCTTTGTTCTACTTTTGTTTCTTTTTCATCTTCTCCTTTTACATCAACTTTTTCATCATTTTCTGTTTCTGGTTGTTGTTTTTCTTCTTCTTTTTCAGTTTGATTATTTTCTTTTACTTCTTTTGACTTTTCTTCTTCCTCTTTTTTATCTGGTACATTCAATTTTCTAGCTTCATTTTTTATTGTAACAATTGGAATATTAGCATATAGTGCTGGTGCTCCTACTGTGCCATCATCATTTGATTTATTTGTTAAGTGTACATCTATTGCTTCTTCATCAACATCTATATATTTTTTTATTACTTCTATAATTTCTTGCTTCATCAATTCTAGAAAATCGGCAGATACATTTGCTCTATCTTGCATTAACACTAAGTGTAATCTTTCCTTTGCGGTATCCGAGCTTTCCTTGCTCTTTTCCTTTTTTACAAGATTTTTTAAAAAATTAAGTATGTTTTCAAACATGTTCTACCTCCAATTGTATTTTATTTTGTTATTTTGTGAAAAAATTTTTTATTTTTTCTAGAAACCCTTCTTTTTTACCCGGAATGGTAATTTCTACGTTTTCTCCTAAAATTCTACTTGCTATTTCCGTGTATGCTTTTCCTGAAGGTGCTTTATGATTAGTTACAACTGGTTCACCTTTATTGGTTTGTGTTATAATAAATTCATCATCTGGAACAACTCCAATTAAGTCAATTGATAGTAGGTCTACAATGTCTTCGACTTCCATCATTTCTCCCTTTTTAACCATATTAGGTCTTAAACGATTAATAACTAGTTCAGGATTTTTTATTTCAGATGCTTCTAATAAACCTATAATTCTATCAGCGTCACGAATAGCTGAAATTTCAGCTGTTGTTACAACAATTGCTCTGCTTGCGCCAGCAATTGCATTTTTAAATCCCTGTTCTATTCCTGCAGGGCAATCTATTAAAATATAATCAAATTCTTCTTTTAATTTTTCTGTTAATTCTTTCATTTGTTCTTCATTTATTGCACTTTTATCTCTTGTTTGAGCTGCTGGAAGTAAAAATAATTCTTCAAATCTCTTATCTTTAATAAGAGCTTGTCTTAATTTACATTTTTCTTCTACAACATCAACTATATCATAAACTATTCTATTTTCTAATCCCATTACTACATCAAGATTTCTTAATCCAATATCAGTATCAACAAGTACTACCTTTTTTCCTCTTAATGCTAAAGCAGACCCTACGTTAGCTGTTGTAGTAGTTTTTCCAACTCCACCTTTTCCAGACGTTATTACTATAACTTCTCCCATGTCTTCCTCCTTAAATTTGGATATTAATTTTTATTTTAAAAATGCAATATTTTAACAGTTTGTATTATATAACAGAATTAGTCAAAAAGCAATGTAACGAATGTAAAAAATAAAATATCTCTTATTGAGATACTTCATTTTTTGTTGTAGACTTGGAATTATATTGTATTAAATTGCTTACAATTTCTTCTTTTCGGTCATTGTCTTTTTCATATACTTCTTTTATTTTTATTAATGTCTTTATCTGATTTTTTCTCACAGCAACTGCTCCAGAAAAAATTGCTAATAAAATTATTATAAATGTTACTAGTGTAACTGTAACATATATGGCCATGATGCCTTTTTCACTTTTAACTTTTGTTTTCATTTGCATTCACCACATTCTTTTTATTTATATATATAATAATATAATAAACAGGCTCTTGTCAATTATTTTGAGCAATCCTTATACATTTCTTTCATATTGAGCAATTCTTATACATTTCTTTTCTTGACATTATGCTTATTTAAGAATAAAATAGTACTTGAAAAATATTTAAGGAGGAATACTTAAACTATGAAAGATTTAATTGAAATTAGATGGCATGGTAGAGGTGGTCAAGGTGCTAAAACAGCTTCTCTTTTACTTGCAGATGCTGCTTTTAACACTGGTAAATATATTCAAGGTTTTCCTGAATATGGTCCAGAAAGAATGGGTGCTCCTATTACTGCATATAACCGTATTGGTAATACACCAATACGTATTCATAGTAATATATATGAACCAGATTATGTAGTAGTTGTTGACGATAGTTTGTTAGAAGCTGTTGATGTAACTGCTGGTTTAAAACCTGATGGTGCAATAGTTATAAACACTACAAAAAGTGGAAATGAATTAAAGCCTTTACTTAACGGATATACCGGAGATGTTTATACTATTGATGCAAGAAAAATATCATTAGAAACTTTAGGTAAATATTTTCCAAATACTCCTATGCTTGCCGCAATTGTAAAAGTAAGTGGAGTAATTGAAGAAAAAGACTTTTTAGCTGATATGGAAGGTTCCTTTAAACACAAATTTGCTAAAAAACCTGAAGTTATTGATGGAAATATGAAAGCTTTAGAAATGGCTTTAAAAGAAGTTAATAAAGTTTAGAAAGGATGGTTTAAATGATTGATAGGAATACTCCAGCTTGTGATATGACTATTGGTGGTAATATTTATAAAGCTGGTAATGCTAGAGAATTTAAAACAGGTGACTGGAGAAGTGTTAAACCTATTTACATATCTGAGAAATGTACTCAATGTGGTTTATGTTTTCCAGTTTGCCCTGATGATGCTATTCCTGTAAATAAAGAAGGAAAGCGTGAAGATTTTAATTATGATTATTGCAAAGGTTGTGGAGTTTGTGCTAAAGTGTGCCCATTCCATGCCATTGAAATGACTGAGTAAAGGAGATTATAGTATGGGAATTAGAGAAAGATTAAGTGGAAATGAAGCTGCTGCTATTGCTATGAAACAAATAAATCCAGATGTTGTAGCTGCCTTTCCTATAACACCTTCAACAGAAATACCTCAATATTTTTCTACTTTTGTTAGTAATGGCACTGTAGATACAGAATTTGTTGCTGTTGAAAGTGAGCATAGTGCTATGAGTGCTTGTGTTGGTGCAGAAGCTGCTGGTGCAAGAGCTATGACTGCTACTTCTGCTAATGGTTTATCATATATGTGGGAAATGATATATATTGCGTCCAGCTTAAGACTTCCTATTGTTATGAGCTTAGTAAATAGAGCTGTTTCAGGCCCATTAAATATTCACAATGATCATTCAGATGCAATGGGTGTAAGAGATGCTGGATGGATTATGCTATTTTCTGAAAATAACCAAGAAGCATATGATAACTTAATTATGGCTCATAGAATTGCTGAAAATAAAGATGTTTTATTACCTTTAATGGTATGTCAAGATGGATTTATTACTTCTCATTCAATTGAAAATATTGAACTAATTGAAGATGATAGGGTTAAAGAATTTGTTGGAACATATAAACCAGAGCACTACTTATTAAATGATAAAGAACCAATTGCTGTTGGTCCACTAGATGTTCAATCATATCTATTCGAGCATAAATATCAACAAGCTGAAGCAATGAGAAATGCTAAAAAAGTTATTTTAGAAGTTGCCAAAGACTTTGAAAAAATGACTGGTAGAAAATATTCATTTTTTGAAGAATATAGAATGGAAGATGCAGAAATTGCTGTTGTTTGTATGAACTCAACTGCCGGAACTACTAAAACAGTTGTAGATGAGTTAAGAGAAAAAGGAATTAAAGCTGGTATGGTTAAGGTTCGTGTATTTAGACCTTTCCCTGCAGAAGAAATTGCTGAAGCTTTAGGAAATTTAAAAGCTGTTGCAATAATGGACAAAGCTGATTCTTTAAATGCTATGGGTGGTGCATTATATGAAGATGTTATCTCAAGCATGTATACAGCTAAAAAGCAGGTTCCTGCTGTAAGCTATGTTTATGGTATTGGTGGTAGAGATACTACAAGTAATAATATTCATGAAGTATTTGATTATTTAGCACAAGTTGCTAAAACTGGTGAAATTGATAATCCATATCGTTATGTAGGATTAAGAAAGTGAGGAAAATTTTATGGCATATAATTTAAAAGAAGTAATGGCAAATAAGCCATCTAGATTTACAGCTGGTCACAGAATGTGTGCTGGTTGTGGTGCCCCACCTATTGCTCGTATGGTTTTAAGAGCTTTAAAGCCAGAAGATCATGCAGTAATTAGTAATGCTACTGGTTGTATGGAAGTTTCAAGTTTTATATATCCATATACTTCTTGGACTGACTCATTTATACATACCGCTTTTGAAAATGCAGCATCTACTTGTTCAGGTGTTGAAGCAGCTTATCGTTCATTAAAAAGACAAGGAAAATTGCCTAGTGATAAAACAACTAAATTTATTACATTTGGTGGAGATGGCGGAACTTATGATATAGGTATTCAAAGTTTATCAGGTGCTATGGAAAGAGGTCATGATATGGTATATGTATGTTATGATAATGGTGCCTATATGAATACAGGTATTCAACGTTCTTCTGCAACTCCTAAGTTTGCAGATACAACAACCTCTCCTGCCGGAACAGTTATACCTGGTAAAATGCAATCTAGAAAAGATTTAACAGAAGTTATGGAAGCACATCATTTGCCTTATGTTGCGCAAACTATTGCTTATGCAAATTTTAAGGATTTATATGAAAAAGCTGAAAAAGCTATTTATACAGAAGGTCCATGTTTCTTAAATGTATTATCACCTTGTCCAAGAGGCTGGGGATATCCAACAGATATGTTAATGCAAATAAACAAATTAGCTGTTGAAACATGTTATTGGCCTTTATATGAAGTTATTGATGGCAGATATGTAATAAATTATAAACCAGCTAAAAAGTTACCTATTGAAGAATTTTTAAAACCTCAAAAACGTTTTAAACATATGTTTAAACCTGGTAATGAATGGATGATAGAAGAGTTTCAAAAAGAAGTTGATAAACGTTGGGAAGCTCTTTTAAAACTAGAAGAAACAACAAATAGATAAAAAAACTCGGCTTACTGCCGAGCTTTTTTGTTATTATTTTATTCTTCGTTTGGTTCTGGTGCGCCAACTGGGCAAACACCTTCGCATGTTCCACATGAGATACATACATCTTTATTTATTATATATTTATCATCACCTTGTGAAATACAAGAAACTGGACAGCTAGCTGCACATGCTCCACAACTAATACATTTATCTGTAATTTTATATGCCATTTAATTCACCACCTCTCATTGTTAATCATGTTATATTTCATCATCATTTCCCTGTGTTTTTTCATCAAGTTCTTCAAGCTTTTCAAGTTCCTCAAGCTCTTTTTCATGTTCTTTTTCTTCTGGATCAATTTCTTCTTTTTCAATATTTTTTATAATTTTAATATCTGATGCTGGATATCTTTTATAAAATGTGTCTTCTCCATCTTTAAATTTAACTCTTATTATTTCTCTTAAAGTTTGTATAGAATCAACTGTTCCTTCTCCATCTTCAGTTTTTACTATTGCTCCAATTTTAGGAAGTCTTTTTAGTTTATCTTCATAAACTTCTTGTTCATATTTTAAACAACACATTAGTCTTCCACAATTTCCAGATATTTTAGATGGATTTAATGATACATTTTGCTCTTTTGCCATTTTTATTGATACTGTTTCAAAGTTATCTAAAAATGAGCAGCAGCATAACTCTCTTCCACATACTCCATTACCGCCTATTTTTTTAACTTCGTCTCTTACCCCTATTTGTCTTAATTCAATTCTTGTTTTAAAAATTGCAGCTAAGTCTTTTACTAGCTCTCTAAAATCAATTCTACCATCTGCTGTGAAGAAAAATATAATTTTACTGTTATCAAATTTATATTCAACTTCTGTTAAATTCATATCTAATTTATATTTTTTTATTTTTTCCTCAGCTATTTTAAATGCTTCTTTTTCTTTTTTTCTATTAGATTCATCAATTTTTATATCTTTTGGTGTAGCAATACGAATAACCTTTTTTAAAGGTGCTTTTAAGCTTTCTTCATGTATTTCTTTTTTAGCTGTAGTAACTTCTCCAATTTCTTGACCTTGGTTTGTTTCTACTATAACTTTTTGTCCTTTTTCAATATCTAAGTTGTCAGGATCAAAAAAATACACTTTTCCTGGTTTTCTGAATCTAACTCCTACTATACTATTCAATTAACTTCCTCCCACAATTTTAGTAATAAGTTATCAATTGACATATCATAATTAGCATTTGCTAATATTCTTTGTTTTGTCTGTTCTATTATATGTATTGTATTTATATAATTAATTTTATTTTCCGTTTTTATTAGATTATATATTACTATTTCCATATAGTTTAGTAAATCAATAATATCTTCTTTAGCTGAATAAAGTACTTCTGCTTCTCTCCATATTTTAGTTATATTTTGCTTTTCTAATGTATTAATTATTTTTTCTATTTGCATGTATTGATCTTTTAGGTTATTTATTTTTATTGCTTTTCCAATACTTCCTTCACAATGTTTAAGCATATTCTTAGTTATGTCTGTGCTCATTCCATTTTGTTTTAAATAATTTATTATTTGTTCCTCTGGTATAGGTTCAAAGTGTATTTTCATACACCTTGATTTTATAGTAGTTAAAATTTTGCTTTCATTTGAAGTTGTTAAAATAATAACTACATATTCTGGCGGTTCCTCTAATGTTTTTAATAAACTATTTGCTGCTTCTCTTGTCATTGTATCTGCTTGTGATATTAAGTATACCTTTTTACTTGAAGTTACTGGTTTTTCTTGAGTTTTTTCTTGCATAAATCTTACTTGTTCTATTTTTATAGTTTTACCATCTTCTGGTATAATTTGCATAAAATCAGGATGACTTTCACCATTAAATTCCATACATGATTTACATTTTCCACATGGTCTTTTTTCTTGTACATTGCATAATATCATTTTTGCAAACTCTTTAGCAAATAAGTTTTTACCGATTCCTTCTTCTCCAACAAACATATAACTATGTAAAACATTTTTGTTTTGTACAGTTGTTTCAAGTATTTTTTTTATTTTTTCATTTCCAATTAAATTCTCAAAGGACATTTTTTATACCTTTCCAAATAGATTTAATGGCCAGAAACGTATCCACACCTTACTTTCAACTTTTTCAATTGGAATACATCCAAATGCTCTACAATCTGTTGATTGACTTCTATTGTCTCCCATTGCAAAAATATACCCTTCTGGTACAGTAAATTCTGAAAAATAGTTATAGTTAGAATAAGTAGTCTCATAATTTGCATTTGTAGTCACTCCTGGTTGTAAATATGGTTCTGCTAATTCTTCTCCATTAATATATACTTTTCCATTTTCAATTTTTACATGTTCTCCAGGAAGTGCAATTACTCTTTTTATATAGCTTTCTTTTCCAATTTCCAATACATAATATGCAAATTTTCCCCACCAACTTTTTGGTTCTTTTTCATATTTTGCAACTGGATTTTTCAAATCTACTTCTGATTCACTACTATAACTTACTTTACTAGGTGCTTCAAAAGTAATTATCTCTCCTCTTTTAGGCATTTCATTTATTGTTCTCATCCATCTATTTAAAATTAGTCTTTGTCCTGATTGTAATGTTGGTCTCATTGAAACCTGACTAACAATTGTTGGTGTTCCAACAAAGTACTTAATTAATATTGCTAATACAAATGCAACTACAATGCAAAAAATCCATTCTAATATATTTCGTGTTTTATCACTGATAATCATTATGTGGTTAAACCTTCTTTCTATTTTTTTAGTGCAGGTATTCTAATTACAACCTCTGTACCTTTTCCTACTTCACTTTTTATATCTATGCTTCCATTATTTTGCTCTATTATTTCTTTTGCTATTGGAAGTCCTAATCCAGTTCCTCCAAGTTCTCTTGACCTTGCTTTATCAACTCTATAAAATCTTTCAAATATTCTGGCTAAGTCTGCCTCTGGAATTCCTATTCCATTATCTATAACTTTAATATATGCATCATTATATACAAACCCCACATATACTTTAATAGTTCCGTTTTCTGGTGTATATTTAATAGCATTAGATATAATATTTAATATTACTCTCTCTATTCCATATTTATCTGCATTCACAGGTGGAACATTAGCTGTTACAAAACATTCAATATTATGTTTTTTCTTTTCTACTTCAAATCTTAATCTTTCAATACAGTTTTTGGTTACTTCTCCTAAATCAAATATAGATTCTTCTTTTGTAACCTTTTTATTGTCATATCTTGAAAGTACTAATAAGTCGGTAACTAATCTTGCCATCCTTCTTGCTTCAGAACTTATAACCTCTAAGAATTTTGTCTGCATTTCTTTATCATATTCACTTTCTAATAAAGTATCTGCATATCCCATAATAGATGTAATAGGTGTTTTTAGCTCATGTGATACGTCTGCTACAAATTCTTTTCTCATATTGTCTAGCTTTACATGTTCTGTAATATCTTGTATTACAACTATAACTCCATCTGGTTTGTCATTTTCATCTTGAAATGGAGCAAATAAAAGATTAATAAATTTATCTCCAACATCTATTCTCTGTTCTGATGAAGTCCAATTTTCTAGGTAAACTATTTTTTCTAAATTTATATCTGTTTTTAAATCTTCAAAAATACTTTTAAATGTATTTTGTTTTTCTCTTTCTAGGTTTAGTAATTCCATTGCAGCTGGATTACTATAAATTATATTTCCTTCCATATCAAATGCAATAATTCCATCTGTCATGTGTAATAAAATTGTTTCAATTTGTTTCTTTTGCTTAGCAACTTCATTTAAATTCTGTTTTAGTTCTTTTGTCATAATATCAAATGCATTTGATAGTTCTTCAATTTGATTTTGTTTTGGATCTATTTTATTAAACTCAACTTCTTCTCCATTTGCAACTTTTTCTGCATTTTGAATTAAGTCTTTTATTGGTTTTACTACAGCTTTATAAGTAAAATAGCATACTAATATAGTAATTATAGTAAAAACTCCAATTTCAATTGCAGTAATTGCTTTGATTTGTGAAATTTTTTCGTCAATGCCGGTTTGAATAAACTCCTCATTTATTAGAGCATTATTTACAAGTACTTCTTGTTCAACTTGTTTTATACTATTTATACTAAATATTGATAATGCTCCTATTATAATTATTCCTAGTATAAAGAAAATTAAAATAATTTTCGTTTGTATACTTTTTATCATTTTAAGAGTGCTCCCTTTCTAATTAGTTGGTTGCTAGATAGTACCCAACGCCTCTTTTAGTAATCAAAATTTTTGGAGCTGATGTATCTTTTTCAATTTTTTCTCTAATTCTTCTTACTGTAACATCTACCGTTCTAATGTCTCCGTAGTATTCATATCCCCATACTTTTTCAAGTAAAGTTTCTCTTGTTACTACTTGACCAGGTTGATTTGCTAAATATTTTAATACCTCAAATTCTCTTAAAGTTAAATCAATTACTTTTCCTCTAACTTTTACCTCAAATTTTTCTATATTAATACTTAGTTCTCCTACTTCTATTAAAATACTTTCCTTTTTAGGTTCTTCAATTGCATCTGTTGATTGAACTTGTATTTCAGCTTTTCTTAAATTTGCTTTTACCCTTGCCATCAATTCTCTAACACTAAAAGGTTTAGTTATATAATCATCTGCACCTAATTCTAGACCTAATATTTTATCTATTTCTTCATCTTTTGCTGATAATATTAAGATAGGAACATTTAATGTATGTCTTAATTTTTTGCATACAGTTAACCCATCTACTTTTGGAAGCATAATGTCTAATAAAATTAAATCTGGTTTTTTTTCTGTAGCGATTTTTATTGCTTCTTCACCATCATTTGCCTCTAATGTAGAATATCCTTCTTTTTGTAAATTATATGTTAAAATGTCTACTATTGGTTTTTCATCATCTACAACAAGAATAGTTTTTTTAGCCATTTCTGCATTATTTGCTTTTGCAGAATTTTCTTCTAAACATACTTCTTCATTAAAATTTTCTCTTTTATTTTCCACCAAAAAGCCCTACCTTTCTTAATATTAAGACTTATATTTTTGATATTATATTTATATCATAATAACAAATTTTGTACAAGTTTTTTTAATCATTTTTGTCACAT
>FR902189.1:1422-24108 GCA_000437855.1 Clostridium sp. CAG:567 | reverse complement strand
TAAATTCAGCTAAAAGTAGAATTTACTTTTATATTTAACCTAAAGTATTTTTCATCAACTTTAATTTAATACATTTTTGAATATTTTTTCATGTTCTGGAAAATACTAAATATAGAATTTTTTTGACTTGGAGTATATATGAATTTAAAAGATAAATTTACAAATATCGTTAAAAATGTATTTGATTCACCTGATCAAAATGAATATAATTTCGTGCTTTCTAGTCCTTACGAAAATCAAAGTAATAGTAGAACACCTGAGGAAATTGAAAAAAATGAAAAAATCTTCGAAGCTGAAAATATTTTTTCTAGCCTTTCTGTTAATCTTGAATATGTAAAAGTTAAATATAATACTTTGATAAATAGTGACATTGTTGTTAGAGAATTTACTTTAACTGCAAGAAATAGACAATATTCTGCCTTTTTATTATTTATTGATGGTATGGTGGATTCTACACTTGTGAATGATAATATTTTAGAAGCTCTTATGTTACGCAATAGAGCTAATATTTTTGATGGTAATCAAAACCAAGTTATAAGTGAGGCAAAAACTAATAATATTACAGTTAGAAAAGTAAAAAAATTTGATTTAGACACTTATATTTCTGATTGTTTATTACCACAAAACAGTGTAAAAAAAATCAATTCTTTTAAAGATGCATTTGATGGAGTAAATGTTGGTGACTGTTTATTATTTGTTGATACTCTTGAAATTGCTTATGATATTGATGTAAAAGGTTTTAAGCAAAGAAGTGTTGAATCTCCTAATAATGAAGTTATTATCAAAGGTCCACAAGAAGGATTTGTTGAAAATATTCGTACTAACACTTCTCTTCTTCGTCGAATTATAAATAATGAAAATTTAATAATAGAAAGTGTTGAAGTTGGTAGTTTAAGTAAAACCCAGTGCTGTATTTGTTATATGCAAGATATTGCAAATACTGATTTAGTTGCAGAAGTTAAGTATAGAGTTAGTAATTTAAAAATTGATGCTTTGCTTTCTAGTGGTGAACTTCAACAATTAATAGAAGACAAAAACAATTATACTATTCCTCAAATAATATCAACTGAAAGGCCTGATAAAGCTGCTAAACATTTATATAGTGGTAAGGTTGTTGTAATAGTTAACGGGAACCCTTATGTTCTTATTATGCCTGCAACATTAACAGATTTTATTGCTTCCCCTGAAGACAGTAATTTAAAATTCCAATTTGCAAATTTTTCAAAATTTTTACGTTTAATTTCAATTTTTATAACATTCCTACTTCCTGGTTTATATGTTGCAATTTCAGATTTTCATCAAGAATTACTTCCGACCGAATTATTATTTTCAGTAATTGCTTCAAGGGAAAATGTACCATTTCCTATTATTTTTGAAATTTTACTTATGGAAATTTCTTTTGAACTTATTCGTGAAGCTGGTTTAAGAGTTCCTTCACCTATTGGTCCTACTATTGGAATTGTTGGAGCCTTAGTTTTGGGTCAAGCTGCTGTTAGTGCAAATATTGTTAGTCCTATTTTAATTATTGTGGTAGCAATTACTGGTATAGCATCTTTTGCTATTCCTGATTTTTACTTTGGTTATCATTTAAGAATATTAAGGTTTGGCTTTATTCTTTTAGGTTATATTGCTGGATTTTTTGGAATTGCAGTTGGTCTTTGCATATACGTTACAATTTTATGTAGTATTAAATCTTTTGGAGTTCCCTTTATGGCTCCATACAGCCCTATTACAAATATAAATGAAAGTGGTTTTTTCTTAGACCCTATGTGGAAACGTGAAAAAAGGCCCGACTATTTAAATACCAAAAGACAAAACTCACAATCTCATATAAGTAGAACCTGGAAATACAAATAGAAAGGAGCTTTTTATGGCTGAACAAAAGTTAGGAAAATGGGAAGCAGTTATTCTTGTTTTAAGTATTGTTATAAATCATATAATTCTAGGATTGCCCAGAAGTATAGTTGCTGAACATTCATCAGCTTCTATACTTAATGTCATATATATTAGTGCAATTGTATTTACTTTAATTTTTATAATATATAAGTTATTGGAACATTTCCCTGGCTCGGATATTATAGATATTTCCGAATTTTTAGGTGGTAAAATTTTGAAAGTAGGTGTTTCAGTTTTATTTTTACTTTATATTACTTTTATCACTGGTATATTACTTAGGAGTTTTTCTGAAGGTTTAAAACTTATTTTTTTTCCTAGAACATCTTTACCTATAATTATGATTCTGTTTTTAATAACCATTGTTGTTATGAATAGACTTAATATTGTCTCAATTGCTCGTGCTAATTTATTTTTTACAATATTAGTTGCTATTAGTATGATTTTTATATTTATAGGAAATTGGAAAAATCTTACCTTTCAAAAAATTTTTCCAATTCTAGGTAATGGAGCTTACACAACATTTTTTAGTGGATTAAGTGATTTATTTGCTTTCGGAGGAATTGCTTGTATATACCTTCTTCCTCCTTATTTAAAAAATCAAAAAGATTTCAAAAAGGTAGCTTACACATCTGTTGGCCTTTCTGCATTTTTTCTACTAATTAGTGTAGCAATTTTACTTTTTATTTTTCCACCTACTATTATAGAACAACAAATATTTCCTATTTATTTGGCTTCTCGTTTTATAGATTTTAGTAGATTTTTTCAAAGATTAGATGCATTATTTTTACTTATTTGGCTACTTTCTATTATATGTTATTTAGCAATTGTACTTTATTTTTCAACCAATATATTTAAAAGAATTTCAAAATTAAAGTATTCCAAATGGATTTCTACTCTTTTTACTTTATTCATATTTGGAACAGCTTTAATTCCTAAAAATATGCAAGAAATAAGCTTTTTAGAAACGGTTGTATACAGATATATTATTTTAATTTTAGTTTTTGTGCTAAATTTAATAATTTTAATCTTGGCTAATATTAAATATTTACGAAATCAAAAAAAGAAAGGAATTATTAATGAAAACAGCTTTTAAGTATATTTCACTTATTTTAATTGCTATATTGTTTTCTTTTTCATTTACGAGTAGTCATCGTATTCAGAGTATAGATGATCTTTCTTATATTGTTGCATTAGGTATTGATGTTGGGAATACTGAAAGATTAAAAGTTACTTTTCAATTTACTAAACCAAGTGCCGCTTCTGGTGAAAGTTCATCTAATGAAAGTTCGTCTATAATTATGGATACCATAGAAGCTCCTTCTATTGATGCTGCTCTTAATTTAATGAATACTTATTCAAGTAAAGAAATTAATTTGTCACATTGTAAACTTATAATATTTTCTGAAGAAATTGCAATGTCTGGTATTAAAGAAGAAATATTTTCTTTAGCTAATAAAGTGCAAATCAGACCTGATACAAATATCCTTATAAGCACTTCTTCAGCTAGAGATTATATTGCAAATGTTAAACCAACCTTAGAAAATTTAATAACAAAGTTTTATGCAACATTTCCTAATTCTAGTGAATACACTGGTTATATTGTTAATATTAATCTTGGACAATTTATGAATAAAATAACTTCTTTTGTTGCTCAACCTGTTGCACTTCTTCGGAAATGTAATTTCAAAAAATAACTCAAATCAATCTTCTAATAATAAAAGTGCTGATGATTCTGGTAGTGAAATTTTAGAAGCTAAAAATGGTGTTGAGAATGTTGGTACAGCCGTATTTAGGCAAGACAGATTGGTTGGCACATTAACTCATCTTGAAACAGTTGCACACTTAATTATTACTGGTGGTGTAAAAAGTTGTAACATCTCAATGCCTGATCCAGAGGATAAAGATAATCTAATAGATTTATATTTTGATTTTACTTCAAAACCTAAAATTGACGTTTCAATTGTAAATGGTTCTCCTTATATAAAAATTAAGATTAAAGCTAATGCAACCATTTCTTCTATTAAGCAATTATCTAATAAAAATACTGAAGATCAAATAAAATTAACACAAAAGTATGCTAATAATTACTTGGAAAGATTATTATTACATTATTTATATAAAACTTCAAAAGAATTAAAGTCTGACTGTAGTTCTTTAGGAGATTATGCTTTAAAAAATTTTAAGACTATGCAGGAGTTAGAAAAATATAATTGGTTACAACATTATCAAGATTCATTTTTTAAAATTGATTCAGAAGTCGTCGTTGATTCTGGCTTTCTATTAACTGGTATTTAAAAAGGAGATTTTTTATGATTATTGGTTTTTTAGTTGTTTTATTTGCTTTATTTGCTTTAACTGAATGTATTAGTTATGGATTTTATGAGATTTCAATAAATAAAAATAAGCCCGGAGGCTTAATCTTAATTTTTCTTAGTATTGTTGGATTTGTTTTTGCTGTTACAATGTATTTTATATATTAAAACGTGCTAATGGGGACGGAGAATTTTGGCACACTTCTTATTAGGAACAACATTACAATTTAACTAAAAGTGTGCCAAAATTCTCCGTCCCCATTAGCACGTTTTTAACTTGAAATTTTTTCAAAGTCTACTTTTCTTGTTAATTTGTCTGCAAATATTACACATACTTTTATACTGTCTCCTATTTTATATGTCTTCTTGCTCTTTTCTCCTTGTAAAGTTTTCCTTTCTTCATCATATATAAAGTATTCATTTCCTAAATCTTCAAAATGAATAAGTCCTTCTACTGTATTAGGAAGCTCTACAAACATTCCAAATGATGTTATACTTGAAATAATTCCTTCATATTCTTTACCAATTTTACTTTGCATATACTCAGCCTTTTTAATACTCTCAGCATCTCTTTCTACTTTTTGCGCAATTTTTTCTCTTTCTGAAGAACGCTGTGCATATTTTACAGCTTGTCCACTATATTTTTCAATTTCACTTTCTTTTAATTGGTAATTTTCTTCTAAATATTTTGATATTATTCTGTGTATAAATAAATCTGGATATCTTCTAATAGGTGATGTAAAATGACAATAATATTTACTTGCAATTCCAAAGTGACCTTTATTCTCTGCTTCATATCGCGCTACTTTTAATGTTCTTAACACTAAATTAGAAACAACTCTTTCTTCTGGTTTGCCCTTAACTTCTTCTAATACTTCTGCAAATGCTTTTGGATGTATATTGTCTTTATTTCCTTTTATTTTATATCCTAAATTCCATAAAAATTTGTTTAATTCATCTATTTTCTCTTCATCTGGAACTTCATGTACACGATATATAAATGGAGCTTCTAGCCAATAAAATTTTTCTGCTACTGTTTCATTTGCAGTTAGCATAAATTGTTCAATTATTTCATTAGCAAAATACATATCATACTTTTCAACTTTTATTGCTACACCTTGCTCATTAAGTGTTATTTTACTTTCTGGAATATCTAAATATAAGCTTCCAGCTTTTTCTCTTTTTTGTTTTAATATGTTAGCTAATTCTTCCATACGTTTAAAGTGTTCAAAATATGGTTTACATTCTTCTAAAAGTTTTTCTTTATCTTTTAAATTAAATATTTTTTTATCTTCTTCGTTATTTATTACATCTAGTATAGTTTGCACTTCTTTATAACTCATTCTTCTAGTTACTTTTATTATGCTTTTTTGTATATCTGAAGATACTACTTCTCCTTTTGAGTTTATTTCCATTAAAACTGTTATTGCAAATCTATCTTCTTTTTGATTTAAACTACATATTCCATTTGATAGTTCTTTAGGAAGCATTGGTATTACTCTATCTAGCATATATATGCTTGTTCCTCTAATTATTGCTTCTTTATCTAGTTTAGACTTTTCTTGTACATAGTAACTAACATCTGCAATAGATACATTCAAAAGATAATTTCCATTTTTTAATTTCTCAACTGATACTGCATCATCTAAGTCTTTTGCATCTTCTCCATCAACAGTAAAAATTATTTTATTTCTCAAATCTAGCCTATTTGGAATATCTTTTTTTGATACCTCTTGTTTTATTGCTTTTGCTTCATTTATAACTGATTCAGGAAATTCATAAGGTAAATCATATTCTTTTATTAAAGACATCATATCTACCCCTGCTTGATTTATATTTCCTAATATTTCAAGTATTTTACCTTCTGCTTTTTTATTTTTTTCAGGTAGCTTTAATATTTGAACAACTACTTTCTGATTGTTTTTTGCTTTTTTGCTATTTTTCTTTGAAATATATATATCAGTTTTTATTTTTTTATCATCAAGCACAACAAATCCGAAGTTTTTACTTTTTTGAAAAACTCCTACATATTTATCTTTTTCAAATTCTTGATTTTCTTTTTTTATTTCTTCTTTCATATTTTTCCTTTTAATTTTATCCCAATTTCTTTCATATTATACTACTATATGAATACACATAGCATTTTAGTCGACTCGGAACCCTCTTCACAAGATATTGATGTTCTTCTCAGTACTATTGTTGAGTTTTTCGGATCTATTCGCAGTTAATCGTCCTAATTCTAATATTTTGTTATAAAATATTAGAATACATTACTTATTTTATATAAGTAAATGCGACAGAAGAAAATCTGTCGCATATTTTTTTAACATCTTATACTAGATATAGGATTCCTAAGACAATTGCTAATACAGCAAATGTAATTCCAAGAATTATCGTCCACTTTTTTAGCTTGCCTTCCTTTGTTCTTCCCTTATTTTGTTCATAAAAGTTATTAGTTGAAGAACCTGTAATTGTTCCTGAAGCACCTTGCTTTTCACTATTTTGCACTGCTGCTAAAATAATTAAAGCTATACATACAATAATATAAATAACTAATATGATATATTTTAGTATTTCCATATTTCACACTCTCCTATATTTGCTTCTTTAAACAATTATTAAACTAGCTTTAAAATAACCATTTCTGCATTATCACCTTTTCTTGGTCCTACTTTAAGCATGCTTGTGTAACCACCAACTCTGCCTTCATATTTAGGAGCAATTTCATTAAATAATTTTGCAGTTAAATCAATGTTATTTCCTTCACTATCTTTTACTTTATTGATGTTTTTCATCATTTTTCTTCTAGCATTTAATCTTGATGGCATATCTTTTTGTCTTTTTTCAGTTGTTGTTTCTTTTACAACTCTTAAATATTCTTTTCCGTTTTTACTTTTTACAAGTTCTGTTACTTTGTTTCCCTTGCTATCTAATTTTGCTTTAGAAACTTTAACATCTACCATTTCAAAATTGTCTTTTTCTTTTACTGCTAATGAAATTAAGCTGTCTGCAATTGCTTTTACTTCTTTTGCTCTAGCTTCAGTAGTTTCTATTTGTCCATGTAACATTAAGTCAGTTGTTAATGTTTTTAACATAGCTAGTCTAATGTCTGTTGTTCTACCTAATTTTCTATTTGTAGCCAATTTATTTTCCTCCTTCTGCTTATTCTTCTTTCTTGGCAAAATCTAAATCTAATGCGTGTAACTTATTTGTTACTTCATCTAAAGATTTTTTACCAAGATTTCTTACTTTCATCATTTCAGCTTCTGATTTATTTGTTAAATCTTCTACTGTAGAAATTCCTGCTCTTTTTAAACAATTAAATGATCTAACTGATAATTCTAGATCTTCAATTGACATTTCAAGAACTTTTTCTTTTTTAGATTCTTCTTTTTCTACCATTACTTGTGTGTTTTTAGTAGTTTCTGATAAATCTATAAATAGTTCTAAATGACCTGTCATAACTTTTGCAGCTAAACTTAAAGCTTCATCTGGAGTTAAACCTCCATTTGTCCAAACTTCGATTGTTAGTTTATCATAATCTATCATTTGTCCAACTCTAGTATTTTCTACTGCATAGTTAACTTTTTTAACAGGTGTATATATAGAATCAATTGGAAGTACGCCTAATGCTTGATCAGTTTTTTTATTCTTTTCAGCATTATTGTAACCTCTTCCCATTTCAGCAGTCATTTCCATCACTAAATGTCCACCTTCTGAAACTGTTGCAATATGTAAATCTGGATTTAATACTTCTACTGTTCCATCTGTAATTATGTCTCCTGCTTTAACTTCTCCTGGTCCTTTAAAGTCAACTCTTAAAGTTTTTGTTTCATTTTTATCTTGTTTTAAACATACACTTTTCAAGTTAATTATAAGCTCTGGAACATCTTCTACTACATTTGGAATTGTAGAGAATTCATGTAATACACCATCAATTTTTACACTTGTGATTGCACTACCTGGAAGAGATGATAATAAAATTCTTCTTAAAGAATTACCTATTGTAATTCCATATCCTCTTTCTAATGGTTCGCATACAAATTTTGCATAGTGATTTTCTTCGTTTACTTCTAAGCATTTAATATTTGGCTTTTCAAATTCTATCATTTTTTACCTCCTAATAGATAATAGAAAAACATTTCTATTTTTACAATTAAATTATTATTTAGAGTAAAGCTCTACTATTAAATGTTCTTCAACAGGAAGATCTATGTCTTCTCTAGATGGTAATCTAACAACTTTACCACTTAAACTTTTTGCATCTTTTTGTAACCATTCTGGTACTGGTCTTGCTGCATTTGCTTCAACATTTGCTTTAATAAAACCATTATCTTTTCTTATTTCTCTTACAGAAATAACATCTCCTGCTTTTACTAAGTAAGATGGAATATCAACTTTTTGTCCATTTACTTCAAATGCTCCATGAGTTACAAGCATTCTTGCTTGAGCTCTTGAACTACCATATCCTAAACGATATATAATATTATCTAATCTACTTTCTAGAATTTGTAGTAACATTTCACCAGTGATTTCCTTAGTAGCTGCTGCCATATCAAAGTATTTTCTGAATTGTTTTTCACTTACACCATAGAATGATTTTGTTTTTTGTTTTTCTCTTAATTGAGTACCATACTCAGATAATTTTTTCTTTTTTTGACCATTTTGACCTGGTGCATAATTTCTTCTAGAAATACTACATTTATCTGTATAACATCTTGATCCTTTTAAGAACAATTTTTGTCCTTCTCTACGACAAATACGACATTGTTCATCTTTATATCTTGCCATTTTATTTTTTCACCTTCCTTATACTCTACGTCTTTTTGGTGGTCTACAACCATTGTGAGGAATTGGAGTAACATCTTTAATTGAGCTAATCTCTAATCCTGCTGATTGTAATGACCTAATTGCTGCTTCACGACCAGATCCTGGTCCTTTTACAAATACTTCTACTGATTTTAATCCGTGTTCCATTGCTGCTTTAGCTGCTGTTTCAGCTGCTTCTCCTGCTGCAAATGGTGTGCTTTTTCTTGAACCTTTAAATCCTAGTTCACCAGCACTTGCCCAAGAAATTGCATTTCCTTGAACATCTGTAATTGTAACAATTGTATTATTAAAACTAGAGTGGATATGAGCCATACCTTTTTCGATATTTTTTCTATCTCTTCTTCTAGTTACTGTTTTTTTAGTTACATTTTTTGTTGCCATTTTTAATTATTCCCTCCTTATTTAGGCTTTTCTTACTTCTGCAAATTATTTTTTGCTTTTGCTAACTAATTTTCTAGGGCCTTTTCTTGTACGAGCATTAGTTTTTGTTCTTTGTCCTCTAACTGGAAGACCTCTTCTATGTCTCATACCTCTATAACATCCGATTTCAGTTAGTCTTTTAATGTTTAATGCAACTTCTCTACGTAAGTCACCTTCAACTTTATAACCATCCATTGCTTTTCTGATTGCTTGTACTTGGTCATCTGTTAAGTCTTTTACTCTGATATCTGGATTAACTTTTGCTTCTGCTAGAATTTTTTGAGCGCTTGCTAGTCCAATACCATAAATATATGTTAGACCAATTTCTACTCTTTTTTCTCTAGGTAAATCAACTCCTGCTAAACGAGCCATTTATTTGCACCTCCATAAGTTTTTTATTTTGCTATTTTTGTTTTTGTAATTTGTTTTGTCTTTAAGTTATTATCGGTGAAATGCATTAGTATTTATATACTAATCAATAATACTTTTAGACATATATATAAACACAAATTAGAATTAAAAAGAAAATATAATTTCTTTTCAGCCGCTATCTAAAATTTGTGTTATATTCAATAATTATAATAAATTAACCTTGTCTTTGTTTATGTTTTGGGTTTTCACAGATTACTCTGATAACACCTTTTCTTTTAATAACTTTGCATTTTTCGCACATAGGTTTTACTGATGGTCTTACTTTCATTTTAGTTCATTCCTTTCTTAGATTAGTTTTATATTGAATTTTAAAAAGAATTAGTATATTGCGAGGCAAAGATTGTTCAAAAGGCAAGTACACAACCTCTTGGTTGTAAACGCGTTTTGAATAATCTTTAACAAATCAAGATGCTGATTATTTTTAAAATTTACTTGGCACGCCATGTAATACGACCCTTACTAAGATCATAAGGCGATAATTCAACTTTTACTTTATCTCCTGGAAGAATTTTGATATAATTCATTCTTAATTTTCCAGAAATATGAGCTAAGATTTGATGTCCATTTTCTAGTTCAACTTTAAAATTAGTATTTGGTAATGCTTCTACAACAGTACCTTCAACTTCTATAACATCCTCTTTTGACATATTTTCCTCCATTATTTACTCGAAAAACTTTTCTAAATAAATTTAGATATTTTTTCCATTTATACATACGTACAATATCTTATATAGTATATCTTATTTTTTCAATAATGTCAATATCTCTGGCTCTTTTTCTGTTATTAAAATTGTATTTTCATAATGTGCTGCCAAAGATCCATCTTCAGTAACAATAGTCCATCCATCATCTAGTACACAAATATTAGGTTTTCCTATCATTACCATCGGTTCAATTGCTAGAGTCATACCTGGTTCCAGTCTTATTCCTCTTCCTGCTTTTCCGTAGTTTGGTATTCCTGGATCTTCATGCATTTCCTCTCCTATTCCATGTCCTTGAAATTCTCTTACAACATTGTAACCATTTTTTTCTACAAACTCTCCAATGGCATGTGAAATATCTCCAATTCGATTTCCTTTTACAGCATATTTTATTCCTTCAAAAAATGCTTGTTTTGTAATATCTACCAATTTTTGTTTTTCTGGTGAAGACTTTCCGACAATATATGTTCTTGCCGCATCACCATGAAATCCGTTTTTATATACTACAAGATCTACGCTAACTACATCTCCGTCTTTAATAATAGTTTTCTTTGATGGAATTCCATGTATAATTTCATCATTTATAGAAATACATAATGTTCCAGGAAATGCAGGAACTCCCTTTTCACCACTAGGATATCCTTTTTGTGCTGGAATTCCTCCATTACTTCTAATAATTTTTTCTGCAAAGTTATCTAAATCCATTGTTGATATTCCTGGTTTTATATATTTTTCTATTTCATCATATACTAAAGCGGTAAGTTTGCATGCTTCTTTCATTTTTTCAATTTCTTTTTGTGATTTAATAGTTACCAACTTTTCTTACCCTCTTTTTATTTTTTATTCTTATTGATTAACTTTTTCTAATATTATATCAACTGCTTGTTCTGATGCATTATCTGCAGTTGGATCATTTGGAGTTATATTCACTAAAACTCCTTTTTCTTTATAATAATCAATTAAATCTTTTGAATTTTGTCTATATACTTCTAGTCTAGTTTTAATTGCTTCTTCTGTGTCATCAGTTCTTGTAACAAGAGCTGAACCACAAATGTCACATATACCTTCCACTTTTGATGGTTTGAATTTTGTATTATATATTGCTCCACATTCTTTATTTGAACATGTTGCTCTATTTAAAATTCTTTCTACAATTACTTGATCTGGAACAACTAGTTCTGGCACTACATCTACTTTTTTTCCTTTTTCTTCTAAAATTTCATCTAACGCTCTAGCTTGTTCAATTGTTCTTGGAAATCCATCTAATATAACACCATCTTTAGTATCATCCCAGTTTAATCTATCTTTTACAATATTAATTGTTACTTCGTCTGGTACTAATTTTCCTTGTGATATATAACTATTGGCTAATTTTCCAAGTTCAGTTTCTTTTTTTATTTGCTCTCTAAATATATCTCCTGTTGAAATATGAGGAAAGTTTGTTTTTTTAGCTAAAATTTTAGCAGTTGTTCCTTTTCCACTTCCTGGAGCTCCTAACATAATAATATACATAGTTTTTAGTTCTCCCTTCACGCATTACGGACGGAACCAGTTTTTACACCTGTCCGTCCCTTCTGCCATAATTTTTAAGATATATCTTATTTATTATTCTTTTCTATATTTGAAAGATTATAATTTTGAATTAAATGCTTAGATTGCTAGGAATGCGAATTTTAAATGAATGAGGTGTGCTTTTTGCACATTGATTTCATTTAAAATGATGCATGACAACGCAAGATGAGTATTTAATTCGAAATTAGTCTAAAAAGCCTTTGTAATGTCTCATAACCAATAAAGATTCTAATTGTTGTACCATTTCAAGTGCAACACCTACAACGATAAGTATTGATGTACCACCAAATGCTAAGTTTACATTTGGTATAAATCTTACAAGCATAGGCAAAATTGCTATAACAGCTAAGAATAGTCCACCAAACCATAATAGTTTAGATAATACTGATGATAAATAATCAGTTGTTGGTTTTCCAGCTCTAATTCCAGGAATAAATCCACCATTTTTCTTTATGTTATTAGCAACTTCTGCTGGGTTGAATGTTGCATAAGTATAGAAAAATGTAAATCCTAAAATTAATAATAAATAAACAATTGCATTTGCAATAGTATAACCAACTGGAACTGCTGATGTTGAAGTTGCAATTGAGAATTTATATATTGCTGACCAAAAGCCAGTTTCATTTGCAATATTTGGTACAAACATTTGAATAATCATAGCTGGGAATGTCATAAATGATGAAGCAAAAATTATTGGCATAACACCCGCCATTGCTAGCTTAAGTGGAATATGTGTATTTTGTGCTCCTACCATTTTTCTTCCTACTACTTTTTTAGCATATTGTACAGGAATTCTTCTTTCTGCTTGTTGTACAAATACAACTCCTGCAATTAAAACAATTGCTCCAACAATAATACATAAAGAAGTTAATAATCCTGCTGTACTAAATGATCTTGTTCCAAATATTAAGTTCCATATCATAGTTACTGCACTTGGCAATCCTGAAATAATACCTACAAATATAATCATAGAAATACCATTTCCTATACCTTTATTTGTGATTTGATCTCCTAACCACATTAAAAGTGAAGTTCCTGCCATTAATGAAATAACTACTAAAAATCCTGTTAAGAAGTTTGTTTCTACGAAAATTCCATAAGATTTATATGTTAAAAATAGTCCTATACCTTCAATTAGTGCAAGCACTACTGTTAAAAGTTTAGTATATCTATTTATTTTATTTCTTCCTTCTTCTCCACCTTCCTTCATTAATTTTTCTAATGAAGGAATTACCATTCCTAATAGTTGAATTACTATTGAAGAAGTAATGTATGGAGTAATAGTCATAGCAAAAATAGAAAATCTAGAAAATGCTCCTCCTGAGATTAAGTCTATTAATCCTGCTATACCATTACTTGCACCAGACATAGCTTCATTTAGTGTAACTGTGTTTACACCAGGTACTGTAATAAAACATCCTAATCTAAATAATACTATTAAAAGTAATGTATATAAAATTCTTTTTCTAACATCTGGTGTTTTAAATGCATTCTTAATAGTTTTAAACATTAGATCACCTCAGCCTTTCCTCCTAAAGCTTCAATTTTTTCTTTTGCAGCTTTAGTGAATTTTACAGCTTTAACATTAACTTTTTTCTCTAATTTACCTGTTGCAAGAATAACAATTCCGTCTTTTGATTTACGAATAATTCCGTCTTCAATTAAGCTTTCTGCTGTAACATCTTCTTTGCTTGATTTATTAAGCATTGTAAGTGTTACTTCTACATAATCGTTTGCATGAACGCTATTGTTGAATCCTCTTTTTGGTAATCTTCTATATAAAGGAGTTTGACCACCTTCAAAGCCTCTTCTAACTCCGCCGCCACTTCTTGCTTTTTGTCCCTTATGTCCTCTTCCAGAAGTTTTTCCAAGACCTGAACCAACTCCACGACCTACTACTGTTCTTTTCTTTGTTTTTTGTGCTGGTTTTAATTCGTCTAATTTCATTTTGCGATTACACCTCCTATTTTTTATCAATTTTATTTACTGTTATATTTTATAATATTTCAGCTACTGTTTTTCCTCTTTTTTTAGCAATTTGTTCTGCTGTTTTCATGCTCTTTAATCCTTCGATTGTAGCATAAACAACATTTCTTGGGTTGTTTGTTCCAACAACTTTAGTTCTAATGTCTTTATAACCTGCAAGCTCTAATACTGGTCTTACACTACCGCCAGCGATAACTCCAGTACCTTCTGCAGCTGGTTTTAATATAACACTAGCGCTTCCAAATTTACCTACATATTCATGAGGAATTGTTGTTCCAACAACTGGAACTTCTACTAAGTTCTTTTTAGCTTCTTCAATAGCTTTTTTTATAGCATCTGGAACTTCAGAAGCTTTTCCATTTCCTACACCAATATGACCATTTCCGTCTCCTACAACAACTACAGCACTAAATCTAAAAGTTCTACCACCTTTAACAACTTTTGCTACTCTGTTGATTGCAACAACTTTTTCTTTTAATTCTGATGTATTTTCTGATTGCACTTTAATTTCCCTCCTTTTTTAAAATGTTAATCCGCCTTCTCTGGCTGCTTCTGCTAATTCTTTTATAACACCATGATAAATATAACCGCCTCTATCAAAAACAACTTCTTTAATGTTTTTCTCTAAAGCTCTTTTTGCAACTAAGCTTCCTACTTCTTTAGCAGCTTCTTTATTTGAAAGTTTTGTTTTAACTTCTTTATCAAGAGTAGAAGCTTGAACTAGAGTATTTCCTGCAACATCATCAATTATTTGTGCATAAAGATTGCTATTGCTTCTAAATACACATAATCTTGGACGATCTGCTGTTCCAGAAACTTTATTACGTACTCTTGCATGTCTTCTTTCTCTTTCAGCTTTTCTATCTATTTTCTTAATCATTTTTTCTCCTTTCTATTAACGTAACAGCGTTAATAATATTAAGAATATTTAATACTTTTTGGGTTTCAGCCTAATTAATTAGGGATTTAAAGCGAGTATAACTAGGCAACCGAGCAAAAATTTCTGAAACTATACATACTGTATGTTGATGAAATTTTTTGCAAGGTTAACAACGTTAGACGAAGCTTAAAATTTCTAATTTTATTTTTTGCCGGCTTTTCCTTCTTTTCTTCTAATATGCTCTTCAGCATATTTAATACCTTTACCTCTATATACTTCTGGTGGTCTCTTTGTTCTAATAACTGCTGCTGTTTGACCAACTAATTCTTTATCAATACCTCTTACTGTAATATGGTTAGCATCTGTTAAATCAAAGCTGATTCCTTCTGGAGCTTTAATTTCAACTGGGTGTGAATAACCTAAGTTCATTACTAAGTCATTACCCTTTTTTTGTGCTCTATATCCAACACCATTTATTTCTAGGTTTCTTTTAAATTCATGAACAACACCTTCAACCATGTTATTGATTAAAGTTCTTGTTAGACCATGTAAGCTTCTGTTTTCAGCTTCATCATTTGGTCTTGTTACTGTTATAGTATTTCCTTCTACAGTAACTGTCATATTTTTATGTAGGTCCTTTTCTAATGTACCTTTTGGTCCTTTTACAACAATATGATTATCATTTAGTGTAACTTCTACTCCTTCTGGTACAGTAATAGGTTTATTTCCTATTCTTGACATTTTGGTTTTTCCTCCTTCTTTGCTTTATTAAAAAATTGTTTTACTATATTACCATATATAAGCTAAAACTTCTCCTCCAAGACCTTCTTGTCTTGCTTCTTTGTCTGTTTTAATTCCTTTTGAAGTAGAAATTAAAGCAATACCTAATCCATTTAGAACTTGTGGTAGTTCTTCTTTAGATGCATAAACTCTTAATCCTGGTTTACTAATTCTTTTTAAACCATCAATTACTCTTGCACCATTCTCATCATATTTTAAAGTTATACGAATTACACCTTGAGTGTTATCGTTTATCTCTTCATAAGCTGCAATGTATCCTTCTTTAAATAGAATGTTAGCAATGGCTTTTTTCATATTTGAAGCAGGAACATCAACTGTTTTATGTTTTTTACTATTTGCGTTTCTGATTCTTGTTAACATATCTGCGATTGGATCTGTTGTATTCAAATTTATTCCCTCCTTTTTAAATTTACTCAAATTTACTTTGTGTCTCAAGCTGTTATTTCGAATTTAAATTAGTATATTGCAAGGAAAGCAAGTGAAAAATTTTGAAATTGTACTTTTGTACATTGAAAAATTTTTACACGTAGCTTGACAAAGCAAGATGCTGATTTAAATCTGAAAGAATTACCAGCTAGCCTTTTTCACTCCTGGAATCTCTCCCTTATGAGCTAATTCTCTAAAGCAAACACGGCAAATTCCATATTTTCTGATATATGCATGTGGTCTTCCACAAATTTTGCAACGATTATATTCTCTTGTTTTGTATTTTTGATCTCTTTGTTGTTTAACTTTTAAAGACTTCTTAGCCATTTATTTCTCCTTTCTTACACTCGCCTCTTGACAGCGCAAGACGCAGTTTATAATTAATTTTGGAATGGCATTCCCAATAATGAAAGCAATTCTCTTGCTTCTTCATCTGTCTTAGCAGTAGTAACGAATATTATATCCATACCTCTAATTTTATCGATTTTATCATATTCGATTTCTGGGAAAATTAATTGTTCTTTAATTCCCATTGAATAATTTCCTCTACCATCAAAAGAGTTATTAGATACTCCTCTAAAATCTCTTACTCTTGGTAATGCTGTATTAAATAGTTTATATGCAAAATCATACATTTTTCCACTTCTTAATGTAACTTTGCATCCAATATTAACACCTTCTCTAATTTTGAAAGCAGCAATAGCTTTTTTTGCCTTTGTTACTATTGGAGTTTGACCTGTAATTATTTTTAAATCATTTATTGTGTTGTCTAATGCTTTTGGATTATCTTTCATATCTCCTAATCCAACATTGATAACTATTTTTTCTAGTTTTGGAACTTCCATTACTGATTTATAGTTAAATTTTTTCATCAATGCAGGTACAACTTCTTTTTGATATTGTTCTTTTAATATTTCCATAAGTCTTTAATAGACCTCCTTCCTACTTTAATTTATTTCCACATTTTTTGCAAACACGTACTTTTGTATCTCCTTCTACTAAGTAACCAACTCTTGTTGCTTTGTTACATTTTGGACATACTACATTTACTTTGCTACTATGTATGCTACATTCTACTGGAATAATTCCGCCTTCTTCTCCTTGTTTTCTTGGTTTAACATGTTTTTTACGAATATTAACACCTTTAACAATTACTTTTTGTGTTTTTGGAATTACTTCTAAAACTTCTCCAGTTTTTCCTTTATCATTTCCAGATAAAACTTTAACTGTATCACCTTTTTTAATTTTCATATTTACTTTTCACCTCTTCTTTTCAAATTTATAAGGTTCTCTGTTATTTTTTTATTTTAAATGACGACTTCTCACTGCCTAAGCTAATCAAAAATGGTAGATTACTAGGCAACCGAGTAAAAATTTCTGAAACTATACGTGCTGTATGTTGAAGGAATTTTTACAAAGGTTAACGATGTAAGATGCCGTTTTTCATTAGCTTAAAGAACTTCTGGAGCAAGTGACAAAATCTTCATATACTCTCCATCTCTTAATTCTCTAGCTACTGGCCCAAATATACGAGTTCCTTTTGGTGTTTTATCATCTTTTATAATAACAGCTGCATTTTCATCAAATCTTACATAAGAACCATCTGCTCTTCTAATTGGCTTTTTAGTTCTTACAACAACAGCTTTTACTACATCACCTTTTTTAACAACTCCACCACCAGGTATAGCTGTTTTTACAGATGCAACAATAATATCGCCTACGCCAGCGTATTTTCTATATGAACCACCTAGACATCTGATACACATAATTTCTTTTGCACCAGTGTTGTCAGCAACTTTTAATATACTTTGTTGTTGTACCATTTTGGTATCCTCCTTTATTTAATAACTGCTTTTTCTACAACTTCAACTACTCTCCATCTCTTGTCTTTAGAAAGTGGTCTAGTTTCCATTACTCTAACTTTATCTCCTGCTTGGCATTCATTGTTTTCGTCATGAGCTTTTAATTTGTATGTTCTTTTTTGAATTTTTCCGTACATTTTGTTCATAACATTAGTTTGAACAGCTACAACAACTGTTTTATCCATTTTGTCAGAAACAACTGTACCGATCATTTCTTTACGAAGGTTTCTTTCTTCCATTAGTTTACACCCTCCTTTAATTCTCTTTCTTTTAGAACTGTTTTTATTCTTGCAATGTCTTTTTTCACTTCTTTAATTTTTATAGGATTATCTAATCCGTTTGTAGCTAAACTAAATCTTAATTTGAATAATTCATTTTTTAGTTCTACTAATTCTTTCTCTAATTCTGGTGAAGACATTTCTTTTATTTTATTAATCTTCATCGCTATCACCACCTACTTCAGTTTCTCTTTTGACAAACTTACATTTTACTGATAGTTTATTAGCTGCTAATCTTAGAGCTTCTTTTGCAGTTTCCTCTGGAACTCCTGCTATTTCAAACATAACTCTTCCTGGTTTTACAGCTGCTACCCAGTATTCAACAGCACCTTTACCTTTACCCATACGAGTACCAATAGGTTTTGATGTTATTGGTTTGTCAGGGAAGATTTTAATCCAAACCTTTCCACCTCTTCTTATATAACGAGTCATAGCAACACGGGCTGCTTCGATTTGGTTTGATGTAATTAAACCAATTTCTTGTGATTGTAGTCCGAATTCTCCATCAGTAACTGTGTTACCTCTTGTTGCTTTACCTCTAATTCTACCCTTTTGTTGTTTTCTATATTTTGTTCTTTTTGGCATTAATGGCATTACTCATCTCTCCCTTCTGCTTGTTTTTTCTTAGCTGGAAGAACTTCGCCTTTATAGATCCAAACTTTAACACCGATTTTTCCATAAGTTGTATCTGCTTCTGCAAATCCATAATCAATATCAGCTCTTAAAGTTTGAAGTGGAATTGTTCCTTCTTTGTAGAACTCTGTTCTAGCCATGTCTGCTCCACCTAATCTACCAGATACAGCAGTTTTAATACCTAATGCACCTGCTTTCATAGTTTTTTGCATACATTGTTTCATAGCTCTTCTGAATGAAATTCTTCTTTCTAGTTGTCCTGCAATGTTTTCTGCAACTAATTGTGCATCAACATCTATGTTCTTAACTTCAACAATATTTAAGTTAACTGTTTTACCTATCATTTTTTCAAGTTCAGCTTTTAATTCTTCAGCTAGGTTTCCACCTTTACCAATTACTAAACCTGGTTTTGCTGTGTAAACATTTACTTTAACGAATTTTGCAGTTCTTTCAATCTCAATTTTAGAAATTCCTGCAACATATAATTTTTTCTTAACATATTCACGGATTTTATGATCCTCTACTAGGTAATCACTAAAATTCTTTTTGTCTGCATACCATTTAGAATTCCAGTCTTTAATAACACCTACTCTTAATCCGTTAGGATCCATTTTTTGTCCCATTTTGTTAAGTCCTCCTTTCTTAATCTCTTTCCTTTAATACGATTGTAATATGACTTGTTCTCTTTCTAATTCTTACTGCACTACCTTTTGCAGCTGGTCTAATTCTTTTTAGAGTTGGACCTTGATTTGCATAAATCTCAGCAACATATAATTTTTCATGTGCCATGTGATGATTGTTTTCAGCATTTGCGATAGCTGATTTTAATAATTTTTCGATAATTTCGCTTGATGCTTTTGGAGCATATTTTGCAATAGCTAAAGCTTCATCAATATCTTTTCCTCTAATTAAGTCTGCTACTATTTTAACTTTTCTAGCTGAAATTCTAGCATATCTTAGAGTTGCTTCTGCTGTTGGAATGTTGTTTTCTTCCATTTTTTTTATCTCCTTTCATTATTTGTTAGTTGTTGTTTTGTCTCCTGCGTGACCTTTAAATGTTCTTGTTGGTGCAAATTCACCTAATTTATGTCCAATCATTTCCTCTGTAATATATACTGGTACATGTTTTCTACCATCATGAACAGCTATTGTGTGTCCAACCATTTGTGGGTATATAGTAGAAGCTCTTGACCATGTTTTTATTACTTCTTTATTTCCACTTTCATTCATTGCATTAACTCTTTTTAATAATTCAGGTGCAATAAATGGAACTTTTTTACTTGATCTTGACATTTATTTTACCTCCTACTTTCTACGTTTTGTGATCATTTTATCACTCTTTTTGTTTTTCTTTCTTGTCTTGTATCCTAATGCTGGTTTACCCCAAGGAGTCATTGGTCCTGCGTGTCCAACTGGAGCTTTACCTTCACCACCACCATGAGGGTGATCTACTGGGTTCATTACAGAACCTCTAACAGTTGGTCTAATTCCCATGTGTCTTGTTCTACCAGCTTTACCTAATTTAATATTTTCATGATCTGTATTTCCAACTGTTCCTATTGTAGCTTTACATACAGCCATTATTAATCTCATTTCGCCAGAAGGTAATCTTACATGTGCATATTTTCCTTCTTTAGCCATTAATTGAGCTTCTTGACCAGCAGCTCTAACTAATTTTCCACCTTGACCAGGGTTTAATTCAATATTATGAATCATTGTACCTACTGGAATGTTTTCAATTTTCATGCAGTTACCTGGTTTAATATCTGCTTTATCTCCAGAAACTACTTTATCTCCATCTTTTAATCCTACTGGTGCTAAAATATATGCTTTTTCTCCATCTTCATATTGAATTAAAGCTATATTTGCACTTCTGTTTGGATCATATTCTATACCAACTACAGTTGCTGGCATATCAACTTTATTTCTTTTAAAATCTATAATTCTATATTTTTGTCTATTTCCTCCACCTTGATGTCTTACTGTAATTCTACCATAAGAGTTTCTACCAGCATTTTTCTTTTTTGTAGCTAATAGAGTTTTTTCTGGTTCTTTTTTTGTAATTTCATCAAATGTTGAAACTGTCATGTTTCTTCTTGATGGAGTATATGGTCTGAATCTTTTTATTCCCATTTTAATTTCCTTTCTCAAAATTTATGAAAAACTTCGTCTTGCGTTGTCAAACTTCACTCAAAATTTTTCGCTCGTTTTCCTAGCAATACTCGTTTTTGATAAATTTTATATTACTATATTTACGGATATTTTCCCGCTCCGCATACGGATATTTATTTATTTTCCGGGGTTACTTCCCGATAATTTTAAGTTTCTAATAATTCTTCAACATTCCTTCGAAGAATTGATTAAAAATTAGAAGCAAGTATAGCTAGGCAACCGAGTAAAAATTTCTGAAACTATACGAGTTGTATGTTGAAGGAATTTTTACGAAGGTTAACAACGCTAGACGCCACTTATAATTTTTAAGCACCCATGAAGTGTTCGATAGAATCCTTATACTTCTTAGAAACTTTAACTTCTTTTCCACCTTTATCTAGGTATTTAATATCTCCTGGGTTTGTATCAATAGTTACTATTGCTTTTTTCCAGTCTGAAGTTTTTCCTGTTGTTTTTCCTCTTCTAACTTCTTTACCTTTAACACTTATTGTGTTAACATTTAAAACTTTTACTTCAAAAAGTTTTTCTACTGCATTACGAATATCTATTTTAGTAGCTTTTTTATTAACTCTAAATGTATATTTTCCTGCTTGTAATTCATCATTACTTTTTTCAGTGATTACTGGTGCTATGATAATATCTTCTGGTTTCATTATGCATACACCTCCTCTAATTTTTTAACAGTATCTTCTGTTACAACAAGATTTTTATGTTTTAATAAATCATATACATTGATTGTTCCAACTTGTAATGTTTTAACTCCTTCAATGTTTCTAGCTGATTTTTGAACTATTTCATCTTTTTCTGGTAAAAGAATAACTGCTTTACCTTCTACTTTTAAGTTGTTTAAAATTCTTGCCATTTCTTTAGTTTTGATTTCTTTTAATGGTAAACTTTCAACAACTACTAATTCATTTTCTAATACTTTTGAGCTTAACATTGATTTAATTGCTAATCTCTTTTCTTTTTTATTTACTGTATAATTGTATGAACGTGGTTTTGGACCTAAAGCAACTCCTCCACCAACCCAATGTGGTGCACGAATGCTTCCTTGTCTTGCTCTACCTGTACCTTTTTGTCTCCATGGTTTTCTACCACCACCAGATACTTCTGCTCTTGTTTTAGTACTTTGTGTACCTTGTCTTTGATTAGCTAGGTAATTAACTAGAACACTATGTACTATTGCTTCATTTGGTTCAATACCAAATACTTCTTCTTTAAGCTCTATTGTCTTAACTTTTTTACCTTCTATATCATATACGTCTATCTTAGGCATTTGTCTTTCCCTCCTTATTTACTTTTTACACTTGTTTTTAGTTTTAATATTGCACCTTTAGCTCCTGGTACACTACCTTTTACTAAAATAACGTTTTTATCTAAATCTACTCTTACAACTTCTAAGTTTTGAATTGTAATAGTTTGGCTTCCCATGTGACCTGGTAATTTTTTACCTTTAAATACTCTACCTGGTGTAGATGTTGGTCC
>FR902189.1:0-1385 GCA_000437855.1 Clostridium sp. CAG:567 | reverse complement strand
TTGAACCTGGTCTTCTATGATACATAGAACCATGTCCCATTGGTCCTCTTGATTGGCCATGACGTTTAATAACACCTTGGAATCCTTTTCCTTTTGATGTTCCTTGGATATCTAATTGATCTCCTGCTGCAAATGTATCAGCTTTTAATTCATCACCAACATTTATATTTTCAATAGAATCTAATCTAAATTCTCTTAAATGTTTTTTTAGTGGTAATTTTGATTTTGTAAAGTGTCCTTTTTCTGGTTTGTTAACTTTACTTTCTTTTACATCTCCAAATCCTAATTGTATAGCATTGTATCCATCAGATTCTACTGTTTTAACTTGTGCTACTACACATGGACCTGCTTCAATAACTGTAACTGGAATAACTTTTCCTTGTTCATCAAATATTTGAGTCATTCCTAATTTTTTTCCTATTAATCCTTTATTCATTTTAAAATTCCTCCCATTGGCTGATATCTTATATTTCGTTATATTGTAACGTTATACCAGCATAGTTTTTAATTTGTAATTATAATTTGATTTCTATATCAACACCAGCTGGTAAATCAATTTTCATTAAGCTATCAACTGTTTTTTGTGTTGGGTAAAGAATGTCAATTACTCTTTTATGTGTTCTCATTTCAAATTGTTCTCTTGAATCTTTGTGTTTGTGTGGAGAACGTAAAATTGTAACAATCTCCTTTTCTGTTGGTAGTGGAATAGGACCTGAAACTTTAGCTCCTGTCTTTTTAGCAGTATCTACTATTTTTTCAGCAGACTGTTCTAAAACAACATGATCATAAGCCTTTAATCTTATTCTGATTTTTTCACTTGTTACTGCATTTTCCTTCTTTGTTGCCATTTAAATTTCCCTCCTTCTAAATTTTTAGGACTTTTTTAGTCTTTTTTTGGTCGGAAGTTATAACGCACCCTAGTGTTTCTTTTATTAAACATATAAAAACCCAAGTTTGCATGATAAAATCTTGGGATAAGTGCTTATTTGTTCTTAACTTACCGCCTGGTCTAAGCCATAACATACTCCATAAGAGTTCCCTCCAAATGTATATTGCTATAACATTTGTAGCCACATCTTACTTCATCGCATACATGCTTTATTATTATACAATGTATTACTTATAAAGTCAATATTTATATTGATTTTTTTGTAACATTTTTAGTTTTTACTGTAAATCTCTTATTATTTTACAATATTAAAAATATATGGTATAATATTTATAACTAGCTGAAATGCTAGAATAATTTTAAAAAGAGGTATACGGCTATGACATTTAGGTCCGCAATTCGTCTCGAAAGTGTATCCGATCGGACACACAGTCTGATTGATACGCTGAATAGCACATTGGTAACAGGGACGGCTATGATGGTCGTGTTAGATGCA
>FR902188.1:22721-26018 GCA_000437855.1 Clostridium sp. CAG:567 | reverse complement strand
ATTTTATTATGTAAAAGATGTAAGGCTAAATGGGCATTCATATAAAAAATTAATACAAAAGTAAAATTAAAAAACAAAAAGAAAGGGAACAAAGTAAAAATTAAATATATAAAATAATTTATAAAATGAATACCCACTTAACTTTACATCTCTTACATTAAAAATCAATAACAATTATCTACAATTGTTATTATTTGATCTCTCATTATTATTTTTGTTTTGATTGTTACTATTATTTTTGTTATTGTTTTTATTATTTTTATTTTGCTTTTCTGACATACTTAAGCACCTCCATTTCTTTTTTACAATAGTATTATTAAACAAAAAATAAAAAATTATTCAAAAAATGTTTATTTTGCATAAGAAAAAACATTATTGCTAATTTACATGCTTTGTAGTATAATTTTTTAAGAAAAAGAGAGGTGCATTTTTATAATGAGTAATATAGTAATTGGAATTGAAGGATATGTTGGTGCAGGAAAAAGCGCAATATGTAGAGAATTATTAAATCACATTCATAATAGTATAATTTTGGAAGGTGGAAATTTATATAGAGCAATTGTATATAGCTTACTTAAATCAGGTATAGATTTAAGCAATTTGAAACAAAATATGTCTCATGTTGATATTAAGTCAATTATGGAAAAGTTAAAAATTACAATTGCAATTGAAAACAGACAAACTGCAATTTATATTGACGGACAAAAAATTGATGAAGAAAAATTACAATCATCTCAATCATCATTAGCAGTTTCAGAAATAGGTACAATTGCCAATAATGATAAATTATATGAATTTGGAAGAAAATTAATAGATCAATTTAAAGAAAAATATAATGTTATAGTTTCTGGAAGAGCTTTAATGGAAATTTATCCAAATTTAGATTATCACTTTATGATTACAGCTTCACTAGATGAACGTATAAGAAGAAAAAGCATACAATATAACAACAAAATTGATTTAGAAGAACTAAGACAAAATATTCAAAGGAGAGATGAATTACAAGAAAAAGCAGGTTATTACAAAATATATGACAAAACTATTGTAGTTGATGTTAGTGAGTGTGAAAATGTTCAGGCTTCAGCTAAAAAGGTTTTAAGTTTTATTAAAAAGGAGAATATAGATAATGAATTTTGTGAATAAAAAATTAGATGAATTTGAAAACTATATAAGAGGAAAAAAAGTTGCTATTATTGGTTTAGGAGTTAGCAATATTCCTTTAATAGATTATTTTTACAACTTAGGTGCAAGTGTTGCATTTTTTGATAAAAGACCAGTTGAAAAACTAGACAAAGAGGCTGTTCAAAAAATACATAATTATAATTTTGATTTATACCTAGGAGAAAATAATTTAGAAAATCTAAAAGGATTTTCAATAATATTCCGTTCTCCAAGTTGTAGACCTGATACACCAGAAATTATAGATGAGGTAAGAAAAGGAGCTGTCTTAACATCTGAAATAGAGATGTTAATGCAAACTTGCCCAGCTACTATAATTGGAATTACAGGAAGTGATGGAAAAACTACTACTACAAGTTTAATTTATGAAATTATAAAACAGAGCGGGAAAAAATGTTACTTAGGTGGAAATATAGGTTTTCCATTATTTACAAAAGTTAGAGAAATGACACCAGAAGATGTAGTTGTATTAGAATTAAGTAGTTTTCAATTAATGGATATGCAAATTAGCCCACATATTGCGGTTATTACTAATATTTCGCCAAACCATTTAGACATTCACAAATCTTATGAAGAATACATTGAAGCTAAGAAAAACATATTTAAAAGCCAAAACAAGAATGATATTTTAGTTATTAACTATGATAATGAAATAACAAAAGAATTTAAAAATGAGGCAAATGGAAAAGTTATATATTTTAGTAGAAAAACTAAATTAGATGACGGAATAATCTATGACGATGAGAAAATTAAGGAATGTAAAGATAAGGTTAGAAGACATATTTTAAATGTAAAAGATATTCATTTAAGAGGAGTTCACAATTACGAAAATGTTTGTGCTGCAATAGCCGCAACAGCAAGCTTAGTGGAGCCAAAAGTACAGGCTAAAGCTATTCAGAACTTTAAAGGAGTTGCACATAGATTAGAGTTTGTAAGAGAAATAGATGGAGTTAAATGGTACAATGATTCTATTGGAACATCACCAACAAGAACTATAGCAGGATTAAACTCTTTTGACGAAAAAATCGTTCTAATAGCAGGAGGATATGATAAACATTTAGATTATACACCAATTGCAAAACCAATTGTAGAAAATGTAAGCAAATTAATTTTAATGGGAGCAACTGCTGAAAAGATAGAAAAAGTTGTTAGAGATGAGCTAGAAGTACAAGGAAAAGATATGCCAATATATCATTGTAGTTCATTAAATGAAGTAGTTAACAAAGCAAAAGAAATAGCAACACCAGACGAAATTGTACTATTCTCACCAGCAAGTGCAAGTTTTGATTTATTTAAAAACTTTGAAGAAAGAGGAAACTTATTTAAAGAGTTAGTAAATAATTTGTAAGAGGTATTATAAAATGAAAAAACAAAGCGAATTGTATGAATTGTTAAATGAAAAAAATACATTGAATGAAATTCAAAACTATATAAAAGAAGTAATCAAAATCAGAGGATTTTCAGAACAAAAAGTGCAAGATAAAATGCTTTTATTACTTGAAGAAACAGGAGAACTAGCAAAGGCTATAAGAAAGACAATACCAGAAGCATCTGTAGACTATGAAAGAATAGAAAATTATACAGATATTGAAGAGGAAGTTGCAGATGTATTTATAGTGTTAGTTTCTATATGTAACAGATTAAATATAAACTTATATGATGCAATTATAAAGAAAGAAGAAAAAAATATAAAAAGACAATGGAAATTAAATGCGGGAGAAAATAATGAACAATAGACTTTAATATTAAATAGAGGAGAAAAAATATGATACACAAAATGAAGTTAAATGAAAGTCCCTTTGAAAGAATAAAAAATGGAACAAAAACAGTAGAATTTAGATTATATGATGAAAAAAGACAACAAGTAAAAATTGGAGATAAAATAGAATTTTCAAAATTGCCAGATTTACAGGAAAAATTATTAGTTGATGTTATTGAGTTATATAGAGAAGATACATTTAAGAAGTTGTTTCTAAAACTATATAATGATGAAAGTAAGGCAACTGAAAAAGCTAATGGCATGTATGAAATTTATTCACCAGATAAAGAAAAACAATATGGTGTTTTAGGAATTAAAATAAAAATAAATGTAGATAGTTTAAAAGAAAATATAGAAAC
>FR902188.1:0-22676 GCA_000437855.1 Clostridium sp. CAG:567 | reverse complement strand
GCATATAATGAACAAGAAGAAGTTGAAAAAAAGGTGATGCTAAAATATATTGATGATTTTGATGATGTGTTAACTAGACAAAATGAATATGGACATTTTACAAGCTCATCATTTATTCTTAACAAAGAAAGAACAAAAATCTTGATGATATATCATAAAATATATAATTCGTGGGCATGGACAGGAGGACATAGTGATGGAGATAGTGACCTTCTATATGTGGCTATGAAAGAAGCAAAAGAAGAAACAGGAATAAAGAATGTTACTCCTATTTCTAAAGATATTTATTCATTAGAAATAATCAATGTAAACGGTCATGAGAAAAGAGGAAAGTATGTAGCTTCACATGTTCATCTTAATGTAACATATTTATTAGAAGCTGATGAAAACGAAGCTATACACATAAAAGAAGATGAAAATAGTGGAGTAAAATGGGTTCCTATTAATGAGGTTTTAGAAACAACATCAGAACCATGGGTAAGAGATAGAGTTTATGCAAAAATAATAAACAAGATGAAAAAAGATGGAATCATTAGATAATTGTAACAGATTTAAAACATAATACATATAATACATTAAATTTAGAATGGGAGGTATTGTATGTATTACCAAAATTATGAAGATTATATGCGACAAGTATTAGGCTATCCAATAAATGATCCTAATATATATGAGACATATAATTATAGCAATGAAAATACATATTCATCAAATCGAGTACAAAATAATTTAACAGAAGCTGAAATTAAAGCCTTGTATCCAGAAAGCTATAATGTAATATATCCATTAGTGTGCAAAGCGTGTGAAGAAAACAATGAAACTATTTCAAAATCAACAGTAGATAAAATGACAGATGATATATATAAACTTATTGAAAGAAATGAGACAGTTGTAAATATAAAAATAGAAACTCAAAATAGAGAGAACAGTCAAGTAAGTGCAAGACAAGAAGCAAAAAGAGAACTTACACCTAAAAGAACAACGATAAAGAATGAAAGTAGAGAAACAAGGCAAACAAATAATCCATTATTAAGAGATTTGATTAAAATTTTAATTTTGCAAAGATTACTTGGCGGGGGAGTAATTGCACCACCAAGGCCAATACCTCCACGTCCACCTTTTCCACCACCAGTAGGACCAGGCAGACCACCATTTCCAGGTGGTAGACCTCCATATGGACCAGGAATAAACAGAATGGATATAGATTATTCTGAATATTTATAATTTTGAAAAAATTTACAAATTTGACAAAATAAAAGATATGCAAAAAAGTGCATATCTTTTTTTATTTTTGTCAAAAATAATATTGATAATTTTAAATTATCAAATAAAGTTTGAATGGAGATTATATTATGAAAGTTAAAGATTGTATGTGTAATGAAGTAGAATATGCTACACCATCTAGTACAGTTCATGATTGTGTAACAATGATGTATAACAAACATATTGGATGTGTTCCAGTATGTAATAATTCACAAAATGTAGTTGGACTTGTAACAGACAGAGACATTATTCTAAGATGTATAGCTTGTAACAAAGATCCAAATACAACACCTGTCAGTGAAATAATGACTTGTGAAGTTTGTTGTTGTGATGCAAATGCAGATGTAAAAGAAGCAGAAAATTTAATGTCTAAAAATCAAGTTAAAAGAATACCTATAATAGAGGATAATAAACTTATAGGAATGCTAACACTAGGAGATTTAGCAGCTAATAATAATATTGATGATACGAGAGTTGGAGATACTCTAAACAATATTTGTAGTTGCAATAAGAAAAATGCACAATAGATAATTATAAAGAAGGGGAACAATTACATATATGATTATAGATATGAATTATTGGGGAAAGGTGTTTAAAAATATAATAATACTTGCGGTTGCAGTTTTAGGATGCTATTTAGGATTTAAATTAGCAGTTTTTTATATGCCATTTTTAATAGCTTTTATAATTTCTCTTTTACTAGAACCTTGTATAAGATTTATGATGAGAAGTATGAAAATTAGAAGAAAAACAAGTTCTATAATTATATTTATAATTGCAATAGTAATCATTATTGGAGTTTTAGTATGGTTAAGCGTAACATTAGTATCTGAAGCATATAATTTGCTTGCAAATTTAAATGAATATTTTGAAAAAGGATATGTACTAATACAAAACATTATTTCAAAGATGAATTTTGATAGTCTAAAAATTCCTGATAATATAATGAAAATAATTCAAGAATCAGCGTTTGACTTTTTAGGTAATGTAACTAATTGGACTAAAACGGCATTAACAAAAAGTATTAATATATTAACATCAGTTCCTACAATAGGAGTATATACAGTTGTAACAATTTTATCATTATATTTTATATGTGTTGATAAAGTTTATATGATTGACCAATTAGAACATCATTTGCCACAAAAATGGGTAAGAAAAATAGGTATTCATATAAAAGAATTAGCAAAGTCACTTGGTGAATACCTAAAAGCAGAAGTTACTCTTATTTTTATTTCTTTTATAATTTGTTTAATTGGATTATATATTTATCATTTTTTAGGGTTGAATGTAGAATATCCATTATTAATGGCTCTAATTATTGGTTTTGTTGATTTACTACCGATTTTTGGTGCGGGTACTTTCATGATTCCATGGGCAATAATAACTGCATGTTCAGGAGATTTGAATCTAGCATTATGGATTTTAGTTTTATGGATTATAATGTCAGTAGTACGACAATTTATAGAACCTAAGATCGTAAGTGGAAAAATAGGAATACATCCAATATTTACTTTAATTGCAATGTATACAGGGTTTAAATTTATTGGAATTATTGGAATGTTTGTAGGGCCAATAATTTTGATTGTTTTAAAAAACATATTTGCAACATTTATTGATAAAGGTGTTGTTAAATCTATATTTGAAAGATGAAAAAAAGAGCTATCATTTAGCTCTTTTTCATATTCTAGGAATTTACTCCTAGTAGGAGTAAATTCCGTAGAAGATAAATATGCGACTTACAAGAATTTCTAGCAGTTTGCACTGCGTAGAAATTCTTGTAAGTCGTTTTTTAGTTTTAAAATATTGCGGATGTTGGAACAAATGCTGAATCTGGAGGATATACATATTCATCTGAAGGTTTGTCAATTTTTGTTATGCTAGTTATTTTTAGAATTGGCATATCACCATGATAGTTGCCTTTTGAAATTTCTCCTTCGACTTCAATCCAAGTCTGATCAGCAAATTCTTTTGCGGTATCACATTCACATAAAAAGCCAACTATAACTGTTTGAAAATCTGAAGAAATAACCATATTTCTAGCTAAAACAAATTGATTATCATTAAAGTCAATCATTCTATGCACATAACCAGAAAATTTTATTTTCATTCCAATGTATTCATCTATATTATCATGAACGGTTTTTAAAACATTAGTGTAGTTGTTAACAGTTAGCTCTTGAACCTTAAGTGGTTCTGAATTGTCACTAGTTTTAAAATAGTTGTTTCCTAAAATTCGGTAAACGACAATTGCTGTTATTATTATCATAATACATAATAAAATACCTAAGAAGATTTTTCCTAATTTGTTTCCATCTACTTTTAAATTATAAATAAACATACTTATCACACCTTTGTAACAATATATTAATAAAATCAAAAAATATGTACAATCAATGTAAAATATTGTATTTATATAAACTAATAGTAATGTGAATTTTTTATGATTAAATTTCAAATAACCTTGATAATTTGCCTAAAAAATGATATAGTTTACGAAGTAATGTAATTTTAGAAGGGAAGTTAAACAATGGGATTATTTAAAACATACAGTGAAAAAGAAGTTAAAAGAGTGAAACCAATAGTGGAGAAAATAAATAGTTTAGAACCAGAAGTTCAAAAACTATCAGATGATGAACTTAGAAATAAAACAGTAGAATTTAAAGATAGATTAGCAAAAGGCGAAACACTTGATAGTATTCTACCAGAAGCATTTGCAGTTGTGAGAGAAGCTTCAAAAAGAGTTTTAGGAATGCGTCATTTTGATGTTCAACTTATTGGTGGTATCATTTTACATCAAGGAAGAATTGCAGAAATGAAAACAGGTGAAGGAAAAACACTTGTTGCTACATTACCAGTATATTTAAATGCATTAACAGGTAAAGGAGTACACGTTGTCACAGTTAATGACTACCTTGCTAAAAGAGATAGTGAATGGATGGGAAAACTATACAAATTTCTTGGTCTAACAGTTGGATTAGTTATTAGTGGAATGGAACCTGATGCCAAAAGAGCAGCTTATGCATCAGATGTAACTTATGGAACTAATAACGAATTTGGATTTGACTACTTAAGAGATAATATGGTTATATATAAAAATCAATTAGTTCAAAGAGAATTAAATTATGCTATAGTCGACGAGATTGATAGTATTTTAATTGATGAAGCACGTACACCATTAATTATATCTGGACGTGGTGCACAATCATCAGATTTATATAAAAAGGCTGATAGTTTTGTTTCAAGATTATCACCTAAAGTTTTAGTTGAAGAAGATATAAAGAATCAAGAACAAGCTGAAGATAATGAAAAATATGACTACATTGTTGACTTGAAAGCAAAATCAGCTTCTTTAACACAAAAAGGTATTCAAAAAGCTGAAAAAGAATTTAACTTAGAAAACTTTAATGATATTGAAAACTCAGAACTAGTGCATAATATAAACCAAGCTCTTCGTGCTCATGGAATTATGAAAAAAGACATTGATTATATAGTAAAAGATGGAGAAGTTCTTATTGTAGATGAATTTACAGGAAGAATTATGTATGGAAGAAGATATAATAATGGTCTTCATCAAGCAATTGAGGCAAAGGAGCATGTTAAAATAGCTGATGAATCAAAAACATTAGCAACAATTACATTCCAAAACTATTTTAGAATGTATGGTAAACTTGCTGGTATGACAGGTACTGCTATGACAGAAGAAGCAGAATTTGAAGAAATTTATAAATTAGACGTAATCGAAATACCAACAAATAAACCAATGATACGTGATGATCATCATGATATTATTTATAAAAATGAAAATACTAAATACAGAGCTGTTATTGAAGATATAAAGAAAAGCAATGAAAAAGGACAACCAGTATTAGTTGGTACAGTATCTATTGAAAAATCTGAAAAATTAAGTAATATGCTTAAAAAAGAAGGTATTAAACACCAAGTATTAAATGCTAAGTTCCATGAAAAAGAAGCTGAAATTATAGCTCAAGCTGGTAAGTTTGGAACAGTTACAATTGCAACAAACATGGCTGGACGTGGTACCGATATTATGCTTGGAGGTAATAGTGAATATTTAGCAAAACAAGAAATGAGAAAATTTGGTTATTCAGAAGATCAAATTGAACAAGCAACAGCATTTAACGAAACAGAAGATCAAGAAATAATATCTTCAAGAAATAAATTCAAAGAGCTAAAAACAAAATATGACAATGAAATTAAAGATGAAAAGGAAAAAGTAATATCTGCTGGAGGACTAAAAATCATAGGAACTGAACGTCATGAATCAAGAAGAATTGATAATCAGCTTCGTGGACGTAGCGGACGTCAAGGTGACCCAGGAGAATCAAGATTCTATATCAGCTTAGATGATGATTTGATGAAGATATTTGGAGGAGATATGATTACAAGAGTTTATGACACTCTTGGAGCTGATGAAAATATGCCAATTGAATCAAAAATCATTTCTAATGCAGTAGAAAATGCTCAAAAGAAAGTAGAAGGTAAGAACTTTAGCATTCGTAAAAATGTACTTTCTTATGATGATGTTATGAACGTACAAAGAACTATTATATATGATGAAAGAAGAAAAGTACTTGATGGAGAGAACTTAAAAGAACATATTACAAAAATGATGGATTCTTTGGCAGACGCTACATCTAACGAGTATTTAGCAGATACAGACAATTTAAATATCGAAGGATTTGAACAAGAGATTAAAGAAATATATGGAGTAGATGACTTAAATGCGCTTCATAAAGATAGAATTAAAGCACATGATGTAGCAGAAGAACTAAAAGATAAAATTCATAGCTTATATAATGAAAAAGAAAAAGAAATTGGCGAACCAGAGATGAGAGAACTTGAAAGAGTTGTTATGCTTAAAATAGTTGATGACAGATGGATGGATCACATAGATGCAATGGATGAACTAAAAGATGGAATAGGTCTTCAAGCTTATGGTCAAAAAGACCCAGTTGTTCAGTACAGAATTGAAGGATTTGATATGTTTGAACAAATGAACCTAGACATTCAAACTGATGTTGTAAAATTCTTAATGAATGCAAGAAAAAGGGAAGGTAATGTTCAAAGAACATCTTCAGTAAAAATTACAGGTGAAGGCTTAGCAAACCAAACAGATAATAATGCACCAAGAACATCAGTATCAAACACTCCAGTTGTAAACAACGAACCAAAAGTAGGAAGAAATGATCCTTGCCCATGTGGTTCGGGGAAAAAATATAAGAATTGCTGTGGAAAGTAGCTTAAATAGAGAGTTGTACGGGAATTTTATAAAATGGAAATTTGTAAAACAAGTTCGTTTTGTCAACAAAAATATCAAAATGCGAACAAGAAATGCTGAAAATAAAGAAATGTAGACATAGAATATATGTTGACATTTCTTTTTTTTCTGTGTAAAAATATAGAGGAATGGAGGTAAAAATGGTAAATATTAGAAAACGTGGTAAAGTATATCAATATCAATTTGAAATAGCAAAAGTAGATGGAAAACGAAAATACATTAGCAAATCAGGATTCAAAACCAAAAATGAAGCATTAATGGCAGGAATGAAAGCTTATGATGAATATATATGAAGACAAATTTTGTGTATTTGAAGTATGGAATATTGAAAGATCAATTAGTAAAAACATAGAACTAGATAGATAAAAATACCTAGTTCTATGTTTTATAGCCAATTGTTGTCAGATAAAACTTGTTTTGTAATACTACTTAATTTTCCTAATTTATCTAGTTCTTTGATTTCTTCTTTACTATAAAATTTAGCATCTGCTAAGTCAGTTGCTGATTGTACTGAATTTTTATCATAATCTGCTGACCAGTAAATAATAATTCTATGTTCATCTGGCTTATTAATAATCTCATATGTTTTCAATTGTTTGATATTTGTGATTTCTAAACCTGTTTCTTCCATTATTTCTCTTTTTACAGTATCTTCCATTCTTTCAAATAATTCAACACCACCTCCAGGTGTAATTATCATTCCTTTATTGGGCTCTTTATTTCTAATTCCTAATAATAATTTGTTATTTGATTTTATCAGAACAGAGCAACCTACTCTTATATTATTCAAAATATCGCCTCCTTGTATAAAGAATATAATAAGAATTATATTTTTTCAATATATGTCAATGATTTGAGAAAATGTCCCGAAATTTTTTAAACATTAGCCCTAAAATTTAGTTTTTAGGGCTAAATTTTATGAAACATTTTCTAGTTCTTTTTGAAAATTTAGAACTTGTTTTTCAATAAACTTTTCAAAAGATTCCCTTTTAAACGGATGAGTCATCCTTGGTATATAAATTTTCTTTGGTTTAGTAGGTAGAACCTCATCAAAATTCTTTGTATCCAGCAATTAATCTATTTATCTGGCGAATACTCTTTAATCCTAATTTAATCCTTGCACGTTCTTTATTGCCATTAGTTTCAACTAATTTTTTGATAACATCATATTTTTGTTTTTCTTTCAATGTCAACACAACCTTTCTCATAAGTCCTCCCTTAAATTAAAATGATAATTATTATATCATTTTTGGAGAACAAAATTTTATTAGTTGGGACATTTTCTCATTTCTTTACTTAAGACATTATCACATTTCTTTCATACTAAATAGATAAATGATTCATCACCTCTTTACTTTTACTCGTAAATATGTTATAATATACGAGAAAAAGTAAAGAGGTGGCTATATATGGAAATAAAAAATTTTTTGAAAGAAAATCATGGATATATTACAACTTCAGAATTAATAAATATAGGGATTTCTAAACCAATGATTCCTAGTCTTATAGAGAAAAAAATAATAAGAAAAGTAGCACAAGGGATTTATATAGATTATAATACATTTGAAGATGAGTTTTATATATTACAAAAAAGGTTCTCTAATATTGTTTTTTCGTATAATACAGCTTGTTATTTGTGGGGATTGAGTGATAGAGCACCGTATAAAATGGAAGTAACAACATTAAGCCACAATAATATAAACGAGAATATTGATATTCATTATGTTAATGAAGAAAAATTTAATATTGGAATTACAACATTAACGAGTCCATGTGGAAATCCAATAATTATTTATAATCAAGAAAGATGTATATGTGATATTATAAAAAATAAAAATTCAGTGGATGCAGAATTATATAATAAGATTATAAAGAACTATTTCAAGCAAAAAAATAAAAATTTAGAAAGATTAGAAGAATATTCAAAGATATTTAATGTGGACGAAAAAGTCATAGATATTATGGAGGTGCTGATGTAAAATGAAATATATAGATTTATTTGAAAAGTCAAAACAAATTGCAAGAGATAATAATTTAACACAGTTAGAAGTATATCAAAGATTTATGTTTGAAAGAATATTAGAAAGGATATCAGTTTCAGGATATAGAGATAATTTTATTTTAAAAGGTGGTTTACTTTTATCTGCAATGTTAGGCATTGAAAGTAGAACAACAAGAGATATGGATGTTACAATTAAAGGAATTGATGTATCAAAAGAAAAAATGGTAAATGTATTGAATCAAATTTTATCTATTGATCTTGAAGATGGAGTAAAATTTAAAATTATAAATATAACAGATATTCGTGAAGATGATGAGTATGGTGGGAATAAATATCATATAATAGGTAAATTTGATAACTTAAAAGTTGAATTAGAAATTGATATTTCAACAGGAGATGAAGTTACACCAAGAGAATTAAAATTTGAGTACATATCTATATTTGATAATAAAAAGATAATAATTGATTCGTATAATATTGAGACAATTTTAGCTGAAAAAATCGAGACAATCTTAAGAAGAGGAAAATATAATACAAGAATGAAAGACTATTATGATGTATATTTTTTCTTGCATAATATGAAAGATGAAATTAATAATGCAGATTTTAGAAGTGCATTGAATAATACGTTAATAAAAAGAGAATCTTTAGAGTATTATAAAGATTATGAAATTATATTAAAAGAAATTAGTACATATGAAAGAATAAATGAAAAGTGGAATATTTATAGTAAGAAAAATAAATATGCTAATGGAATTGAATTCAAAAATGTTATTGAATTAATTATTGAATTTATAGCTCGAATTGAAGAAAAAAGCATTGTATAATTTTTTTTAGTGTGTTATACTGATGAAGAATTAAGAAAATATATCTTAATTAATTATATATAGACAAATAACGATGTAGACAATGTCGCCAAGCGAAAAATATTAATAGATAAAATAAGTACAATAAATACAAATAATACTGATATTTCAAAAACTGAAACATGAGTAAATACAACTAATACAGATAATACTTATAGTATAATAAATATTATAAAAACTCGAACATGTGGCAGCGGTAAGAAGTATAAGAACTGTTGTGGTAAATAACACATAAAATAAGGGTTTGCGAGATTTTGAAAAGTTCAAAAAAGTGCTAAAAATAGCAAAATGTTTGCAATTTGTTTGCAAACAAAAAAAATTGAAAACAAAATCGTCGGAAAGCCTTGTAAAACAAAGAAATCTCTATGCAAACATTTTTGCAAACAATATAAAGTTGGCATTCGTGCCAACTTTTTCATTTACTCAAATGTAAATGGAGGAGAGATTATTATGGCTGATGTAACAGTTCAAAAAAGAGGAGAAGTATATCAATATAAATTTGAAATTGCTTCAATCGATGGAAAAAGAAAATTTAAAAACAAATCAGGGTTCGCAACAAAAAGTGAGGCAAAACAAGCAGGTATTATTGCATACAATGAGTATTTGAATACCGGGCAATCAACATTGGGTTGCAGTCACAGGTATAGACTCTGTCAATGTTATGAAGGTTGATCCTGCTTCTAGTCAAACTATAATGTGGAATGCTTATGAAGTAAGTAAGACTTCACAATTTAATTATTTTAAAACAAATTGATAAAAACAAGGTTATTTCTGAATTTCAAGAAATAGCCTTATTACATAAAGAAATTCTTATAGAAATTTTGGTAGAATTGTGGTAAAAAACTAGGGAGTATGTTATTATTATAATTGGTTAATTGTAATTTTTAATAAGCGAATAGGACTTAATACTGATTTAAAGAATATATCAGAGCAAATATGTAGTCAATATAATTTAGGTGGTTTTATTTCAAATGAGTTAATAACTATTGGATATGAAGATTATAACTATTATTTAACTACAACAAAGGGTAAGTATTGTGTTAAGATTTTTAATAATATTAGAACAAGACAAGATATAGTTAATTATTTAGAAAGAATACGAGTAGTAGCCAATAGTCAAATAAATGCACCTAAACCTTTAAAGATAAATAATGATATTGTATTAGAGTTGGATTATAAAAAAAATCATTATGATATTTGTGTATTTGAATATATTGATGGTAAAAACTATTTTGAATTAAATCAAAAAGCAAATAAAGAAATAATAAAAGAACTTGCTAAACAAACTGCAATGATAAATCAATTAGACATTAAGCCAGATTTTATTTATGACTCTATGAACAATTATTTTATAATACATGGAAGTTTTGGAAATTCATTTGTTAATTGGTTTCCTTACTTAAGAAAAGAAATAGAAAAGAAAGAATTAGAAGTTTATACACCAGATTTTCCAACAGGCGTATGTAAAATATGAGGTTGAAAAAGATTTTGCTGATACTATTTCTGATAAACAATTTGTAATAAAGAATGGTGGACATTTAAATAGTAAATTTGGATATACAGAATTTGAAGAATTATTAAAATATTTATAAATATTGAGGGGAGAAAAAAATGAAAATACCTTTGAGATATCAGAACACAGAATATGACTGTGGAACAACTTCATTTGTTAATGCATTGGCGTATTTATATGACAGGGAGGATATACCAATAGAGCTGTTAAAAGAAATATATAAACTCACTCTTGATGTTAAAAATTCAGAAGGAATAACAGGAAAAGGTGGAACATCAACACATAATGCAGAATTATTGGCTAAACATTTTGTTGATTATGCTAATAAAAATGACGAATTTAATTTAAAATGTAAAATATTAAACGCAGATAAAGTTGATGTTGAGAGTATGAAAAAAAGTTTAAATGGAAGTTCAGTTATAATTGCTCGTTGTTGGCAGGGTGGTGAACATTATGTTTTAATTACAAAAATGGATGATATTTTTGCATATATTTTTGATCCATATTATTTAGAAGAAGATTATTATACTACTGATAATGATGTTGCAATTGTATTACACGAAACATTTAGCCATAACAGACTTGTAAAAATAGAAAGATTATTTGATGAAGATAAAAAGGATTTTTCGTTGCTAGAAAAGGATAAGAGGTCTATTATTGTATTAAAGAGATAGACTATGTTGAGATAGATTGGTATTGTAAAGGTGGAGTAACAATAGACCAACTTGCAAATCAATTTGAGTAAAAAAGGAGAAATTAAAATATGTTAAAAGTACCAGAGAAAATATTTAATATAGATATAAATGATATAGAAGTAGGGCTTAGTGATATTCATATATATGGAAAAGATGAAATAGAAGAGGCACAAGCAGGTTATAGATATAATGGATTAACAGGTGAGCTAATAGAAGATTGGATTGGAGAGGAATATGTTGTTATAGGAAATGATTCTTGTTGTGGAGATCCAATAATAGCAAAAATAGATGAGGAAGAATTGCCAATATACTCTATGTTTCACGATGATTGGTCATCATTACAAATAATAGCCAATAGTTTAGATCAATTTATAAACATATTAAAAAAATTAGATGAAACTGATTTAGAAGATAAAGAAGAATGCAAAAATACATTTGAAGATATAAAAAGAGAAATACCAAATACATCATTTGATTATTGGGAGGGCTTGATTGCATCAGCTTATGAGTTTTTAACAGATGATCAATATTGGGAAGAAACATAGGAGAATTACAGGAAATTGCAACTATGTCTGATGAAGATATAAAAAAATCAATTACAGAAAAATCAGGAGACAATATAGGTGGTTTTATAAATTTAGTAGAATATAAAGAAAGTTTCTTTACTAAAGTGATAAGTAAAGAAACTTTTTTGCGAGATTAGTTGGATAAGTTTTCTTTATAAAGGATTTAAATGATAACAATGGTATATCATTTAAGAAAACAAAATTTTATTAGTTGGGACATTTTCTCATTTCTTTACTTAAGACATTATCACATTTCTTTCATAAAAACATATAAAGTTTACACAAGCTATTTGACAACCGTGAAAATTTATGTTAAAATAAAAAAAGTTTTAAGAGTATATCTAAAAAATAATTAAATTTTGAGCGATATAGGATAACCTAGATAGATGGTTATTTACACTGTGTATAGATTTTAAAAGTCTTGCAAAGGAGTCTTAATAGGATTTCTTTGTGAGGCTTATTTTTATAAGGAGGAAAGTGATAGGAATGAATAAAATACAAGATGAACTAGAATTAGTGTTTCCAACGCCAGAATATAAAACTCAAGTTGAAGAATATCTACAAGAATTTTTTGATAATGGAGAGTATGAAATTGCAGGAGATGGTGGATTAGACAGAATTAAAAATTTTGAAGAATGGCTACTAAAAGTACAAAAGGATTTATCAGAAGAAAGTATTGAAGATAATAGGATTCCTGCAACACTATATTTAACAGTAAGAAAATCTGATAATAGAGTTGTTGGAAATTTACAAATCAGACATAAATTAAATGAAAAATTATTACAATATGGAGGACATATAGGCGATAGTGTAAGACCATCTGAAAGAAGAAAAGGTTATGCTACAGAGCAAATAAGATTGGCATTAAAAAAATGTAAAGAATTAGGTATTGATAATGTTTTAATGGATTGTGATAAAACTAATATAGGCTCTGCAAAAAGTATTATAAATAATGGTGGAATTCTTGAAAATGAAGTATATATTGGTAATGAATTAGTGCAAAGATATTGGATTAGTTTGAATAAAAGATATGCTAATAGGCATGTCACTGAAAAATCACAAAATACATTATATAAAATTAATTCGGTAGCAAGCAATGAATTTACAGGAGATATTTGCTATTACCATTTTAAAGAGATTATTAATAAAATTACGATACCCGATGGTAAATGTATTTTGGACAATGGATACAAATGGATTGAATTTTATGATTATAATTCAAAAATAAAATTAACAGCTATATATGATGAAAATAGTCAAATTGTAGAATGGTACTTTGATATTGCAAGAAAAATAGGAAAAGAGAATGATGTACCATATGAAGATGATTTATATCTAGATGTTGTTGTAACTCCTACAGGAGAAATAATTTTACTTGATGAAGATGAACTTCAAGGTGCATATAATAGACTAGAAGTAAATAAAGAAGAGTATGATATGGCTTATAATGAAGCAAATCAACTAATGAAAAAATTAGAGAATAATAAAAATAAACTAGAAGAATTTACAAATAGATATTTAAAAGAATTTCAAGATAAATAAAAAAAGTGATAATATATGAAATATTTTAAAAAATTAATAGGAGATAGAATATATTTATCTCCAAAATTTATTGGGAAAATAGTATTGATAATACAGAAATAAAGTCTTCTTGCGGAAGGGGTAAGAAGTATAAGAACTGTTGTGGAAAATAATTATATTAGTTAATTTAAAGTAAAGATGTTGGAAGTATACTAACATCTTTACTTTTTATAAAAAATTAGTGCAAAATTGTTATTATATGATATAATAACCTGGAAAAGATTATGAGGTATAAATTATGATATTACATAAATCACCGATTTGGGTATATAACTTAATTATAGTGACTTCAGTAATTATAGGAATGATATATGTATATTTGTCATTAAAAAAAGATAAATGCGAATATAAAAAAATATATCTTTTCTTTATTATGTATGTTGTTTTTGCATTTGTTTTTGGAAAGCTATATACTTTTATTATATCAGGAAACAATAGCTTTTTAAAATCAGGATTATCATCTTACGGTGGGCTAATTGGAGTTCTTATTGCATCAATTGTTTTTGAAAAAATTCATCCAACAAATAGTAAAATTATTAAATACACAGCTTTATCATTACCATTAGTATATAGTGGTACAAAAGTTGCTTGTTTTCTAGCAGGATGTTGTTATGGAATTCCATATAACGGAATTTTTTCAGTAACTTATGTTGATGGACTAAATATTTCACTATTTCCAATCCAAATTGCTGAAACAATATCATTTTTAGTTATATTCATTGTATGTAATAGCTTGAAAAAGAACAAATGGATTACATATATAACTCTAATAGTAACTATATTAACTAAACTGTTTTTGGACATGCTAAGGTATGATCATCTTAGAATTTTAATTACACCAAATCAAATTGCAAGCATTGGTTTACTTGTAATCGTAATTGCTGTGTATATATATAATTTTGCTAAATCTTTAAAAGTATAATCTTTACTAAATAAAGCATAATAAATTTAGGAGGTATATAAAATGAAAGAAATTAAATTAAAAATAGAAGGAATGCATTGTGCAGGATGTTCTAATAGATTAGAAAAAATATTAAATAATGTAGACGGAATAGAAAGTGCTAAAGTAAGCTTAGAAGAAAAATCGGCAGATATAAAATATAATGAGGAAGAGGTAGAATTAAATACAATTCTTCAAGAAATAGAAGATGCAGGTTTTAAAGGAGAATAATACATGAAAAAAGTATTATTAAAAATAGATGGAATGACTTGTAGTGCATGTTCATCAGGCTTAGAAAAATATTTAAATAAACAAGATGGAATAAAACAAGCAAATGTAAATTTAGTTATGAATAATGCAAATATTGAATATGATGAGCAAAAATTAACATTAGAGCAAGTTGAAAAATTTATAGAAAAAGCAGGATTTACAAGTTTAGGAATTGATACATTTGAAAAAGAGAGTAAGAAAAAAGGTACTGAGAAATATAAACTAATTGCAATAACAATAATATCATTAGTTATATTATATATATCAATGGCACACATGGTAGGTTTACCAGCTATTCCATTTTTAAATATGATGCATCATCCTGTAAATTATGCAATTGCATTATTAGTACTAACTGTAATTGTTATAATCTTAGGAAAAGATATTTTAAAAAGTGGATATAAAAACTTAATACACAAAACACCTAATATGGACACTTTAGTAATGATTGGAGTATTGTCAAGTTTCATATATAGTATATATGGTACAATTCAAATATTAAAAGGAAATACTCAGTACGTAGAAAATTTATACTATGAATCAGCTGCAATTGTTATATTTTTTATTGAGATAGGCAGATATATTGAAAACAAAAATAAAGATAAAACCAAAGAGGCGCTAAAACAGCTTATGACAATAACTCCTAATAATGCAACGATTTTGAAAGATGGACAAGAGGTAAAAGTTACATTAGATGAAATTAAAAAAGGTGATATTGTTATTTGCAAACCAGGTGAAAAAATAGCAGTTGATGGAGAGGTTGTTCAAGGAACTACACATATAAACGAATCATTTATAACAGGGGAGAGTGTACCTGTAAAAAGAGAAGTAGGCTCTAAAGTAATTGCAGGAAGTATAAATTATGAAGGAACAATTCAATATAGAGCAGAGAAAATAGGAAAAGAATCAACTGTGTCAGAAATAGTAAAACTAGTAGCACAAGCAACAAGTACAAAAGCTCCAATAGCTAAAATAGCAGACAAAATAAGTGGATATTTTGTACCAACTGTTTTAGTAATTGCTATAATTATATTTGGTATATGGTTAATAATTTCTAAGGATTTTTCTGTTGCAATAAATATATTTGTAAGCATATTAGTTGTGGCATGCCCTTGTAGTCTTGGCTTAGCAACTCCACTTGCAATTGTTATTGCATCTGGAAATGCAAGCAGAAAAGGTATATTAGTAAAATCAAGTGAGACATTAGAAAATGCTCATAAAGTAAAGACTATTTGCTTTGATAAAACAGGAACATTGACAAAAGGAACTTTAACAGTTTCTAGGATGTATAACTATAGTAATAAAGATGAAAAAGAATTATTAAAAGATATAGCAAGTCTAGAAAATAAATCAGAACATCCAATAGCAAGAGCAATTGTAAATAAAGCACAAGAAGATAATATTAGGTTGATAGATGTAAAAGATTTTAAAGCTATTCCTGGATTTGGAATAGAGGGAAAAACAGCTGATGAAAAGCATTATTTAATTGGTAATAAAAAACTAATGTTAGAAAATAATGTTGAACTAGCAAATAGCGAAGATGAGCAAAAACTAATAAGTGATGGAAATAGTATTTTATTTGTAAGCTTAAATAAAAAGCTAGTAGCCTTGTTAGGTGTAAGTGATGTTATAAAAGAGAATGTTCCACAAGTAATAACAGAGCTAAAGAACAAAAACATTGATGTTGTAATGCTAACAGGTGACAATGAAAAAACAGCAAACGTAATTGCTAATCAAATAGGAATAACAAATGTTGTTGCAAATGTTACTCCAAAAGAAAAGGCTGAAACTATAAACAAACTAAAGGAAAAAGGATTAGTAATGATGTGTGGAGATGGAATAAATGATAGTGTTAGTTTAGTAACTGCTAATATTGGGGTTTCTGTATCAAGTGGTACAGATATTGCAAGAGATTCAGCTCAAGTAGTTATTATAAATGACAACTTAGAAAGAATAAATGATTTATTAGATATTAGTAGTAAAACTGTAAGAAATATAAAACAAAATCTATTTTGGGCGTTTTTCTACAATGTATGTATGATTCCAATTGCTGCAGGAATTTTACAACCATTAGGAATCACACTAAATCCAATGATAGCAGCGTTTAGTATGACAATTAGTAGCTTAACAGTAGTATTAAATGCATTAAGATTAAGAAGGAAGTAGTAAATGTCAGCATATATTTGGCTGGATTTTGATTTTTGAAAAGGATGTGAGAAGATGTTAGATTTAGAAGAAAACTCTAAAAAATTACAAGAACTAAAAAAACGTTTAGAACAGATAGGTGATTCACTTTGATGTAGAAAACAAAGAAAAAGAGTTAAAAGAGTTAGAAAGTAAAACAACTGAAAACGATTTTTGGAATGATACAGATAATAGCTCAAAAGTTTTAAAACAAATTAATAGCTTAAAATCAAAAGTAGAAGGCTTTAAAAAATTAAATAATGAACTCAATAATTTACTTGAAATGAGTGATCTTTTACAAGTTGAAGAAGACGAAGAATTAGCGAAAGAGTTGTTGAAGTCTACAGATACATTAGAAAAAAACATAGAAAAATTGGAAATAACCACTTTATTATCTGGAAAGTATGATAACAATAATGCAATACTAACCATTCATCCAGGTGCTGGAGGAACAGAGGCTCAAGATTGGGCTGAAATGTTATATAGAATGTATACAAGATGGGCAAATGCTAATGGTTATGAAGTAAAAGAACTTGACTATCTTGAAGGTGATGAAGCAGGGTTAAAAAGTGTTACATTTTCTGTGAATGGTGATTATGCCTATGGATACTTAAAAGGTGAAATGGGAGTACATAGATTAGTTAGAATTTCACCATTTGACGCAGGTGGAAGAAGACATACATCTTTTGCTTCTGTTGAGGTTTTACCAGAAATAACAGATGATATTGAATTAGATATTAATCCTGATGATATAAAAATGGATGTTTATAGAGCGTCTGGTGCAGGTGGTCAACATATAAATAAGACATCATCTGCAGTAAGACTAACACATATTCCAACAGGAATTATTGTAGCATGTCAAACTGAACGTTCACAATTTCAAAACAGAGATACTGCAATGAAAATGCTAAAATCCAAATTATTAAATTTAAAAGAAAAGGAACAAAAAGATACAATTGATGAATTAAAAGGTATACAAATGGATATTGCATGGGGAAGCCAAATTCGTTCTTATGTATTTTGCCCATACACTTTAGTAAAAGACCATAGAACTAATTATGAAGTCGGAAATGTTCAAGCTGTAATGGATGGAGATTTAAATGGATTTATTGATAGTTATTTAAAATTTAATTTGGAAAAGTAACAAAAAAATTTGATAAACATATTATATACAAGTCAAGTTTAAAATTAAATTGGCTTGTATTTTTTGTATAAGGATTAGTGGTTCTTATGAAAGTAATTAAATTTGGAGGAAGCTCAATTGCTGATACTAATAAGCTAAAACTAGCTGCACAAAAGACTATTTCATTTTTAGAGAGTGGGGAAAAGGTAGTTGCTATTTTATCAGCGCAAGGTAAAACAACAGATAATTTAATAAAGGAAGCAAAAGAATTGACAGATGAACCAAATAAAAGAGAACTGGATGTTCTAATGTCTGTTGGAGAGCAAATGGCGTGTAGCAAGTTTGCAATATTATTACATAGCTTAGGCTATAAAGCTGTTTCATTAACAGGATGGCAAGCCGGAATAGTAACAGATTCAAATTACACAGAGGCTAAAATTCAAGACATATACCCTAAAATGATTTGGAGTGAACTGGAAACTAATGATGTTGTGGTTATAACAGGATTTCAAGGAATAAATGAAAATAACAAAATAACAACATTAGGAAGAAATGGCTCAGACACGACAGCTATTGCGATTGCAGCTGCTTTGGAACAGGATGAATGCTATATTTTTACAGATACAAATGGTGTTTATGATAAAGATCCATATAAGCATAAAAACGCTAAAAAGTTAGATTATATTTCTTATGATGATATGGAAAAAATGGCTAAGAATGGCGCTAAAGTCTTACATGATAGGTGTGTAGTATTAGCTAAAAAGTATGGTGTAAAAATAATAGTTAAAAATACATTTAATGATGAAATAGGAACAATTGTAGGAAAGTAATAAATACTTTCCTTTATTTTTGTTCTAAATGAGACAAGACCTGAATATATATAAATAGACTTGTTTTTAAGGAGTGAAGGATATGCCATTAGAAGAAAGAAAATCAATGTCAAGTATGACAAATGTAATTCAAAATATTGTTTTAGAGAATAGAGAAAAATTAAATATTACAGGAGTATTAGATGTACTTAGTTTTGATGATCAGATAGTTATTTTAGAAACTGAGTTAGGTTTGCTTACAGTAAAAGGAGAAAATTTAAGAATAAATAAATTAAGCTTGGACACATCAGAAGTAACAATAGATGGAGCAATATATCAACTTGCATATAGTGAAAAAGATAGTATGGAGAAGAGTGGAGGTATTCTAGGAAAAATCTTTAAATAAGGTATTGCAAAATAATTAGAATTTTCACAGCGTAAAGCTCAAATTGAAGGGAATGAGTTTAAAATGGAGCAACTATTTTGCTTAATTGCTTTTACAGCCACGGGAATAGTTATAGGAGTTTTATTTGATATTTTTAGAATATTACGTAGAAGTTTTAAAACAGCTGATTGGCTAACGACTTTGCAAGATATTTTGTTTTGGATATTAGCAGGTTTTGTTATATTATTTTCTATATTCAAATTTAATAATGGAGAAATTAGAAGTTATATATTTGTTGGAATTTCATTAGGAGTATTAATATATATGTTAACACTTAGCAAATATATTGTGAGATGTTCAGTTATCATAATAAAATTTATAAAAAAAATAATTTCTTATCCAGTAAATTTAATTATAAAAATAACTAATTTTTTAATTATTAAACCTATAAAATTTTTAGTCAAAAAAATATCTACATTTTTCAAAAAAATATTTCATAATACGACTAATATAATGAAGAAAAAATCAAAAAATAAAATTAAATTGCAGGAAAAAGAAGGAATTTTATGAAAAATGTAGAAAAGATAATTAGGGTATGTTATAATATTACAAGAAATTGATTAAGGAATGAAGATACAGATGAAAAATAAAAAAATAAATTTTAAAAGAATTATAATTATTGCAACTTTAATTTATGTTGTTTATACTTTTTTTGTTCAACAAAAGGAATTAAATGCTTATAAAGCAGACAGTGAAAGGTATTCAGAGCAAATTGCTACTGAAGAAGAGAAAAAAGAAAAATTACTTGAAACAAAATCAAATATAAATTCTAAAGAATATATCGAGCAAGTGGCAAGAGAAAAATTAGATATGTATTTACCAAATGAAAAAGTATACATAGATATCAGTAAATAATTTTATATAAATCACAAATATAATGAGAAAAGAGATTCACTCTTCTCTCGTTATATTATACTTGTTTATTCAGTTATCTTAATTAAATTTTAAATTCTAGTTTTATAATTCCAAATAATAATTAAGTAAGAATTAATATATAAATTTTATAATATGGGGGAAAGTGTATGAATTTAGAAAATTATACATTAGTTGAGCTACGTCAACTTGCAAAGGAAAAAGAAATAAAAAATAGTTCAAAGCTAAAAAAAGATGAACTAATACAAGAATTGTCTGAAAATGATCTTTCAGGACAAGCTTGTGATGAAACAATCGAATCTAATGCTCATGCTGAGGAATATATTGAAACAGATGTAACTTCTGGTAATATAGCAGAACCATCAAATGGATCATATAAGCTTACAAATGCAGACGATGAAATTGTTGAAGGAATATTAGAAGTATTACCAGATGGGTATGGATTTTTGAGAGGAGAAAATTATTTATCAACACCAAAAGATGTATATATATCACCTATACAAATTAGAAGATTCAGATTAGACAAAGGAGACAAAATAAAAGGTATTGCAAGATTGCCAAAGGAAGGTGAAAAATTCCCAGCATTAATATATGTTGGTGAAGTTAATGGAGAAGCACCAGAAAAGGCATATAGAAGACAAAAATTTGATGATTTAACACCTATTTATCCAGAAGAAAGAATCAGACTTGAAACAGTTCCAAATGAATATGCAATGAGAATCATTGACTTAATGTCACCAATTGGAAAAGGCCAGAGAGGGATGATAGTTGCTCCACCAAAAGTTGGAAAAACTACATTATTAAAAAAGATTGCAAATAGTATTACAACAAATAATCCAGAAATAGAATTAATAGTACTTTTAATAGACGAACGTCCAGAAGAAGTTACAGATATGAAACGTAGCATCAAAGGAGATGTTATATATTCTACTTTTGATGAATTGCCTGAGCACCATGTAAAAGTAGCAGAAATGGTACTAGAAAGGGCTAAGAGATTAACAGAGCAAAAGAAGGATGTAGTTATATTATTAGATAGTATTACACGTTTAGCAAGAGCATATAACTTATCTATACCATCTTCAGGAAGAACATTATCTGGTGGTTTAGATCCAAGTGCATTACATAAACCTAAAAAATTCTTCGGTGCAGCCAGAAATATAGAAAATGGGGGAAGCTTAACAATTTTAGCTACTGCATTAATAGAAACAGGAAGCAGAATGGATGATGTTATATTTGAAGAATTTAAAGGTACTGGTAATATGGAAGTTCACTTAGACAGAAAATTATCAGAAAAGAGAATTTTCCCAGCAATTGATATAAATAAATCTGGAACTAGAAGAGAAGAATTATTATTAGAACCAAAAGAATTAGAAACAGTATTTGCATTAAGAAAGGCTATGTCAACAATGTCAGTTGCAGATGTTACTGAAGAATTAATTACACAAATGGTTGCAACAAAAAATAATAATGAGTTTTTAGATAAGATGTCATATTTTTTAAAAAATTCAAAATAAGGTAATTATTGTATATTTATATTTTAGGGCATATAGAGAGGATGCCTTAAAATATAAATATGCAATTGCGCAAAATCAAAGTTTTGTGCAATTGAGTGGAGAGGAATTTGTTTATATATGCTGTATAGTTCCTCTACTGCTACTTTTAGCTATTATTGAGCTTATATAGTATATATGTCTATAGTTTATTACTTTATATTCAATCTAATTATTATATTTATAATTTTGTTTATTACTCACTTATTTTTAACCTTCTAAAATCGATTCTAAGCCTTTTTAAATTTTTATTCATATAAATTTTATTTCAAATATTTTATTATTATATATTAATAATTTATATTAATATATTTTTATCTGAATTATATAATTTTTTTATAAATATTTGATTATTGGTTATATTTTAAATATTAAGCTATTTTTCAGACAACAAGTTATATGTCTAAAAAATAAAAACGCCTTAAAATCGATTTTAGAGCGTCGCTTTTTTAGCCTTTTTCGAGCATTTTTAATAAATGACTAAAAATCAGCATTTCTACTAAAAATTATATAATAAACACTAGATTTATAAATTAGCATATCTAATCATAAACATATAACTTGTTTGATTAAATATAAAAATGTCTTAAAATCGATTTTAGCGTGTTATAATTGCAAAATTATATTATGGATTTGTAATCTAAAATTATATAATATTTATAAAAAAATTTATTAAATTATTTTATTAAATTAT
>FR902187.1 GCA_000437855.1 Clostridium sp. CAG:567 | reverse complement strand
TATATCAAAGTAAAGAGGTATATGAAAGTCAAAAATATGACATTTTTAATAAGATATCAAAAGTGTTAGGCACAAATAAATTTTAGAAAGGAATGAAAAAAATGAAAAGTTTTGGAAATGTACTATGGGGAATAGTTTTTATTGTAGTAGGACTAATTATAGGAGGAAACGCACTTGGAATTATAAATATAAATATATTTTTTGATGGATGGTGGACTTTATTTATAATAGTACCATGTTTTATAGGACTATTTAAAGAAAGAGAAAAAACAGGAAATATAATAGGATTATTGATTGGAATTGCACTATTATTATGTTGTCAAGATCTATTAAACTTTGATATGATATGGAAATTAGCACTTCCAACAGTTTTAATTATTATTGGTATTTCATTTATATTCAAAGATACTTTTAATAGTAAAATTAGTAAAGAAATAAATAAATTAAATGAAAACAGACCTAAAGATAGCGAATATTGTGCAACATTCTCAGGTCAAAATGTAAAATTTGATGGAGAAAAATTTAATGGAACAGAGCTTACTGCTGTATTTGGTGGAGTTAAATGTGATTTAACAAAAGCAATAATTGAAAAAGATGTTGTAATAAATGCTACAAGTGTATTTGGCGGAATAGATATTTTTATTCCAGAAAATGTAAAAGTAAAAATCAAATCATCTTCAATATTTGGAGGAGTAGACGAAAAAAGAAAATCTGATACTACAGATGGACATACAATTTATGTAAATGCTACATGTATTTTTGGAGGTGTTGATATAAAATGACAACTGCTCAAAAAATAATTAAATATTGTGCAATTGCATTTGCTATTTTTAT
>FR902186.1 GCA_000437855.1 Clostridium sp. CAG:567 | reverse complement strand
AACATTAAATTTGTGCAAAAACACGCTTTAAAGCGTGTTTTTTCTTGGAGCGGGTGTCGTAGTTATTTACAACTTTTTCTCTCATAACGATTGATATGATAATCAATCAAGATACATATAGATTAGCAGATTTTTGAAAAAAATTCAAGATAATTTTAAAAAATATTGTAAAAAAATGTTTAATTTGATATGATAAATGTGTATTAGTAAAAATTTTTATAAGGAGATGTATAAATTATGGAAAATTTAAATTTTAAGGTTATGATGGGAGTAATTCCTGGATATGGTCATGAAAATAAAGAATTAACAGCAAGTAATGCATATGAAGTAGGAATGGAAACATGGAAAGAAGCAGTTGAAGAAGTTTTAAATATGCAGAGTAACCCTGAAAATCCTGAAAGCCCAAACTTTTATGATGTAGGAGGAAAAATTGTGCCTGCATTAGCAGTTTATTCTAAAAATTTTGGTTGCCCTGTTGGTGGCGAAGTAGGAATACAAGTAGAATCTTCAATTGGAGAAAACCAAGATGTGGAATTATATAGAAAATCTGTAATAGAAACTATTAAAGTGGCAATGGCAAAATTAAGTCAAAGTACAACAACAGTTGAATGGGCTAATGAAAATAAGAGTATGGGTACAACATATATATCTGAAGGTGGTAAAAAAATCAACGAAAATGATTCTTTAGAAGGAATCGAACATTTTTCTGTTTCTTTAGGGGATGGAACACACTCAAATGAAGAATATGTAAGAATTGGTAGTGCTATACAAGATGCAATGGATATGGTTTCATCTACTGGAACAGGAAAAGCTGATGAAAAATATTATATGATTTCTGGAATAATGACACCTTCACAGAATGAAAATGGTGGAATTCAATTTAGTGCTTCACAAAACCCAATATATGGACAAACAAGTAATGAACTATATAGACAATCAGTTATAAAAACAATAGAACAAGTAATGAAAACTTTAGGGCAAAAATCTGCGAGTATTAATTTTGGAGAAGAAACAGTATCTTTAGATTTAGAGGAAATTTTAAAACAACAAAATGAAATGGGAGAAATTAGTGAATAGTAATATTATTATAAATATTCCACACAGTTCAACTTATATTCCAGAACCTTTTTTAGAAAGAGTGGCTATAAATAAGGAAGAGCTTCAACAGGAAGTAGAATTATTAACTGATTTATATACGGATGATTTATTTGCAAATAAAGATTGTAATATTATTAGAGCAGATATTTCGAGAATTGTATGTGATATGGAGCGATTTAGAGATGATAGTAAAGAACAAATGAGTAATGTTGGTATGGGAGTTATATATACTCAAACATCTAAAGGTAAAAAGTTAATTGAATTTGATTCAGAATATAGAAATACAATTTTAAAGGAGTATTATGATTCATATTACAATAAATTTGAAGAACTAACAAGTTCGATTTTAAATAGATACGGGAGATGCATTATAATAGATGGACATAGTTTTTCTGTTGAATTGCTAAAAAGATTAGGAATACCATATAAAAATAGTCCAGACATTTGCATTGGTTTTGATGATGAATTTTGTGATAGTGATATTTTAAATATATTGAAACAACATTTTGAAAAGAATGGTCTTGCTGTAGCCTTAAATTATCCCTATGTTGGATCAATTGTTCCTAATAGGTATTATAACAAAAAAGATTCTAGAGTAAAATCTCTAATGATTGAAGTTAATAAATCTATTTATTTAGATGATAATAATCAAAAAAATGCGAATTATTCGAAAATTAAAATAATAATTCAAAAGGCAATAAAAAAAGTATTACTACATGAAAAAAATATTACAGTAAATGAAATCGAAAGATAAATTTGATTCAAGGTAAAAAACTTATAATAGGTTGGAGGGTAAATAAATGTCAAAAAAAATATTTATTGTTCCTAATAATGATGCCGAAGCAATAAGAATACAAAAGTTAATTAACGAGAACAATACTGGCGAATATGAAATGATAATAACAGGACAAGATTGGCGGTGCTTCTTATGATGGTCTAGAGCCAGATATACAAAAAAGAATATTAGAAGCACAACAAAATGGCATAGAAATTTATACGATAGAGCTAAAAGGTGTACCAAGTAATAGTGGTATTACAAGTATAGATCATCATAGGTATTATGATAGTGAAGAAAAAACATCTATTGGAGAAAAGACATCAATTGAACAAATTGCTGATATTTTAGGAATAAAACTATCTAATTTTGATATGATGATAGCTGCAAATGATGTAGGATATATACCTAAAATGATAAAAATGGCTAATGAATTAGGTCTATCAGAAGAAGAAAAAGCAAAAATAATTGGACAAATAGATAAATTGGAAAGTATGGCAAAAGTTCCTATGCAAGTTGGACAACCACGAACTTCTGTTGATGAAATTCCTAATATTGAGCAAATTACTGAAGAAAAAAAGCAAAATAGTGTAAGAATTGCACAAAAAGCAGTTGATCAAGCATATATTTATGATGATAGATTCATATGGATAGATTTAGAGGATTTTAACTGTCAAAGAGAAGTAACAAATATACTATATAAAATGGGCAAATATGTAGATATGGGATACAACAATGTTGTAGTTTCTTCAATAGACAAAGTTAATAATAGAAGAATAGTATATTTTGGAAATAGAGAAATTATAAATGAATTAAATCAAAATATGGAAGACATTAAAATACGTTGGACAGGTGGAGAACCAGAATCAGGTTTCTTTGGGATTCAGTTAAGTGAAGGCGAGGATTTTGAACAAACTTCTGAACGAATGAGATGGCTTTTGGAAGAAAGAACTTTAGGTTATCATAGAATAGTTAAAAATGAAGATATTATAACATCACAAGAGACACCTAAATATGGTAAGAATATAAGAGTACATGAAATTGCTAATCCTCAAACATTCCATACAGCTATTAGTACATCACAAGATAATAATGCACATTCAGCATTTGTACACGTATATGATCCAGAGGAATATGCAGAAAAAAGAATGTTTTTAGTAAATGCAGGTTGTGCAGGTTGTGCAGTTACTAAAGATGGAGACATCGTATCAGTATTTAAAAATGATGATATGGCTCAAAAAGATGATGTAGAAAAAATATCAACAGCTTTATTGTTAACAGCAATAGAAAATGGTGGGAAAAAATTAGATTGTTTTGATGGATTTTTACCTAAAAATTATATGAAACATGGTTTCATACCTGTATGTAAAGTCCCTTTTAATGATGAATTTGCTCCAGATGGATGGAATTTTGAAAGAGATGGTAGACCATTTATAGTATTTTTTAGGCATAATGGAAAAAGTGTTGATGAAATATTAAAAGAAAAAAATGAAGGTACTTATACCACTTATGATTTAGATTCTTTACCAATAATTGAAGACTATGATGAAGCAGCACAATATAGAGATGATGCTATAGAACGCGAAGAGGCTACTAGAGTTACAGAAGATGTTAAGGAAGGACGTAGCCATGATGAATAATTATATGGAAATTTTATTAGATACGAATTTTTTGAATGAGTATAAATATGTAACGAAAGAACAATTTATATTTTTTGTTAAGATGCATATAGATAAATTATTAAGACAAATAGAAATATCGAATTTTAATGCTATAGAGCATAATAATACAAATAATCTAGAACAAAAGATTTATGATATATTAGATTCAAGCATTAAACTATACTCTTGTGTTTTAGAGGATGAGCTAAATGAAGAAGATTTAGATAAGGTAATCTATGAATTAGTTAAAAGAAAAGTTTTTAATGATGTAATAGATAATATAATTGTATTGGAAGAGATTGAATATTTACAAATTTATAATATAACAGAAAAATTAAAATTTATTTATTACTATTTATTAGAACTAGAAATATATAATTATTATAGTATAGAAAGAATAAAATGGAAGAATGAAAAACAAAAACAATATGTTTCTAATAAAGTTAAGTACAGTTCATTACTTCAAAATAAAATTAAACAGGATTTTATAGATAATGGAAGTTTATCTAAGAAAGATATGTATTTGTATAATAAAACCATAGGTATTATTTCAACTTATCCAATAAAAGAGATAATAAATAAATATAATGACAGGATTTTGACAGATGTATATAGAATTAAATATCTATTGACTCTAGAAAGCAAATTACAAAAATGTAGTGATAACAAAGTACTTGAAAAAAAGAACGAAACAATAGTAATAGAACATAAAAGCTTTTTTAAGGAATTGTTAGATAAATATAAAAAACTAATAGAAAAGAAAGATTCCAGTATCAGAAAGCTAGAAAAAGAAAATAATGTATTAAAAAAAGAAAATGATATAAAGCAAAATACAATTATTAACTATGCTAATTGCATAAATGAATATAATAATTTATCATGGATTAAGAAATTAAGCAAAATTTTTAAAAAAGATAACATAAAATTATTAAATTAAACATAACAAAAATTCCTACTTATTTAGATAAAGTAGGAATTTTTGTTATGGCTAAAGAAAAACTCCATCTTACGATGGAGAAAAGCTAGGCTTTTTTTATTAGATTTATTCTCCCAACAAATAGTCGGCAAGAGTTGTGGTCTGTTTCTGACCGCTACATGAGAGCTTATGCCAAGTATCACCAAGCATCATCTCAATAGCAGCAACACGTCGACCGATTCCACAGGACAACTCCCACTGGAGACTCTCATTGGCAGTACCTTTAGCTGCCTTTACAGCCTTCAGTACTTCGATAGCCTCTGCGTCATCGGCGATGTTACCTGCGAACACGGCAACATTCCACGGTACACCAGTAGCTTTCGCCAGACGAGCAACACGTCGACCGTATGCTTTCTGTGAAGCTACAATCTTTGTGTAGTCTTCTACCTGATAGGAGTCATAAAACTCTCCACCAGAGTAGCAGTTACCAACCACGGTGACCTGCCACTTTTCGTCGACAACGTAGACGTAGTTCCGATAGCCGGTTCCAGCCCAACGGGAGTAGGACTTGACGAACCGAACCGTCTGGAACTCGCCAAGTTCCTCGCGAAGGCGAAGAGTCACAGCTCTGGTATGAACCAGATGGCTCTCAGCCCAAGCATTGATGCGGTTTTTCTCCGCACCTTCGACTTCGCCGAGTACAAACAGGTTGCTCTATTATTACTTTTTCTACAATTTGTTTTTCTTCTTTATATTCTTTTACATCAAATGCTCCATTAAGATATGCATTTTTTATTCTATCTAATTTATCTTTTTGATTTTTTATTTCTTTTTGTAATTGTTCTTTTGGCTCATCAAATTTCTGTCTTATCATAGGCAAGAAGAACTGATTTACAACTGAATCATATTGTACTAATTCATCTATAAACTGATTAAAATACTCATTTATAAGGTTTTCTCTAAACTCTATTTTACAATCGTGACAATAATAGTAGAAATAGGGTTTACCATTTTTCTTTGTTGTTGCTTTACCACCTAAAACACGATTACAATTTGGACATTTTAATTTCTGCAAATATAAATAGGTTAATGTTCTTTGATAGTTTCTAGAATTTTTCTTTTTCTGTACTTGGCAATCTTCCCACATTTCTTTAGAAATAATAGGTTCTACTACATCTTCATAATAGGTAGGGTGTTTAGTATTCTTTCCATGAACAAAATCTCCTTTATATATTTCATTTTCAAGAATACCAACAATAGTTGAATCTCTCCAATTATCCTTACCTAAAACTTTTTCCTCATTAAATAGATTGCTAATTTTTTGATAAGAATAGCCATTATAATATAATTCAAATATTCTAACTACAATATCTTTAGTAGAATAATCAATTACTAACTTCTTATTTTCGTGTTTATATCCAAGAGGTGCTTTAGAAGGAATATGACCTTGTTTTATTGCACCAGCTAAACCTATTTTTGTTCTTTCACTAGTTCTTTCAATTTCATTTTGACTAACGCTCATTAAAAGTCTTGAAATCATTTTACCATTTGCAGTAGTTGTATTTACTTCATCATTAGCACAATCAATATAAGCATTATTCTCATCTAAAAAAGTTATAAGATTTTCCCAATCATAAATACTTCTTGTTATTCTATCTAGTTTTAATGAAATAATAGTATTTATCTTTTTAGACTTAATATCTTCTTTTAATCTTTCAAACTCTGGTCTGAGATTACCAGTTTTTGCACTTATTCCTGCGTCTTGATAATAATCTATAATTTCATAACCTTTAAATTTACAAAAAGTTTCTAGTCTTTCTCTTTGTTCTGGAAGACTAAAACCCTCACGAGCTTGGTCTTCAGTAGATACTCTCATATACAATCCACATTTTTTCTTTTCTTCACCCAATTTATAACCCTCCTAACAAAAAAGAGACATCAAAGTACATACGAGTACTATTGACATCTCTTAAATCCATTTATCACGTAATAAAATACAATATAATTGTAATATAATATAAATTTTTCAAAGTACTCATAAATTTATATATAGTTCTTGCCGAACAACTATACATAATTAATTGCCTATATTATATCACGATTTAAGGAAATGTCAATTTTTACAAACTAAACTTTTTTCAAATATTCTTCTAATTCAGATAAGTGGATTTTATTTACTAAATTAGAAATATAAACATCATTAGAATAATTAAAAACTAGAAATGTAATATCTTTTATAATTACTCTATGTGGCTCTATATATGAGAGATTTGTCTTTTCTATTTTTCTAATGCTACCATTAAGAAATATAGGTTTTACTTTAGCAAATTCACATATAAATTCTAGTCTTTGTTTTAGACTTTCCTCAAATTGTAATTCTTCTTTGATAATATTCATTTTTCACACCATCCCTTCAATTTAGATTTAGGATGATTTTTTGCAAAAGAAAAAATCAACCATTTTACTGATTGATTTTTATATCTATCTGTTCTATAAAAAGTTCGAACAGAAACGTTACTGGAGCGGTTAAGCTACAGCTTACGAACTACAATGCTCTCTTTCTAAAAACATTATATAGTAATTCCTATATTTTTTCAAGGAAGCATGGGAATTTTTTGTAATTTATAGTATAATGTAATTGTATTATTCGCTGTAATTTATTGAAAGGAGAATAAAATGATTTTTAACAAAGAGAATATTTTAAAAACACTAAATAAATATAATTTTGATTCACAAAATTATATAGTTATTAGTGGTGCAGCTTTAGTACTTCAAAATGTAAAAGAATATACATCTGATATAGATATAACTGTTTCTAATGAATTATATAACCAATTATTAAAAAAATATAGTTGCACGTTTGAAAAAGAAATTGAAAATTATAATGTTTGGTTTATTGATAATATAATAAATTTTAGTAATCATTATTATGAAAAAATAGAATATATAGAATTATTCGGATATAAAGTACAAACAATAAAATCTGTATTAAAATTAAAAAAGCAACTTAATCGTTCAAAAGATAAAAAAGACATTCAACACATTATGGATTTTTATAAAGATACAGACGAGGTTAAATAATAAATTAACCTTGTTTTTTTCTAGTTGCAATTTTTAAAAATTAAGGGGTTTGGGGATTTTCCCCATATAAGAATTTGTACGGGAGTATAAATTCAGTGCTGGCTAGACATTACTTTTACTCCCATATTGGTTAATATATAAAAAGAGGATTAAATTACTTTGCTAATTTTTTGCTCTTTTTTAAATTATTTATATAAAAATATACTCTTTTAATATAATTTCTTCTGCTGTAATTTTATAATTATTCATAAGTTTTGCCCATTCAATATGATTTCTTTTTTTATTTTTTTCGAATAGTCTTTCATCTGATTTTTTATAACTTTCCATCAAAGTATTTAATAAATCTTCTGAACTTTTACTTACTGAAATAAGATGATTAGTAAGTTCTTCTTTCATTAAAAGTGAAGTATATAGTGCTTTTTTATATTCTTTTAAATAGGCTAATCTCATTCTTCCATATTTGTTTATAATTCCTTTTTTAGTTTCTTTTAAAGTTAAATCTGGCAATAAATAATCTCCTTGTTTTGTATAAGTTATTTCCATAATAAAATCATTCCTTTCTTATTTTTATTAAATATTTATAATTGTTTTTGGTATTAATAGTAGGTTATCTACTATGTTATTATCTTCAATATATGGACAATTTATAATTCCATCGTGAAAAAAATGTTGTTTTATTAGTTCCATATATAAAATCAAATCTGCTTCAGAATATTTATTATCTTCATATTTTTTTGTAGAAAATATGAAGTAATCTTGTTCTAATTTTTCTAATTCTTGCTTGTTGATTTGTTCTTTATATTTAATTCCAATTTCATTATTATTTAAAATTTCATTAAGATAATTTAAATATTCTTTATTACTTTTAGATATAAATTCATCTGTGAATTTTATATTTTTAATTTCAATATTGTAATTTTTATCTCTTGTAATTTCTAAATTTGCTATTAATCTTTGTATTAATTCTTTCTTAGTTTTTCTATTTAAACTATCCCATAAAAATGAAAATCCTAGTTTATTTTGAAATAAAATATTGTTATCATCTTGATAATCACAATCTAATTTTTTAAGTAATTCTACTGTATAATCTTTAAAGTCATCATCTGGATCTAGTTTGTTTTTCTTTTGGTTTAGTTTATCTATTTCTTTTTTTATTACTTCATTTTTGTGGTTAATTACTTCAACATTTAGGGTAGAACTTAAATATAAATCTACTAACTTTTTCTCTTGTTGTTTTAATTTTTCAATAGCATTATCTATGTCTTTAATCTCTTTAGTTTTAGTAGAATTACAAACTATAATTTCATTATCTGCATCATACATATATCTAGTTAATTCATTTAAAATACGTCCTAGTTTTTGTTCTATTTTATCTGAACTATAATGAAGTCCTTTTGATTTACAATTAGCATTTTTACAAGTCAAATGATAATAAACTTTTTCTTTTTCAGTTCCACTATTTTTAAAAGAATTAGTAGAAGAAAGTATTACACCACAATCTGGACACTTAACTATTGAAGTAAATAAATGAATATGTTCTCCATAATTAGAGTGTTTATTTTTCTCTAAATTTGCTCTTGTAACATTCCAAGTTTGTTCATCAATAATAGGTTCACAATAGTTATTAACTCTTAAAACGTCTTGTGGTTTTCTTTTATATTTTCCATATTCAAATACACCTATATAAATAGAATTAGTTAATATTTTATAGACTCGGTCACTTCGCCATTTACCTTGTTTCAAGTATGAATTATTATCTTTCATAATACTTGCTATGTTTCTTGTAGAATGTCCTTTTTTACATAGTTCAAATATTTCTTTAACTACTTGTGCCTCAATAGGTTCTATCTCTAAATGTCCTGTTTCTTTGTTTCTAATATAGCCATATGGTGCTTTACTAGGGTGTATTTTAGATAATGCCATTTCTTCCATAGCTCGTTTAGTTCTTGCTCCAATTTCTTTTCTTTCTCTTTGCCCAAATACTAAATTCATTCCAAATATCATTTCACCATTAGCAGTAGATACATCATAAGGTTCTAGTATTAATTCAATTTTTACATCGTGTTGTTCACAATAATTAAGTAGCCAAAAACCATCATAATTATTTCTAGTTAATCTATCTACTTTAATTGCAACTAATTTATCTATCTTTTTAGATTTAATATCTTTTAATAATCTTTGCATTTCAGGTCTCATTAAATCTTTTCCAGAATGTCCTGCATCATTATAGACATCAACTATTAAATAGTAGTTTTTCTCACAATATTCTTTAATCATTCTTAATTGTGAATCAATAGAATAACCATTATCTCTTTGATCATCTGTGCTAACTCTTACATATACTGCACATCTATTACTCATAAAATCATCTCCTCACTTCTTTCCAAACTAAAACGGAAAATAACAACCAATTTTTGAAAATTTCTTTCAATTGTTTCCTAAATAGTTTTAATTTTTGCAACCCTAAACTAAAAATATCTCTCATTTGTTTCCTCTTTAAATAATAAAATTGCAGACACTAATTTGATAATTTTATGATAATTTGTTTGATTTCTTTGAGATTGTATTTCTCATTATGCTCTTTAATGTAGAATGGTTTATTTCTAATCTCATTAACTTTGTATTCTAGTATTGTAAGAATAGTAGAATATGTAATTATGTACTCTATAGGTTCAACAAATTGCAGATTTGTTTTCAGTAAGTGTTTAACTTTACCATTTTTAGTTATGTAAGTGTAGCTTTTGATGATTTCTAGAATTTCAGTATTTGGTTTTAATTCTTGTATTATTTTGAATTCAAGCATAAAAAATGTTCTCCTTTCTAGAAAGAAAACATTATAGTTTTATATAAAATAAAAACTTACGATACTATATTGGTTCGTAAGTTGTTTTCAAATGGAGCGATTTCGAAACAGGTATGCGAAAAAATGACATACTTTGTTTCTAGATCTCTTATATAACTCGATTTATTGATTATACTTTAACATAAAATTTGTATTCTAGCAATAGGAAAATAAAAAATATATAAATTAATATTAAATTTTAATTGTAAGTAATTAAATTTTTTTAAAAGTCTTTTTTTTTTAAATAATAATATGATATAATATGTGCAAAAGAAATAATAATTTCTGTTAAAGATGAAAGGTGTTACTATGAATATTTTAGGATACGTATTAACAGTATTTAATTATTTGTTTTATTGTATAAGTAGATTTAAAAAAGAAAAACATCAAATATTATATATAGATATCATTTCAAAATTATTTGTAATTGCTTCACTTTGGGCATTTAACTCAATGTCTGGAGTATATATGGTAGCTATACAATTATTACTATTATTTGTAGTTTACTATAAAACAAAGAAAAATAAAAAGTGGAATATAGGTTTTGTTTTATCAATGATAGCTTTTTTGACAATAGCTTTATTACAATATGAAGGTATTTCTACGATTTTAATGCTATTATCATCAATTTGTATTATTATAGGAAATTGGTATTTAAAACCACAACATATGAGATTAATAGGTATTGCTGCTAGTTGTTTTTATCTAGCATATTGTATGACTATAAAAAATTATGTAGGAATATTGGAAATATTTGTAATCATTAGTAATATTTCAGCATATAGAATGTATTTAAAAGATAAAAAAATATAATAATAAATAAATTTTTAGGAGGTAAAAATGAAAGGAATTATTTTTGATTTTAATGGGACATTGTTTTGGGATTCTGAAATACAAGAAAATGCATGGAAAACATTTGGTAAAAAATTATCAGGACGAGATATAACAGATGAAGAATTTAATACATATTTTCATGGAAGAACCAATAAAGATACATTAGAATACCTTAAAAAAAGAGAGCTTACAGAAGAAGAGGTAAACGAACTTGCTCAGCAGAAAGAAAGCATATATCGAGATTTATGTAAAAGTGATTTAAGCAAATTTAAACTTGCACCAGGAGTTGAAAGATATTTAAATTATTTGAAAGAGAACAATATACCTTTTACTATTGCTACAGCTTCAGAAATAAATAATGTTAATTTTTTTATTAAAGAATTTCAATTAGATAAATGGTTTGATATAAGTAAAATTGTTTACGATGATGGAACATTTAGAGGAAAACCAGAACCAGACATTTATTTGAAAGCATCAGAAGCCTTAAATATACAACCAGATAATTGTATTGTTTTTGAAGATGCATCATCTGGAATTAAATCAGCTAAAAGTGCTGGAGTTAAAGAAATAATTGCAGTTGTCCCTGAAGGAAGAAGGAATATATTTGAAAATCAACCAGATTTAAAAATTATAAGTACTTTTGATGACATAAGATTATATGATGTAGAAAAATACAGATGAATGAGGAATGAGTCAAAATGGATACAAATAATTTAGATCGAGAACATGTATTTATGGAAATAAAGCAAAGGATAAATAGTATAGATGAAGAAAAAATTAAAGTTATAAGTATTGTTGGAGGTGCAGGAAGTGGGAAAACTACATTTGCCAATGAATTAGTATCATTTTTAAGTGATGCATGTACATTAAGTACAGATGATTATGTACTTGGGGATAGAGAATATAGACGAAAGTATTTAGAAGGAGGAAATCCTTTAAAAAAATATAATCAAAGAGTTCTTAATAATAATATTGCTACAATTAAAACTCTAAAAAATGGAGAGTACTGTTATGTTCCAACATATGATGATGTGACAGGAGAAGCAGTTGATGCTAAGGAGTATCATAAAAAGATTTCTCAAGTGAAATATATTATCGTTGAAGGTGATTTTGATTTTGTTATAGCTCCCGATTTGTTAATTTATTTTGATGTAGATGATGAAACTAGATTAAATAATAGAATACAAAGAGATTTAGCTAAACGGAAGAGAAGTTGATGAAAAGTCTATAAGAGAAAGTTTTAACTTACGTCAAAAATTACAGCATAAACCTTATACTGAGCCTGTACGAACAAAAGCAGATATGATAATCGTTGCAAAAAAGAAAGAAAAAAATGATGACAATGATATGTATGAATATTGTACTACTCAAAGAGATAGGACAGAGAAAGATATTCAACAATTTGAAAGATAAAAAATTTGACAAATTCAAATAATACTAGTATAATAGTATTAGGAAATGAACATACAGAAATGTATGTTACCACATATTAATGTAATAAACACTACATTGCCTGTCCAAAGCAAAATGTAGTGTTTTTATTTATTCCTTATTAGTCCAAATTATGTATATAATTGTCAATAAGGCTACGTTTATAGTTACAGAAATCATAAATCCTAAAATTAGGAATAGTAAAAAATCAACCATAAACACCACCTCACTTTCTCATAGTCAAAACTATGACGTTCAGTGGCAACACGCACATCTGCTTTTTATTCATTTCCTATGATAACTACTATACTACATTTTTTTGTAAATTACAAGCGAACATTTGAAATTTTTACAAAATTTTGTTCTTTTTAAATGAATGACCTTCTAAAATATATTATTAAATAAATATAGTGCTACTTTATTTTGTTCGATTGTTTCCATTTCCATAAGCTTAGTCATAGCAAACATTACAATCTTATATTTTCTAAAATTTATAAGTGTAGTTTTATATTCTTCATCTATATCTTTTAACATACTATCAAATTTTTCATAATATTCTTTAGTATTATATATAAGCCCAGACCATTTGCTTTGGCTCATACATATTGCTAGTCTTAATTTATCCTTTATATCCATATTATTTATCATATCAATTAAATATTTTACTTTTTCTTGTTCCATTTTATAATACCTCCATGTTAAAATCTTGTATCATTATTTCTTTTTTTATTTTTTTCCGTTTTGTTTTCATTTGGTATAGTTACTTTTCTTAAAATGTTATTGGCAATTTCATTATCGTTATCATCAAATATGCCATTTTTATATAAGTCATCACTAACAATTTTGTAATTTGTATCATTATCATAAGTTATTCTCTTATGAAAGTGGCTCATTAAACTATGCCAAAAACCTTTGAATTTTTGTAATTGTGCTTTCAAACTTTCTTTTTCTTCTTGTAGTTTATTAATTATCTTTTCTTTAGCAGATAATTTATCATTTAATTTTTCAATAACTTCATCTTTTTGTTCTAATTGATATTGAAGTGAGCGATTTTCTTGACCTACTTCAAGTGTATAAAATTCAAAATCTTCAATAGCAACATTTAAGTCAGTTACACTTCTAACCGTCTGAGTAACATTAGTTACGTTTTCAATATAATTTTTGATATTTTCTATATTCTCGTT
>FR902185.1:17361-43164 GCA_000437855.1 Clostridium sp. CAG:567 | reverse complement strand
CAAAAATCATAAATATATCTTGCAAATAATGGCATTTTTGTGTATACTACAAAAAGGAAAAGAGGAGATAAAATATGTGTGGATTTGTAGGATATGTTGAAGATGGAGAAAAAGATAGAAAAATAATAAAAAGTATGTCAGATACTATAAAACATAGAGGACCAGATGATGAAGGATTTTATGAAGATGATAAAATCTCTCTAGCATTTAGAAGATTAAGTATAATAGACCTAAGTAATGGACATCAACCAATGTTTAATGAAGATAGCTCAATGGTTATTTTATTTAATGGAGAAATATATAATTATCAAGAATTAAAAGAAGACTTAATGGCAAAAGGCCATGTTTTTGCCAATAATTCTGATACAGAAACTATTCTTCATGGATATGAAGAATATGGACAAGAAATTACTAAAAAACTTAGAGGAATGTTTGCATTTGTAATATGGGATATTAAAAACAAAGTTCTTTTTGGTGCAAGAGACAATTTTGGAATAAAACCATTTTATTATTACAACAGAGATGGTATGTTTATATTTGGCTCAGAAATAAAGAGCTTTTTACCACATCCAAAATTTAAAAAGGAATTAAATGAAGAGGCTTTAAAAACATATTTGACTTTCCAATACTCTGCATTAGACGAAACATTTTTCAAAGGAGTATATAGGCTAAAGCCAGGTCATCAATTTACTTATAAAGATGGCAAATTAGAAGTAACAGAATACAATACATTTAACTTTATAGAAGAAAAGAAAAACTTTGAAGAAACTGTAAATAGTATACATGAAACAATAACAAGCTCAATAGATTATCATAGAATAGCAGATGTTGAGGTAGGATCATTTTTATCTTCTGGTGTGGATTCAAGTTATGTTGTATCTTATGCAAAACCAGACAAAACATATACAGTAGGATTTAATTATGATAATTTTGACGAAACAGTTTATGCTAAAGATTTATCAAAAATTTTAGAGATAAAAAATACAAGCAAAATTATATCTGATGAAGAATTTTTTGATTCATTAGAAGATGTGCAATATTATTCTGATGAACCACATGCAAATCTTTCAGCAGTTCCTTTATATCATTTATCAAGATTAGCTGCAAAAGATGTAAAAGTAGTTTTATCTGGTGAAGGAGCAGATGAATTATTTGGAGGTTACCAAACATATCATAGAACAAAATTCTATAATGCTTATGAAAAACTTCCACTTTCATTTAGAGCAAAAATGAAAAAGTTTGCTGAGAAATTACCAAACATAAAAGGAAAGAACTTCTTAATTTCAGAAGGAACACCAATTGAAGACAATTACATTGGACAAGCATTTATATTTGATGATGAACAAGCAAATGATGTGTTAAAACCAGAATACAAAACAAATATTAGTTTTAAAGATGTTACAGCTCCAATATTTGCAAAAGTAAAAGATCAAAATGACTTAATAAAAATGCAATACTTAGACATGCATTTATGGTTACCAAATGATATTTTATTAAAAGCAGATAAAATGACTATGTCAGCATCACTTGAATTAAGAGTTCCTATATTAGATAGAGTTGTATTTGATACCGCTTCTAAACTACCAAGAGAATATAAAATAGTTGGAAAAGACACAACAAAATATGCACTAAGAAAAGCAGCAGCTAAAATAGTTCCAAAAGAATGGGCACAAAGAGAGAAAAAAGGATTTATGGTTCCATTCAAATATTGGCTAAAAGAAGAAAAATGGTATAATAAAGTAAAAGAAACTTTTGAAAGTGAATATGCAGCAAAATTCTTTGATACAGATAAAATAGTTAAACTTTTAAATGACTATTATGAAGGAAAAGCAATGACACATAGAAAAGTTTATACAATATATTGCTTCTTGATTTGGTATAAACAATATTTTGTGGAAGGATAATTCAAGATGAACTTTTTAATTAAAACATTGGAAGAAAATAAAAAGTTCCAAGAACTCACAAAACAAATTAGTAAAACAGGCCCGATAGCTATATCGGGCTTGGTTGACGTTGAAAAACTACATGTACTAGCAGGTATTTTTAATGAAACTAAAAGACCAATGGTGTTAGTAACATATAATGAAATACAAGCACGTAAGTTATATCAAGACTTAAAGAAACTTATAAAGCAAACATATTTCTTTCCTAAAAAAGAAATTACAAGTTATGACTATGTTGCACAAAGTAAAGAAATTGAATATAAAAGAATTGATGTATTAAACAAAATGTATTTGGCTAAAAAACAAAAAGAACCAATAATAATAGTTACAACAATAGAAGCTGTTATGCAAAAAATGGTTGCTAAAGACACTTTGTATCAAAATGTTATAGATTTTGAAGTTGGAAAAACATATTTATTAGATGGAATTAAAGAAAAACTAGTTAGACTTGGTTATGAAAGAAGTGACCTAATTGAAAACAAAGGACAATTTAGTATTCGTGGCGGAATAGTAGATGTAGGATTATCAGAAAAAATTGGTGTTAGAATTGAATTCTGGGGAGATGAAGTTGATTCAATTAGGTTTTTTCAAATATCTTCACAAAGATCAACAGAAATGCTAAAAGAAATAACTATATTTCCAGCACATGAATTGATAGTACAAGATTTATCAGAAGCGGTAAAAAATATACAAGAAAAATATCCTGAAGAAATAGAAGACATAGAACTTATAAAAAATGGAGATTATATTTCTAAAATAAATAAATATTTTAATGAATTTTATGAAAATCAGGCTTCATTTTTAGACTATATGTCAGATGAATATTTACTTTTATTAGATGAAAAGTCAAAAATAAATCAAAGAGAATCAAACATAATAGAAGATAACAACAAACTAATTGCATCATTAGTAGAAAAAGAAAAATTTGTGCCAGAAGCAATTGAAAACATTAGTAAATTTGAATATAACTTTGAAGAAAAACAAATAATATATTTAGAACAAAATGACTCAATTAAAAACATTCAAAAATACTATTTTGAAACTAGAGAAATCAACTTCTATAACCTACAATTAGATTTATTACTTGCAGATATTGTAACATATCAAAAAAATAAAAAGAAAGTAGTATTACTTGCTGGTAACGAAATAAGTGCTAAAAAACTATGCAACATTTTAAAAGAAAATCAAATAAACTATAAATATGAACAAGAAGCGGAAAATGTTAAACCAGGAGAAATTATAGTAACAATTGGAGGTTTTTCTTCTGGATTTGAAAATTATGATTTAAACTTAATAGTAATTAGTCTGCAAAATAATTTTGAAGAACCTGTAAAAAGAAAAAAGAAATTATCTAGTACATTTAAAGATAGCGAAAAAATTGTATTTGCAGATTTAAAACCAGGTGATATAGTAGTACACCAAACACATGGTATAGGACAATTTATAGGAGTAAATACAATTACAGCAGATGGTGTAACAAAAGACTATATTAAAATTAAATATAGAAATGATGACATTCTATATGTTCCTACAAATAGCTTAGATAGTGTTAGAAAGTATATAGGTGGAGGAGATAATTCATCTCCTAGACTAAATAAGCTAGGGGGAAAAGAATGGAGTGCAACAACTAGCAAAGTAAAGAAAAACTTAGAAGCGGTTGCAAAAGATTTAATAGAGCTATATGCCAAACGTCAAAAAATAAAAGGATTTAGTTTTTCACCAGATACTCCTTGGCAAAAACAATTTGAAGATAGTTTTCCATATACAGAAACAGATGATCAATTAAGATGTATACAAGATGTAAAAAAAGATATGGAAAAACCACAACCAATGGATAGACTTTTATGTGGAGATGTAGGATATGGTAAAACAGAAGTTGCAATAAGAGCAGCATTTAAAGCTGTTATGGACCAAAAACAAGTTGCATATTTAGTGCCAACTACAATACTTGCAAATCAACAATATGAAGAATTTAAAACTAGAATGCAAGAATTTGCTATAAATGTTGAGTTATTAAATAGATTTAAAACTAAAAAAGAACAAGATGAAATTATAAAGAAACTTAAATTAGGTGAAGTTGATGTAATTGTTGGAACACATAGACTACTAAGTGAAGATGTTAATTTCAAGGATTTAGGTCTTTTAATAATAGATGAGGAACATCGTTTTGGAGTTAAAGATAAAGAAAAAATAAAAAAATTAAGAACAAATATAGATGTTTTAACAATGACAGCAACACCAATACCAAGAACACTACACATGTCAATAGTTGGCGTTAGAGATATGTCAGTTATATATGAACCACCTCATAACAGAAAACCAGTACAAACTTATGTTCTTGAATATGATCAAGAAGTAATAACAGAGGCAATAACTAAAGAAATTGAAAGAGGTGGACAGGTATTTTACCTATTTAACCAAGTAGAAGGTATTGAGAAAAAAGCAAATGAAATATCAATGTTAGTTCCAGAAGCTAAAGTAGGATTTGCTCATGGAAAAATGAGTGGTAGAGAACTAGAAGAAATAATGGAAAGCTTTATAAATCACGAGATAAATGTACTAGTATGTACTACAATATTAGAATCTGGAATAGATATACCAAATGCTAATACTATAATAGTAGAAAATGCAGACAGACTAGGTTTAGCACAGCTTTACCAAATTAGAGGTAGAGTTGGTAGAAGTGACAAACAAGCATATGCATATATAACATATAAAAGAGATAAACTATTATCAGAAGTTGCTGATAAACGTTTAAAAGCTATTAAAGAATTTACTGAATTTGGTTCAGGATTTAAAATAGCAATGAGAGATTTGGAAATTCGTGGAGCAGGAAGTATGCTTGGAGAAATGCAACATGGACACATGGAACAAGTTGGCTATGATACATATTGTAAATTGCTAGATGAAGTTATAAAAGAGATGCAAGGAATAGAAGTAGTAGAAGAACAAGATGTACAAATCGACTTAGCTGTTTCTAGCTATATACCAGATAACTTTATTGAAAATAGTAGTCAAAAGATTGAAATATACCAAAACATTGCTTTATGCAGAACAGAAGAAGAACTTCAAAATGTTATTGATGAGGTTATTGATAGATATGGTAGACTTCCAAAAGAATTAGAAAACTTAATAGATATTGCAAGAATAAAACAACTTGCAAGAAAAGCAAACATCTTAAAAATAGCTCAAAAAGAAAACGGAATTGTATTCTATTTCGTAAAAGAAAAAATCAAACCAGAAATGGTAAACACTTTAATTACAAAATACCCTATGCTAGTTAAGTTCTCTAATGCAGTAGAACCTTATGTCACACTACGAATTAAAGAAAATGAAAACATTATAGAAAAAGCTAAAGAATTTTTGAATACTGTAATTGAAATTTAGAAAGGAAAAGTTATGCAAGTAATTTCAAGTAAAGATAATGAACAAATTAAATATATCAAAAAGCTAAAAGATAAAAAGTTTAGAGATGAAACAAACGAATATATAGTTGAAGGAATAAAATTAGTAAGAGAAGCAATTGAAGAAGCGGTAAATATAAAAACTATTGTTGTATGTGAAGATTGCGAATATACTGAAAGTTTTGAGCAATCACTTCTATATGAAATTGCAAAATATAATTGTATATATGTAACTAAAAAACTATTCCTTTCTATAACAGATGTTATAAACCCACAAGGAATTCTTGCAGTAGTTGAAAAAGGAGATAGCATAGACAAAATAGATTACAAAGAAGACATTATACTTGCATTAGATGGAATACAAGATCCTGGTAACTTAGGAACAATATTAAGAACAGCAGACAGTGCAAACTTAAAACAAATAATACTATCATCAGACAGTGCAGACCCATATAACCCAAAAGTTGTGCGCTCAACAATGGGAGCCATATTTAGAATGAATATAATAACAACTGATAATTTGGCTAAAACATTGCAAATGATAAAAAAACATAAATTTGAAGTAGTAGCAACATCATTAGATACCGATAAAAGTGTATATGATATAAAATATAATAAAAAAGTAATAATAATTGGAAATGAAGCAAAAGGAGTATCAAAAGAGATACAAGACTTAGCAGACCAAAGAGTTAAAATACCAATGCTAGGAAAAACAGAAAGCCTAAATGCTTCAGTAGCAGCAAGCATAATGATATATGAGTATGTAAGAGAAAAATTGTCAACCTAATGTGCCATTGGGGACGGAGAATTTTGGCACGTTTTAAATAATAAGACTGAAATTATAGAGATTCGACATAAAAAAATTAATGTAGCTTACAAATTTCGACATAAATTAAAAAATAATATGATATAATTTAAAATAATTATTTCATATTATTTTTTTATTCAAAGGAGACAACTTTATGCCAAGATATCCAAGAAATTTTTCTCAAACTATTTTTTTTCATGTAATAACTCAAGGAATAAACAAAGAATATATATTTGACAAACCAGAAGATGTTAAGTACTATATAAAAAATATGTATAGATTAAAGGAAAAGCTAGATGTACAGATAATAGCATATTGTATAATGAATAATCATGCTCATATATTAATTAAAACTAATAATATACATGAATTAGGTAAATATATGCAGTGCTTAAATACTAAATATGGCAAATATTATAATAAAAAATACAATAGAATTGGTTATGTGTTTAGAGATAGATATAAATCAGAAGGAATATATAGTGAAAAACAATTGTATAATTGCATACAGTATATATACAATAATCCAGTAAAAGCAGGAATTTGCGTTAAACCAGAAGAATATCCATATTCTAATTATAGAAAAATGAATGGTCAAGTAAGCCAAGAATTTATATTTTTAGATATTGAAGAAGATAGAGAAGATTTAATTAAACAAGTGATAGAAAGATTTTTAATGTGTAATAAGTTGAAACTTAAAGACTTGCAAAAAGAAAGAGGAAAACTGACAGAACTGATTTGTATTTTAAGAGATAAATACAAAATGTCTTTTAGAAAAATTTCAGAAGAACTAGAGATTGGAAGGGAAAGAATAAGGACTAGTTATATATTTTATCATATAATATTCTAATCATAAATAACTTTCACAATCTTTTCACCCTAATGTGCCATTGGGGACGGAGAATTTTGGCACGTTTTGTTGAGATTAAACTAAAACTAATTTGTTTTAAAATGAAACGTGCCAAAATTCTCCGTCCCCAATGGCACATTTTTGTGAAAAGATTGTGAAAGTTATTTATGATTAGAATATTATATGATAAAATATATAACTAGTTTAAGAGAAGGAGAAAATTTTGTATGTCATATATTGAATTTAAGAATGTTGTTAAAGAATACAAAATGGGAGAAGTAACTATAAAAGCATTAGATAATACTAACTTTAGTATTGATAAAGGAGAGCTTGTTGTTATAGTAGGACCTAGTGGAGCAGGTAAAACTACTACTCTAAATATACTTGGAGGAATGGATAAAGCTACATCTGGTCAAATATTTGTAAATGATAAAGAAATATCAAAATTAAATAATAAAAAGCTAATAGAGTATAGAAGAAATGATATAGGGTTTGTATTCCAATTTTATAATCTAGTTCAAAACTTAACAGCCAAAGAGAATGTAGAACTTGCAACACAAATGTGTGCAGATGCATTAAATGTAGATACTATACTAGAAAAAGTAGGATTAACAGATAGAAAAGATAACTTCCCATCTCAATTATCTGGTGGAGAACAACAAAGAGTTGCAATAGCAAGAGCAATTGCTAAAAATCCAAAATTATTATTATGTGATGAGCCAACAGGTGCATTAGATTACAAAACAGGAAAAAGTATATTAAAGTTATTACAAGAAATGGCAAGAAGTGAAAATATGACTGTAATAATTATAACTCATAATGCTGCAATTACACCTATGGCAGATAAGGTTATACGTTTTAAAAATGGAAAAGCAGAGAGCGTTGAAACAAATGCTAATCCAATTTCAATAGATAATATAGAATGGTAAGGAAGAAAATGAAAAAATCTTTATTGAAAAATAATTTTAGAGAGATAAGTAAAAATAAAAGAAGATTTATATCAATGCTTGTTATGGCATTTTTAGGAGTAGGATTTTTTGCAGGTTTAGTTGCAACAAGTCCAGATATGCTAGATAGTTTAGATAAGTATGCAGATAAAAGTAACTTTTATGATATAAACATAATATCAACATTAGGAATCACTGATGATGATATACAAGCCGTTAAAAATATAGATGGTGTTGAAAATGCTTATGGAATACAAACTAAAGATTCTATGGTAAAAATAGATGATAAAGAAAGTGTTTGTAAAGTAATTGAGTATAATGAAAATGTTAATACTCCAGTAGTGATGGCAGGAAGGCAAATAGAAAATAATAATGAGTGTTTATTAGACAATGCTATTGTTCGTACAGGTACAGGAGCAGAAAAATATATAGGTAAAAAAATAGTATTAGAAAATAATGATAAAGATTCTGACGATAATGACATATTTACTGAAAAAGAATTTGAGATAGTTGGAATAGTAGATTCACCTATGTATATATCTAGTGAAAGAGGAAATACATCAATAGGTAATGGAACAGTTAATTTCTATATTTATACTAAAGATAATGTAATAAACTTAGACTATTATACAGGAATGTATGTTACTGTTGCTGGAGCAAAAGAACAAGTAACTAATAGTGATGGTTACTTAGAATTAGTTAATCCTGTAATTGATAAAATAGAAGGCATAAAACAAGAAAGAGAAGATGCAAGATATAATTCTTTGGTTGATGAAGCAAACGAGAAGATAAATGATGCACAAAAAGAACTTAATGATAAAAAAGCAGAAGTACAAAAGAAATTAAATGATGCTGAAAAGAAAATAAAAAATGCTGAGAATCAAATTGCGTCATCTGAAAATAGTATAAAAAATGGAGAAGCGGAATTAGCTAAAAAGAAACAGGAAACAGAGAAGACTTTTAAAGAAGCGGAAGAGAAATTAGAACAAGCAGAAGAAGCTTTGTTGCAAAAGGAAAAAGAGCTTAATAGTCAAAAAGAACAGATGGAGTTTTTGCCGCAGGAAGTACAAGAGCAGATTAAGAAGCGGATTAGCAGAAATAGAAAAAGCTAAAATAGAACTACAAAAACAAAAAACAGAATTAGAGAATAATAAAAAGACTGCTAATGCAAAATTTGAGGCTTCACAAAAAGAAATAAATTTAAGTAAAACTAAAATACAAAATGCGAAATCAGAATTAGCAAAAAATAAAAAAGAATTTGAAAAATCTAAAAAAGAAGCAAATACTAAAATACAAGAGGCTCAAGATAAACTAAATGATGCAAAAGCAGATGTTAAGAAAATAGAAAAAGGTAAGTGGTATGTTCAAGATAGACTTGATAATACAGGATATAACAATATATTTGATGCAATAAAAACAATGTCAAACATTTCTAAAATGTTCCCAGTAATATTTTACTTAGTTGCAGTTTTAATAAGTTTAACTTCTATGACCAGAATGATTGAAGAGGAAAGAGTAGAAATAGGTACATTAAAAGCAATGGGTTATACCAATATGCAAATAATTTCAAAATATATAATTTACTCATTATTTGCTTGTATAATTGGTGGAGTTTTAGGAATGACAGTTGGATTATATTTATTACCAAACATTGTTTGGATGTTATATTCTATGATATATAATTTACCTGAATTCTATTGCACATATAGAGTAGAAATCGGCTTGCTTGGAATAATAATTGCATTTATATGTATAGGTGGAGCTACAATAATTGTTGCAACAAATGAATTAAAACAAATGCCAGCTGTTTTGATGAGACCAAAACCACCTAAAAAAGGAAAAAGAATATTATTAGAAAGAATAGGCTTTATATGGAAAAGATTTAACTTTTCTCAAAAGGTAACTGCAAGAAATATATTTAGGTACAAAAAAAGAGCTATTATGACTATAATAGGTATTGCTGGATGTACTGGACTTATGCTAACAGGATTTGGAATAAGAGATTCAGTAATTGATATTCCATCAGTACAATTTAGAAAAATATTTAGTTATGATTTATCAATATCTTTAACAAATACAAAAGGATTAGGGGAACTTAATGAATATTTGTCAAACAATGAAAATATAAAAAATTATACTGAAATATGTGCAACTACAGCTAAACTAGGAGAAAAGAATTATAATGTTACTGTATTTGTACCAAAAAATATTGAAGACCTAAATAATGCCTTTAATTTAACAAATCCTGAAACAGGAGAAAAGGTAAGTTTAGATGATGATGGAATTATTATATCTGATAAAATTGCGAATATGATAGGAGCAAATATAGGTGATGAAGTTACTTTTATAGATGGAGATGACATAAGCTATAAATTTAAAGTAAAAGACATAATGAAAAATTATGTTGGACATTATGTATTTATGTCAAAGACATTTTATGAAAATAATATAAAACAATATAAAACAAATATGATTTTTGCAAATACAAATGAAAATTTGAGTGAGGATGTTCAAAATAATATATCACAGAAAATGTTAAATATAGAAGGTGTTGCATCTGTATCTGTAATAAGTAGCTTAATGAAATCAGTAAGTGATATGCTTAATACTATGAATTATGTTGTTATAATTTTAATAGTTGCATCAGCATTACTTGCGTTTGTAGTATTATATAATTTGGCAAATATAAATATTGCAGAAAGACAAAGAGAAATTGCAACATTAAAAGTATTAGGCTTTTATGATAAAGAAGTAGATAACTATATAAATAAGGAGAATATAATATTTACAATAATTGCTATTGTAATTGGATTAGTATTAGGAACATTTTTAACAAGTGGAATTATATCAAGTATTGAAATAGATTCATTAAGGTTTATGAGACATATATTGCCAATAAGCTATGTATATTCAGCAGTTATTACATTTGTGTTTTCAATAATAGTTAATTTTATAATACATTTTGTATTGAAAAAAATAGACATGATAGAAAGTTTAAAAAGTGTAGAATAAAACAAAATAAAAGTTGCCAATGTTTTGGCAACTTTTAAAATATTAAAATTCACAATTTTTTGGAGTTCTTGGGAATGGAAGTACATCACGAATATTTTGCATACCAGTTAAATACATCATCATTCTTTCGAAACCTAAACCAAATCCAGCATGTGGACATCCACCATATCTTCTTAGATCTAAATACCACCAATAATCTTCTTTTCTTAAACCAAGTTCATTTATACGAGCACTTAGTTTTTCGAAATCATCTTCTCTTTGACTACCACCAATTATTTCTCCAATTCCAGGAACCAAAAGGTCAGTAGCAGCAACTGTTTTGCCGTCTGGGTTTAATTTCATATAAAATGCTTTAATCTCTTTTGGATAATCTGTAACAAAAACAGGTCTTCCAAATATTTTTTCACTTAAATATCTTTCATGTTCTGTTTGAATATCAACACCCCAGCTAACAGGGTATTCAAAATTATCATTGTTTTTCTCTAGTTCTTTTATAGCATCTGTATAAGTAATTCTTCCAAATTCTGAATTCAATACATTGTGTAATCTGTCAAGTAATCCAGTATCAATAAATTGATTAAAGAAAGCCATTTCTTCAGGCGCATTTTCTAGAACGTAAGAGATTATATATTTAATCATATCTTCAGCTAAATCCATATCATCATGTAAATCAGCAAAGCAAATTTCTGGTTCAATCATCCAGAATTCAGCAGCATGTTTTACAGTATTTGAATTTTCAGCTCTAAATGTAGGACCAAATGTATAAACATTGCGGAATGCATGTGCATAAGTTTCTACATCTAATTGACCACTTACTGTTAAGTGAGATTCTTTTCCAAAGAAATCTTGAGAATAATCTACTTTGCCATCTTCAGTTTTTGGTAATTTTTCCATATCTAAAGTAGTTACTCCAAACATTTCACCAGCACCTTCACAATCACTTCCTGTAATGATAGGTGTATGAACATATACAAAACCTCTTTCTTGGAAGAATTTATGAATTGCAAAAGAAAGTACGCTACGAACTCTAAAAACTGCATTAAATGTGTTTGTTCTAGGTCTTAAATGAGATACAGTTCTTAGATATTCAAAAGAATGTTTTTTCTTTTGAAGTGGATAATCTAAATCTGCTACATTTAAAACTTCAACATTACTTGCTTTTATTTCAAAAGGTTGTTTAGCATTTTCGGTTTTTACAACTTCTCCTGTAACTACAATAGAAGAACTAATACTTAATTTTTTTACATCATCAAAGTTATTTAAACCGGTATCAAATACAACTTGAACATTCTTAAAAAAGCTTCCATCATTTAACTCTATAAATCCAAAGCTTTTTGAATCACGAATAGTTCTTACCCAACCAGAAACTGTTACAGTTTGTCCAGCATAGTTATTTGTATTTCTGTATAATTCCCTTACTAATACTTTATTTTCCATAATTATCGCAATCCTTTCTTTAGGTATAAATTGCATGGAAAAGTAACATTTTCCAGTAATTTGAAACCTTTAAATATTTATGCCCAATATTATATAAAAAAATGCAGTAAAATTCAATAATTTTTACTAAACTTATATACAATTTTAGCGATTTTTTATATAATAATTACAAAAATATAAGGAAGAGAGAATATGTTTAAATTACACTCAGAATTTAAGCCAACAGGTGATCAACCACAAGCAATTGAATATTTAAGTAATGGAATAAAAGAAGGTAAAAAGTTTCAGACATTGCTAGGAGTAACGGGCTCTGGAAAGACTTTTACTATGGCAAATATAATTGAAAAAGTACAAAGACCAACTTTGGTTTTAGCACATAATAAAACTTTAGCAGGACAGCTTTATTCTGAATTTAAAGAGTTTTTTCCTGAAAATAATGTTGAGTACTTTGTATCATATTACGACTATTACCAACCAGAAGCATATATACCACAATCAGATACATATATTGAAAAAGATGCTTCTATAAATGATGAAATAGATAAATTACGACATTCAGCAACCGCTTCTTTATTTGAAACTAGAGATACAATAATAGTTGCATCAGTTTCATGTATTTATGGCTTAGGAGACCCAATTGACTACGAGAACTTAACAATATCTTTAAGACCTGGTATGAAAATTGAAAGAAATACAGTGCTAAAAAAACTTATAAATATGCAATATACCAGAAGTGAACTTGAATTTAAAAGAGGTACATTTAGAGCTAAAGGTGATATTGTTGAAATATATCCATCAGACCAAAGTGAGACTGCAATCAGGGTAGAATTTTGGGGAGATGAAGTGGAAAAGATTTCAGAAATAAATCCGCTAACAGGTAAGGCAATAAGCACAAGACAACATATTATGATATTTCCTAATTCTCACTATGCAACAACAGCAGATAAAATGGAAAAAGCAATTGTAACAATACAAGAAGAATTAAAAGAAAGAATAAAATATTTTAAAGATAATAATAAATTGATAGAAGCTCAAAGAATAGAAGAAAGAACAAACTTCGATATTGAAATGATGAGAGAAACCGGTTTTTGCCAAGGTATAGAAAATTATTCAAGGCACATAAGTGGTAGAGAGCCTGGAAGTGCACCATATACTTTATTTGATTATTTTCCAAAAGATTTTCTATTACTAATAGATGAATCACATGCTACAATTCCACAAGTAAGAGCAATGTATAATGGAGATAGAGCAAGAAAAGAATCTTTAGTAAATTATGGATTTAGACTTCCATCAGCATTTGATAATAGACCTTTAAAATTTGAAGAATTTGAACAAAGAATAAATCAAGTTGTATTTGTTAGTGCAACACCAGCTGAATATGAGAAAGAGCATTCAAAAGAAAATGTTGTCGAACAAATAATAAGACCAACTGGATTACTTGATCCTAAAATAGATGTTAAACCTGTATCAAATCAAATAGATGATTTGATAGAGCAAATTCATGAGAGAGTAGAAAAACATGAAAGAGTGCTAGTAACAACATTAACTAAAAAGATGGCAGAAGATTTAACTACTTATTTGGCAAGCTTAGATATAAAGGTAAAATACATGCACTCAGATATTAAGGCACTAGAAAGAATGGAAATAATACGTGATTTAAGACTGGGAGAATTTGATGTTTTAGTTGGAATAAACCTTTTAAGAGAAGGATTAGATATCCCAGAGGTTTCATTAGTAGCTATACTAGATGCGGATAAAGAAGGTTTTTTACGTTCGGAACGTTCCTTAATTCAAACTATTGGTCGTGCTGCTAGAAATACAGATGGAAAAGTTATAATGTATGCAGATGAGCTAACTGATAGTATGGAAAAAGCAATTAGTGAAACAAATAGAAGAAGAAAAATACAAATGCAATATAATGAGAAACATGGAATTACTCCACAAACAATACAAAAATCTATTAGAGACACAATTAAGGCAAGTTACGTTGCTGATATACAGGAAGAATACAAGCTTGACAAAGAATCAAATGTACAAGATGTAATTAATAAGCTTACAGATGAAATGCTTAAATATGCAGCAGAAATGGAATTTGAAAAAGCAGCAGAAATTAGAGATAAGATAAAAGAACTTGAAAAAATGATTTAATATTGTATTTTTATAAAAAAATGAGTATAATACATTCATTGTAAAATAAAAAAGAGGAGAGAAGAATGGAACACAATATAGAAATATATTTCTTGTATTTCATAATTTTGGCAATAATGGGATGGGTAATGGAAGTAACATTACAGCTAGTTCAAAAACATAAATTTTCAAACAGAGGATTTTTAATAGGACCATATTGTCCAATATATGGATGTGGTGGAGTATTGATAACATTAACTCTATCAAATTTATCAAATCATCCTGTTGCCTTGTTTAGCACAGCAATACTTATATGTGGCGTATTAGAGTATTTAACAAGTTATTTAATGGAAAAAATATTTAATGCACGTTGGTGGGATTATAGTAATAATAAATTTAATATAAATGGAAGGGTATGCTTAGAAACAATTATTCCATTTGGACTTCTTGGATTAACACTTATTTATATTATAAATCCATTTATTTTTGGAAAATTAAATCAAATCCCTGAAAATATTGTTCGAATAATTGCAATAATTGTAGCATCAATATTTTTGATTGACTTAATTATTTCATTTTATGTAATATCAAATGTTAGAAAAGCAACAAAGAAATTTGATAAAGAAAATCCAAAAGATAGTACAGATGCAATTTCTAAAAAAGTAAGGGAATTTTTAAGAGGAAAATCTGTATTAAATAGAAGATTAATAAATGCTTTCCCAGAACTAACAGCTACGCTAAAAGAACGTAAAGAAAAAATAAAACAAAAAACGAAGGAAATAAAAGGTGAAATAGTAAATAAAGCAAATGAAGTGAAAAATGATTTAACAGATAAGGCTGTGGAAATAAAAGAAGAAATTTCACAAAAAGCAGGTAAAGTCAAAGAAAAAATAAAAAAAGATAAAGATAAATAATAAAGCTAAAAGCCAGTTGGTATTACCAACTGGCTTTTGCTTTAGATATTAAGTTATAAATTTTTAATTGCATTACGAGCAAGTTCGTCACAACGATTATTATATTTATTATCAGCATGGCCTTTTACTTTATGAAAAGTAACATTATGTACTTTAGTTAAAGAAATTAATTCCTGCCAAAGTTCTTTGTTTTTAACATCTTCTTTATTAGAATTTTTCCAACCATTTTTAATCCATCCCAAAATCCAATTTTGTAGAAAGGCATTTACAACATAAGCACTATCACTATATAAATTGACATTACAAGGTCTTTTTAAAAGTTTTAAAGCTTCAATCACAGCGGTTAATTCCATAACATTATTAGTTGTATTTTTATTTCCACCAGAAATTTCTTTTTTATTTTCGTTAATCATTAAGATTGCTCCCCAACCACCAGGACCAGGATTACCACTACATGCTCCATCAGTATAAATTATAACTTCTTCCATTAATAAAATTCTCCTTTACTCATTGTAAAATATTTGTTTTTATGATATTATAACATAAGTTAAATTAAGTCAATAAAAATTGTATGAAGGGGTGTAAAAATGAGCAATGTACTTGGAATTATTGCAGAATATAATCCATTTCATAATGGACATTTATATCACATAAAAGAATCAATTAAACAAACAGATGCTGATTATATTGTGTGCATAATTTCGGGAAATTTTGTTCAAAGAGGAAATACATCAATTATAGATAAGTGGACAAAAACTAAAATGGCCATTGCACAGGGAGCAGACTTAGTACTTGAACTACCAACAATTTATGCGACATCTAGTGCGGAAAATTTTGCAGAAGGAGCAATAAAAATATTTGATTCTCTTGGAATTGTAAATACACTATCTTTTGGAATAGAAACAAAGGATTTAGCAACATTAAACAATATTGCAAATGTAGTTTATCAAGAACCAAAAGAATATGTTACTATGTTAAACCATGAGTTAAACAAAGGTGTGTCTTTTCCAAAAGCAAGGGAAAATGCATTAATGATGTACTTAAATGATATAAAAAGATATGCAAATGTTTTAAATGGTTCAAATAATATATTAGCAATTGAATATTTAAAAGCAATAAAAAAGCTTAAAAGTCCATTAAAACCTGTGGGAATAAAAAGAGAAAAAGTATTATATCATGATGAAATTATTGTAGATGATTTTGCAAGTGCAACAGCTATTCGTAGAATGATTGCTACAAGACAATTTGACGACATAATAAAGGTTATTCCAAGGACGTCCTATGTTCTACTTGCTCAAGAGTTTAGAAAAGGACATTATGTTTTAGATTTGTCAAAATTTCAAAAAGAAATAATATATATATTAAGAAAAATGACAGTAGAAGAAATAAAAAAAATACCGGATGTTTCGGAAGGTTTGGAAAATGCAATAAAAAATGCAGCAAATTCATGCAATAATGTTATAGATTTAGTAAACATGGTTAAATCTAAAAGATATACTCAGACTCGAATTCAAAGAGTTTTAATATATGCTTTGCTTGGAATAGATAAAAAAATGATGGAGACAGCAAGGAAGACTGTGCCATATACAAGAATATTAGGATATAGTGAAAGAGGTAAGAAACTAATTTCAGAGATAAAATCTAAGAACCCAAAAATCAATTTAATAACATCAGTTAAAGAGTTTATGGAAACAACAAGAAATAAAGTTTTGAAAGAAATGCTAGAAACAGACATTTATGCTACAAATGTGTATACATTAGGGTATGAAAAAGATTCATGGTCAAACTTGGATTATACTAATAAAATTGTAACACCATCAGATTTGAAAGAGGTAAAATAATATATGATTATAGGAATTACAGGAAGCTCTGGAGCAGGAAAAAGTACTGTATGTGAAATGATAGAAAAAACATACAATTCAAAGACTATTACTGCTGACAAAATAGCTCGAAAGTTGTCAGAAAAGGGAACAGAGTATCTAAATGAAATCATTCAGAGATTTGGAAATAATGTTTTAACAGAAAATGGAGACTTGAATAGAAGAAAACTTGCAAATATAATTTATTCAAGCAAACAAAAAAGACAGGAATTAAATCAAATTACTTTTAAATATATAAAAAAAGAAATAGAAAAAGAAATAAAAAATAGCAATAATAAAATAATTACTATTGATGCTCCTTTACTTATAGAAGCAGATATGAAAAAATTGTGTGATACTACTATAGCGGTAGTTTCTGAAGACAAAGAAATACAAATACAAAGAATTATAGAAAGAGATAAAATTGATAGGAAACATGCAGTTGCAAGGCTTGGAGCGCAACATCCAAATGAATTTTATACTGAAAATTGTGAGTACACAATTGTTAATAATGAAAAATTAGAAGAGCAAATAAAAAATGTGATAGAAAAGATAATGTTAAATTTTTAACATTATCTTTTTATTACAGCAGTTTTACAATTATATTACATTTATGTAACAATATTGAATTAAGGAATAATTTAACATATAATCTATTCTAGAAGAAGAATTTTAATTACTCAAGAAAATTCCATTAAAAGGGGAGTAAGTTACATGGAAACTTTTGCAGATTACATTTTATCTGAAAAAGATTGGATAAAAAAGATGGAAATAATGCATTACCTAAAGCAAAAAACAGGAATATTTTTTGACAAATCGGTTGTATTTAAAACATACTTAGCTAAAACATTTTTAGATAATACAGATATTGGTTTAGATAAAAATCTTATTGTGACTGCTTGTTTGTTATGCAATTGTAAAAAAAGTAATGGACCACAAGATTTGGAGCAAATAAAGGCATATGCTAAAAATGGAGCCGAATATTTGTCAACTTTAGGATTTTCAAATAGATTTTGCAAAATCTGTGAAGAGGTTAATAGATATAGTGGAAGTCTACCAAGAGAAAAAGAAAGCGATGTATTAGAATTAGTTGATAATTTTGGTGGTATGCTTTTAGACAGACCAGAGAGAATTGCATTTAAAGTAGATGAGGCATTAGTATTATTAGAATATAGAAACTTAAAGGACAAGAACAATAGATATTTGCAGAAATTCAAACAATTTGTTACAGAAATGCAGGAGGTGTTGGTATGAGTCAATTACAAGGAGCTATTCAATATGTTGCAAACAGAATAAATGTGATAAGTGGTAATGATGATATTACAGCTATAAAAGACATAGTGGTAATAAAAAGAAATGTTAATGAAGCAATTCAAGCATACAAAGCACACTTAGTAGAAGAGCAAACAACAGCACATGAGGATAATAAAAATACTATAGTAACAGGTGGAGATATACGTAAAGAGATGAATCGTGAAATAGGAGATTAAGGTTACTTAAGATAAAATAGCTAAAAAAAGAGATTGGCTGTATATACCAATCTTTTTTTGAGTAAATTTTAAATTAAAATGGAGGTATTGAAAATGCAAGAAATGTTTGCCGATTTACATGTACATATAGGTAGAAGTGAAAATGGAAAACCTATAAAAATAACAGCTGCAAGAAGTTTAAATTTTGCAAATATTGCAAAAGAATGTGCTGAAAGAAAAGGAATACAAATAGTAGGCATTATAGATTGTGCTTCACCTTATGTTATTGAAGATATTGAAAACTTTTTAAAAACTGGAGAAGCTTATGAAATCAAGGATGGAGGAATTATATATAAAGATAAAGTATGTATAATTTTAGGTAGCGAAATAGAGACATCTGAAATAAATGATGATGGAAAAACCGGAAGTGCACATAACTTATGCTACTTTCCTAAACTAGAGGACATTAAAGGATTCTCAAAGGAAATGAGCAAATATATAAAGAATATAACATTAAGTTCTCAAAGAGCATGTTTGTCTGCTTATGAATTAATTGATATTGTAGAAAAATATAATGGAGTATTAATACCTGCTCATGCATTTACACCACATAAAAGTTTTTATGGAAATTGTACAAGCAGATTAGAAAGAATATTTAAGGAAAAATTTAACAAAATATTTGCTATAGAGCTAGGACTTAGCGCTGATACAGAACTAGCTGACCAAATATCAGAACTTGAAACAAGAACTTTTGTTACAAATTCTGATGCACATTCTTTACCTAAGATCGCGAGAGAGTATAATAAAATACTTGTAGATGATATATCATTTAAAGAATTGCTAAAAGCTTTAAAAAATGAAGATGGAAGAAAAATTGTTTGTAATTATGGACTTGATCCAAAACTAGGAAAATATCACAGAACATATTGCGAAAAGTGTGATAAACCTATAGAAGGAATGCCACCAATATTTGAATGTCCTGAATGTCACGGAACAAACATTACAATGGGTGTGCTGGACAGAATAGTAGCTATTAGAGACAAAGAAAAGAGTATAAGCCCGGCAAATAGGCCACCATATATTTACCAAGTACCATTAACATTTATTCCTGGATTAGGAAGCAAAACAATAGATAAATTATTAAACAACTTTGAAACGGAAATGAATATTTTACACAAATTATCAGAAGATGATATTGAAGCTGTAGTTGGAGAAAAGGTTGCAAAAATGATAATTGCAGCAAGAGAAGGAAAAGCTAATATTCAAGCCGGAGGCGGAGGCGTATATGGTAAATTAACAGTAGGTTAATATAACCAAGTTCTAAAAATCATTTTATTGAATAGACATTATGTATAAAAATACAGACAATGAAATGAGGATAAGAATGAGGAAAATACATAAGAAATCTTTTAAAATAAAAGAAATCATTGAAGAACATTTAAGAGAAAATTTAAAATACTACATGATTGTTTCAATAATAATGCTAATAGGAATTGTTTTAGGAGTTATATTTGTAAATAATTTAGATAAAAGCCAAAAACAAGTTGCACAAGATTATTTAACAAAATCTATACGGTACTTTAAAAGATAATCAAAAAGTTGAAAGTACAGAACTTTTAAAATTATCGTTAGCAAATAATTCAATAATAGCTTTTACTATGTGGTTTACAGGGTCAACGGTTGTAGGAATACCAATAGTAATTGGAATAGTAACAGCAAAGGGATTTTGCGTTGGATATACAATCTCAATGATTATTAGTACGTTAGGTAATTGGAAGGGAATAATTTTTATTGCAACTAGTATGTTATTACAAAATCTCATATATATACCAAGCATAATTGCACTTGCAGTTAGTGGAATGAAACTATACAAATCAATTACAAAAGATAAAAGAAAAGAAAATATAAAATTTGAACTGATAAGACATACCATATTTTCAATAATAATATTTATTGTAATTTGTATAGCGTCAATTATAGAAGCATATTTATCGACAAATTTATTACTTTTGATTATAACAAAATTATGATTTGTAAAACTTAAAGAAAATTCTTTAAATCTATTTACAATTATGAATTATTTTGATATAACTTATGTAAATCGACATAATATGTTCTAAAAGATTTAAAATACAAGATAGGGGAGCTAAGAATGGAAAAACAAATTAAACTTTTTTTAGAATTTTTACAAAACGAAAAAAAATTATCAGATAATACACTTCAATCATACAAAAGAGATATTATACAATACCAAAATTATATAGAAGAAAATCAAATAAATTATACAAAAGTTTCAAAAGAAGACATAAAAACCTATCTAAATTATTTAAAAAAAGTAGGAAAAAAATCATCTACTATATCTAGAAATTTAGCATCTATTAGATCTTTTTATCAATTCTTAATTAGAAATAGAAAAATAAAAAATGACCCAACAGAAGACGTACAGTCACCAAAAGTTGAAAAAAGAATTCCAAGTGTGCTTACAGCACAAGAAGTTGAATTATTATTAGAACAACCTAAAGACGTTGACTTGAAGGGAACAAGAGACAAAGCAATGTTGGAATTTGCTTATGCAACAGGAATGAGAGTTACAGAAATTATTAATTTAAATATAGAAAATGTTAATATAGAAGAAGGATATGTAATTTGTAGAACAGGAGCAAAACAAAGAAACATTCCATTAGGTTCATTATCTTTAAGTGCATTAAAAGAATATATTGAAGATGCAAGACCTATATTAATAAAAAATGAAAGAGAAAAAGCATTATTTGTAAATGTTAATGGAAAAAGATTAACAAGACAAGGATTCTGGAAAATAGTAAAATATTATAAAGAACAAGCACACATAACAAAAGACATTACTCCACATGTGCTAAGACATTCATTTGCAACACATTTGTTGCAAAATGGTGCTGACTTAAAAGCTATTCAAACAATGCTTGGACACTCAGACATATCTTCAACACAAGTTTATATGCAATTTCAAGACTCAGGACTTAAAGATATATATCAAAAAGCACATCCAAGAGCATAAATATTTTATATAAAATTTTAAAGCACCTATTTATTTTTTATTGATAAATATTATATAATGTACTAAGAAAATTAGTACATTTTTTTAAATTTTACGTTCAAGGAGGAAAAAATGAATTTGCCAAATAAATTAACAATATTGAGAATTATTTTAGTACCAATAATGGTTATAATTCCGTTTTTTAATATACAAGGAGAAGTATGTGGAATACCAATTACGTATTTATTAATTGATCTGATATTTATAATAGCAGCAATAACAGATAAATTAGATGGATATATTGCAAGATCAAGAAATCAAATAACAACATTTGGAAAATTTTTGGATCCTATTGCAGACAAAATAGTTGTCATAGCAGCGATGATTATGTTAGTGGAATTTGGACATTTACCTGCATGGATTCCAATAATAGTAATATTTAGAGAATTTATAGTTTCAGGATATAGACTTGTGGCAGTACAAAAAGATGGAAATGTAATAGCAGCAAATGTTTGGGGAAAATTAAAAACAGTGACACAAATGATTGCAGTTATCTTAGCCTTTTTAGACCCAAATCCATACGCAACAATCTTTAATGGAAATTTATCAGGATATAACTTCATAATAAATCTACTAGTTACTTTAATAATGAGTGTATCAGTAGTAGCTACAATATTCTCAGGATGGGAATATGTAAAAAATGGAAAAGAGCTATTTAAAGGCTCAATGTAAAGAAGAGGTAAATTTATGAATTTTGAACAAGCGAAAAAAAGAGCAGAAGAGTTAAGACCTTTATTACAATACTATACAAAGAAATATTTTGATGATGAACAAGTAGTTAGCGATTATGAGTATGATATGCTTATGAGAGAACTTAAACAAATAGAAAAAGAATACCCAGAATTAATAACTGAAGATTCACCAACACAAAGAGTTGGAACAGGAGCTATAAAGAAAGGCTTTGAAAAGGTAACACATGAAGTGCCTTTGCAAAGCCTTCAAGATGTATTTACATTTGAAGAAGTTGAAGAATTTGACCAAAGAATGCAAAAAGCTGCAATTGAGTTTTCAAGGCCGTTAGACTATGTAGTGGAAACAAAAATAGATGGACTTTCTTCAGCAATTGAATATAGAAACGGAAAGTTATATAGAGGAGCAACTCGTGGTAATGGAATAGTAGGTGAAGATGTAACTCAAAATATCTCTACAATAAAACATGTACCAAAAGAATTGAAAGAACCAATATCTATAACTGTACGTGGAGAGGTTTTTATTGGAAAAACAGATTTTGATAAATTAAATGAGGACAGGCTATTAGAAGAACAAGAACAATTTGCAAATGCTAGAAATGCTGCAGCAGGTTCACTAAGACAGTTAGATAGTAAAATAACAGCATCAAGACCATTAGATATTTATGTGTTCAATGTTCAAAAATGTGATGATATTACATTTAAAACACACTATGAGAGCTTATTATATCTAGAACGTTTAGGATTTAACGTTAATCCTGTAAAAATCTTGTGTAAAAATATGCAAGAAGTTAGAGATGCAATAAACAAAATAGGTGAAATGCGAAATGGCTTAGATTTTGGAATAGATGGTGCAGTTGTAAAAGTTAATGATTTAGAACTAAGAGAAAAAGTAGGTACAACATATAAAACACCAAGATGGGCAGTGGCTTATAAATATCCTCCTGAGAAAAAAGAAACATTATTAAAAGATATTGTTTGTCAAGTTGGAAGGACAGGAGCAATTACCCCGATGGCTATTTTAGATCCAGTATATGTTGCAGGTTCTAAAATTTCAAAAACTACTCTTCACAATGAAGATTATATTAAGCAGAATGATATTAGAATTGGTGATAGAGTTATAATTCAAAAGGCTGGAGATGTTATTCCAGAAGTAGTTGGAGTAAATAAAGATAAAAGAGATGGAACAGAAAAAATCTTTGAGATGCCAAGAATATGTCCTGTGTGTGGCGCTGAGGCTGTACGAGAAGAAGGAGAAGCAGTTGTTAGATGTATAGGAATTGAATGCCCAGCTAAATTATATAGAAGTATCATTCATTTTGCATCAAAAGATGCAATGGATATAGATGGTCTTGGAGAGGCAATTATTGGCGAGCTGATTGAAAGAAAACTAATATCTAATATTGCAGATATATATAAGTTAACTATAGATGATGTTGCATCTTTAAAGAAAAATGGTAAAAAATTTGCGCAAAATCTAATAAATGCAATTGAAGAAAGCAAAAAAAGAGACTTATACAGAGTAATAAATTCACTTGGAATTAGACATGTAGGTGTAAAACTGGCAAAAACATTAGCAAGATATTTTAAAGACATGGATAAATTAATTGTGGCAACTTATGAAGAATTGAGAATGATAGAGGATGTAGGCGAAATAACTGCAAATACAATTTATGAATTCTTTAGACAAGATCAAACTATAGACTTAATAAACAAATTAAAACAAGCAAATGTGAATATGAAAGCAGAAATACAAGAAAATGAAGATGAAAAATTTGCGGGAAAAACATTTGTATTAACAGGAAGCTTAGAACATTATTCGAGAGAAGAAGCTAGTGAAATAATTGAAAAAATGGGAGGAAAAACATCATCATCAGTATCAAAGAAAACAGACTATGTTTTAGCAGGAGAAGATGCGGGAAGTAAGCTAAAAAAAGCTCAAGAACTTGGTATAACAATAATTTCAGAAGAAGAGTTTATAACAATGCTATAAAAGACTAACTATGATGTAAAGGAATAAATTATATGGATGGAAAATATACTTTTGAAGAATTTTATAAAAATTTAGAAGATGGATATCAAATCTATTTTACTTATGTTAGAAATAGATATTTGCTTTTTAAAACATCTGAGAATTGCTATACACAACAACTACTAACTGTACATGACAAAAATCCGCAACCAAGACATTCGATGATTACATTTAAAAGAGTAAAAGAAATGTTTCCTCACATGGAAGAAATTGAATATAAAACAGGAATTAACAATGATTGAACTTAAAAAATTTTGACTTTTATTGTTAAATGTGGTATTATATATATAATACCATAAAGGAGGTATATATAAGTGAAGGTTTACATATGGGAGACCAAGGAAAAAGTTATTTCCTTTCGGGGCTTAAGCTCCGAAGAGGAAGCAAGAATTCGGGACATTCTTGTCCCGACGTACCGTTATTGGGGAGGAGGCTCCATAACGGTAACGGAGACAGGGGAATCAACACTTAACGTGGGTGTTGAAACCAGAGCTGCTACGATCAGCATTGAAACGCTCGGCAAAAAACTTGCCAGAGAATTTAAGGTTGATCGTGTTGTTATCAACAACGCGGTCTACACTACTATGTAACAGTCAAACGTATCACTACCTAGTAGGTGGTGATACAAGAGGGACCATTGCCTAAAAAGCAGTGGTCCGATTTTTATTTATGGAGATATTATTTTTGAAGTATCAAAAAATTATGAAAGCTATTAGGTTGTACGTTAATAGTTTCTTGATTTGTATATATTACCATACCAGGCTTTGAATTTTTGATTTTTTTTACATACTTAATTAAAGTATAATCTACAGGAACATTAGATGAATTAGAAGCTTGACTATAAAAAGCAGCAATAGCAGCACATTTGTTTAAAATTTCCTGAGATGGAGTTACACCATTTGTTTGTAAAATTGTATGACTACCATGGAAGTCTTTAACATGAAACCAAAGGTCATCTTTATTAGCTATTTTAAAAGTTAATTCATCATTTTGTTTGTTGTTTTTTCCAACTAAAATATTAAAGCCATTTATATTATATTTGATTGGTAGTGTTAAATTATTACTAGATTTAGAAGGCGAAGTTCTATTTTTTTGCTTTTTCTTACTTTGTAAAGAAAATGAAGATTTAACTTCATCTGATATAGCATAAATATCAGAAATACATGTTGAAACTTCAATTTCATAAACTATACTTTCTAGATAATTAATTTCTTTTTCTAATTCGATTTTTTGAATCTG